>JBDTOO010000001.1:0-154339 GCA_039933215.1 Acidobacteriota bacterium
GGGATTTGAACCCGCAACCTTCCGATTACAAATCGGATGCTCTACCGTTGAGCTACGCCGGCGACGAATCGGAGGGAGACAAGTTTCCCCCATCCTCCCGGCCGGCCTTCAAAGAGCGGACCCATTTCCCACAGGCGCGAATCGCGGAGTGTAGCAGTGCAAGTGCCGTCGATCAAGGCTTTTCGGAAGAAAAATCTCGCTGCCGGATGACCTCCCAGGCCGCCGCCGACGCCGCCGTCGAAACGTTCAGGGAGGCGAGCTCACCCCGCATCGGAAGGCGTGCCAGCCGGTCGCACCCCTCCCGGACGAGGCGCCGCATCCCCTTCGCCTCGCCTCCGAGGACGAGCGCCAGGTCCCCGGTCAGGTCGATATCGTAAATCGGCTCCCCCGCCACGTCCATTCCCACCACCTGAAAACCCTCTGTTTTCAAGTGGTCCAGGAACCGCCGCAGGTTTCCGACCCGGACCACGGGGACGCGTTCCAGGGCGCCCGCGGAAGTGCGGGCGACCGTCTCGGAGAGCGGGGCCGATCCCCTCTCGGGGACGACGACCCGCGCCCCCGCGCCGTCGGCGACGCGGAGGACGGCGCCCAGGTTGTGGGGGTCCTCGACCTCGTCCAGGACGAGGAGGAAGCGCCTTCCGGGTGTCCCGGCCAGAGCCTCCTCCTCCGGAAGATAGCCGCGCATGGCGACGCGGGCCGCGGCGCCCTGCTGGGAAGGCCCCGCCAGCCGCTCGAGGGCGGCGCGGTCGCCAAACCGCACCGAGACTCCGGCCCTCCGGCAGAGTGTGAGCAACTCGTTGATGCGCCGGTCCTTGCGGGCCTTGTCGAAGAGGACCCACTCGATCTCGCGGGGCCGGGACCGGACGGCCTCGGCGATGGGATGGAGGCGCGAAAGCACCGGGGGTCCGCCGCCCTGGCTCAACCGGGGGCGTCCGGCGCGCGGAGCAGAACCACCGCCATGGCGGCCATCCCCTCCCCGCGGCCGGGAAAGCCGAGGCCGTTCGAGCTCGTTCCCCGGACGTTGACGCGATCTGAGGACAGCTCCAGGATCTCGGCGATCCGGGAGCGCATGGCCTCGCGGTAGGGGACTATCCGGGGGACTTCCCCGATCACGACCGCATCGACATTCTCGATGGCGAAGCCGTTTCGCCTCGCGACGTCGGAGACCCGGGCGAGAAGCGGTCCGCTGCGGGTCCCCTCCAGGGAGGCGTCATCGTCCGGAAAATGCTCGCCGAGCGAAGCGAGCCCCGCCGCGCCCAGGATCGCGTCGGCGATGGCGTGGAGGAGCGCGTCGCCGTCGGAGTGCCCCTTGAGACCCGCCGGATGGGCGATCTCGATGCCTCCCAGATAGAGAGGCCTCCCTTCCGCGAAGGGGTGCGCGTCGAACCCGATCCCGGTCCGGAGGCTCACGCGCGTTCCCGCGAGAGGATCGCCCGGGCAAGCTCCAGGTCCTCCGGGGTCGTGATCTTGAAACCCTTCCGGGATATCGGGGAGATCGAGACGGGGATTCCCATCCGCTCGCAGAGTACGGCCTCGTCCGTGCCGTCTCCGCCCTCGAGAGCCCGCCGCAGGATGTCCTCCCGAAACGCCTGGGGAGTCGCGGCCGCCCACAGGCCCCGGCGATCCACGGTCTCGACGACGCGGCCGGCCTCGACCCTCTTGACCGTATCGACGATGGGCGTCGCCGCGATGGCGGCCCCGTCCCGTTCCGCGGCACGCATCACGCCTTCCGCTTCCTCCCGCGTCACGAAAGGCCGTGCCGCGTCATGGACGCACACGACGTCGCCCGGGCTCGGAGCGAGCGCCGCGAAGGCGAGGCGAACGGACTCGCTCCGGGTGGCGCCGCCGGCGACCGCCGACTCGGACGCTCCGAGAAGGGCTTCGACGTCTCGCAACCGGCCCGGCGGGCCCGCGACGACGATGCGCTCGAACGGAACCGATCGGAGCAATTCGAGCGCGCGGAGAAGGAGGGTGGTCCCGCCGAATGCGACCAGGGCTTTCGGCGCCGCGCTCCCCAGCCGAGTGCCCGATCCCGCGGCCGGCACGATCGCGACCCAGCCCATGGAAGAGCCGCCGTCAGACGGCGAGGATCTCTTTTTCCTTCGACTTCAAGAGCTCGTCGACTTCCGTGATCTTCCGGTCGGTGATCTTCTGCGACTCCTCGAGCGCGCGGCGCTCGTCGTCCTCGGAGATCTCCTTGTCCTTCAGCATCTTCTTCAGCCGGTCGTTGCCCTCGTGCCGGAACCGGCGGATCTCGACGCGCGCTTCCTCGGCCATCTGGTGGGCCTTCTTCGCGAGGTCCTTGCGCCGGTCCTCGGTCAGGGACGGAATCGGGATGCGCACGATCTTGCCGTCGTTCTGCGGATTCAGTCCGAGGTCGGACTTGCGCACCGCGCGCTCGATCTCGACCGCCATCTTGGGGTCCCACGGTGTCGCGACGATCAACGTCGGCTCGGGAACCGAAAGGTTCGCCACCTGGTTGATCGGCACATCCGCGCCGTACGCGGCGACGAGGATCCCGTCGAGCATCCCGAGGTTTGCCCGGCCGGTCCGAAGCGTCTTGAACCGCTCCTTGAGGTGCGCGGCCGCGTCCGTCATCCGCTTTTCTATGTCTTTCAGCTCCTGCCTCACCGCGTCCCTCCCTCCGCCGTGACGAGCGATCCGACGTTCTCGCCGGCGACGACCCGGAGGATATTCCCAGGCACGAATAGATTGAACACCTTTATCGGGACGTTGTTCTCCATGCAGAGTGCGATGGCGGCCGCGTCCATCACCTGGAGTCCCGCGGCGAGCGCGTCGCGGTAGGTGAGCGTCTTCAGGAAGCGGGCCTCGGGGTTCAGCTTCGGGTCCGAATCGTAGACGCCGTCGACCTTCGTCGCCTTGAGGAGCACCTCCGCCTTCATCTCGTTGGCGCGGAGGGCGGCGGCCGTGTCAGTCGTGAAGAACGGATTGCCGGTCCCGCCGACGAGCATCACGACCCGCCCCTTCTCGAGATGGCGGACGGCGCGGCGGCGGAGGAACGGCTCGGCGATCTGCCGCATCTCGACCGCCGACATGAGGCGGGTGGTGACGCCGCGCTTCTCGAGGGCGTCCTGCATCCCGAGGCCGTTGATCGCGGTGGCCAGGAGGCCCATGTGATCGCCGGCGACGCGGTCGATCCCCTGGGCGGCGGCGGCGATGCCGCGGATGATGTTCCCGCCCCCGAGGACGACGGCCGTCTGGACTCCGAGGCCGTGGACTTCCCGGATCTCGTCGGCGATCCTCGCGACCTGCTCGGGATCGATGCCGAACGGCCGCTCCCCCATCAACGCCTCTCCTGAGATCTTCAGGAGGATCCGGCGATAGACGGGAATCGGCATCGTCTCTCGGCGCTCTACGCGCTCGCGACCTCCGCGGGAGTCTCCGCAGCGCCGCGGCCGAGGCTCTCGCCGAGCTTGAAACGGACGAACCGCAGCTCGAGCGCGCCCTGTCCGCCGCGTTCGACCAGCACCTGGCCGACCGATTTTTCCGGGTCCTTCACGAACGCCTGCTCGGTCAAGACAGTCTCCTGGTAGAACTTTTCGACCTTGCCGTCGGCGATCCGCTCGACGACGTTGGCGGGCTTCCCGGCGGACGCCGCCTGCGCGCGGGCGATCTCCTTCTCCGTCTCGATCATCTGAGGCGTCACTTCCCCTCGAGACGCGAAGCGCGGGTCGGAAGCCGCCACGTGCATCGCGACGTCCCGGGCGAGCGCCTCGTCTCCCGCCGGAACGCCCACGAGCACGCCGATGCGCCCGTTCCCATGGACGTAGCTCGCGAACTTCTCCCCCGGGCGGGGCACCAGGCGCGCGAAGCGCCGGATCTGGATGTTCTCTTTCAGCGTCGCCACCAGCTGGGCGACAGCCGCGGAGACGGACGGCTCGTTCGGCCAGGAGAGCTCTCCGGCCTCGGAACCCTCGGTCGAGCGGGTATCGCCGAACGCGTCGTGCGCCGCGATTCGATCCGCGAGCTTCTCGGCGAACATCCGGAACGCCTCGGTCCGCGCGACGAAGTCCGTCTCGCAATTGACCTCGACGAGCACCGAGGCGACCGGCGTCACGTGCGCGACGACGAGCCCCTCGGACGTCGCCCGGCCGGCCTTGCTGGCCGCCGCGGCGAGACCCTTCTTCCGCAGGACCTTCTTGGCCTCTTCGAAGTCGCCGGCCGCTTCGACGAGCGCCTTCTTGCATTCCATCATCCCGACGCCCGTCTCGGCGCGCAGGTCCGCCACCATCTTGCTTGTGATTTCCATCGTGCTATCCGTTTCTAGATTCCGGTGAATGGTGAATGGCGTATGGGAGCGTCGTGTCCGGCGGCTCCGTCAGCGGTTTCGGTTCGGGCCGCACCGGGCCGGCGAACCGAAAACCGCGGATGGAGAGCGCCTACGACGCGACGTCCGAGACGACGGCGGTCGTCGAGAGCTCCGGCGTCCGGGGCCTCGACTCGGCCGAAGCCGCCTCGAGCTCGTTCGCCCGCTCCTCGTGCGCATGCAGTCCTTCGAGGACCGCGTCCGCCACTTTCGACGCGAAGAGCCGGATCGCGCGGATCGCGTCGTCGTTGCCGGGGATCACGTACTGGATCACGTCGGGATCGCAGTTCGTATCGACGACGGCGACGACGGGAATTCCCAGGATGTTCGCCTCCTTGACGGCGATGTACTCCTGCTTCGGATCGATGACGAAGAGCGCGTCCGGCAATTCGTCCATCTCCTTGATCCCCGTCAGGTTCTTCTCGAGCTTCTCCTTCTCCCGCTCCAGCCTCAGGCGCTCCTTCTTCGTCAGGTTCTCGTTCTCCTCCTGAGCGAGGATGCCCTCGATCTCCTTCAGGCGATGGATCGACTTGCGGATCGTGGAGAAGTTGGTCAGGGTGCCGCCCAGCCAGCGCGTGTTCACGTAGAACATCCCGCAGCGGTTGGCTTCTTCGTAGATCGCGTCCTGGGCCTGGCGCTTCGTTCCGACGAACAGAAGGTTCTTTCCGGACGAGGCCAGCTCCGTGACGAATTTCGAGGCTTCTTTGAACTGCTTGAGCGTCTTCTGAAGGTCGATGATGTAGATCCCATTGCGCTTCCCGAAGATGAACTTCTTCATCTTGGGGTTCCAGCGCTTGGTCTGATGACCAAAGTGGACGCCAGCCTCGAGCAGTTCCTTCATCGAAATAGATGCCAGGTCACACCTCCCTTTCCACGGTAACGGGTGACAGGAGACCGGTGACGGCAGCCGCAGCGATCCGCTGCCGACACCCGACACTCGACACCTGACACCTGAACAACAACATTGCCGGACTCATCGTATTAGCGTTTGGAGAACTGGAACCGGGCTCGCGCGCCGCGCTGGCCGTACTTCTTGCGTTCCTTCATTCTCGGATCGCGGGTCAGGAATCCCTCTTTCTTCAGCTTCTTACGGAGCTCGCCGTTGTACTCCGTGAGCGCGCGAGAGATGCCGTGCCGGATCGCGCCGGCCTGGCCGGAAGGTCCGCCGCCGGACACCGTGACGTGGATGTCGAACCGCTCGGCGGTCTCCGTCGAGAGGAGCGGCTGCTTGATGACCATCTTCAGAACGTTGTTCGGGAAGTAGTCGTCGAGAGAGCGCTTGTTCACCGTGACCGCGCCGGACCCCGGGACGAGCCTCACGCGCGCCATCGCGCTCTTGCGGCGTCCCGTCGCTCGATGCTGGATGTCGACCGCCATTCTTGCTCCTCTGCTGCTGACGACTAGGCCCGGCTCTCGGAAGGTCTCGCGGCACGGGCACCCGGCAGCGGCTTCGGCTGCTGGGCTTCGTGCGGGTGATTTCCGCCGCGGTAAACCTTGAGCTTCTTGAACTGCTTGCGGCCGAGCTTCGTATGGGGAAGCATCCCGCGGATGGCCGCTTCGATCAACCGCTCGGGGTACTTCGCGCGGAGATCCTTGGCCGCGACGGACTTCATACCGCCCGGGTAACCCGTGTGGCGGTGATACATCTTGTCATCGGCCTTGTTGCCGGTCAGCCGCACCCTTTCGGCGTTCGTCACGACGACGAAGTCGCCCGTGTCCAGGTAAGGGACCCAGCTCGCGCGGTGCTTGCCGGAAAGAACCTTCGCGACGCGGGTCGCGAGCCGGCCGAGCACCTGGTCGGTCGCGTCGACCACGAACCAGGCGTGGCGGACATCTTTCTCGGAAACCATGGGGGTGCCTGAGCTCATTCAAAAACCTCAAAATCGGTATCAAAAGGCGCGGCGCAGGGCCGCGAAGACAGTTCCCTGTCCGCTTGGAAGGGCGCGTAAGAATACGCAAGGGAGGGGGTCGTGTCAACCGCGGAAGGCATCCGGCGCCGGCCCGGGAAGCCTCCCGAACGGCCACGACGGCCCGAGGGGCGGCCCGGCTCTCCAGTCAGCTCGGCCGGGACTCCGAAAAGGCGAGCAGAATCAAGTCGGCGCGGCGTTTGACGCCGTGCTTGCCGAGGAGGTTCGAAACGTGGAATTTGACCGTGCGCTCGGACATGTGCAGCCGCTGAGCGATCTCCTTGTTCGAGAGGTTCTCCATCAGGAGGTCATGAACCTCCCGCTCCCGGCGGGACAGCTGGCCTGTCCCGGTGACGCGGCCCGGACGGCGGACCGCGGCGAGCGTCCAGTCGACGAACCGGGAGAGCAGGGCGCGGGGAACCCAGAAGCCCCCCTCGGCGACCTCATCGATCGCGCGCGACAGGTAGCGTGTCAGCTCGGAGTAGCAGAGCAGCCCTTTGACCCCGGCCCGGAGCAGAGGAAAGGCGTTCGTCTCGTCGAACTTTTCGGCGACCACGAGGAGCCGCGCGTCGGGATATCGGGAGAGGATCTCCTCGACGATGGCCTCCGTCGCCCGGTTGCGGGCGTTCGCCTCGATCACGTACGCGGCCGCCGCCGGGACGGGCAACCGCGCAAGATCTGACACTTGTGCCGGATCGAGACGTTGAGTCTCGGGCACCGCGCCGTGCTCCTCGATCAGCCTCTGGAGCTCCGAGAGCACCAGGGGATGGAAGGAGTACACGCAAACTGGTGTATTGAGGGCGAGACTGGGCACCGGGTTCGAGGTTAGCCAATTTCTTCGCGAGGGGCAAGACAAACCTGCTCCTAGGGACAGTCATGTTCGCGAAACCTGTCGCGCGGAGCGCGGTTGGCGGTTCTGGCCTGACCTTTCCCGGTCCGGACACGGACCGGGAGACGCCCGGCTCGGCGTAACTCACGTCCCCGGCGCGCGCACCGGCATCGCCGCATCGGACGCGCGCGCCGCGCGCGCGTCTCCGGGGTCTCCTCCCTCGACGTCTTTTCACGCGCGGCGCGAGGCTTCCTGTCCCTCAGGACAGGTTTCGAGAGCAGCTCACCTGACCCTTCGCCCGGGTCGAAACCTCTGCTCCTTTTTGGGCATCCCAGACAGTCGTTTTCCGGTGGCCTTTCCCGTAATCTGTTTTTCGAAATAACGACATCGCAATCAATTGGCACTTCGTCCCGGTCGTTGATTCTTTCGGATCGCCGGAAGAATCAATCAGCGGAATGGGGGCCGGAGGACGAGCCTAATGTCCAGCCGGATCCTGAGGGCCTCGAGCGCCACCTTCATCATCGCCTTCCTCCTTCTCGGGCCGCAGCTCGGCGTCGTCGCGAGCATGAATGCCGAGACGGCGGGTAATTCCTACTACGTGTCTCCCACGGGCAGATCCACGGGGGACGGCAGCATCGGGAATCCCTGGGACCTGCAGACAGGAATCACTACGTCCGTCGTCCGCCCCGGTGACACCGTGTGGATGCGGGGCGGCATCTATCGCGGCACGTACTTGAGCAAACTGAACGGTACGGGGGCAGCGCCCATCAAGGTGCGCCAGTACCCGGGCGAGCGGGCGACCATCGATGGAGGCAATTCTCGCTTCGGTGCCATCCTCTCGGTGTGGGGTTCCTTCACGTGGTACTGGGGATTCGAGATCATGAGCTCCGACCCGATCCGTGTCTCGGGCGTTTCGGGCTCGAACCCCGGCGATATCTCCCGGGGCGGCGCCATAGCCCTGGGCCAGGCGGACACGACCGGAGCCGGTCTCAAGTTCATCAACCTCGTCATTCACGACGCCGCCGGCGGTTTCGCGTTGTGGGAGCAGGCGCTCGACGCGGAAGTGAACGGCTGCCTCATCTATTACAACGGGTGGACGGGGCCGGATCGCGGACACGGCCACGGCATATACGTCCAAAATCTCACGAGCACCAAGCGCATCGTCGACAACCTCATCTTCTCCAACTTCAGCCACGGGGTTCAGGCCTACGGAACCTCGGCGGCCTTCCTGAACAACATCACGATGCAGGGCAACACGATGTTCGACAACGGGCTGCCCGTCGGGTTCCCCGCGCGCAACATCCTGATCGGCGGCGACTCGATCGCGCAGAGTCCGAAAATCTCGGACAACGTTCTCTACTATCCGACCAACAGTGGGCAGAACCTGAACGTCGGCTACGACCCCTACGGCGCGGGCGCGAACAATCCGATCGTGACGAACAACTACGTCGTCAACGGCGACACCCATTTCAGCGCCAAGAACACGAACGTCACGATGAGCGGAAACTCCTTCTACTCTTACGTCGATCCCACCGTCCAGACCCGCTTCCCCACCAATCTCTACGCGGGCTCCCATCCGACGAGCACCCAGATCTTCGTGCGCCCCAGCCTGTACGAAGCGGGCCGCGCGAACGTCACCATCCTCAACTGGAACCTCGCGCCGAGCGTGAACGTGGATCTCTCGAGCGTCCTGGCTCCGGGCGCGAGCTACGAGATCCGCAACGCCCAGAACTTCTTCGGCGGTCCGGTCCGCTCGGGGGTGTACACCGGCGGCGGCATCGCCGTTCCGATGACGGGCTCCCCGGCGGGAATGGTCGGATACTCGACTCCGCCGGCGCCCGCGGAGCTGCACGCCTTCGTGGTCCTGACGGTCTCCGGCGGCCCCGCTCCCACCGCTACGCCCCTCCCGAGGACGTCGACGCCCACCCCACGTCCCCCCACGCCGACGCCCACGCGGACGCAGACCCCGACGCCCCGACCGGGCGTACCCACCGCGACGCGGACCCCGACGCCCCGGCCGGGCGTGCCGACCGCGACGCGGACCCCCGTCCGAACCTCGACGCCCGTTTCCCCGGCGCGCACGGCGACGCCCACTCCGCGACCCCCGACGCCGACGCCCACCGGGGCGATCCCCCGGACCGCCGTCCCCTCCTCGCCGCGCACCCCGACGCCGACGCCCCCGCGCCCGACCTCGACGCCTGTCGCCACGGGCCGGACGGCGGTTCCGACCCCGCTCCCGACCCTCATCCCGCGGGCGAACGCGGGCCACGTGCGCCCGACGACCCGGCTGCTCCACCAGAGAACGCCCCGTTAGGCGATCGCCCCGAAAGGGGCGGAACCGGTACAATTCGCGGTGGGCGGTCCACCATGGTCAGAACAGTTATCGCGCGTCTCCTCCTCGTCGTCGGCTTCGCCATCCTCCGGGTCGGAGTGAGCCGCGCAGCCGACTTCTACGTGGCCCCGACCGGCGCCGCCGGGGGCGACGGCAGCTTCGAGATCCCGTGGTCGCTCTCTACGGCGCTCTCCCAGCCTCCGTCCGTCCGGCCCGGCGACACGATCTGGATCCGCGGGGGCTCGTACCGGGGCACGTTCGTGAGCCGGCTGAACGGAAGCCCGGACGCTCCTATCGTCGTCCGGCAGTTCCCCGGCGAGCGGGCGACGCTCGACGGCGGCGACTCGGGGATGGCCAACATCCTTTCGGTCTCGGGCTCCTACACGTGGTACCGCGACTTCGAAATCACGAGCTCCGATCCGAACCGCGTCTCCCATCAATCCGGACCGGGCCCGACGGACATCGCCCGGGGCGGCGGCGTCGCCACGGTCCAGACCCCAGAAACGGGACCCGGGCTCAAGTTCATCAATCTGGTCGTTCACGACACCGCGGGCGGATTCGGCCTCTGGAAGGAGGCCACGGACGTGGAAGTCTCGGGGTGCATCGTCTCGAACAACGGCTGGGTGGGGCCCGACCGGGGCCACGGCCACGGGTTCTACATCCAGAACCTCTCCGGCACGAAGCGCATTGCCGACAACGTGATCTTCGCGAATTTCAGTCACGGGATCCAGGCATACGGCAGCCAGGCGGCGGATATCGACAACATCACGATCGCCGGCAATACGATCTTCGACAACGGGCTCGGCCCCGACTACGAACGAAACGTCCTGATCGGGGGCGACTCGATCGCGCGCAATCCCCGGATCGAAGAGAACGTCCTCTACTACCCCGCCGAGAACGGCCAGAACTTGAACGTCGGCTACGACCCCTACGGCGCGGGGGCCCAGAACGCCGTCGTGACGGGGAACTACGTGGTGAACGGCCAGAGTCTCTTCAACCCGCTCAACACCAATGAGACGGTGACCGGCAACGCGTTCTATTCCTCCGAGAACGAGAGCTCTCCGGTCCATTTCCCGTCGAACCTTTATTCGACCTCGGTTCCCGGCGCGCCGGTCGTCTTCATCCGTCCGAACCGATACGAGACGGGCCGTGCGAACATCACAGTGGTCAACTGGAGCCGGGCGGCCGGGGTTCCGGTCGACATCGGGAGCCTCCTCCCTCTCGGCGCCGCCTACTCCGTCGTGAACGCCCAGAACTTCTTCGGTGCGCCGGTCGCCCGGGGCGTCTACGGCGGCGCTCCCATCCTCCTTCCGATGACGGACGCGACGGCCGCTGCCCCCGTCGGCTATCCCGCGCCCGCCGCCACGGGGACGGCGTTCCAGGTCTTCGTCCTGCTTCCCGAGACCGCGGCGCGGCCCCGGGTTGAGCCGAGCCTGCGGCACCGCCCGAATCCTCGCCGACTCGACGAGTAGCGCCGGATCCGCCGGCGATTCTCAGATCGGCTCGGGGAAGCTCCACTCGCCGAATCGGACCCGAAGGCCCGCGGCGCCGACGGCCAGCGCCGCCACGTACCCGGCTCGCGGCGCGAAGCGATGGATGCGCCAGGCCACATCCGGAGGTTTCCCCGCGAGAATCCGAAGGCCGACCTCGCCTTCGGGCGGCTCGAGCGACACCGCGAACCGGTCGAGCGGCATCGAGAGCCCTTCCCCGACGCCCTTGATGTAGGCCTCCTTCGCACTCCAGCACCGGTAGAACGCCTCGGGCCTCGCCTCCGCCGGGACGGCGCCCAGCGCCGCCGCCTCCTCGGCCGAGAAGAAGCGCTCCGCGAGCCCGTGCAGGTCCCCCGTGTCCCGCATCGCTTCCACGTCGACGCCGACCTCGACGCCGCGGGAGAAGGCGAACACGCCGAGCCCCGCCGAGTGGGAGAGGTTGAAGCGAAGGTCTCCGTCCCAGGCGCCCGCGAGCGATGGCTTTCCCTGCTCCCCGTAGGCGAAGGTCAGGCTCTCGGGCGGACGGACCAGGTACCCTCCCAGGAGGACGCGCAGCGTCCCGCGAGCGACCGTGTACGAGCGGCGATCCCTTTCGAACCGGTAACGGCCGGCCCTCGCCGCCTCGTCCGGCGAAAGAAGCCGGGCGAGCCGCGAGACGGCAGAATCCGGAGGATCGAGGGCCGCCGTCCAGACATGAACCTCGCCGTCCGAAAGCGCCATCGCGCCGCCCGGCGAGAGCGCGCGATCAGGGTGATCCGGCGCGCGTGCCGTCGGCTTCCGCGGCGCGTCGTTGCCCATATGCTTGTCGCGGCATGATACCGGTGGAGCCGACTCACTCGAACGCGGACGCGGCGCGACCTCTCCGGAGCCGGCGTGGCCGGCGGCTCCGCCGCATCGCCGCAGGGGCCTGCCTCGCGTCGGCTCTCGGGGCGGCGGCGGGCGTCCGGGCCGTTCCCGCCGCTGCCTCCGCGGGCGGGGAGAAACCGAACGTCCTCCTGATCACCGTCGACACGCTGCGGCCCGACGCTCTCGGATGGACCGGAGGCCGGAATCCCACCCCTGCGATCGATCGGCTCGCCGCAGAGGGATTCCGCTTCCGGGGAGCGGTCTCGCCCGTGCCTTTAACGCTGCCGTCGCACGCATCGATCCTCACGGGGCTTCTTCCCCGGCGGCACGGAGTCCGGGACAACGGGCAGATCCTCGCGTCCGCCACCCCGACGCTCGCCCGGACGCTCAAGGCGCGCGGCTACGCCACGGCGGCCTTCGTCAGCGGTTATCCGCTCCGGCGGCTCTTCGGCCTCGACTCCGGGTTCGACGTGTACGACGACCGGCTGACGAAGGGCTCCGAAGGCTGGCTCGAGAGACCCGCGGGCGCTACGACGGCGGCCGCCCTGGCCTGGGCCGCCCGCGCGCGAGCCCCCTGGTTCCTCTGGATCCACTACTACGATCCCCACGATCCGTATGAGCCACCCCGGGCCTTCCGGCGCCCGGGCCCCCGCGGCGCGTACGACGGCGAGGTGGCGTACGTCGACTCCGAGATCGGCCGGCTTCTCCGAGGTTTGCGCGCGACGCCGGCCGGCCGCGTCACGGTCTTCGCGGGAGACCACGGCGAAGCCCTGGGCGAGCACGGGGAGGCCGGGCACGGCTTCTTCATCTACGACAGCACGATCCTCGTCCCATTGATCTTCCACGCTCCCGGACGTGTTGCCCCGGCGCAGAGCGCGGCACCGGTGCGCCTGATCGACGTCGCCCCGACCCTTCTCGATCTCCTCGGGCTCGCTCCCCTGCCTGACGCCGATGGCCGGACGATCGCTCCGCTGCTTCGCGGAAAAGCCTTCGAACCTCCCGCGGCGTACGTCGAGACCCAGCAGCCGTGGATCGCCTACGGCTGGGCTCCCCTGTTCGCCATCCGCGACGGGCGTTGGAAGCTGATCCGGGCTCCGCGGCCCGAGCTCTACGAGTGGGCGGTCGATCCGAGTGAGCAACGCAACGTGGCGGCGGAGCCTCAGAAGCGGGAAACCGCCCTCGCGCTCGGCAGGGCTCTCTCGGCGGTCGAGGCGAAACCCGCGGCCGACTCCCGGCGGACGAACGATCCGGAAGCCCTCGCCCGACTGCGTTCGCTCGGATACCTCGGGGCGGGCGCATCCGGGCCGGCGATGCCGCGCAATCTCCCCGATCCGAAGGATCGCCTCGCGGAGAGAACGATGCTCCTTCAGGGGGAAGAGCTTCTGCGGGAAGGCCAGCTCGATCGAGCCATCGCGAAGTTCTCGGACGTTCTCCGTCGCGATCCCGGCAACCGGTTCGCGCTGCTCCGGTCGGGCATCGCGCTGCTCAAGAAGGGCGATCTGGCGGGGTCGGTCCGGCCGCTCGAAGAAGCCGTCCGCCTCGACCCGGATCAGGCCGAGAACCGTTTCGCCCTCGCCGACGCGCTGACACGGACCGGCCAGTACCGCCGCGCCGTGCCTCACTGGATGGAGGCCGTCCGCCTCTCGCCGCGGCGCGTCGCCGCGTGGTCGAATCTCGGGACGGCTCTCGGGCGCGACGGCCGGATGACCGAGGCCGTGTCCGCTTTCGCGCGCGCCGTCGAGCTCGATCCCCGAGACCCGCTGCTCGTGGAAAATCTGGCGTTCGCCGAGCGCGCGGCCGGACAGGACGCGGCCGCGCTGGCGCACCTGCGCAAGGCGGCGTCCCTCGGGCCGCCCGCCCGGTTCCCCTATTCGGCGACCGTCGGCCTGCTCCTGATCAAGACCGGGGAGCCGGGGGAAGCCGCCCGCTGGCTCCGCGCGAGCCGGCGCGGGGAGATCGATTACGCCGACGGACGGTTCGAGCTCGCCGTGATCGACGTGTACGCCGGAAACAAGGCCTCGGCGAGGGAGAATCTGCGCGCCGCGCTCGAGGCGCAGCCGAAGCTTCGGCCGCGGGCCGAGAGCCACCCCGCCCTCTCTTCGCTCCTCAAATGAATCGCGACGAACGGTGGACGCGACCTTGACAATGCGCCTAACCCGCGCATAATCAACGGCGACGGTTCCGGAGTGCGCATTTTCAAGAGAAGAGGGTCCCAAATGAAGGCCAGGCTGCGCAAACTGCCGTGTGTCGCCCTCTTCCTGGTGGCTGCCGCCGTCTCCGCTCAGAGCACCCCCCGACACCGGCCGGGCGCCCCGGCGAATCGCAAGCCCGCGCCGAACCAGCTGGCCATCCAGAAGACCCGGCTGCCGCAGGCCGGCGGAGACACGTGCGCCACGGCCGCGTCGGTCGGCGCTCTGCCTTTCAACGACTCCGGCACGACCGTCGGCGCCGTCGACAACAACTCGACCCTCGCCCCGATGTCCTGCACGGGTTACACGACGTATCCGGGAGCCGATCACATCTATACGTTCACCGTCGGCGCCGGCAACAGCGTGGCGATCTCGGTGACGCCGGGCGCGGCCACGAACTTCGATCCGGGCATCTACGTCCTCAGCAACTGCACCGACGGCACGAGCTGCGTGGCGGGTTCGGACGCCGGGGGCATCGGCTTCACGGAGACGATTGCCGCCCAGGCCTACGCGCCGGGCACTTACTACATCTACATCGACTCGTTCTATTCGACGGACCCCGCCAATCCGAACTTCAACCCGGGGCGGGCCGAGGGCCCGTACACGATCTCGATCAACGGTAACCTTGGCGTGATTCCCCCGACGTTGACGAACACACCGACCAGTACGCCGACGAACACCGCGACGTCGACTCCCACCGACACACCGACGAGCACGCCGACCTTGACCGCGACGGCGACAGTCACGGCCACTCCGACGAGCACGCCAACGGGCACGATCACCCCGAGCCTCACGCCCACGGCGACCTTCACCCCGACCGCGACTCCGACGGCGACGGTGACGGCGACGGTGACCCTGACGCCGGTCCTCTCGCCGACCGGGATCACCCCGACGATCGTATTCACCGCGACGGCGACCCCGACCGTGATCGGTGGAGGAAGCGGAGGGCCGGCGACACCCGTCCCGACTCTCTCCGCCTGGATGCTGGCGGCGTTCGGCCTGGCGCTCGCGGCGGTCGCGGTGCTCCTGACCCGCCGGTCGTAAGACCCCCCAGCCCGAGATTCGGTTCGCGTCGCCCCTCTCAGCGGGCGCCGCGAGCCGTGTGCGCGGCTCCGGTCCGGCGCTCCGCCTCGGCCAGGACTTCGCGGAGGGGGTCGGCGAGGGCGGGGATGAAGACGGCGTGATAACGATCGGCGTCGGCGGTGGGCGTCGCGATCTCGTGGACGTCAAATCCGCCAGCGACGAGCCCGTCCCAACCGAGGTGGGGATCGCGGAAGAGCCCCCGCGTCTCGAAGATCGCCATTCTGCCGGGGTAGGCCGCCGGGCGGTACCGCCGGGCCGCGCGCACGCTGTTGGCCCGGAAGTAGGTCTCTCTCAGCCGGTCCGAAAGAGGCATCCCGCGCCGTCTCAAGACATCCGCGCGCGCGAGGTCCGCGCGCTCGCGCACGCGGTAGCTCCAGCGGCGGAGCCGTGACTTCGCCTTGCGTCCGAGATACGCGGCCTTGTCCCCGAGACTCATGCGGCTGAGGCGCCCGCGGTGATGCGCGATCCAGTCGCTCGCGGCGGTGTCGCGCGGGCCGTCCGGTCCCATCGCCTGTCCCGTCCGCACCGCGTAGTCGAAGAGATGCGACCCGCCGTCGAACGACGCGAGCAGCGCGACCTCGCTGCCCTCCCCGATCAGGATCTGGGCGACGGCGAAGGCGAGCAGCCCGCCGAAGCAGAACCCGGCGAGGTAATAGGGCCCCTCGGGCTGCACCGTCCGGATCTCCCGGACGTAGTGCGCGGCCATTTCTTCGACCTCCGTGTGCGGGGCGAGATCGCCGTAGAGGCCCTGCGCCTGCAGGCCGTAGATCGGCTGGTCGGGCCCCAGTGTCCTCGCGAGGTCGCGGTAGTAGAGAATCGTTCCCGCACCCGCATGCATGCAGAAGAGAGGAAGACGGCTTCCCTCCGGCTGGATGGGAACGAGGGACGTCCATCGGGAGGAGGGCCGGCCGCCTCGAAGGACTTCCGCGAGTCGCGCGATCGTCGGCGCGCGGAGCAGCGTCGTCGGAGGAAGATCGTTTCGAAAGCTCCTCCGGATTTCCGCGAAGATCCGGCCGGCGACGAGCGAGTGCCCGCCGAGCTCGAAGAAGTCGTCGTGAACGCCGACGAGGTCCATCCCGAACGCCTTCTCCCAGATCCGAGAGAGGCGCGTTTCTTCCGCGTCGCGGGGAGACGTCATCGTCTCTCCGAGATCCGGCCGCATGAGGTCCGCCGTCGGAAGGGCGGCGCGATCGACCTTGCCGCTCGGGGTGAGCGGGAGCGCCGCCATGACGACGAAGACCGAGGGAATCATGTAGTCGGGGATCTTCGACTTCAGAAACGCCCGCAGCTCGGAGGAGCGCGGTGCCGCGGGTCCCCGCGGTACGAAATACCCCGCGAGAAAGCGCCCGCCGCTGCCGTCCTGGTGGGCGGTGACGGCGGCCTCCGCGACTTCCGGGTGCTGCGCGAGAGCGGCGGCGACTTCCCCGGGCTCGACGCGGAAGCCGCGGATCTTCACCTGGTGATCGAGGCGGCCGAGGAACTCGATCTCTCCGTCGGCGCGGCGGCGGCCGAGGTCCCCGGTCCGGTAGAGGCGCGTCCCGGGTTTCCCCCCGAACGGATCGGCCACGAAACGCTCGGCGGTGAGCTCGGGCCGCCTCCAGTAGCCGTCCGCGACGCCCGCTCCGCCGATGACGACCTCTCCCGGCACACCGCCCGGCACCGGCTCGCCCCGGCGATCCAGGATGTACACGCGGTCATTCGCGATCGGTCGGCCGATCGGAGGCAGAGTCGGCCACGAATCGGAGGAACCGCGGAGAGTGAACGCCGTCGCGACGTGGGTCTCCGAGGGGCCGTACTGGTTCTGGAGCGTCCGGGCGACGGGTCCGCCGAACAGCCGCGCGATCTGAGGCGTGATCTGGAGCTGTTCGCCGGCCGTGATCACCTCGCGAAGAAGGGGCGCGTCCGAAGCGTCGGCGTCGGAGGCGTCCGCGAGCTGCTGGAGCGCCACGAAGGGAAGGAAGAGGCGCTCGACGCCCTCGCGGGCGATGAAGCGCCACAGCGAGGCCGCGTCGCGGCGCACATTCTCCGGGAGCATCACCAGGACGCCGCCCGCGCACCAGGTGGAGAAGATCTCCTGGAACGAAACGTCGAAATTGAGGGATGCGAACTGGAGCGTTTTCGCCGCCGGGTTCGGCGAGGACTGGAGCTGCCAGAGAAGAAGGTTCGCGAGGGCGCGGTGCGGCATCGCCACGCCCTTGGGCTTCCCCGTGGAGCCCGACGTGTAGATCACGTAGGCCAGGCCGCCCGGGCTCGCAGGCCCTTCGAGCGGCGACGCGGGCTGCGAGGCGAGGAGGCTCCGGAGGGCGTCTGACCCGAACGTCAGGAGCTTTGCCCCGGCGTCGGGAAGGCGCGCCGCCGCGGCTTCGTCTCCGAGGATGACGGACGAGGCGCTGTCGCGCACCATGAACTCGAGGCGTTCCCGCGGGTACTCCGGATCGAGCGCGACGTAGCCCGCTCCCGCTTTCAGTGCCGCCAGGACGGCGACCCCGGCGTCGAGAGATCGTTCGAGGCAGATCCCGACGAGTTCCCCGGGCCCGCTTCCCAGGGACCGCAGCGCGTGAGCGAGCCGGTTGGAGGCGAGGTCGAGCTCGCGATACGTGAGAGACGATTCGCCGAAGACGGTGGAGACCGAATCGGGAGTGCGCGCGGCCTGCTCCGCGAAGAGCGCCACGACGCTCGTCGTCGGAAAGGTTCCGTCGGCCAGGCCACCCGATTCGGCGAGGACGCGGTCTCGCTCCGCCGGCGCCAGAAGCGGCAGCGCGCCGACGCGGCGCTGAGGATCCGCGGCCGCGGCGCGGAGGAACGTCACGAAGTGGGCGAGGAACCGGCGCACCGTCGAGGCGTCGAACACGGAGGCGTCATAGTCGAGGCATGCCCGCGGCGCGTCTCCGTCGCCGCTAGCCGGCAGGGAGAGCGCGAGCGCGAATTCTTCGCTTCCCGCTCGATCGGCGGCGGACGGGCCGCCGAAATGGAACCGGATGGAGGAGCGTCCCGCTGCGGTGCCCGTCTTCTCCTTCGCGCGGGCGCCCGTTCGCGCGATCGCCTCCGCAAACGTCGGGTCATCGGAGAAGTCCGCGCGGGCGATCTCCCGGCCGCCCTCACCGCCGGTCACACAAACGGGGACGGCGTCATGACCGGAATATCGGTGCAGGACCGACTGAAACGCGGCGAGCCAGGGCGCCTCGGGCCCGCCCGCCTGCTCCCCGAGATCCTGCAGAGCGGTCCGGATGCCGGGCGGGATCGAGAACGCCTCGGTGGCGCGCCGGAAGGGCGTGGAGGCGCTGCGGGGCCGGTCGAGCGGCAGCTCGAACGCGCCCGACGCCGGCTCGTCTCTCGGTTCGCCCACCTTCGCCTCCCCGCCCCGTCAAACGAAACGTGGTCCCTCGAAACTCCCGCCTTCAGACCCCGGCGGCGGCCGGCGCGTTCAGGAAGGAAGACGGCTCGATCGCCCGGCCGATGCATTCCCGAAGCTGGACCGCGAGAAGCTCCACCTGCGGGCGAAGCAGCATGTCGACGTGGTCGCCCGGCACGTCGCGGATCTCGACGCCGCCCTCGGCGAACCGGCTCCAGCCCATGTCGGCGGTGGGAGCGTCGGCCGCTGAACGGACTCCCGCCCGAAAAAGCGTCACCCTGCCGCGGTACACGCCCGGTACGTACTCCCGATGCGCGAGGTATCCCGCCTCCCTCACGTCCTGGAGCACGAGGGGAAGAGGCTTCGACCGGACCCGGTAGGACTTGTAGATCATCCGCCAGATCCCGCTCCGGACGCGCCGCTTGAGCGTTCGCGACTTGCGAACGACATAGAGGCTCCGGTCGGATCCGAAAAGCAGGTTCTTCGCGTGGTACGAGATCCGCGTGGCGTACGAACGGAAAGGTCCGGGAACCATCGCGTGCCAGGAGGAGGAGCTCTCGGGCGCGAACGCGTCGAACAGTGCGACGAGCCCGACCGGCTGCCCGGCGGCGTCGAGCTGCCGCGCCATCTCGAACGCCACGCCGCCTCCGAACGAGGCGCCGCCCAGGAGGTAAGGGCCTTCGGGCGCGACGCGCCGGATCTCTTCGACGTAGTAGGCGGCCATGTCCTCGACGCGCGTCAACGGAGCCTGTTTTCCGTCGAGACCGGGGGCCTGCAATCCGTAGACAGTCTGATCCGGGCCCAGCTGGCGCGCGAGGTCGGCGTATCCGACGATGTTGCCCCCGACACCGGGAACGCAGAAAAACGGCGGCCGGCGCGGGCTCCCCCGCTGGATGAGGACCAGGGACGAACCCGCCATGACCTCCCCCGGGTCGCGGAGCTTGCGCGCGAGCCGCTCGATCGTGGGGGCCTCGAAGATCGTTGCGAGCGGAAGGTAGCGGTCGAACGCTTCGCCGATCTGTGCGAAGAGCCGGGCCGCGAGCAGCGAGTGTCCGCCGAGGTCGAAGTAGTCATCGGAGATCCCGATACCGGGAGTGCCGAGCACTTCTTCCCAGATCGCGGCCAGCCGTATCTCCACGTCGTCGCGAGGACCCATGCGAACCGCCGTGGTCGACTGGAGCCCCGTCGGCTTTGGCAGCGCCGCGTAATCGACTTTCCCGCTTCCCGTGCGCGGGATCGCGTCCAGGATCTCGATGGTCGAAGGGACCATGTAGCCGGGCAGCGTCCGCTGGAGATGATCCCGGAGCCCCGCGACGATCCGCCTGGTGATCGCGGTGCGTGCGGGCTCGTTGACGTAGTCCCGCCACGACCGCGGTTCCGAGGCCGCGATGCCGAATCCCGTCTCCGTCGGACGCGCGCTGGCGCCGCCCCGCCGGAAGAGGATGTCGGCGGAACCCCGTCCCGACCAGGTGCGGTCGACGACGTAGCCGTAGCGGTCCCCGATCTCCTCGAAGGGGGCCCGAGCGACGCCGCGGACCTCTCCGAGAAGGCGCCGAAGCCCGCCGACGGTCTCCGGGCATTCCGCCGAATCGAGCCTTCCGATCAGGCCGCTTTCCCGCGCGTGACGGATCAACGGAACCCCGCGCAGGAGGAGCGCGTCCGGCCGCGTCGAGAGGAGCGTCTCCACCTTCGCGAGATCGAGCCCCTCGGCCTCCCATTCGCGCGCGATCGAGGTCGAGCGGTCGGAGGCGTCGGGCTCGCCGACGTGGATCACCACGTCGTAGTACGCGTCCGCGTGGAGGCGGGAGGCTTCGTGGGAGAACCGAGCGCGCGAAAGGCGCACCTCGACGCTCCGGACGGCCGGTATGCGGTGCGCGAGCACGCGGAACAGCTCGGGATCGACCAGCAGCCGGGTTTCATGGGAGACGGCATGGCGGACCCGCTCGCGCAGCAGAGACGTGGCGAGCGAGTCGGAGGCGTGCTCGATCTGGGATGCCGCCTGGAAGGTCTCCCACATCGGCAGGCTGGGGACGTCGCCGACGAAGACTCGACCGCCACTCCGGACCGCGGCCACCGCGCCTTCGACGACACGAAGCAGGGTCTGAACGCCGGGCAGATACTCGATGACCGAGTTCACGACGACCGCGTCGAACGAGCCGTCGCGAATGCCCGTGAAGTCGTCCGCCATCCGGCGCTCGAGCTCGATTCCCGCGGAATCCACCCCTGCCGCGGCGAGTCGGCGCCGGACGTCGTCGAGCGCTCCCTGGGAGAGATCGGTCCCCCGATATTGATCGCACGCGCTCGCGATCTTCTCGAGGAGGAGACCCGTGCCGCACCCGATCTCGAGGACGCGGCGGGAATTCCACGAGAGGATCTCCGCGGCGATCGGGTTCAGCCACGCTTCGAGCTCGCCGGCGACGTCCCCGATCCCCGCCCCGCCGTAAAGATTCACGGAAGGGTTCCTGTCCGCAGCGCCCTGGCTGTCCCTCTCTCGGATCGCGGTGGAGTACTCGGCCTCCCACTGGGCGCTCATCTCGGCCTGCCAGCGCGACTCGGCATCGTCGAGCGCGCCGCGGGAAACGACATAGGCGACGAGTCTCCGATCGCCCCGCGCGTCCTCGCGCACGCGGACGGCGGCTTCGCGAACCTCGGGGCGGCTTTCCAGCGCCGCTTCCACTTCTCCCGGCTCGATGCGGTAGCCGCGCAGCTTGATCTGCCGGTCGCTCCGGCCGAAGAGCTCCACCGAGCCGTCGGGCCGGAAGCGGGCGACGTCGCCCGTCCGATAGATCCGGGCGCCCGGCTCCGCCGCGAACGGGTCGGGCGGAAAGCTCTGCTCGGTCAGCTCCGGCCGGTTCCAGTAACCGAGCGCGACCCCCGCCCCGGCGATGCAGAGCTCGCCGCGGACTCCCAGGGGCACCGGCCGGAGGTCCGGGTCGAGCACGTACAGCCGCGTGTTCGCGATCGGGCGGCCCACGGAGGGGGCTCCGTCGCCGGGCTGAACCCGCCCGACGGCGGACCAGATCGTCGTCTCGGTGGGGCCATACATGTTCCAGAGCGCTGCGCCGCGGGCGAGCAGGGCGTCGGCGAGATCCCGTGTCAGCGCCTCTCCCCCGCAGAGCATCTTCAGTCCCGGAAGGCCCTCCCAGCCGGAGTCGATCAGCAGGCGCCAGGTCGCGGGCGTCGCCTGCATCATCGTCGTCCGCGTCCGCGCGAGCTGCCGGGCCAGGTGCTCTCCGTCGGAAGCCACGGCTGTCTCCGCGATCGCGGTCGTCGCGCCGGCGGTCAAAGGCAGCAGCAGCTCGAGCATCGCGATGTCGAAGGAGACCGTCGTCACCGCGAGCAGGGTGTCCGAGCTTTCGATTCCGGGGACCTCCCGCATCGCCCCGAGAAGGTGGACCAGAGACCCGTGTGAAACGGCCACGCCTTTCGGCTTTCCGGTCGATCCCGAGGTGTAGATCACGTAGGCCAGATCGCGCGCCTCCGCGCGGACCGCCGGACGCTCGGAACTCGCGCGGGCGATCCGTCCCGCCTCGGCACGCAGCGAAACGACCCGCGTGCGACCTGCCGCCGGAGACTCTGCGTCGGTCAGAAGCAAAGCCGCACCGGCATCCTCCAGGATTCCGGCGACACGCTCGGCGGGATGCGTCGGATCGAGAGGTACGTAAGCGCCGCCGGCTTTCAGAACTCCGAGGATCGCCACGAGGAGATCCGGCGAGCGTTCCACGGAGAGCCCCACCAGGGTTCCGCGGCCGACGCCCAGCGCGGCGAGATGGTTCGCGAGGCGGTTTGCGCGAATGTCGAGCTCCCGGTAGGAGAGCCGCTCGTCCCGGAATGCGAGCGCGATCGCGTCCGGAGACGACCGGACGCTCGCCTCGAACAGCTCGTGCGCGCCGACCGCGGGCGACGGGCTCTCGGTGCGGTTCCATTCGACCAGGACCCGTTCGCGCTCCGCGTCGGTCCAGAGCGGCAGATCCCAGAGCGCGCGGGCCGGCTCCGAGGCGATCCCTTCGAGAACTCTCTCGAAATACCCGAGCCACCGGTCGACCGTCTCGGCGTCGAAGAGATCGGTGTTGTAGTCGCAGTCGAGCACCAGCCCGTGCGGTGTCTCGACGGCGTTCAAGAAGATGTCGTTGTTGACGAAGGATTTCGGGTTGGTGTCGAGCTCCACGCCGAGACCGTCCCAGCCCGTCCCGCCGCCGATCCGTTCGAGATTGAACTGGGCCTCGATGAGCGGCAGCCGGCTCGGGTCGCGGGGCAGGGACAGTTTCTGGATCAGGCGGCCGTAGGTGTAGTCCTGGTGCTCGAAGGCGTCCAGGATCGTCCCGGCGAGCGATCGCAGGTGCTCGTTCGTCGGCTTCTGCCGGGGCGCCCGGGACCGGATCGGCAGGAAGTGGACGCAGTGGCCGACGAGGCCCTCGGCGTCGTCGCTCGCCTGGCCCGCGGCGGGGATTCCGACCACGAGGTCTTCCTGGCCGGTGAGCCGGTGGAGCAGGACCGCGAAGGCGGCGAAGAGCGTCGCGAAGAGCGTGCTCCCTTCCCGTGCACCCGCCTGCCGCACCGCGCGGGTCAGCGGCTCGGCGATGCTCCGGCGAACGGTCGATCCCGCGTACGTCTTGATCGCGGGCCGGGGACGGTCCGTGGGCAGGTCGAGAACCGGCGGAGGAGAGGAGAAGGACTCGAGCCAGTAGCGCTCCGTGGCGGCGGCCTCGGGCTCGCCCCTTCGCGACGCCTCCCGCATCGCGAAGTCCCTGAAGCTCGGCGCCGGCGGCATCGCGCTCTCCCCCGTCGCTCGGCGCGCCGAATAGATCGCGGCGAGATCGGCCAGCATCACGTTCGTCGACCACCCATCGGAGGCGAGGTGGTGTGCCGTGAGAACGAGGTCGTGCAGACCCGAGCCGAGCACGAGCAGACGCGCCCGGAGCAGAGGACCGTGCAGGAGGTCGAAAGGCATCTCCGCCTCTTCGAGCAGGATCTCTCGCTGTTTCGCGGCGGCTTCCGCCGGGGTCGACGCGGACAGATCGGCGATCGCCAGGGGGGCCGCCGCGTCCGCCTGGACCCGCTGGAGCTCTCCGTCCGCGTCGTACGTCGTGCGCAACGCCTCGTGCCGCAGCACGAGACCGCGCAGGGCATCCCTGAGCGCTTCCACGTCGAGCGGGCCGCGGAGCCGGAGCCGGATGCCCTCGTTGAAAGCGCAGGAAGCCTCCGGGCCCATCTGCGACGCCAGCCAGACTTCCTTCTGCGACTCGGTCAGCGGAAAACCGCTGTCGGCGCCGGAACCCGGAAGGACCAGGGGCGCAAGCACGGGGCGGATCGGTGCGCCGGACGGATCGGGGCGGTCGGACGCCGGAAGAAGCCCTCCCCGTCTCATCTCCGCGGCGCTCGCCTCGAATGCGCGCGCGACGAAGTCGAGATCCTCCTCTGTGTGCGCCTCCGTGACGAAGCAGGGGAAGCCCTCCCAGATGTGGACGCCCTTCTCGCGCAGGTGGTAGTAGAGCAGGCTCGCCAGCCGGTGCTCGCTCGGGAAGCCGAAGAAGAGAATTGAAGCGAAGTTCTGGACGCGGCTCGGAACGCCGTACTCCTCGAAACAGAGGTTCAGGCGGGCCGCGAGCCGTTCCGCCTTCGCATTCAACGAGAGTTGAAAGCCCGGGCCCGCCGCCTTGAGGCGGTTCAAGACCGCGAGGGCGGCGGCCATCGCGAGCGGATGCCTCACGAACGTGCCGGCGAAGAAGGTCACTCCCGCCTCGGGGAAGGAGTCGTCGCCGAAGCGCCACATCCCGCCGTCCAGGGCGTCCATGTACTCGTGACGCCCCGCGACGACGCCGAACGGCATGCCGCCGCCGAGCACCTTGCCGTACGTGGCGATGTCGGCGCGGATTCCGAATACGGCCTGGGCGCCACCGGGATGGACGCGGAAGCCCGTGATGACCTCGTCGAAAATCAGCGCTGTTCCCGACTCCTCCGTCATGCGCCGCAGCTTCCGGAGATACTCGCGCGGCTGGAGGTCGGGATGCCGGCTCTGAACCGGCTCGACCAGCACCGCGGCGAGATCCGGCATGCGCGCCGCCAGGATCTCCAAGGACTCGTCGGTCCCGTAGTCGAGAACGATGGCGTTCTCGACCTTCGCGGACGGGATTCCGGGCGCGATCGGGAAGGAGCGGAGGTCCTTTCCGGATCGCACGCCGCGGACGAGCACCTCGTCGAACGTGCCGTGGTAAGAGCCGGAGAAGAGCGCGATCCCGTCGCGGCCTGTTACGGTTCGCGCCAGGCGCAGCGCCGCCATCACGGCCTCCGACCCGGTGTTGCAAAAGGTAACCCGCTCCATGCCGGTGAACTCCGTGATGAGGCGCGCGACGTCGCCGGCGATGGGCGACTGCGGGCCGATCTCGACGCCCTTCTGCAGCTGCGCCGCCACGGCTTCGGTGACGAACGCCGGCGAATGCCCGAAAAGATTCAAACCGAAGCCCATGAGCATGTCGACGTACTCGTTGCCGTCCACGTCCTGGATGCGAGAGCCGGACGAGCCCGTGGCGACGATCGGGTAGACCATCTCCTTCCACTCCGCGCGGAAGCCGGCGACGACGCGGGGATCGGCGAAATGGGCGCGATGCTCCTGGGCGAGCGCTTTCGATTTCGCCGTACGGCGCGTGTACCGCTCGACGAATCCGGAGAGGTACTCCTGCTGCGAAGCCGTCAGCCGGCCGCCCGCCGCCTTCTCGATCGGCTTGAAGGGTCCGAACGCCGCAAACCCCGGCTTGCCGGCCGCGGTCGGCGGCGCCGGTTCGATGGGCGACGCGCCCGGGGAGACGGGGAGGGGCAGAGGTGCGGCCCCGGTCCGCTCGCCCTGCAGCCGGGCGATCTGCTCGGCCATCGCCGTCAGCCGATCGGCCACGTCCCGCTCGAACGTGGTCGCGGGGACGGCGCCTCCGGCGCTCGCGAGCGGAGCGGGCCGCGGAGCCGGTGTGGAAGCCGGCGACGCTGACGCGCCCGTTCGGACCGGCTCGGGAGGCAGCGCCGCATCGAGGTACGCCGCCAGCGCCTCCGGCGTCGAGGCGTCGCCGAGCAGCTGCCGGAATGAGATACGGAGGCCGAACTCCTTCTGGAGCTGCTGCGTCGCCTGGGTGAGGAAGAGCGAATCGAACCCGATCTCGAGGAACGTCGCGGAAGGAGCGATGTCCGCCGGGGCGATTCCGGAGAGATGCGAGAAGACCCCCTGGACGCGCTCCAGGAGGGCGTCCCGTCGCGGAGGCGGCGGGCCCCCGGACCCAGCGCTCGTCTCGAAGACCCGCGCGGGCGCGGGCACGGCGGTCAGGGAGACGACGGCGCCGACGGCGAGCGGAGCGGCCTCGGCCCGCGCGGAGACGGGGGCCGGGAAGAAGGATGCCGACGGAGCCGCGGCCGCCGCCTCGGCGGCTACGGCGACGGAGGTCGAGGTCGACGCTGAGACCGGGATCTCGCAGGCCGCCTCCGGCTCGGATGCCGTGGCGACATCCGGCTCCCGGGGCGGGGCGGCGGCGGCGGCGGCGGCGGATCGTTCCGGAGCGGCGGGCGCCGTCTCCGCGTCGATCCAGTGCCGGCGGCGCTCGAAGGGATACGTGGGCAGCGGGATCCTTCGCGGGCGTCTCTCCCCCGCCAGGCCCGTCCAGTCGATCGCGAATCCGGAGAGCCAGAGCTGTCCGACCGCGCGGAGCAGGCACGTCCGGTCGGATTCCCGGTCTTCGGGATGGCTCAGGGACGCGAGCACGACCTGATGGGGCGTCTTTGCGGGGTGGCGCCGCGCGTGAAGGCTCAGGGTCTGCCCCGGGCCGACCTCGAGCAGCGCGTGGTCTCCCGAGGAGAGGAGCCGGGCCACGCCGTCCGCGAACCGGACGGGCTTGCGGAGGTGCGCGGACCAGTAGGCCGGATCGGTCGCCTCTTCGGGACGGATCCACGCGCCCGTCACCCCTGATACGAACGGGATCGCGGGGGCGTTCAACCGCATGCCCGCGACGAGCTCTTCGAAGGGGGCAAGGACGGGATCCATCATTTCGGAATGGAAGGCGTGCGAGGTCGGCAGCAGCCGGTGCGCGATGCCCCGTTCCGCGAGCTCCCACTGGAGACTCTCGATGACCTCCGGCGGTCCGGCGAGGACGCAGAGTGACGGGGTGTTGATCGCCGCGAGCGAGATACCCGGCCGGGTTACGGTCGCGAGCTGGTCCTCCTCGACGCGGACGGCGAGCATCGCTCCCGGCGGCATGGCCGCGACGAGCCGTCCCCGCGCGGTCACGAGCGCGAGCGCGTCCTCCAGAGAGAAGACACCGGAAAGGGTCGCGGCCACGAACTCGCCCACGCTGTGCCCGAGCATCGCCGCCGGACGGATTCCCCAGCTCTCCCAGAGCTTCGCGAGCGCGTACTCCACGGCGAAGATCGCGGGCTGCGCGAACTGCGTGGCCTGAAGGCGCGCCTCGCCGGCCGCCTCGTTTCCGGCGCCCGGATAGAGCAGCTCGAGAAGGCCCGTTTCGAGGGACGGAGCGACGAGCGCGGCGCAGCGGTCGAGCTCCTCGCGGAAGCGCGGCTCGGTCTCGTAGAGCTCCCGCGCCATCCCGGCGTGCTGGGAGCCCTGGCCCGGGAAGAGAAACGCGACCGAGGCGTGGCGGCGACTGGAAGCCGGTTGCGTCCGCCGAGAAGGTCCGGTCAGGCTCGACACCGCGCCAGCCGGGTCGGAGCAGACGAAGGTGCGGCGGTGGGCGAAGACTTTGCGCCCCGTCTGGAGCGTCCAGGCGGCCGACGCCAGGTCGGTCTCCGGGTGGTCCGCGAAGTGGCGGGCGAGGTTCGCCGTGGCGGCGTCGAGCGCGGGCTCCGTCTTCGCGGAGAGAACGATCAGCTCGCACGACCGGCGGGACACGGCGGGCGGCGCCTCCGCCTCTTCGAGGACGACGTGGGCATTCGTCCCCCCGACGCCGAAGGCGCTGACGCCCGCCCGGCGCGGCGACCCGGGAGTGCCCCACTCGGACAGGCTCGTGTTCACGAAGAACGGAGACCTCTCCATGTCCGCGGCCGGGTTCGGATGGGAGAAATGGAGACTCGGTGGAATCAAGCCCGTCCGGACGGCGAGCGCCGCCTTGATCAGACCGGTGACGCCCGACGCGATGTCGAGGTGGCCGACGTTCGGCTTCACAGACCCGATGGCGCAGAACCCCCGGTCGGATGTCGAGAGACGGAAGGCGCGCGTCAGGCCGGCAATCTCGATGGGGTCGCCGAGCGGGGTTCCGGTGCCGTGCGTCTCCACATAGCCGATCGATCGCGGGTCGACGCCGGCCGAAGCGTGGGCCAGGGCGATGACTTCGGCCTGGCCGTCCACGCTCGGCGCCATGTAGCCGACTTTGGCGGCGCCGTCGTTGTTCAGCGCGAACCCGCGGATCACCGCGGTGATGGAGTCACCGTCGGCCACCGCGTCCTCGAGCCGCTTCAGCACGACCACGCCGACGCCCGCCGCGAACACGGTCCCCGCGGCCGAAGCGTCGAACGCCCGGCAGTGGCCGTCCGGCGATCCCATCGCGCCTTCCTGGTAGAGATACCCCCGGTGTTGCGGGAACGTGACCGAGACGCCTCCCGCGAGCGCGGCGTCGCAGTCGCCCTCGAGAAGCGCGCGAGCCGCCAGGCAGACGGCGACGAGCGAAGTGGAGCAACCCGTCTGCACGTCGAGGCTCAGACCCTTCAGGTCGAGCTTGTACGAGACGCGCGTCGTCAGGAAGTTGTTGTCGTTGCCGAGAACCGAAGCGTACCCGCCGATCTGGTACGACTCGGTCAGCTCCTTCCAGAACGAGGCGTCTCGCCCGCGGGCGGCGAGGAGATAGGTGTTCATGCTCATCCCGCCGAAGACGCCGATGGCGCCCTCCGCCCTCTCCGCGTCGATCCCCGAGTCCTCGAGCGCCTGCCAGCAGGTTTCCAGAAACAGCCGGTGCTGCGGATCGGTGAGATCGGCCTCCCGCGGAGTGAACCCGAAGAAGGACGCGTCGAACATCTCGACGTCTTCGAGAATTCCTCGCGCCTTCACGTAGTGCGGATCGGAAAGGCGCGCGGGATCGATTCCTGAGGCGAGGAGATCTTCGGCCGAGAGAGGCGTGATCGTCTCGCGGCCCGCCTTCAGGTTCTCCCAGAGCTCCGCGACCGAGCTCGCCCCGGGAAACCGTCCGGCCATCCCGACGATGGCGACCGCGCCCGGGCGGAGGTCTTCGCGGCTCATGGGTTCGTCTCCGGGGCGGCGGCGGCCGCTGTTCCCCGCCGGCGGCGGAGGCGCTCTTCCAGAGCGCGCGCCCGCGCACCGCCGTCGGATCCGGAAGCGATGGCCGCGGCGAGGGTGCGGACCGTCGGGTGCTCGAAGAGCCACATGATCGGGACCATCCGACCGAGGCTCGCTTCCAGCCGGGCCTGCGCCGCGATCAGGAGGAGGGAGCTGCCTCCCAGATCGAAGAAGTTGGCTTCGCAGTCGACCGACTCGACGCCGAGGACGGACGACCACACGCGGGAGACGGACTCCTCCAGAACCGAGCGAGGCGGAGACGAGGCGGCGGCGGCCTCGGGCTGCGGGTCCGGGAGGGCGCGCCGGTCGACCTTTCCGTTCTCCGTGAGCGGAAGGCCCGGGACCCGGACGAACCGGGCGGGCACCATGTAGTCGGGCAGGCTCTCCTGGAGAAAGGCGCGCAGCTCGCCGTCGGCGCACGCCGCTCCGGGACGCAGGACGATCCACGCCGAGAGCGACCGCGCTCCCGACGCCGCATCCCGCGCGGCAACAGCGCTCCGGAGAACGGCGGAATGAGCGTCCAGGGCCGCCTCGACCTCGCCGGGCTCGACGCGGAATCCATGGACCTTCACCTGCTCGTCCCGGCGGCCGAGAAATTCGAGCTCCCCGTCGGGCCGGAGCAGGGCAAGGTCGCCCGTGCGGTACAGGCGGCCGCCCTCGGCCTCCGCGAACGGATCCTCCACGAAGCTCGCCGCCGTCAGTTCGGGACGGTTCCAGTAGCCACGCGCAAGACCGTCACCGCCGATGAAGACCTCCCCCGGTTCCCCGGGCGGCACCCACCGGCCGTCCGGGTCGAGGAGGTGGATCCGCGTGTTCGCGATCGGACGTCCGATGGGAACCCGCGACGCACCGGCCGGCAGATCCTGGACGCGGTGGCACGCGGCGAACGTGGTGCTTTCCGTCGGACCGTACCCGTTGACGAGCGCGCACTCCGGAAGACCCCGGCGGGCCTCCCGCACGCGGGCCGGAGAGAGGACGTCTCCTCCCGCGAGCAGGGTCCTCAGATCGCGCAGTCCCGCCAGCCGCTCTTCGACGACGAGATGAAAGAGGCCTGCGGTGAGCCAGAGCGTGGTGACCGCGTGGTCGCGGACCGCGCCGACGATCTCGTCGAGCCCGGCGGCGCCCGGGGGAAGGAGGACGAGGCGCGCGCCATGGAGCAGCGCTCCCCAGATCTCGAACGTCGAGGCGTCGAACGATACGGGCGCCGCCTGGAGAAACGTCTCTCCGGCTCCGAAGGCCGCGTAGCTCGTTCCCCGGACGAGGCGGATGACCCCCCGGTTTACGACGGCGACGCCCTTCGGCTCTCCGGTCGAGCCGGACGTGTACAGCACGTGCGCGACCGCAAGAGCGGAGCCCGCGCGCGCCGGGTTCGCATCGCTTTCACGCGTGATCGCCCGGGCGTCGGTGTCCAGGCACACGAGGCGTGTGCTCGCCGGCAGAGCGTCGGACAGCTCCTCGACGGTCACGACCATGGCGGGCCGCGCATCCTCCAGGAGACGGCTGATCCGCTTCAGAGGAAGTCGCGGATCGAGGGGGACGTAGCCGCACCCCGCCTTCAGGGCGGCGAGCATCGCGACGATCATGTCGAACGATCGCTCGAGCTGGATCGCGACGAGCGCTCCCTCTCCGAGTCCCACGCGCTTGAAGTGGTGGGCCAGGCGGTTCGCCCTCCGATTCAGATCGTCGTAGCTCAGAGACCGACCGTCGGCGGCGGAGACGAGCGCCGGGGAAGCCGGATGATCCCGGACGACCTCCTCGAAGAGGCCCGCGATCGTCTCGTCCCGCGGATACTCGGTCCGGGTGTCGTTCCACTCTCGGACGAAGAGCTCCTGCGCGGGAGTCAGACGCGAGAACGGCGAGTGGCTCACCGGTAGACCATCTCTTTCGTTCCGAAGAGCACCTCGGCCGGGATTCCCAGGGCGGTGCAAGCCTGGACGAGCGCGCGAGATTCGACGATCGGCCGGGACTCATCCGTGTAGTGGATCGACGTGAGGTACGTGAGCCACGGCTCCGCGCCCATGGCGTAGACGTACACGGCCCGGGGGCGCAGACGGGTCACGAGTCCCATCGCCCGCTCGCAGTCGGACCCGTCGAGCCGGCGCGACTGATCCATGCGCCGGGCGAGCGGAGCCGTCACGAGAGGACCGTAGAGCCAGCTCATCGGGGCGCCTTCGCACTCCATCCCGACGAATACCGCCTCGAGGTCGCCCAGCAGATCGCGCAGATGGTCGTAGACGGCGGGCTCGAAGGCGTTCGAGTCCGCGCAGAAGAGAAAGGAGCGGTCGAGGAGGCGGACGAGGTAGGTCGTCTTGCTGCGGATAGCGAGATCGCCGTGCTCCCCGAAGAACGGGATGCTCGTGATCGCTCCGCCCGGCAGGTCGATGCGCCCGAGCTCGTCGAGCTCGATGACGCTTCGGAAGCCCGCGGCTTCGAGGACGAGCTTCAGAGAGGGGTCCGCGAGCCCGCCTCCGGAGTTGCGGGGGACGACGACGTGGCCGATCTTGTGGCGCAGAGCGAGCAGCGTCTCGAGCATGCAGTGATCCTGGTGCGCGTGCGTGATGAGCGCGTAGTCGATCCGGGCGGGCAGATCCGCCCAGCTCAGCCGCGAATGGCCGGAACCATGCTCGTACGCGATCACCGGGTCCGTGAGGACGGTGGCCTGGTCCGACTCGACGAGGACGCAGGCGTGGCCAAAATAGCGGACGCGGACCGTGCCCGGCGGGCACGCAGGGGACGCGCCCGGAGCGGACTCCGTGAAGAGGCGCGAGAAGAGCGCGTCGGCGGATCCGCCGAGCCCGAGCGCTTCCCGCGCGAGGCCCGGATCCTGCGGCTCCTCGCGCATCCGGAAGAGCCGGTCGAGCGCGTCCGAGCGGAACGGCAACGAGACGACGAGCCGTTCCTCTTCGTCGAGCCGCGGGGTGTTGAACACGAACGCGCGGTCGTCGCCTTCGACAACCGAGAGCTCGATGCTCTGCGCGCCCTCGTCGTACAAACGGCTGCGGTAGAGGAGCGGCTCGATGAACCGGATCGCCGCCTGATGGTTCACGTCGTAGACGAGCTCGACGAAGCCGCGCAGCGAATCCGGGACCTGCGAATAGAGGGCCTCCAGGGAACAGCCGTCCGCGCGACTCGCGAGCACCCGCGTGAACTCCTGGACGTCCGCCGCAAACCGGAGCAGCGCAGCGCTCTCGCGCCGCGTATCCTCGAGGAGACGCGCGACGTCCGGCACCCGGCTCTCCTCGTGCCCGAGAAACGGCCCCCCCGCCATTTCCGGATTACGCAGCGCGGCGACGTGGATCTGGGGATTCTCGATGAACGATTCCATCAGCCGCACGTGCAGGTTCTCGACGTACATCGGCGCCGTCATCGGCGACACGAGATACGGCCACGCGTACCAGCGTCCATAGAGGGGCTCCGCCAGCGCGTTCTGCCGCAGATAAACGCGAGACGTCATTTGGAAACCGCCGGCGTCGACACTCTGGCCCGGGAGGTACCCGCGACCGCGATTCGGTGGGTCATCTGGAGGGCTGTCAGCGAAGAATCGCCGACCGGTTCTGTCGAAGAATGCAACAGAGCAGAGACACCCCGGGACGGAATAATCCCCGGGAGGTACCCGCCATTGCATTCCGGTGGTTCATGGGGACGCAGAATTATATCAGGGGGCTGGACGGGTGCAAGCGGCGAGATGGCCGCGGCGTCCGGAACGAAACAACGCGCGGGACGAGGGGTGAGGGAGAGGGGGAGGGGGAAAAAGGAGGGAAAAACCGCCGCAGAGGACCCCGCCGGGCGGCGGACGCCGGTCCGGAGGACCCACCGGGACGGCGGGTCAGCGCCCGGAGGCGGTTTCCGGCTCGGGCCGGCCGGTCTCGACGGACGCCAGGGCCGCGTCGATCGCGGCGCGCAGCTCGACGGCCAGAGCCTCGACGTGAGGCGGCCGGAGCATGTCGACATGGTCGCCGGGGACCTCACGGACCTCGACGCCGCCCCGGGCGAGCCGGCGCCAGCCGAGATCCGCGCCGGTCCCTGTCTCGCCCCAGGAGCGGACACCCGCCCGAAAGAGCGTCACCGCCCCCGCGTAGGGCTGCGGCACATACCTCTTCCCCGCGAGATATCCCGCCTCCCGAACGTTTCGCAGGGCCGGCGGGAGCGGACGCGAACGATCGCGGTAGGAACGGTAGGCTGCCTGCCAGACCCGGCTGCGAAGCCTCCGGGCGAGCGTCCGGGATGTTTTCCGCAGATACTGGAGCCATTCCCGGCCGAGCAGGAGATTCCGGCCGTGGAACGAGATGCGCGAAGCAGACTTCTTCACCCGGTCGGTCACGCTCTCTCGTTCGCCGCCCGGAGCGGAGGTGTCGAACAGCGCGACGAGGGCCGGGGGTTCTCCCCTCTCCTGCAGCACCCTCGCTATTTCGAAGGCCACGGCTCCGCCGAAGGAAGCTCCGCCGACCAGGAAGGGGCCCCCGGGAAGGACCGATCGGATCTCCTCGACGTAGTGCGCCGCCATGTCCTCGACCCGGAACAGCGGCTCGCAGGTTCCATCGAGTCCGCGGGCCTGGAGCCCGTAGACGGGCTGGTCCGGACCGAGCTCCCTCGCCAGGTCGTAGAAACCCAGGATGTTTCCTCCCACCCCCGGAACGCAGAAAAACGGAGGCCTCCCCCGACCTCCGCGGATGACGACGAGCGAAGACCATGGCGGCACCCAGTCTGCCTGCCTCAGCCGCGCGGCGAGCGTCTCGACGGTCGGCGCCTGGAACAGCGTCGCCAGAGGGAGACTGCGGCCGAACTCCCGCTCGATCTCCGAGAACAACTTCACCGCCAGGAGCGAGTGTCCGCCGAGCTCGAAGAAGTTGTCGGAGCCTCCGACGGGGACGCCCAGAACTCTCTCCCAGATCTTGAGCAGCACGAGCTCGAGCGTGTCCTGGGGCAGAAGGGCGCCGGCCGTCGCAGGAGGCGCGTACGGACGGCCGGTGTCCGGACGCTCGGATGCGGGCCGGCGGAGCGCGAGCCGGTCGACCTTCCCGGCGGGCGTGAGAGGCCAGGACTCGATCGCGACGAAGGAGGCGGGCACCATGTACTCGGGAAGCCGGGCCTCGAGAAACGTCCGCAACTCCCGCGAGAGGGACGGGCGGCCGTTTCCCCCCGTTTCGTCGCCACCCCGCGCCGGAATCACGTAGGCGACCAGATGGTTGCCTCCGTGAGCGGCGGGCGCTGCCGTGACCACGGCTTCGCGCACGAGAGCGTGCCCGGACAGGAGAGCTTCGACCTCGCCTGGTTCCACCCGGTACCCTCGAATCTTCACCTGGTTGTCGAGGCGTCCCAGAAGCTCGAGCTCTCCATCGGATCGAAGCCGCACTCGATCCCCCGTGCGGAAGAGCCGCGAGTCGCCTTCGAGGCCGGGCGGCCGCTCCACGAATCGCTCGGCGGTGAGCTCGGGGCGTTTGAGGTAGCCGCGGGCGACTCCCGGGCCTCCGATGTAGAGCTCCCCGGCGACGCCGGCGGAGACGCGCCCGCCGAGCTCGTCCAAGACGACCGCCTCGACTCCCCCGATCGGCCGGCCGATCGGGACGTCCTCGCTCCCCACCCACGTTGACGGGACCTCGAAGGCCGTCGCCGTGACCGTGGTCTCGGTGGGCCCGTAAGCGTTCAACAACCGGACTCGCCGGCCGAATCGGTTCTGCCACCCTGCGACGAGCTCCGGGAGCACCCGCTCTCCCCCGATGACCACGAGCCGGAGCGCCGGCGGCAGCTCCAGCCGCTCCTGGATGACTCCCAGCGCCAGCTGATGCCAGTACGCCGTCGGGAGATTGACGACGCTCACGTTCCGCCGGCCGCACTCCTCCAGAAAGTGGCGCGCCGAACCGAGCATCTCCTGGCTCCTCAGAACGACCGTCGCCCCCGCGGCCCAGGTCGGAAGGATCTCCTCGACGCTCAAGTCGAACCCGATGGAGGAGAACTGCAGCACCCGATCCGCGGATGTGAGGCCGTACGTCTCGATCGCCACGGGCGCGAAGCTCGCGAGAGCGCGATGCGGGATCAGAGCGCCCTTGGGCGCACCGGTCGACCCGGACGTATAGATGGCGTAGGCGAGGGTATCCGGCAGAATCGGCCACTCGGGCGACTTCGCGCTTTCGCCCTCGAGCGAAGACATCTGTGCGTCGAGAGCGACCTTCGAAGGCCGGATCGACGGAAGCCTCGCCGCCGGCGGGGAGTCCGTCAGGAGAAGCCGCGCTTCGCTGTCTTCGAAGAGGAAGGCGATTCGCTCCGCCGGATGGGCGAGATCGAGCGGAAGATAGGCGCCACCGGCCTTGAGCACGCCGAGGAGCGCGACCATGAGCTCGGGCGACCGCTCCATGCAGATGGCGACGAGCACGTCCGGTCCGACGCCCCGGCGACGGAGCAGCCGGGCGAGGCGATTGGCTGACCGGTCGAGATCGACGTAGGTCAGCGAGCGATCGACAGATTCGACGGCGACCGCGTCCGGAGTGCGGACCGCCTGCTGCTCGAAGGTCTGACAGAAGCTTCGAAACGGCACTGTCGATTTGGCGGCGGGGGGCTCGACGCGGAAACTCACTGGCGGCTTTCCATGAAAGATCCGGCCCTCAGGCTCGGACTTCTCCCGGGATCTTCTCGATCGTCGACTCCAGCTCTTTCCCCAGAGCACGGTCGATCGCCTCGCGCAGCTGGCGGGCGAGCAGCCCGACCTGCGGGCGGAGCAGCATGTTGACGTGGTCGCCCGGGACCTCGCACACCTCGACACCGCCCTGGGCGAGCCGCGCCCAACCCATGTCGGACGTGGGCGCGTCCTGCGCGGAGCGCACGCCCGCTCGGAAGAGCGTCACCTTGCCTCGATACGGTCCGGGAACGTACTCGCGGTTGGCGAGATATCCCGCCTCGCGCACGTCCTGGAAGACGCGCGGCAGCGGCTTCGAGCGCTCTCGGTAGGACTTGTAGATCATCTGCCAGATACGACTGCGAATCCGGCGTCGCAGCGTGCGGGACTTGCTACGGAGGTAATGCGCGCGATCCTTGTCGAAGATCACGTGTTTCGCGTGGACGACGAACCGCTCCCCGCGGCGTTTCCACTTCCTCCGCATCTTCGCGAGCCGCGGCGAAAACACCGCCGTGCCCGGCGCGAAGGCGTCGAAGAGCGCCACGAGGGCGACGGGATAGCCGGCGATATCGAGCTGCCTCGCCATCTCGAACGCCACGCTTCCGCCGAAGGACGCGCCCCCGACGAGAAAAGGTCCCTTCGGGAGCACGGCGCGCACTTCCGAGATGTAGTGCGCCGCCATGTCCTCGATCCGCGTCAAGGGCTCGCGCTGGCCGTCCAGGCCCTGCGCCTGGAGGCCGTAAACCGGCTGATCCGTGCCGAGCTGCCTCGCGAGGTCGTAGAACCCCAGGATGTTCCCGCCGACGCCCGGAACGCAGAGAAATGGGGGACGCTCGGCCGCACCGCCCTGTATCACGACGAGCGAAGACCACGGTGCCTCCCAGCCATCCTCGCGCAGGCGGGCGGCGAGCTGCTGGACCGTCGGCGCCTGGAACAGCGTCGCGAGCGGGAGGTTCCGCCCGAAGGTCTTCTCGATCTCGGAGAACAACCGAACCGCGAGGAGCGAATGGCCGCCGAGCGCGAAAAAATCGTCGGTGGCGCCGATCGACGGGATGCCGAGCACTTCCTCCCAGATCTTCAGCAGGACGAGCTCGAGCGTGTCGCGGGGCAGGGCGCCGTCCGGCTTGAGCTCCGAGCGCTCGAGCCCTGGACGAGGCAGCGCGCGCCAATCGATCTTCCCGCTGGCAATCAGGGGAAGTGCCACGAGCACGACGATGGCGGAGGGGATCATGTAATCGGGCAGCGTCGCGGCGAGCATCCTGCGGAGATCCGGGACGGGCTCGCGCTTCGCGTCACGGCGCACGATGTACGCGATCAGGCGCCGGTCGCCCGGAAGGTCTTCCCGCGCCACGACGAAGGCGCTCGCGACGTCGGGGTGGCGCGTCAGGGCCGCCTCCACCTCGGCTGGCTCGATCCGAAACCCCCGGATCTTCAGCTGCTTGTCGAGCCGTCCGAGGAACTCGATGTTCCCATCGGGCCGGTGACGGACCCGGTCGCCGGTGCGATACAGGCGATCTCCCGGCGCACCGTGGAAGGGATCGGGAACGAACTTCTCGGCCGTGAGCTCGGGGTTGTTCAGATACCTGCTCGCGAGACCGGCTCCGCCGATGTAGAGCTCGCCCGGGACTCCGATCGGAACGGGGACCCGCTGACGGTCCAGGATGTAGACGCGCGTATTCGAGATCGGCCGGCCGATCGGGATGGACGCCGCCCGCTCCGGAAGATCGCGCGGGATCGGATAGGCGCAGGCGAACGTGGTGCTCTCCGTGGGCCCGTAGCCGTTGATGATCCGCGTTCCCGGCAGCGCTTCGAGAGCCCGCCGGACGTGCGGAACGGAGAGGGCTTCGCCTCCGATCAAGAGCTGGCGTACGCCGGTGAGCGCGGAGACATCGGCGTCGACGATCGCGTTGAACAGCGAAGCGGTCAGCCACAGAATCGAGACGCCGTGCTCGGCGATCGTGCGCCGCAGGTCCGCCGGCGTCGGGACACGGGCCGGGAAGAGCACGCAGCGCGCACCATTCAACAGCGCTCCCCAGATCTCGAACGTCGACGCGTCGAAGGAAGCCGGGGCCAGCTGGAGAAAGACCTCGTCCGCCGCGAGCCTCGCGTAGTCGACGTTCCGGACCAGCCGCAGGACGCCGCGGTGCGGCACCGCGACTCCCTTCGGACTGCCGGTCGAGCCCGAGGTGTAGATCACGTAGGCCGTCGAGTCGCCCGCGGCGGATGCCGGCGGATTCGAATCGGGCCCGGCCGCAATCGCCGCCGCGTCCACGTCGATGCGAACGACCGCCGCGTTCCCGCCGAGGGGGCCCGCGCTCCCGGCATCCGTCACGACGCATCGAACCGAGGCGTCCCGCGTCATGAACTCGATCCGGTCGGAGGGATAGGAAGGATCGAGCGGCACGTAGAAGGCGCCGGCTTTCAGGATCCCGAGGAGCGCCACCACGAGCTCCGCGGAGCGCTCGAGGCACACCCCGACGGCCTGGCCCGGCTCGACGCCCCGCGCCCGCAGGTGGTGCGCGAGCCGGTTCGCGCGGCGGTTCAGGTCTCCGTACGAGATCGTCTCTTCCCCGGAGACCAGGGCGGGCGCATCCGGGGCGCTGTCGGCCTGCTCGGCGAACGCCTCCGCGATGCCTTTCTCGCCGTCGAACTCCGAGGATGTCGCGTTCCATTCGGACAGAACTCGCTGGCGCTCGATGTCGTCCATGATCGGGACCCGGGAGATGGGCCGGTCGGGCTCCGCAATCAGTCCGGACAGGAAGATCTGCCAGTGGCCCATCATCCGCTTGATCGTCTCGGCGTCGAAGAGATCCGTCTTGTAATCGAAAACGCAGGAGAGCCGGTCCGGGCGCGCGATCATCCGGAGGCTGAGGTCGAACTTGGCGATCTCGCCGCCGAGCGGGAAGTTCGAGACGGTGAGGTCCGCGAAGCTCGAGTCCCCGCCGGAAACCGGCGTGAGCTGGAAGAGAACCTGGAAGAGCGGCGTGTGCGTGAGAGTCCGGGCGGGCTGCAGCTCCTCGACCAGCTTCTCGAACGGAAGGTCCTGGAACGCGTATGCCTGGAGCGCCGTTTCGCGGACCCGTCCCACCACCTGTCGGAAGGTGGGGTCCCCCGAGAGATCGCCCCGCAGCACGAGCGTATTCACGAAGAATCCGATCAGGGGCTCTGTCTCCTGCTGGGTGCGCCCGGCGATGGGGGAGCCGACGGCGATGTCGTCCTCGCCCGTGTAGCGCGAGAGCAGCGCCTGGAACGCGGCGAGCAACACCATGAAAAGAGTCGCGCTTTCCTGCCGGGCGAGCGCTTTGAGCCCCTGCAGAATTCCGGGCGCGAGGATCGCGCTCACCGAGGCCCCGCGGTAGGACGGCACGGCCGAGCGAGGCCGGTCCGTCGGAAGTCCCAGGAGGGCGGGGATCCCGGCGAGCTGCTTTCTCCAGTAATCGAGCTGGGCCTCGAGGACTTCTCCCCTGAGCCACTTCTTCTGCCAGAGGGCGTAGTCGGCGTACTGGATGGGAAGGTCGGGAAGCGGAGACGGCTGCCCTTTCCGGAACGCCTCGTAAAGCAGCGCGAGCTCCTTCATGAAGATGTCGATCGACCAGCCGTCGGAGACGATGTGGTGCGTCGTCACGACCAGCACGTGGCTCTCCTCGTCCAGGCCGAAGAGCTTCGCGCGGAGGAGCGGACCCGACGCGAGGTCGAAGGGCCGCGAGGCCTCGAGCGAGACCAGCCTCGACGCCTCCTGCTCCCGCCCTTCGGCCGGGATGTCTCCCAGATCCGTCGGCTGGAGGTCGACCTGCCGCAGCGGCGCAACGACCTGGACCGGCACGCCATCCCGTACCGGGAAGCTCGTCCGCAGGGCGTCGTGGCGACGCAGGATCTCGTTCAGGCTCTCCTCGAGGGCGCCCGCGTCGAGCTGCCCCTTCAAGCGCAGCGCGATCGGAAGGTTGTACGACGCGACGCCGGGCTCCAGATAATGGAGGAACCACAGCCGCTGCTGGGCGAAGGACGCCGGAAACGCCAGCGGCTCCGCCGGCGGCGGCGCCGCCCCCTTCGATTTGGATGCCGCGTTCTTCGGCGGAATCTGCGTCATGAGTCTCTGGACCCGCCGGTGCGCGAGCCCGCGTCCGAGAGGGCTTTGCGCGAGACGGCGACGATCGGCGAGGGCGGCGGCGGGGCCGGAGACGCTCCGGCCGCGTCGACCGCGACCGCGAACTCCGCCACGGTCGGCTTCTCGAACAGAGTCCGCAGGGGCACCCGGACGGAGACGGCACTCTGCAGACGCGCGAACACGAGAGTCGCGAGCAGCGAGTGTCCGCCGAGGTCGAAGAAGTTGTCGTAGATCCCCACGCGGTCGATCCCCAGCACCTCGCACCACACGCGCGCCACCGCGATCTCGGCGGCGCTCCGCGGCGCGACGAAGCCGCCGCCCTGCTCCGGCCGCGACCCGTCGGCGGCGGGCAGCGCGCGGCGATCAATCTTCCCGTTCGGCGTCAGCGGCAGCTTCTCGAGAAGGACGTACGCGGAAGGGACCATGTAATCCGGAAGCGAAGATTTGAGGTGCGCGCGCAGCTCGGGCGTCGAAAGCGCCGCCGCGCCGCGCGCGACGACGTACGCCACGAGCCGGCGGTCGCCCGGCGCGTCCTCGCGAGCGACCACCGCGCTTTCGGCGACGTCCGGATGACGCGCCAGGGCGATTTCGACCTCGCCGATCTCGATCCGATAACCGCGGATCTTGACCTGGTGGTCGACACGCCCCAGGAACTGGATGTTTCCGTCCGAGAGAAACCGCGCGCGGTCGCCACTCCGGTACATCCGGGAGCCATCGCCCCGGAACGGGTCCGGCAGGAACTTCTCGGCGGTCAATTCGGGACGATGGAGATACCCCCTCGCGACACCCGCGCCCGCAAGATAGAGGTCCCCGGACACGCCGATCGGGACGGGCTCCAGGCGGCGATCGAGGATGTAGGCGCGCTTGTTGGGGAGCGGCCGTCCGATCGTCGCTGGCCCGTCCGCCGTCCGGACGGCGCAGGTGGAATACGTCGTGTCTTCCGTCGGGCCGTACAGGTCGAGCACGCGCCGGACGCTTCCTGTCTGGAGGATCTCGCGGACGAGCGAGGGAGCGAGCGGCTCTCCGGCCAGATTCACCGTTCGCACCGAGCGAGGCAGCTCACCCATGCGCAAGAGCTGCGTCATGGCCGAGGGGACCGTGTTGACGAGCCGCACTGCGGCGGCCGCGGGAAGGTCGGGGAGGGCGAGGGCGTCCTGCGCGAGGACGACGCGGCCGCCCGCGACGAGCGGCGCGAGGAGTTCGAAGACGGAAAGGTCGAAACAGACGGAGGTCGAGGCGAGCACGCCGTCGAGCTCTTCCGGTCCGTAGAGCTCTTTCGCCCAGGCCAGAAGCGCGACGGTGCTGTGATGCTCGATCGCGACACCCTTGGGTACGCCCGTGGAGCCGGAGGTGTAGATGACGTAGGCGAGGTTCTCCGCGGTCGACCCGCTCTGCACATTCGCTCCGCTCTCCCCGGCGATCGCTCCCCCGTCCCCGTCCAGACTCACACGCTCGTACTGCCCGGCCGGCAGAACGTCCATCAGGCTCTCCTGCGTTACCACCACCCGAGCCCCCGCGTCCTTCAACATCATCTCCAGACGCGATGCCGGATAACCCGGATCCAAGGGCACATACGCTCCGCCTGCCTTCAGGATCCCCAACAGCCCCACCACCATTTCCACCGACCGCTCGACACACAGACCCACCAGCTCTTCCCGACCCACCCCTCGCTTCGTCAGATACCTCGCCACGCGGTTCGATCGTTCGTTCAACTCCCCGTACGTCAGACTCTCCTCGCCGGACTCCACCGCCACCGACCCCGCGCTCTCGCGCGCCTGCTCCTCGAACAACCCGTGCACCGTCGCTTCCCGCGGATACTCCGTATCGGTCGCGTTCCACTCGTCCAACACCTGGCGACGCTCCACCTCCGTCAGAATCGCCACCTCCGACACGCGGACCCCGGCGTCCTGGACGATCGCTTCCAGGAGAGTCTGAAAGTGTCCGGCTATCCGCACTATCGTCTCGGAATCGAACAGATCCGTCGCATAAATGAAGGTGCACGCGAGCGAGTCCGGCCTTTCCCACACGTGAACTTCCAGGTCGAACCTGGCCGTACGGCTCGGAATCGACAGAGGGTCTACCTTGAGACCGGCGAGCTCGAACGAGGACGCCGGCGCGTTCTGAAGCGCGAACATGGTCTGGAAAAGAGGATTATGGCCCAGATCGCGCTCTGGCTGGAGCTCCTCGACCAGCTTCTCGAACGGCAGATCCTGGTAAGCGTAGGCGTCCAGGGCGACTTCCCGCACGCGCCGCAGGAGCTCGCGAAACGTCGGATCGCCGGAGAGATCCGTCCGCAGCACCAGAGTGTTCACGAAGAACCCGATCAACCCCTCGATCTCCGATCGATTCCGACCGGCAATCGGCGACCCCACCGCGATGTCCTCCTGACCCGTGTAGCGCATGAGGAGCGCCTGAAACGCCGCTAGCAGCGTCATGTACAGCGTCGCGCCCTCGCTGCGTGAGAGCTCCTTCAAGCGTTCGGTCAGTCTTCTCGGAAACGAGAGGGAGTGCCGGGCCCCGCGAAAGCTCTGGGCCGGAGGTCGGGGCCGGTCGGTCGGAAGCTCGAGCACCGGAAGGTCGGCGAGCTGCCCGCGCCAGTACGCGAGCTGCCTCTCGATCACGTCTCCCTGCAGCCAGCGGCGTTGCCAGCGGCCGAAGTCGCCGTATTGGACGGGGAGTGGAGGGAGGGCCGCGGGTCGTCCGAGCGACGCCTCCTCGTAGAAGGCGGCGAGCTCGCGGACGAAGATGCCCATCGACCAGGCGTCGCTCACGATGTGGTGCATCGACAGAACGAGGACGTGCTCGCGTTCCGCGACGCGAAACGCGCACGCGCGCATCAGGGGACCCGCCCCGAGATCGAACGGCTTCGAGACCTCTTCGTCCACCCGGCGCGCCACCGCCGCCCCGAGATCCTCCGCCGGGAGCGCGCTAAGGTCGAAGGAGGGCAGCTCGAACCGGGCGTCCGGCGCGATGACCTGGACGGGTCGCCCTTCGACGACGCCGAACCGGGTCCGCAACGACTCGTGGCGCTGCACGATCGATCCGAAGGCGCTCACGAGCGCCCGGAGGTCCAGGTTCCCCGTGAGCCGGATCGCGCGCGACGTCGCGTAGGATGCGTTCCCCGGCTCCAGCTGATCGAGAAACCAGAGCCTCTGCTGCGCGAAGGAGAGAGTCTCTCGATCCCGCGGATCGGAGGTCAGGGCGGGAACGGAGAGGCCTTCCCTTTCCTGCCTCACGGAGGAGATTTTCGAAGCGAGCCCTGCGACCGTCGGCGTCTCGAAGAGCGCGCGGAGGGGAAGGTCGACGCGAAAGGCTTCGCGGACCCTCGAGATGACCTGCGTCGCCAGCAGGGAGTGGCCGCCGAGAGCGAAGAATTCGTCGCGAACCCCGACATCCTCGACGCCGAGGACGTCGGCCCAGATCGCGGCGAGGACCTCCTCGACCGGATTGCGCGGAGCGACGAAGTCTGAGTCCCGCTCTCGCGCCGAGGAGAGCAGGTCGGAAGACGGCAGCGCCCGGCGGTCGACCTTCCCATTCGCGGTCAACGGGAGGCTGTCGAGAAGCACGACTGCGGCCGGCACCATGTACTCGGGAAGCCTCTCCTTCAGGAAGAGACGAAGCCTCGGGAGGAGCTGGCGTGCGAGCGCGGCCCGAAGGGGGTGGTTCGCATAATCGCCCCAGGGCCGCGCCGTGCCCTGTGGGCCGGGGAAGCGAAGCGGGGCCGGGGCGGGCTCCCGTCGGAAGGCGAGGTCGAAGTCGCCGAGCGGGCTCGACCGGCTCCAGTCGAGATGCGCCCGGTAACCGAGCGCGGCGCCGAGGGACTCGGCCTCTCCCGGATCGAGTCCCTGTCCGGGTCCGCGGGAGAGCGCCGCCCGGAGAGCGCCGGCCGTCGCGACAGGATTCGGTCCGTCCAGGAGCTCGAGCGCCGCGCGATGAGCGCCGAGGCGGGCGTTCCGGACGTGAGCGAATCCGATGGAAGTGGGCCGCTCTTCCGAAAGGACCGTTCGGATGCTTTCGCCCGAGACGTCGTCGCCTCCCCCTTCCCTCCAGGTCTCCGGGCTCTCTGCGGCCAGGACCGGACCGATCCGAAGGATCACGTCGTACCGGTAGCGGTTGAGCTCGTTGTCCTGACGGCCGGTCTTCGGAAGGACTTCGACGTGCGCGATCCGCGGAATCTCCCGGTGGAGCGCGGCAAAGAAGGCGGGATCGACGACCAGCTCCTCCTCCTGCGCCATCGCCCGGCGCACGCGGCGGCGAAGCTCGTCCACGGGAAGCGAGTCCGGAGCCCGGTCGAGCTCGACCGAGAGATGAAAGGCCTCGAGGAGGGGCAGGCTCCGGACGTCGCCGACGAACAGCGAGCCGCCGTCCGCGAGGGCGTCGACGGCGCCCCGCATCACGCGCAACAGGTAGTCGACGTCGGGGAAATACTGGATCACCGAATTCAGCACCACCGTGTCGAACTCGGACGGGGGCAGTCCCTCGAAATCTTCCGCGGATCGGGCGAGCAGCCGTACGTGGTCGAGTCGGACGTCTGCGCGCCGGACGAAGGCTTCGAGCTGTGCGATCACGGGCGGCGAGAAGTCCGTCGCTGTGTACAGGGAGCAAACCGGGGCGACGCGGAAGAGGATTAGTCCTGTCCCGGCGCCAATCTCGAGGACGCGCCCGGGACGAAGTGAGAGAACCCTGGCTACCGTGTCGTCCACCCATTCCTGCATGTCCTCATCGGGGAGACGCTCACCCGTGTAACTGCTGTTCCAGCCGACGGTGTTGAAGGTCGGGTCGGCCGCCTCTTCCGCCGAGTAAAGCTGTTCGTACATCGCTCGCCACTGGTCGACCCCGTCGGGTCGCTCGGATGCGGTGAGGCTTTCGTCAGCCGCGGAAGACGCAGCGAGTACGACGTACGCGACGATGCGTCGCTCTCCAGGGGTGTCTTCCCGGACGACAACGACGCTGCTCGCAACGGCGGGATGGCTATCAAGCGCTGCCTTGATTTCTCCCAACTCGATTCGATAGCCACGGATTTTGACCTGCTCATCCGTACGGCCCAGAAAAATGATCGCCCCGTCTGCGCGATATCGAGCCCGGTCTCCGGTTCTATAGAGGCGCGCTCCCGATTCTCGCGTGAACGGATCAGGAATGAACCTCGTCGCCGTGAGATCGGGGCGCCGCAGGTAGCGGCGAGCCAGGCCCGCTCCTCCGATGAAGAGTTCCCCGATCACCCCGACGGGCACCGGCCGCATCCTGGCGTCGAGTATGAACACTTGAGTATTGGAGATTGGCCTGCCGATCGGGATCGGCGCCTCGGCATCTCCGCGTCGACACGTCCACGACGTGGCGTCGATGGACGCTTCCGTAGGTCCGTACAGGTTGTGCAATTCTGCGGACAATGATGCGAAAAAGCGGTCACGAAGCTCGATCGTCAGCGTTTCGCCTCCGCAAAACACGCGTTTGAGGCTGACGCACTCGCGCAGCCGTTCTTCCTCGAGGAGCATCTGCAATAGAGTCGGGACGACCTGAAGGACGGTGACATCATGCCGGACGATCGTTCGGACGAGAGCCGCGGCATCGCGATGATCACCGGGGTTGGCCATGACCAACCCTGCGCCAGCAAGAAGAGGAGCGAGGAACTCCCAGACGGACGCGTCGAAGCTTATCGGCGTCTTCTGCAGAACGCGATCGCGATCCGTCAACGGGAAGACGCTCTGCATCCAGAACATGTGATTCAGGATCGCAGCGTGAGAGACTTCGACTCCCTTCGGTGTGCCGGTCGAACCGGATGTGTAGATGACGTAAGCGAGGTGCTCCTCGAGCGCCAGGCTTCTCGGATTCTCATCGCTCTCCCGTTCGATCTCGGGCCAATCCATGTCCAGCCGCAATCTCTCGAACGAACCCTCCGGGAGGAAGTCAACGAGTCGCTCCTGCGTGAGAACAATCGCCGCCGCAGCGTCGTCCAGCATGAATTTCAGCCGCTGCACCGGGTACCCGGGATCGAGCGGCAGGTAGGCTCCGCCTGCCTTCAGGATCCCCAGCAGGCCGACCACCATCTCGATCGAGCGCTCCATACAGAGGCCCACGAGCACGTCCGGTCCGACCCCTCGCCCCACAAGATATCTCCCAAGCCGGTTTGAGCGCTCATTCAACTCTCCGTAGGTCAGAGACTCCGCTTCGAACACCACAGCGACCGTGTCGGGTGTCCTCGCCGCCTGTCGCTCGAACCATCCGTGCACTGTGCCGCCTGGCGGATACTCGATTCCGGTCGTGTTCCATTTGCTCACCAACTCCAGACGCTCCGAGTCGGACAGCAACGGAAGATCTCCGATGTTGCGGTCGGGATCCGCCACGATTCCCTCGAGAAGCGTCTGGAAGTGGGAGGCCATGCGCTCGATCGTCGGCGCGTCGAAGAGGTCGGTGCTGTAGACGAAGTTCCCGTGCAGGCCGTCGTCGCCCTCCGAGAGATGGACCTCGAGGTCGAATCGCGTCACTCCGCTGTCCACGGAGAGGTTCTTCAAGGCGATTCCAGGGAACTCCGTATCGCGGCCTGGAGCGTTCTGAAGCGCGAAGGTGACCTGGAAGAGGGGATTCTGGCCGAGATCGCGGTCAGGCTGGAGTTCCTCGACCAGCCGTTCGAAGGGCATATCCTGATGCGCGTAGGCGCCCAGAGCAACCTCCCGCACCCGGCGCAGCAGTTCCCGAAACGTTGGATCCCCCGACAAATCCGTCCGCAGCACCAGCGTGTTCACGAAGAACCCGATCAGCCCCTCGATTTCGGATCGATTCCGTCCCGCGATCGGCGAGCCCACCGCAATGTCCTCTTGCCCCGTGTATCGAAGCAACAACGCCTGAAACGCCGCCAGCAGCGTCATATAGAGCGTCGCCCCTTCGCTGCGTGAAAGGGCTTTCAGAGGCCCCGTCAACGCCGGCGGGAAGACGATCCGATAACGGCCGCCGCGGAAAGTCTGCTCGCGGGGTCGGGGGCGGTCGGTCGACAGCTCGAGCGCGGGCAGGTCGGCGAGCTGCCGTCTCCAATAGGAGAGCTGCTCCTCCAGAACGGTTCCCGTGAGCCACTGCCGCTGCCAGCGGGCGAAATCGGCATATTGGACGGGTAGTTCCGGCAGCTCGGCGGCGCTCCCACCGGAAAGGGCTTCGTAGTAGTGCGCCAGCTCGTTCATGAGTATGCCAAGGGACCAACCGTCGCTCACGATGTGGTGCATCCCCAGAAGGAGGACGTGGTCCTCCTCAGCGAAACGCAGGAGAGAGGCACGAAAGAGGGGGCCGACGGCGAGGTCGAACGGCCGGCGCGCCTCGGATGAAATCCACTCCACGGCCACTCGGTCCCGACTCGCCTCCGGGACACCGGACCGCTCCGAGGTGGCGACGTTCAGCGGCGACTCCGCATCGATGGCTTGAACCCGCCGATCGTCGACGACGCGAAAGGTCGTGCGCAGCGCCTCGTGCCTATGGATGAGCGCCTCCAGGGCGCGACGGAGAACTTCCGTCCGAAGAGGTCCGCGCACCCGGAAGGCGAGCGCCATGTTGTAGAACGGGCTTCCGGGCTCCAGCTGGTCGAGAAACCAGAGGCGCTGCTGCGCGAAGGAGAGCGGCGCTTGAGTTCGTTCGGACGACCGCGGGATTCTCTGCGCAGCCGGCGGCCCCCCTTCCAGCCGGCGAAGCCGCTGCTCGAACAGTGCGCGCTGAGCAGGGGTCAGGCTGGCGATCTGATCTTTGAGCAACTCTTTGCGGCCCTGGTCTGTCATGGGAAGGTAACCATTTTCATTCGGAAACTGAGGAACGCGGGCCACGAGTCATTCCGTATCGCGGGAAACTGTTTGATCGATGCACTATGTGCCAGGGCGCGCGACCTTTACGGGATCGGACTGGCTCTCGATAACGAGCCGATCCTGCGCTTCGGCGTCGGAAAGACTCTGGACCTCCGCGAGCATCTTGAGCATCTCCCCGGAAGTTTGGACGGTTGCCATGGCGCTGGCGATCGAGGCGGCGAGGCCGCCGAGGGTGGGGTGTTCGAAGACCTCCCGGAGCGGGATGCGAGTGTTGAAGGAATCCACGATCCGCGAGACGAGCCGCGTAGCCAGGAGAGAGTGCCCGCCGCGTTCGAAAAAACTGTCCTCGAGGCTCGGACGATCGATCTTGAGAATGTCCTTCCAGATCTCCGCCAACTCTTTCTCGACGGATGTTTCCGGCGCCGTGAAGCTCTGCGCCGCAATTCCCGCGCGGGCCGGTGCGGGAAGGGATCGGCGATCGACCTTTCCGTTGGGGGTCAGCGGAACACGTTCAATCGGGACGAAGGCGGACGGCATCATGTAATCAGGAAGCTTTCGAGCGATGAGGGCCCGGATGTTCTCCAGGCTCGGAGCCGCGCCTTCGGCCCAGACGAGGTACGCGACCAGGGTTTTCCCGACCGCCGGGTCCTCTCGAGCGGCAACGACGGCGTCCCGCACGCCACCCACCTGGCGTAAAACGGCCTCGATTTCGCCGAGTTCGATTCGGAAACCCCGGATTTTGATCTGGCCATCCGAACGGCCCAGAAACTGGAGAGTGCCATCCGCGAGATAACGGACCTGGTCGCCCGTCGCGTAGGACCGCCCTTCCAGAGACGGCGCCGTGTCGAACGGAAGCCGCGCGAATTTCGAGTCTGTCAGCTCGGATCTCCGCCAGTAACCTCGCGCAACCCCGGCGCCAGCGATGTAGAGCTCGCCGTTCACCCCTTCCGGCACCGGCTTGCCCCGCGCGTCGAGGACATAGAGGCGGGTGTTTCCTATCGGTTGGCCGATCGGCGCCGTCGCGGCCGCGACGCGCCGCTCGATCCGATGAGCCGTCGACCAGATCGTCGTCTCCGTCGGACCGTAGAGGTTCCACAGATCTGAACCCGTCTCGAGCAACTGGTTCGCGAGGTCGCGCGTCAGCGACTCACCGCCGCACAAGATCGATCGGAGATCACCGCCCCGCCAGCCGCTCTCGCGAAGCAGACGCCATGTGGCCGGCGTGGCCTGCATGATGGTGGCGCCCGTGCGGCCTATCTCTTCTCGGAGCGCGTGCCCGTCCGCAGCGATCTCTCGCGACACGATCGCTACAGACGCCCCGACCGAGAGCGGAAGAAAGAGCTCCAACCCGGCGATATCGAAAGAGAGACTGGTGACGGCGAGCAGGACGTCTTTCGAGGTGAGAGCCAGACGCTCCTGCATGGCGAAGAGAAGATTGACGACTGAGTGATGTTCGACCGCTACACCCTTGGGAGTACCCGTCGAGCCGGAGGTATAGATTACGTACGCCAGTTGGTGCGGCGTCGCGCCGGTATCGAGGTTCTGCGTGGATTGCCTCGCGAGAGAGTCGTTGTCGCGGTCCAGCAGCATCACGGGCCCGCGGAACACTGGAAGAGCCGACAAGACGCTCGTCTGAGAGATGAGCGCGAAAGGATCCGCGTCCTCAGTGACGAACGCGAGGCGTTCGACCGGGTAGGTCGGATCCAGAGGAACGTAAACGGCGCCGGCTTTCAGTATCCCAAGGAGCGCGATCAGCATTTCGAGGGAGCGCTCCACGCCGAGGAGGACTCGCGCCTCGGGCTGAACCCCCATGTCGCGGAGCGCGTGAGCGACTTGATTGCTTCTCTCATTCAATGAGCGGTAATCGATGATCGTTTCCGCGAAGCGCGCCGCTGGACGATCCGGCGACTCCTCCGCCATTCGTTCGACAAGTGTGTGGATGCAAGTCGCGGGGTAGTCCCGATGCGTGTCGTTCCAATCGACGAGCAGGCGCTGTAGGTCGGATTCCGACAGGAGAGAGATCTCCGAGACAGTCGCATCCGGCTGACGCACCATAAAGCACAGAATGTTCTTCAACTGGTCGGCAATTCGGGACAACGCTCCATTGGAGAACGCCGCGGTGTTCGATTGGATCGTGAAGGAGATCCTCTCCCCCGGTACCGCAAAGACCGTTAACGGAAGGTTCGTCGCTCCCCCTACCGAACGGATGCCGGTGATGGCGAGGTCCCCCGAACGTGGCGGCTCCGGAGCTTCGCCGGTATTTTCAAAGATGACGACACTATTGAAAAGAGGAAGGCCACGAGGGATTTCGCTCCAACCCTGAATGTCGATAAGCGAGCTGTGCTCGTACTCCCGCATTTCGAGAAGCTGCCCTTGAAGCTCGGAGAGGAACGCTGAGATCCGCTTTTCTCCCGAGACTCGAAGCCGGACAGGCAGCGTATTGATGAAGAGGCCGATCATTTCCTCGATGCCGGCGAGAGCGGGGGGCCTGCCGGAGACTGTTGTACCGAACAGGACGTCCTCTTCCCCGACGTGTCGGCTCGTCAGAACCGCCCACGCCCCCTGAAGAACGGTATTTACAGTGAGCCGGTCTCGACGCGCGAACGATTGCAGCGCGGCCGTGTCGTGCTGGGACAGTTGAATATCGGCGCGCGTCGGAAGCGGGGCGTCACCGGAGGCATCTCCCGCGATCTCCGAGGCGGCGCGAACCCCAATCAAGGAACGCCTCCAGAAAGTCTCGGCCGTTCCTGGATCCTGGTTCTGCACCCAGGCGACGTAGTCCCCGTAGGGGCGGGGTGGAGAGTCCCAGACATTGGAGCCGGAGTACGCGGAGACCACCTCTTTCAGGAGCCGGAAGCGCGACCAGCGATCGAGCAAAAGATGTTGGAACGTCAGTACGCACTCCGCGAGGCTCTCTCCCGTCCTGAAAGCGGCCACACGCAGCAGGGGCGGAACGGCCAGATCAAATCCCCTGGCCCGATCCGTGATGAGGTATTGCTGGAGGCGCTCCGCGCGCGAGGTCTCCGGGAGGAGACTCCAGTCCGCGAAATGGAGAGCCAGCGTCGCGTCCCTGTGGACGACCTGAACCGGCTTCTCAAGATCTTCCCAATGGAACGAGGTCCTCAAGATCGCGTACCGACGAACGGCTGTCTGCCATGCACGCTCGAGACGTGCAGGTTCCAGATCTCCTCGAAGCGTGACGACACACTGTTCGACGTAAAGATCGCCCGTCTCCTCGTAGAGCGTGTGAAAGAGAATGCCCTGTTGCATGGGGGACAGCTCATAGACGTCCTCCACTTCGACGTTCACTTGCGATCGCCTGCGGTCGAGTGGATTTTCGTCAACAGCGTGTCCAGGTCCTTCTGACTGAGCTTCGCCCTGGGAAAGTCCGATGGGGTGTAGTCCCCCGTTCGACCATCCCGCGCCGCCCCGATCAATGCCCGAAGCGCCGTTTCGAACCCCGCCGCGAGTCGGAGGATCGTGGAACGGCTGTGGACTTCCTCACTGTAGATCCACGCTACCTGCAGGCGGCCTGAGCGCACCTTCCCTTCGACGGAAAGAAGGTGGGATCTCGCGTTTTTCAGACTGCGCGGTTCTCCCAGAGTCGGGGCGACGCGAAACATGGATTCTTCGGGGAGCAGCCGGTCGAGTTGTCCGAGATAGTTGAAGCTGACCTCGGGATCCGGAAAGTCCCGCCATCGCCGTCCCGGGCCCTGCCGCAAATAGCGGAGAATTCCATAGCCGATCCCGCGATCCGGAATCTCACGCAGTTGCTCCTTGATGGCAGCGATGACTTGCCCAGGCTCGCTCGACGGAGGAAGTTCTAGCAGAACGGGGAACCGAGCGGTAAACCAGCCAACTGTCCGCGAGAGATCCATCCCGCTTACGGCATCCTCGCGACCGTGGCCTTCGAGCTCGATGGAGAAAGTCCTCCGCCCCGTCCAGACCGAGAGCGTTTGAACCAGCGCGCCGAGTAGCGCGTCGTTGATTTGTGTTCGATACACCGCGGGCACCGACTGAAGAAGGTCCTTCGTCTCTTCCTCCGACAGCTCCCATACCTCGCTCCGAGCCGTCGCCACCGTGTTGTTTCCCCCGTTTCGATCCCGCGGAAGGCCCGCGGTCTCCGGGAACACGCGGGACTGCCAGAAGCGCGCCTGTTCTTCGATTGCATCGGATCGCGCCGTCCCCTCCAGTCCCAGTGCCCAGTCCCGGAATGAAGTCGTCTTCGGGCCGAGCAGGGGGCCTTGCCCGGCCCGAATCTGCCGATACGCGCGTTCGAGATCCTCGATCAGCACGCGCCAGGAAACGCCGTCGACGGCGAGGTGATGCACCGTCAGAAGAAGAAAGTCCGGCCGAAGCCCGCTGGAGGTAAAAAGAAGTCCCTTTACGAGCGGTCCGTTCGCGAGGTCGAGACTGCTCTGCGCCGACTCGGCGGCGCGCTGAATGAATTCGGCCTTCCTCTCATCCGCGATAGCGTCGAGGACCGCGATCGAAAAGACCGGACCGCTTTCCGACGGCGCGTTCCTCTGCTCCCATCCCGCCTCGCTTCGTTGAAACCGTAAGCGCAGGGCGTCGTGATGATGGATCAGAGCTCTGAGGGCGATTTCGAGAACTCGAGGATCTATGGCCTCGTTGCATTCGAGAACCAGAGACTGGTTGAAATGTTGGGGCTCGGCGAATTCCTGGGCGAAAAACCAGTGCTGGATCGGTGTCAAGGGAATGGAGCCGGAGACCGTTCCCTGTTCGGCGCCCGTCTCCATCGAGCGAACCGCCACCGACGCGAGTGCGGCCACCGTTTGGTGCTCGAAAAGCTGTCGGGGAGTCAGACGGAATCCTTCGCGGGCTGCGCGCGAGATGATCTGAATCGCGAGAATGGAGTCGCCGCCCAGCTCGAAGAAGTTTTCGTGGACGCCTATCCGGTCGACTCCGAGGACGGCCTGCCACGCCCGCGCCAGCGCTTCTTCCACTGGATTTTGTGCAAGCCCGGGCTCTTTGCCGTCTCGCCCATGACCGAGATCCGGGAGGGGAAGGCTCGATCGATCGATTTTTCCGTTCGGCGTCAACGGTATCCGTGGCAATTCGATGAAAGCCGCGGGAATCATCGATTCCGGCAGCCTTTCCAGGAGGAACTGCCGGAGCGGCCCTGAATCGATGTTCCGCCCGGGCCGCGCAACGACGTACGCGACAAGAATTTTTCGGTCCTTGAACTCACGGGGCAGGACGACGGCATCGTGCACGGCCCCGTGCTCCCGAAGCGCCCACTCGATCTCTCCCGGCTCGATTCGGAAGCCGTGAATCTTCACCTGGTCGTCGGTCCGCCCGAGGAGCTCGATCACACCGTCGGCCCGATACCGCGCGCGATCTCCGGTGCGGTACAGTCGTTCGGTCGTACTGCCGACCAGCCGCTCGATGAACCGTTCGGCGGTGAGTTCCGGCCTGTTGAGGTAGCCCCTCGCGAGACCCGCTCCGGCGATATGGAGCTCGCCCGCGACGCCGATCGGGACGGGATCATCGCGCTCATCCAGAACGTAGACCCGGCAGTTGGCGAGTGGACGCCCGACGGGCACGGATCGCTGCCTGGAGGAGTCTCCGGACCGCGAGACCTCATGCGTCGTGACTCCGACGGTCGCCTCGGTGGGCCCATAGTGGTTGACCACGCGGCAGCCGGGCGCAAGCTCGCGGACTCTCTCGATGAGAGACATGCTGGCCGGCTCGCCGCCGAGGACGAGGCATCGCTTCGGTAGAATTTTCTCGGGATGCGATCCGGTGAGGAGCGCCGAGAGATGAGAAGGAACGATCTTCAGGTAGTCCACCGGCTCCCTCGAGAAGTCGTCGGCCAGGCCGTCGGGGTCCACCGACCGCTGCTCCGTCACGACGTAGAGCCGCCCGCCCGTGACGAGGGGTGGAAAGAGGGACGTGTTGCCGAGATCGGCGGCGAGCGTCGTCACGGTCGCGAAGGAGGAGGGCGCGGACGGATCGAGCTTCTCCAGAATCGCGTTGACGTAGTTGGAGATCTGCCGATGTTCGACGGCGACACCCTTGGGGCGGCCGGTCGAACCCGAGGTGAAGAGGACGTAGGCGAGATTCTCAGGACGGGCCGACGAAGACGGGTTCGTCGGTTCCGAATCCGAGCCATGCTCGGGATCCAGCAGCAGAATCCGCCCGGCTCCCGCGCTCAGGCCGCCCGAGAGGGCCTTCGTCGTGAGCCGGAACTTCGCGCCGGTGTCCTCGAGGAGAAGCGCCAGTCTCTGAGCGGGCAGAGACGGGTCGAGGGGAAGATACGCGCCTCCCGCTTTCCAGATCGCCAGGAGTCCGATCACCATTTCGATCGAGCGCTCGACGTGGAGAGCGACGACGGAATCCGGGACTACTCCGGCATCTCTCAGGCGCCGGGCGACGGCGTTGGCTCGACCATTCAGCTCGGAGAATGTCAGCCGGCGCTGGCCGCATACGACCGCGGTGTCCGCGGGTGATCGCGCGGCAGCGGTTTCAAACCGCTCGTGAATGGGACGCTCATCCGCAAACTGACGGCCGGTGTCGTTCCATTCGACGAGCAGCCGGCGTCGCTCGTCGTCCGGGAGCATCGCGAGGCGGGAAACCGGAACTTCGGCCTGCTCGATGGCGCTCCCGAGCAGCGTGGCGTAGCGCTCCGCCAGGGAAACGGCGACGGAAGAGTCGACGCGCGAGGCGTCGTGATCGATGAAGACGGCGATCCCCTCCGGCGAACGCTCGGCCGAGAGTCGGACTTTGAATCGCTCGAAACACGCGCTCGTCTCGATCGGATGCACGACCGCTCTTCCGATGCGGAACGGCGCCGGGGAGGCGAACTCGAAGGCGCAGGACGCCTCGACGGGCTCGGCGGCGCCCACGGCCGTATCCCACAGGAAGAGATCTTGCCAGCGATCCTGTTCCGCTGCGTCGCCGGCGCAGAGGCGCGCGGCCTCCCGCAACGTCGTGCTCTCGTCCCACATCGGGCGAAGCGGGAGCGAGCGCGCGAACGCGCCGACCACGGCTCGAAGGTCTTCGACTCCTCTTCCATCGCATGCGCGGGCCACAGTCGGGTCACTCGACGTCAGCCGACGCAGAAGGACGCACCAGCAGGCGAGCAGGATGAACTCCGGTGTGGTATCGGCGTCCCGCGCAATCCGCTCGACGCGATCGAAGGTTCCTTCGGGAAGGAGGACGGGGAGCCGCCGGGGATCGAACCGATCGCCCGCCTCCGGCACTCTCTCGAAGGGCAGCTCGTCTGGTCCTTCGTGTACCCGCTCGAGGCGTTTCCAGAAGGCGAGCGCGGGGGCCGACTCGGGTCTGTCCGGCAATTCGTTCGACCACTGGGCGACGTCCGCGTACTGGAGGGGCGCCTGTGGCCCGCCGGCGGCGGGGCTTCCGCTCTCGTAAGCGGCGCCGAGCTCGGTCGCGAGGAGCTCGATGCCCGCCCGGTCGGCGGAAAGAGATGGTAAATCGAAAAGCAGACGCGTGACTCCCTCGACCCCTCCGAACACGACGCAGCCGACCGGCCCTTTCGACAGATCGAAATCCCGATCTCCCGTTCGAAACGCGTTGGTCGGATCCGCCGTGTCTACGGTCTCGAACGCCACCACCGATCGAAGACCGACGACCTGCAGGGGTTCGCCCATTCCGGGGAGCCGCTGGTATGTCGTCCGCAAAATCTCATGGCGCATCGCCACGGAATCGAGGGCTCGCCGCAGGCGCTCCGCATCGAGCTCTCCGTCGACATGAAACAGCGCCGTCGTCCTGTAAGGGCGCGCGCCGTCGCGCTCCTGTGACCGCCATATGCGGCGTTGCTGGGGAGAGAGCCGGAAACCTTCGACCGTTTCCGTCATTCTTTTCTCTGCCGCCAGGACTCGGCCATACCGACGATCACCCGTCGGGAACCCGAGTAGGGCTTGCGCGCGTGACACGTGAGCATGTTGTCGACCATCAGCAGATCGCCCGACTGCCAGGGAAAGACGATCGCTTCGGCCCGATAGGCCTGCCGGATCTGCTCGAGCTCCGGACCTTCGAAAGATGTTCCGTCGCCAAAGTAGGCATTTCTGGGGAGTCCCTCGTCACCGTACATCGAAAGCAGCTGTGTGCGCGTGTCGGCAGGCAGGTTCGACGCGTGGAAGAGGTGGGCCTGGTTGAACCACACCATCTCGCCGGTGACCGGGTGTCGCTCCGCTGCCTGACACACTTCGCGGGTCCGAAGGCGGTCCCGACCTCGCCATTCGAAATCGATTTTCGCTTCCTGGCAGAACTCCTCGACGCGCTCGCGATTCTCGGTCTGGAACACCTTCTGCCATGGGACGTCGAGTCCCTCCCCGTAATTCCGCACGTAGAGCACCCCGGTTCGAACCATTCGATCGCGCACGGCCGGATCGATCCTCTCGAGGACCCGCCGGCTGTCGGCGAGCGGCGTCTCGCCGCCTTTCGGTGACGCCTCTTCGCAGAAAAACCATATTTTCAAGGGCCAGTCCCGCGAATAGGACATCTCGTTGTGAAGCGGAATCTCCTGATGCGCCGGATACTCGGTCGATGTGTAGATGTGGCCCGCGACCCGGCTCCGAGGGGTCGAACCGTACGTGTATTCCAGGAGCGGACCGGATACGGTCTGGATCAGCCGCTCGAAGCGAGACGACCCGCCCACCTCGAACCCTCGAAAGAGAATCGCGCCGTTCTCAAGCAACCGGGCTCGAATCGTGTCGTGATGCCGCTCCGCCCATGCGAGGAGATCGACCGTTCCGACCGCCGGAGTGGCCATGATGGGGAGAGTGCCATCGGCCCGGAGAGGCTCGAACCGCACCAGATCGTCTTCGGAGACCCGCAGCGCCGCGCGCCTCACGCCGCCGAGCGGTCCCTTGCCGGCGTCGTCGGTCATCCCCGGATCCCCTTCCGTCGCGCCGACTTCAGACTCAGGGCCTGCTCCTCCTGGAGGTGGCGCTGTTGCGCGAGAGCGCGTTCGCGGCGGGCGTCTCTCAGTCGTTTCCCGATGGCGCTCAACGGGATCTGCGGATCGGCCGCCACCATTCGCAGGACCAGGCCGAACTCATCGGCGATCCGGTCCATCGTCGCCGGATCGAAAAGATCTGCGCTGAAGTCGAGTGACCCCTTGAAGCCATCTTCGACCTCCCACATCGTCAGCTGGATGTCGTGCCGTACGGTGATGCCGCCTGGATCGAAGACGGACGCCCGAATGCCGGGAAGGTCCCATTCGGAAACCGGTGCGTTCTGGAGCACGAACCAGATCTGAAAAATCGGGTTGTAAGCGAGGTTTCGGACGGGGCGAAGCTCCTCGACCAGTTTCTCGAATGGCAGATCCTGATGGGCGTAGGCCCCCAGAGCCGTCTCACGGACGCGTCCCAGCAGCTCTCTGAAAGTTGGATCGCCGGAGGTCCGCGCCCTCAGCACCACGGTATTGACGAAAAGGCCGACGAGCGGCTCCGTTTGGGGCAGGTTGCGGCCCGCCAGCGGGGAGCCGATCACGATGTCGGGCTGAGAGCTGCACTGAGCGATCAGCGCGGCGTACGACGCCGCCAGCGTCATGAAGATCGTCGCCTCCTCGCGTCTCGCGAGCGACTTGAGCCGTTCGGCGAGATCCGATCCGTATGCGAGAGCCCGACGCTCCCCTCTTGCGGTCCTTCGAGGCGGTCGCGGCCGATCCGTCTCGAGATCGAGCACCTCGGGCGCCCCCGCGAGCTCGCGGCGCCAGTACGACAGCCCCCGTTCCAGGTTCTCGCCCTGGAGCGATTCGCGCTGCCACGATGCGTAATCGCCATATTGAATCGCAAGCGAAGGAAGATCCGGGATGGTGCCGGCGAGCGAGGCCGCATAGTGGGCCGCTATCTCCTGGTAGAGGACTCCCAGGGACCAGCCGTCCGACACGATGTGGTGGACCGTGACGAGAAACACGTGATCGTCGGACGCGAGGCGAAGAAGGATCGCTCGCAGGAGTGGCGGGTTCGCCAGATCGAAGCGCCTCCCGGATTCCGCACCCGCCCGGCGCGCTGCCTCCGCCTCGCGCTCCTGCGGCGAAAGGTGTGAAAGGTCGACTTCGTCGAAAGGTATCGCCACCCGGTCGGGAGGGAAGACCTCGACGCGCGGCCCCTGCTCGGAGGCGACGAATGCGGACCTCAGAACCTCGTGTCGCGCGACGATCGCCTCGACAGAGTGCCGCAGCGCGTCGGGACGAAGCGGCCCCTCCAGCCGATGGGCGCGGCGGATGACATAGGCCGTGTTGCCCGGATCGAGCTGCTCGATCAGCCAGAGCCTCTGCTGGGCGAAAGAGACCGGAGGCGGGGAGCCCGGGGCGGCCTGGCGGATCGAGGAAGCTTCCGGGAGGCCCCGGAGTCCGCTCCCGGCGTCGTCGATGGCACGACCGAGGGCCGAGATCGTGGGGAGCTCGAAGAAGAATCGCAGAGGCAGGTCGACACCGAGGGACGTCCGGAGCCGGAAAGAGACCTGGATCAGAAGGAGCGAGTGTCCACCGAGCGAAAAAAAGTTGTCGTCGGTCCCCACGCGGTCCAGCCGGAGCAGCTCTTTCCAGATTCCGGCGAGGACCTTTTCCGTCCTCGTCGTCGGAGCCACGAAAGGCTTCTCGAGGTCCGGACGGGCGAGGCCGGGAGCCGGCAGCGCCCCGCGGTCCAACTTGCCGCTCGGCGTGAGGGGCATGGACGGAAGGAACACGAACGCGGACGGGATCATGAAGGAAGGTAAACGGGCGGCGAGGTCGCTGCGGAGATCCGCCGCGCTGGCCGCTCCCGGACTCCGCAACACGACGTACGCGACGAGGGCGGACTCTTCCGGCGCGCCTCGGAGAGCGGCGGCGGCGAGCCTCACGGCCGGGTGCCCGGCCAGGGCCGATTCGACCTCGCCCAACTCGACCCGGAAACCGCGGATCTTCACCTGGTCGTCCCTGCGGCCCAAATATTCGAGCCGGCCATCCGGAAGAAAGCGCGCTCTGTCGCCGGTATCGAAGAGCCGCGCACCGGAAACACCCGAGAAGGGGTCCGGCACGAACCTTTGCGCGGTCATCTCCGGCCGGTTCCGATATCCCCGAGCGAGGCCGTCCCCCCCGACGTAAAGATCGCCGGGGACGCGGACGGGCACCGGCTGCCGATTGGCATCGACGACGTAAACCCGGGTGTTCGCGATCGGGCGCCCGATCGGAACCGAATCACGAGGATCTCCCTCTCGACTGTCCCAGAAGGTCACGTCGGCGGAAACCTCCGACGACCCGTAAAGATTGACGAGGACCGCGTCGGGCATGGCCGCTCTGAACCGACGCAGAAGATCGAGAGGAAGCGCCTCCCCACTCGTGATCCACCACCTGAGCTCGGGCAGACCCTCCGAGAGCCGGATGCCGGAGTCGAGAAGAGCTCGCAGAAGCGACGGCACCAGGACGATCCGAGACACCTTCTCGGCTGACAGGCGATCGACGAGGACTCGCGGGTCGCGGGCCTCTTCCGTGGAAAGCACGACCGACGGGACTCCCGCCAGCAGGGGACCGAACGTCTCCCAGACCGAGTCCACGAAGGAGAGGGTCGTTTTCTGGCAGCAAACTTCTCCTTCCTGGAACGGGTAGGTGTGCCACATCCAGGCGAAGCGGTTGACGGACGCGCGATGCACCGACTCGACCCCCTTCGGAGTGCCGGTCGAGCCGGAGGTGTAAATCACATACGCGAGGTCGTCGGACGTCGCGGTCGGAGGAAGATCGTCGCCCTGTTCGCGGGCGAGCTCCCCGCCGACCTCGTCGAGCCGGATCTCCCTCACGGCATCCGCTGGCGCAACCGGGGGTTCGAGACCCTCGGTGATCACGACGGAGGCCCCTGAGTCGCGGATCATGAAGGTGATGCGCTCCGCCGGGTAGGACGGATCCAGAGGGACGTAGGCGGCTCCCGCCTTGAGAATGCCGAGAAGTACCGACACCGTCCTCGCCGATCGGTCGAGACAGACCCCCACGACGGAGCCGCGCTCCACGCCATGACCGCGGAGATAACGGGCGAACCGGTTGGCGTCGCGGTTGAGCCCTTCGTACTCGACGGCCCTCCCCGCGTCGCGGATGGCGATTCGCCGGGGATTCATCCGGACGCGGGCCTCGAAGAGCTCATGGATGCATCGCTCGCGCGGATAGGGCTGCTCCGTCCGGTTCCACTCGACGAGAATGCGCCGTTTCTCTTCTTCCGGAAGAATCGAAATTCGGGACACTTTCGTATCCGGTGCGACGGTGGCTCCGGCGAGGAGGGCCTGAAAGCTCTCGACCATGCGATCGACGGTCGATTCGTCGAAGAGGTCCCCGTTGTATTCCAGCGAGCCGAGGAGCCCTTCAGGGCGGTCCCGAAGAACGAGCGTGATGTCGACGAGGGCGGTGTCGTTCGGAACGAGGATGTCGCGTGAGACGAGACCCGGCAGCCGGAGCGCGTGGGACGCTCCGGTATCGACGTTGAGCATCGCCTGATAGACCGGCGAGCGGCCAGGGTTTCGGTCGGGATGTAACGCTTCGACCAGGCGCTCGAATGGAAGGTCCTGATGAGCAAAGGCGCCCAGCGCCGTTTCCTTCATCCGGCGGGCCAGTTGACCGAAGGTCGGATCGCCCGAAAGGTCGGGCCGCAACGCAACCGCATTGATGAAGATTCCGATCAGCCCTTCGGTCTCGACGAGGCCGCGATTGGCGATCAGGCTGCCGACGACGAGGTCACTCTGGCCGCTGTAGCGCTGGAGAAGGACCGAGAACACGGCGAGCGCGCTCATGAACAGCGTGACGCCTTCCTCGCGACAGAAGTCCTTCAATGCCGCGGCGACGAACGGTGGAACCGCGAAGGCGCGGTTGCCCCCGCGCAGGGTCGCCACGGTCGGGCGAGGGCGATCGGTGGGCAGTTCGAGAACGGGAAGCTCTCCTTTGAGCCGGTCCTTCCAGTACTCGAGCTGGGATTCCATTTCAGCGCTCCGCAGCCATCCTTGCTGCCACTCGGCATAATCCCCGTACTGGATGGGAAGAGGCGGCAGCGAAATTTCGCTGCCTGCGGCGAACGCCTCGTAGAGCGCGGCGATCTCCCGAAAGAGGATCGTCCGCGACCACCCGTCGCTGACGATGTGATGCAGGGTGCAGAGGAAGACGTGCTCCTCGGGGCCCAAGCGGATGAGAGCCGCCCGAAACACCGGACCGCGGGCGAGGTCGAAGGGTCGCAGAGACTCCTCGCGGACGAGCCGCTCGACCTCCGCGTCCCGCCGCTCTCCCGCGAGGCCGCCGACGTCCGTGACGGGCATCGGGAATGTCGACGGCTCGTCGATCAGCTGGACGGGCTTTCCGTCCAGCTCGGGGAATCGGGTCCGCAGAGTCGCGTGGCGCCGAACGATCTCGTCGAGAGACCTCTGGAGTGCGTTCACGTCGAGAGGGCCCTCGAGCGATACCGCGCTCGGGACGTTGTAAGAAGCGCTCCCCGGCTCGAGCCGGTCGAGGAACCAGAGCCGCTGCTGGGAGAAGGACAGCGGGGCCCTCTTTCTCCCCGCGCGATGCGGAATGGACGCCTTCCGTTGAGAGCTGTGGCTTCGCGCCTGGAGCCGCTTCTCGACGAGCGCCCGCTTCGCCGGACTGAGTCCGGCGAGGCGGTCTTCGAGATCTCGTGTGGAAGGTCCGGTCATTCCCGCAGCTTCTCCAGCCGGTCCGATCCCTCGTCCGGTAGGGCCTCGATCTCGTCGAGGATTCTGCCCAGCTCCTCGCGCTCGGCGGCGTCGATTCTGCCGGCCAGTCCTTCCACGGTGGGCGACTCGAACAGCCACCGGATCGGCAGATCCCTCTCGAAGGTCCTCCGCAGCCGGGAGACCACCTGGGTCAGCAGCAGCGAGTGGCCGCCGAGATCGAAGAAGTTGTCCCGCGCTCCGACGCGGTCCACTTTCAACACCTCTTTCCAGATCTCGGCCACCGTGTTCTCCCGGGCGGTCCGAGGAGCCACATACAGTTCGCCGGCGCCCTGCTCGGGAGGGGGCAACGCCAGTCGGTCCACCTTCCCGTTCGCCGTCAGGGGGAGAGACCTCATCGCGACGAACGCCGTGGGCACCATGTATTCGGGCAGCTGCGAGCGGGCCCAGGCTCGCAGCTCGTCCGCCGAAATCGTCGCGCCGCGAGCCGCCACGACGTACGCCACGAGACGCGGATCTCCGGGAAGGTCTTTTCGCACCAGCACGAAGCATTCCCGAACCTTCGCGTGCGCCGCGAGCACGGACCGGACCTCGCCCGGCTCGATGCGGAAGCCGCGGATCTTCGCCTGGTCGTCCAGGCGGCCCAGGAACTCGACGTCCCCTCCCGGCAGGTGACGGGCCCGGTCGCCGGTGCGATAGAGGCGGCCGCCGTTCGACGCCGGAAACGGATGCGGAACGAACTTCTCGGCCGTCTCGTCCGGCTGGTTGACGTAGCCGCGCGAGAGGCCCGCCCCGCCGATGTAGATCTCGCCCGCGACCCCGGCCGGCACCGGCTGCCGCCACGGATCCAGAATGAAGACTTCCGTGTTCGCGATCGGCCGTCCGATCGGAACGGTCCGCGACGGCGGGCGCGCGCCGGTCCCGCTCACGGAATGGGTCAGGGATCCGACGGTGGTTTCGGTCGGACCGTAGTGGTTCACGATGCGGCACGCGGCCGACAGCGACCGGACACGATCGACGAGATCCCAGGAGAGGGCCTCGCCGCCCAGGATCAGGAAGCGCCTCGGAACGACGGCCGCGCCGCCGCCCGAGTCGAGGAGCGCGGAAAAGTGCGACGGCACGATCTTCATAACGTCGATCGGATGGCGCGCTGCATATTCCGCGAACCGCCCTCCGTCCATCGCGGTCTCGTATTCCACGAGATGGAGACAACCGCCCGAGATCAGCGCCGGAAAGATCGCCGTGTTCCCCAGGTCGGCGGCGATCGTCGAGACCGCCGCGAATGCGAGCGCCGGAGAGGCGCCCTGCCCGAGCCCCAGGACGCCGGCGACGATCGCGTTGGCGTAGTTCGCGAGGCTCGAGTGCGGCACGGCGACGCCCTTGGCAGCTCCCGTCGACCCCGACGTGTGCATCACGTAGGCGAGGCTCGATGGCGTGGCGGCGCGAGGCGGATCGTCTTCGCGTCCGGCGTCGGAGGGGCCGCCGTCCATGCAGATCGTCTCCCCCGCAAAGCCTGCGACCTTCTCGAGCCACTTCGCGTGCGTCAGGAGGATCCGGCAGCCGCTGCCGGAGAGCTGCAGCTCGAGGCGCGGGCCCGGATGCTCGGGATTCAGCGGCACGTAGCCGCCGCCGGCCTTCAGGATCCCGAGGACCGCGACGATCGCGTCGGCCGACCGATCGACTGCGAGACCGACGGGGACGTCCGGTCCGACGCCCCGTTCCCGGAGCCGCCAGGCGATCGCGTTGGCCCGCCGGTCGAGCTCTCCGTAAGTCAGCCTCGTGGCGCCGCACACGAGCGCGGGCGCGTCCGGGAAGCGCCGCGCGCGCTCCTCGAAGAGCTCGTGGACGAGCGCCGCGGGGGGTGCCTCCGGCCCCCGGCTCCAGTCCGTCAGCGTCCGAGTCTCCTCTTCGGACAGGATCGGCAGCGTGCCGGCCGGCGCGTCCGGATGCCGCGCCGCCGCGGAAACCAGGCGCTCCAGGTACGAGGCCAGACGAGCCGCCGTCCCGTCGGCGCATCGCGCGTCGGCCTCGCAGTCGATCCGCACCCGCACCCCGGCGCCTCTTCGTTCGCAGGAGACATGCAGCGGCGCGGAGGCCCGAGGCACGAACTCGCTCAGAATGGAAAAGGCAGTTCCCCGCGCCGAGGGCAATCCCGGGAGCCGGAAAAACTCGAAACCGGGCTTCCTCGCCCGCGGCGATGCCGGCTCCCCGTCGGCGGTGCTCCCGAAATACTCCTGCCACTGCTCGTTCCGGGCGCGAGAGGCGCCGTCGGCTCTCGCCGCCTCGGCGACGGTCGCGTCGCCTTCGAACCGGGCTCCCACCGGGAGTGCCCTCGCGAAGGCGCCGAGCGCGTGCCCGAGGTCCTCGAGTCCCCGCGCCTCTTCGACGGCGTCCACGACGATCTCCGCCTCCCCCGTCAGACGCGACAGCAGAGCCTGCCAGCAAGCGAGCAGGAATTCTCCGTCCGTGAACCCGCGATCCCGCGCGAGAGCGTCGATCATCTCGATCGTCTCTCCCTCGAGGATGAACTCGCTCCCCCCGGCCCCGCCCCCGTGCGCGCCGGGCCCGGATTCGCCCTGGAAAGGAAGGACCGTCGGCCCTCCCCTCGCCCCCTCCGCGCGCCAGTACGAGGACGCGGCCTCCGGCGTCCCGTCGGCCGCCTTCCAGAGGTCTTCCTGCCACTGCGAGTAGTCGGCGTACTGGATCGCCTCTCCGGCGGCCCCGCCGCCGGGCGTGCCGGCATACCTCCCGGCGAGCTGGAGGGCCATTTCGTGCAGCGTGCGCCGGTCGGCGGCAAGCGCCGGCAGCGAGACGAGCACGACGCGCGTCCCCCCGGAGGGAGCGCCGACTCGCAGGGCGAGCGCGGGCGCCTGATCGAACGGGCGAGAGACCGCTCGCTCCCGCGCGACGAGTCGCGCGACCGCCTCGTCCGGCTCGGCCGTTGCCGGCTCGTTCTCGCCGGAGAGCTCGTCCTCGACCCAGGCCACGCTCCCGGTCGGCGCCACGACCTGCAGGGGGAACCGCATCCCCGGGCCCCGGTGGTAGGTCGTCCGCAGAATCTCGTGGGCGGCGACGAGCTCTTCCGCCGCGCGCAAGAGCCTCGAAGCGTCGAAGGCCCCGTCGATGCGCAGAGCGCACCACGGCCGGTTCGACGGGTCGGACTGCAGGGCGGTCCACGCGTCCCGCTGCTGCGCGGACAGGCGGAAGCCTTCGAGCGAGCTCATCCCCCGTCGACCTCGCTGCGTTGGACCATCTCGGCCATCGCCACCACGATCTTGCGCTCCCCCTCGTAGGGGTTGCGCGAATGCGCGACCAGCATGTTGTTCAGCATCAGCACGTCCCCGGACTGCCAGGGAAAGGCCACGGCGGACTCGCGATAGATCCGCCCGACTTCCTCCATCACGGAGTCCTCGATCGGAGAACCGTCGCCGTAGTACACGTTCCGGGGAAGGTCTTCTTCTTTCATGAGCGAGCTCAGGGATTCGCGCACCGCGGGCTCCAGGCAGGACACGTGGTGGAGCTGGAGCTGATTGAAGAACGCCAGCTCTCCCGTGACGGGATGCCGGACGACGGCCGGGCACCGCTGCCGCGTCCGGAGGCCGTTGTCCGGACGCCAATCGAATTCCGTGCCGGCGGCGCGGCAGATCTCTTCGACCCGGGCACGGTCGGACGTTCCGTAGAAACTCTCCCAGCTCACGTCCAGACCCTCGGTGTAGTTGCGGACGTAGACGAGACCCTTCTCCGTGAATCGACGCTGGAGAGCCGGATCGAGGCGCTCGTACACACGCCGGCAGTCGACGATCGGCGTCTCGCCTCCCCTGGCGGAGGGCGTCACGCAGAAGAACCAGATCTTCATGGGCCACCGGTGCATGTGCGAACTCTCGTTGTGGAAGAGGATCGGCTGATCCGGCGGATAGGGCGTCGACCCGTAGACGCGCCCTCCGACCGCCTCCCGCGGCAGGTCGCCGTATTCCCCGAAGAGCTCGCCCCGGCAGAGCGCGCCGGCGACGCGTTCGAATTCCGCGGCGTCGCGAGTGCCGAACCCGCGGAAGAGAAGGGATCCATGCTCCAGGAGCTTCGCCTCCAGCCTCTCCTTCCCGGCGGCGGCCCATTCGGCAAGGTCGAGCTCTGCCCCGGCTTCGGGACGAAGCACGAGGGGGAACCTCCCGCCGCCGGTCCCCGCGACGGATTCCTCGACGACCTGCGCCGCCCGTCCGATCTCGATGCGCTCGCGGCGCGCTCCCCGCAGACCCTTCGCCTGCACTTCCCGGAGTTCCTTCTTTTCCATGACGCCCGGCCTCTTTTCTGAGTCGGTCAGTGATTCCAGGATTTCGAGCGGGGAGTCCGGGTCGGCCACGACGGCCCGGAGCAGCCGCTCGAACCGCTCCGCGAGGCGCTCGACCGCCGCCGGCTCGAGGATGTCGGTGTTGTAGAGCCAGGTCGCAACGATTCTCTTTTCCTTCTCGCCCAGGAACAGAACGAGATCGAATCGGGAGGTCTCGACTGGAACGGGATACTCCTCGACGATCAGCCCCGGCAGGCGCAGCGGGTCGCCGGATGCGCTCTGAACGACCAGGACCTGGACGAGGGGATTGACGCCCGGGACGCGCTCGGGCCGAAGCTCCTCGACGAGCCGCTCGAAAGGCAGCTCCTGATGCGCGTAGGCGCCGAGCGTCGCCTCCCGGACCCGGGCGAGCGCCTCTCGAAAGCGCGGATTTCCCGAGAGGTCCGTCCGGATCGGTAGAAGATTGACGAAGAACCCGATGAGCCGTTCCGTCTCGATCCGGTCGCGGTTCGCGACGTCCGTGCCGACAACGACGTCGCGATCCGTCGCTGTCTCCGAGAGAAGAACCTGGAAGACAGCGAGCAGAGTCGTGTACCGCGTCGTCGCCTCGCTGCGTCCGAGCGCGTCCACGGACTCGGTCAGCTCCCGCGTCAGGCGCTGCGTCCAGATCGCTCCTCCAGAGCCCGGGCGCGCCAGCCTCGGGCGGGCGCCCGCCAGGGCCAGGGTTTTCGGCGCGCCCGCGAGCCGCGTCTTCCAGTAGTCGAGCAACCCGTCGATTTTTTCTCCTCGCAAGCCGTCGCGCTGCCAGGCGGCGTAGTCGGGATACTGAATCGACAGCGCGGGCAAAGAGGCCGTTCCTCCCGAGATTCGGCCCGCATAGATCTGGCCCAGCTCCCCGAAGAAGACGCCCAGAGACCAGCCGTCGCTCACGATGTGGTGGATCGTGAACACCACGATGTGCTCCAGCGGGCCGGTCTCGATCCGGAGCACTCGCCAGAGAGGTCCCCTGGCAAGATCGAAGGGACGAGCGCACTCCTCGGAAACGAGACGATCGATCTCCTCGCGGCCGAGACCGCCGGCGGTGTCCTCGGCGAGCGGTACATCGCCCCGCGGCAGGACCTTCTGGTGCGGCCTTCCATCGCTCTCCTCGAACGTCGTCCGCAGCGATTCGTGGCGCGCCATCACCTCTTCGAGAGCCTCCCGGAAGACAGCGCGGTCGAGCGGACCGCGGATGCGAACGGCGCGGCAGATGTTGTACGCGGCGCTACCTGGCTCGAGCTGATCGAGGAACCAAAGCCTCTGTTGTCCGAAAGACAGGGGCAGAGGGCGGCTTCGGTCCGCTCGCATGATCGGGGAGTCGCTTCGCTCATCCTTCGCGTCTCTCCTCCCGTCGATCCGAAGCGCGAGCCCGGCCACCGTCGGGGTCTCAAAGAGCTGCCGAAGGGGCAGATCGACGCCGAACACCTCCTGGATACGCGCGATCGCCTGGGCCGCCTTCAGGGAATGCCCCCCGAGCTCGAAGAAGTCGTCGTCCACTCCGACGCGGTCGATGCCCAGCAGCCGCCGCCAGACTTCGGCCAGCTTCTCCTCCGAGGCCGTCCGCGGCGGGACGAACTCCTTTCGGATTTCCGGTCGCGTCCCGGCGGGTGCGGGAAGCGCGAGCCGGTCGACCTTGGTGTTGGACGTCAGAGGGATCTCGTCGATCGGAATGAAGAGTTGAGGCACCATGTATTCCGGCAGGCGCGTCAGCAGAAAGGCGCGAAGCGCGTCCGGCGAGGGCGGACCGGAACGATTGGAGGCCGGCACGAAATAGGCGACGAGGCGCCGGTCGCCAGGATCATCCTCGCGTACGATGGCCGCGACCGCTTCCACGCCGGGATGCTCCCCGAGCGCCGACTCGATCTCTCCCAACTCGACGCGGTATCCGCGCAGCTTCACCTGATGGTCGTCGCGCCCCAGAAACTCCAGATCGCCGGCTCGGCGCCGCCTGGCGCGATCCCCCGTCCGGTACAGGAGGGCGGAGCCCTTCGTCGGGCGGAACGGATCCGGGACGAAGCGCTCGGCATCGAGGTCGGGCCGGTGAAGATAGCCGCGTGCGAGGCCGGCGCCTCCCAGATAGAGGTCTCCCGCCACACCGTCCGGGACGGGCTCCCGGCGCGGATCGAGCACGTAGGCGGCGGTGTTGGCGATCGGGCGCCCGATCGAGACGAACCCTCCTCCGCAGTCGCCGGGTGACACTCGGCGGATGGTCGTCCAGACCGTCGCCTCCGTCGGACCGTAGAAGTTCCAGAGAGGTACGTCCCACGAAAGCAGCTCGGCCGCGAGATCGGCGGGAAGGGCCTCACCGCCGCAGATGACGTTCTTCAGCCGCCAGTCCGCCGAGCCGGACGCCGGATCGGCCCGCACCGCGGCGAGGCGCCGCGCAGCGGCGGGAGTCTGACTGACGACGGTGACGCCCTCGTCGCGGAGCAAGCGTGCGAATGCGAGAGGAGTCTGAGCCGTTTCGACCGGGACAATCACGAGGCGCCCGCCATGGAGGAGAGGCCCCCACATCTCCCAGACGGAGAGGTCGAAGGCGAATGAGTGAAAGATCGTCCAGACGTCGTCTTCGCCGAACTCGAGCTCGCCGCTCGTGCCGGCAAAAAGGTTCGCCACGCCGGAGTGCTGGATCAGAACGCCTTTCGGCCGCCCCGTCGAGCCCGACGTGTAGATCACGTAGGCGAGGCCGTCCGGGCGAATCTCCGGCAGCGGATCCCGCCATCCTTCGCCCGCGCCCGCGTCGGCCGGCCAGCCGGAGTCGAGAAGAAAGGTCTCCACGCCGAGGCGTTCGAGTCCCTGCGCCGCCGCTCCGGCGGCGAGCATCAGCCGGGCTCCCGAGTCCTCGACGATCCAGCAGATCCGCTGCGCGGGATAAGTCGGATCGATGGGGACATAGGCCCCTCCCGCCTTCAGCACCCCGAGAATGCCGGCGACCATCTCGATCGACCGCGGCACACAGACGGCGACGAGGGAGCCCTGGACGACCCCTCGCTCCCGCAAGGCCCTTGCGATCGTGTCCGCGCGATGGTCGAGCTCCCCGTAGGTGATCCGCCGGCCCTCGCAAACCACGGCCACCCTTCCCGGCGCCCTCCGAACGGCCTCTTCGAACAGGCGCGGGATGGTCGTCTTCGGCGTCGGGGGCTCCGCCGGCCCGCGGCAGTCGCCGAGAATGCGAGCGCGCTCGACGGCGGTCAGAACGGGCAGCCGAGAGATCGGCGACTCCGGCTCGGCAACGGCGGCCGCCAGGAGCGTCTCGTATTGGGTGGCGAAGCTCCTCATCGTCGACGAATCGAAGAGATCGGCGTTGAACTCGATTTCGTAAGGGAGGTCGTCCTCCTCTTCCCTCATGAAGATCGTCAGGTCGGCGCGGGCCACGTCACCCTGGATTTCGAGCGGGCGGACGCTGAGTCCCGGAAGCTGCCGGGCGCGGCGCGGCGTGTTCTCGAGCGCGAAGAACACCTGAACGATGGGTGCGTGGCTCAGACTGCGGCGAGGCTGAACCTCCTCGACGACCTTTTCAAACGGGATCTCCTGGTGGCTGTAGGCGTCAACGGTCATGGCCCGAACGCGCCGCAGGACCTCCCGGAAGGTGGGATCGCCCGAGAGGTCGTTCCGAATGGCGAGAGTGTTGACGAAGAGACCGATGAGGCCTTCCGTCTCCGTCCGGCTCCGGCCCGCGACGGGGGTTCCCACGACCACGTCCGATTGGCCCGAAGTCCGGCACAGAAGCGTGCAAAAACCCGCGAGAAGCGTCATGAAGAGCGTGGCGCCTTCCGCTCGACTGAATGCGCGAAGCTCCGCGGCAATCTCGGGCGAGACGGACGACCGGACGTGCGATCCTCGAAAAGTCTGGACGAGAGGCCGCGGCCGGTCGCTCGGCAGCTCGAGCAGCGCGGGCGCGCCCGAGAGCTGCTTCTTCCAGTAGGCGACCTCCGCTTCGAGCCGGCTCCCGCCCATCCTCTCTCGCTGCCAGACCGCGAAGTCGGCGTACTGGATCGGAAGGGGGTGGAGAGGCGACGGCAGGCCCCGCGAAAACGCATCGTAGACCTCGGCGAGCTCGCCGAACAGAATCCCGAGCGACCACCCGTCGGAGACGATGTGGTGGATCGACAGCAGAAAGAGGAAGTCCTCCTCGGAAATCTGGACGATCGTCGTCCGGAACAGAGGTCCCTCGGAGAGGTCGAAAGGCTGCCGGCTGTCCTCCCGCGCGAGACGCTCTGCCTCGCCGTCTCGCTGATCGGGCGGTACGCGGCGAAGGTCGACCACCCGGAGGTGCAGCCGGCCCTCGTTCGCGATGACCTGAAACGGCTCGCCCCGCTCCGCGCGAAAGACCGTGCGCAGCGCCTCGTGGCGCTGAACGATCTCCCTCAAGGAACGCTCGAAAACGGCGGGGTCGAGGCGCGCGCGGAGCCGTACCGCGCGGGAAATGTTGTAGACGGCCGTTCCCGGCTCGAGCTGGTCCAGGAACCAGAGGCGCTGCTGCGCGAAGGACGCCGGAAAGACGTAGCTCGGCGAGGCCCCGGTCACGCTCGTCTCGGTCTGGTGCAGCACGGTCAGAATTTTTCCCCGGCGCGATGCGATTCACGATCCAGCCGCCGGATGGGATCGTCGAAGCTGCCGGCTTTGGAATTTGACGAGACCACCTCGGCAAATTCCGAGACCGTCGACGAATCGAAAAGCGCGCGCATCGGGACCTCGACGCCGAACGCGTCCCGGATCCGCGAGACGATCCGCGTCGCCAGGAGTGAGTGGCCGCCCCTCTCGAAGAAATCGTCGTCCGGCCCGAGGTCTTCGACGCCGAGCACCTGTCCCCAGATGTCCGCGATCATGCGCTCCGTCTCGTTGACTCCACGGGCCACGGCCGGTCTCCCGGCACGCTCTGCGCCGGCGGGCAGGACGGCGCGCCGATCCGCCTTGCCGCTCGGCGTCCGGGGAATTCTCTCGACCGCGCGAAACGCCGACGGGATCATGTGGGCGGGCAGCGAACGTTTCAGGTGAGATCGAAGCTCCGCCGCGGGCGGTTCCTCCCCGCGGTACACGACGGCGGCGACGAGTCGGACGTCGCCCGGCTCTTCTTCCACGGCGACGACCGCGCAGTCCCCGACCGACGGGTGGCGGGCGAGGGCGGTCTCGATCTCCCCGAGCTCCACGCGATAGCCGCGGATCTTGACCTGATGGTCGATGCGGCCCAGATACTCGAGGTCGCCGTTCGGAGCGTACCGGGCGAGGTCGCCCGAGCGGTAGAGGCGCCCCTCGCCGTTCGAGGTGAGAGGGCTCCGCACGAAACGCTCCGCCGTCAGGTCGGGGCGTTGGAGGTAGCCGCGCGCCACGCCGGGTCCTCCGACATGGATCTCTCCCGGGACGCCCACCGGACAGAGCTCCCCGTGGCGGTCGAGCACGAAGACATCCAGGTCGGGAATGGGTCGGCCGATCACGCTTTCCCGCCGATCCGCGTCGGCTCTGGAGATCCGGTGAAACGTCACGTGAACCGTGGTCTCCGTGATCCCGTACATATTCACGACGGCGGGCGCGTCCGCGCCGTGGCGGTCAAACCAGGGCGACAGCATTCCGGGGTCCAGGGCCTCGCCGCCGAGGATCACCCACCGAAGCCGCAGGTTCGTCGCCGAGGCCGCGTCGGCCGCGATCAGGTGGCGGAACGCGGAGGGAGTGAGGTTCAGCACGGTGACGCCGCTCTCGGCGAGCCACTCCCGGAAGGACTCAGGCGACCGCGTCATCCACGGCTCGACGATGGCGAGACGGCCGCCGTGCCGGAGCGCCCCCCACATCTCCCAGACGGAAAAGTCGAACGCCGACGAATGGAAGAGGCTCCACACGTCGCGCTCGTCGAAATGGAACCAGCCGGCGGTCGCGGCGAAGAGGCGGTCCACGTTCCGGTGGGTCACGAGGACGCCCTTCGGCTTTCCCGTGGAGCCGGACGTATAGATGACGTAGGCGAGATCGTCCGGCGAGACGGGCAGGTTCAAAGGGGTCCCGTCCTCCCGGGCGATCGCTTCCGCGTTGCGATCGAGCAGGCAGACGCGGACTCCGTCGCCCGCGCCGCCGGCCTCTTGAAGGGACGCGTTCGTGATGAGGACGCGCGCCTGCGAATCCTCCATCGTGAACGCGAGCCGCTCGGGCGGGTAGGCGGGATCGAGAGGGACATAGGCGCCTCCGGCCTTGAGCACGGCAAGAAGGGCGACGACGAGCTCGATCGAGCGCTCGAGACAAACGCCGACGAGGACCTCCGGTCCGACGCCCAGGCCCCGGAGATGCCGGGCCAGGCGGTTCGCGCGGGAATCGAGCTCTGCATACGTCAGCTGCGATCCCTGGCAATCCACCGCGACGGCACCCGGTGAGCGCCGCGCCGCGAGCTCGACCGCGGCATGGATCGGCTGCTCGCTGGAATGACGGCCTCTGGGGGAGCTCCACGCGAGAAGATCGGTTCGTTCGGGCGGCGTCAGCAACGGCAGCGCTCCGAGAGGCGTGCGCACGTCGCGGGCAACGGCCTCGAGCATCGTCGCGAGGTGCCCCAGCATCCGGCGGATCGAGGCCCGATCGAATCGGGACCCGTCGAAGGCGATCCGAAGGATCAACTCCGGCTCCCCGTAGGCGAGGAAGTTCAAGGGCGTGTTCGGCTGCGAGACGTATCGGAACGTGCGATTCAGCCAGGGTCCGCCCTGACTCCTCAGGCCGGTATTCACCAGCGCCGGCTCGAACACGACAAGGCTTTCGAAGAGAGGAGTCCCTCGCGGGACGTCACTCCACCCCTGCACGTCGACCAGCGGCGTGTGCTTGAACTCCCGGATGTCCACCCACTGCGCCCGAAGGTCCTTTACGAGGTCGAGAAACGGCCGGTCGGCGGCGACCCGCGCCCGCATGGGCAGGGTATTGATGAAGAGCCCGACCATGGACTCCGATCCGGTCAGCGCTTTCGGCCGGCACTGCATGGTGGCGCCGAAGACGACCTCTTCTTCCCCGGCGTATCGCCCGAGCAGACAGGCCCACGCTCCCTGGACGAGCGTGTTCCAGGTCAAGCCGTGACCTTCCACAACCGACCGCAACGATGACGTGAGACTCTCGGAGAGCCGGAGCTCCTCTTCCCCGAGACCGCCATCGCGAGAGTCCCCGGGCGGACGAATTGCCTCGAGAGCAGTCGGGCCGCGAACGCCCGCGAGCAGACGCCGCCAGAACGATTCCGACGCGGCGCGATCGATTCCACCGAGCCAGTCGACGTAGTCGCGATAGGGACGGACCGGCGGGAACTCCAGCTCGCGCCCCGCGCGCAACGCATCGTACGCGGCGAAGACTTCTTTCCATACGATCGGGATGCACCAGCCGTCGAAGAGCGCGTGATGGAACGTCCAAGCGAACCGATAGGCGGCGCCCCCCATCCGGACGAGGACCAGGCGCATGAGAGGCGCGCGGTCCATGGCGAAATCCTGGCGACGGTCGGTCCGCAGAAACTCTTCGAATTGAGCGTCCTGTTCGTGGGCGGGCAGCATCCGCCAGTCCCTGCGGTCCAAACGGAGCGACATCGGGTGCGCGCGCTGGAGCGGCTCGCCTGATCTCTCCCATTCGAAGCTCGTGCGCATCATGGGATGCCGGGCGGCGACCCGCCGCCAGGCCTCTTCGAAGGCGTCGACGTCGAGATCCTCGTTCAGATCCGAGATCTCCTGCACGATGTCGACGCCGGAGCCCTTCTCGTTCAGGCTGTGGAAGAGCATGCCCTGCTGCAACGGCGAAAGGCGGCAAGCGGATCCCGCAGGCTCGTCAGGCCACGGTACCCGCGGATCGTTCCGCTCGGGCGTCACGGAGTCTCGTTCCCGCGAGTCGATACCCGCGCGAGACGCACGATCGGCTCGTCCTCCCGATCGCCGGATGCCCCGTCGACGGCGCGGGCGAACTCCTCCACGGTCGGGGAGTCGAAAAGCACACGAATCGGAAGATCCGTGTGGAACCGATCGCGGACTCGCGAGACCACCTGCGTCGCGAGCAGCGAGTGGCCTCCCTGCTCGAAGAAGCTGTCCCCGGCTCCGAGCGCCTCGACGCCGAGAACGGAAGCCCAGATCGCCGCGACCGCCCGCTCGGTCTCGTTACGCGGCGCGACAAATCCCTCGCGCTCCACGCCGCCGCGCGCCCGGGGCGCGGGCAAAGCGCGACGGTCGACCTTGCCGCTCGGGGTCAGCGGAAGGCTTTCCAAGAAGAGAAACGTGGAAGGGATCATGTAAATCGGGAGAGTCTTCTTGAGATGCGAACGCACGTCCGCTTCCGAAGGTGCCGGCGAGCCCGAACCCGCGCGCGAAGCGGCGACGACGTAAGCGATCAGCCGGGAGTCGCCGGGCTTGTCTTCCCGAGCGACCACCACGGCCTGGGCGATGCGCTCGTGTCCGGAGATCGCCGCCTCCACTTCGCCCAGCTCGATCCGGTGACCCCGGATCTTGACCTGCTGGTCGAGGCGGCCGAGGTACTCGAGAGTCCCGTCCGACCGGTACCGGCCCAAATCGCCCGTGCGGTACAGGCGGCACTCCGGATTCCTCGAGAAGGGGTTCGGAAGGAATCGCTCCCGCGTCAGCTCCGGACGATGGAGATAGCCCCGCGCCACGCCCTCCCCTGCGACATGCAGCTCTCCGGCGACGCCGGCGGGACAGACCCGGCCGCGAGGGTCGAGCACGAGAACCTGGAGGTCCGGAATCGGCCGCCCGATAGCACTCGCCGCAGGGGCCGCCGCATCGGCGCGAGAGAGCGGGTGGTACGTGACGTGAACGGTCGTTTCCGTGATCCCGTACATGTTGACCAGGCGGGGGACCTCGTCGCCGCGGCGTTCGAACCAGGGACGCAGCATGGTCGCGTCGAGCGCTTCTCCCCCGAAGATGACGGCTCGAAGAAAGAGCGGCGAAAGAGACGTCTCGTCCGCGGCAATGAGTGCGCGGAATGCGGACGGCGTCTGGTTCAGCACGGTGACGCGGGACCGCGAGAGAAGCTCTCGGAACTCTTCCGGGGATCGGGCCACCGACTGCGGAACGATGACCAGCCGGCCCCCGTATCGCAGCGCCCCCCAGATCTCCCAGACGGAGAAGTCGAACGCGTACGAGTGAAAGAGCGTCCAGACGTCCCCGGCGCCGAATCCGTACCAGTCCTCCGTCGCCCCGAAGAGCCGGTCGACGTTCCGATGAGTCACGAGAACGCCCTTCGGGTGCCCCGTCGAGCCGGACGTGTAGATGACGTAAGCGAGGTCCTCGTCGGAGCCTGCGAGATGGAGGTCCTCGGGGCTCTCCCGCGAGACCGCCTCGTCGGCGTCGTCCAGCCGGCAGACCGATACGCCGGCGGCCTCGGGGAGGGCATCCATCGACGCCCCGTCGCTCAGAAGGACCTTCATGCCCGAGTCCTCGGCCATGAATCGAAGCCGGTCGGCGGGATAGGCGGGATCGAGCGGCACGTAGGCCCCCCCCGCTTTGAGAACGGCGAGTATGGCGGTCACCATTTCGAACGATCGGTTCAGACAGATGCCGACCAGATCGCCCGGCTTCACCCCACGGCGGCCGAGGGATCGCGCCAGGCGGTTCGCTCGCCGGTTCAGATCCCCGTAGGAAAGCGTCGCGCCTTCGAGCTCGAGCGCGACGGCGTCGGGAGTCCGACGGGCTTGATCCTCGAAGGTCTCGTGGAGACGGCTCCCCGTGGCGAAGGCGGTCGCCTCGCGATCCCATTCGAGTATCCGCGCGCGCTCGTCTTCCGGAATCATCTCCAGGTCGTCCAGGGCCGCCTCGGGATGGCGGACGATCGCGAGAACGAGATGGCGCAGGTGCCCCAGCATGCGCCGGATCGCGGGATCCTGAAATCGCCGCCGGTCGTACGCCAGCCGCAGACGGAGGCTTTCCCCGGGAATCGCGCTCAGGGTCAGTGGGTAGCTGGCCCGCTGAAAGGACCCGATCTCCCGGATCTTCAGATCTTCGATCCCCATGGCCGCGCTCGACGTCGGAAAATTCTCGAAGATGATGAGACTCTCGAAGAGGGGCGTCCCCCGGGGGACTTCCGACCATCCCTGCGTCTGCGTCAGGGAGCTGTACTGGTGATCCCGGACGTCGATCTGGTGGTCCTGAAGGGCGGCCAGCCATTTCGCTGCGATCTCCTCGCCGCCCACCCGGACCCGGACGGGGAGCGTGTTGATCAGGACTCCGACGATCCCCTCGACCCCTTCGAGCGACGGCGAGCGTCCCGAGACCGTGACGCCGAAGACGACGTCCGGGCTGCCCGAATATCGACTGCAAAGGATGGCCCACGCCCCCTGGACGATCGTGTTCTGGGTCACCCGAAGTCGCCGCGCGGCGGAGTCCAGGCTCCGCGTCTCCGCCTCTCCGAGATCCAGCCACTCGATGCCGTAGTTCCGCTCCGCCGCGTCGGCCGACGGCTCGGACGGAAACCGTGTCGGATCGCGCACTCCCTGGAGCGCCTTCCTCCAGAAGGGCTCCTCTGCATCACGGTTCTGCGCGCGCACGAAGCGGATGTAGTCGCCGTATCCCCGGGCGGGGCTAAGGTCCGGCTCCGTCCCTTCCCGCAGCCCCGCGTAGATCCGGAAGAGCTCGTCGAACACGAGCCAGTGTGACCACCCGTCCAGGATCAGGTGATGGCTGCTCCAGAGCATGCGGTGCTCGTCGGTCCCCGTTCGAACGACGGCGACGCGCAGGAGCGGGGCCCGCGAGAGGTCGAAACCCCTCTCCCGGTCGTCCCGGACGAAGGCCGACCACTGCCGCTCTCTCTCCGCGGCCTCGAGCTCGCTCCAATCGAGCTCGACCCAGGGGAGGACCACCGCGTCGAAGACGACCTGAAGCGGCTCGCCGGCGCGATCCCAGACGAACGACGTGCGAAGCGCGGGGTGGCGCTCGATGACGCGGGACCACGCAGCGTGCAGGAGCGCGACGTCCAGGGCTCCGCACAGTTCGAGCTCCCATTGCTGGAAGTAGTAGGTGTCCGTCTCGTACAGAACATGGAAGAGCACCCCCTGCTGCAGCACCGACAGGGGGTAGATGGACTCGATGCCTGGCTTGATGGCGGGTTGACTCATGCCAGCTTCGCGATCAGGCGATCGAGCTCGTCCTGACTGAGCCCCGCCTCCGGAAAGTCGGAAGGGGTGAAACCACCGGCGTGCGGCGAGCGGCAATGATGGATCAGGCCCCGCAGCGAGGACCGGAAGCTCTCCGCGACCGATCGCACGGTCGAGACCGAGAAACGGCGCGTGTCGAATGTCCACTCGAACTGCAGCCGGCCGCCGGAGATCCCCCCGTTGACGTCGAGGCTGTACATCGGCTTCTCGTCGATCCCGATCTCCAGGCCGCGGAACTCGTTCGAATAGGAGAACCCCGTTTCCCCGATCGTCGCGTCGAGCTGTCCGAGGTAGTTGAAGCTGACGGAGGGCACCGGACGCGAAAGCCGCTCGCGGACCCTTTCGTCTCGATGGAGGTAGCGAAGGATTCCGTAACCGACGCCGCGGCGCGGGATCTTTCGGAGCTGCTCCTTGATGGATTTCAAAGACTCGCCGGCGCCGGTCCCGGCCTCGAGCGTCAACACGGCGGGAAACCGCGAAGTGAACCAGCCCACCGTCCGCGTCAGATCGATCCCCTCCAGGATGTCCTCCCGTCCGTGACCCTCGAGATCGACCAGAAGTCGCGACCGCTTCGTCCATCCGTTGATCGCCTGGACGAGCGCCGTCAGAAGGACGTCGTTGACCTGAGTGCGGTACACGTGCGGGACATCGGCGATGAGCGCACGGGTTTCGTCGGCCTCGATCGCGACGGAGACGATGTCCGTCCGCGAGGCGGAAGCGGGCCTTTCCGCCGAAGCCACGCGGTCGGCGGGGAGCCCCATGTCGTCGACGGCGGCCACCTCCAGCCAGAAGGGCAGTTCGGTCGCAAGCTCGGGGGAATCGGCGTACGCCGCCAGCCCCGTCGCCCACGCTTGGAACGATGTGGTCTTCGCGGGGAGCCGGATGGGGCCGGCGCCTGCCGCCTGTTCATAGGCGGAGCGAAGGTCCTCGAGGAGGATCGGCCACGAGACGGCGTCGATCGCGAAATGGTGAACGGCGATCAATATCCGGTCTCCCGAACCGGGGGCGTTTGCGAACTGGATGACCCTCGCCAGAGGGCCCCGCTCTAGATTCATGCTCGCCTGCGCGGCCGACGCCGCCTGCTCCATGGCGGCCTGGCGTCGTTCCGGCGGCCACGCGACGAGATCGATCCGCCGGAACGGCACGTCGTCGGCCGGGGCCTCGACGAACTGCCGCGGCGGATGCGAGACGCAGCGCAGCCTCAGGGCGTCGTGATGGGCCAGCAGCGCCCGCACCGCGCGAGAGAGCCTGGCGGAGTCGAGCGGGACCGCCGCCGCGAGCAGGACCGACTGGTTGAAATGGTTCGGATTGGAAAGACCGCGTTCGATGAAACGGGCCTGGATCGGCGTCCGGGGGACGTCCCCGGTCACGAGACCCTGTTCTCCCGCGGCGGGACCGGCCGGCCGCGCGGCGCCCGCGAGTCCCGCTACGGTCTGATGCTGGAAGAGAAGCCGCGGCGTGATGCGAAGCCCGGCGCGGGCTGCCTGCGCGACGATCTGGATGCTCAGGATCGAGTCGCCGCCCAGGTCGAAAAAGTTCTCGTCGATCCCGACGGCTTCGAGCTGCAGGACGCGGGCCCAGATGTTCGCCAGTGCCTTCTCGGCGTCCGTGCGCGGCACGCGTGACGAAGACCGGGAATCGAGCGTCTGGACGGGCACGGTCCGCAGCGCGATCCGATCGATCTTCCCGTTTCCCGTTCGCGGAAGATGGTCTACGACCGCGAATCCGCCGGGGACCATGTGATCGGGAAGCACCTCGTGCAGCGCGCGGCGGATCGCGGCCACGTCCAGCCGGCGCGCGTCTTCGGCAACGAGGCAGGCGATCAGGCGAAGCGCGCCCAACTCCTCGCGCGGAACGACCGCGCATTCGCGGACGTTCGGGATCCGCCGCAAGGCGGCCTCGATCTCCCCCGGCTCCACGCGGTGTCCGCGGACCTTCACCTGGTCGTCCACTCTTCCGAGAAACTCGATGCTTCCGTCCGCCGCGTACCGGGCCCGGTCTCCCGTCCGGTAGAACCGATCCCCCTCGCCGGCGAGAGGATTCGGAAGGAACCGCTCGGCGGTCAGATCGGGACGCCCGAGGTACCCCCGGGCCACCCCCAGTCCGCCGATGAAGATCTCGCCGGCGACGCCCGGGGGGACGGGCCGGCCGCGGGCGTCGAGCAGAAACACCCGGGCGTGGCTCAGCGGACGGCCGAGCGGTGCGCTTCCGCCCGTTCGTTCCCGCCGCGGATCGACGCGCCCGGCAATCGCCCCGATCGTCGTCTCCGTCGGGCCGTAATGATTGAAGATCTCGCAGTCGGGCGCGAGCGCGGACACCTTGTCGACCAGATCCCATGAGAGCCGCTCGCCGCCGAAGATCAGCCGCTTCCGGGGCAGCACGCTGGACGGCTCCTCGCACGTGAGTAACGCAGCGAGGTGCGACGGAACGATCTTGAGGCAGTCGATCGAGTTCTCCCGAAAGTAGCAGGCCATCGCCTCGGCATCGCCGGCCTGCTCCTTCGAGAGGACGTGGAGGCTGCCCCCGCACGCGAGCGAAGGAAAGAGCGAGGTGTTGCCGAGATCGGCCGCCATGCTGGACACGAGCGCGAACGACATCCCCGGCTCGAGGGCCAGCCGGTCCGTCGCCGCACGGACGTAATGGGCGAGCTGGCGATGCTCGACGACGACCGCTTTCGGCTTCCCCGTCGACCCCGAGGTGTAGATCACATAGGCCGCGTCGGCGGGACTCGCCCGGCGCGCGGGCGCGGCGGGTGCGGACCGCGGCGGGTCCGTCGACAGACCGTCGATCGGCACCACATCGGCCCCCGTGGCCGAGAAGATCTCCCGGAGCTTTCTGTCCGTGACGACGAGGCGCGCGCCAGCGTCCTCGACGAAGTGGGCGAGGCGAGCCGCCGGGAGCGACGGGTCGAGCGGGAGGTAGGCGGCCCCGGATCTCAGAATCCCGAGAAGTCCGACGAGAAGATCGACCGAACGGTCGAGGCAGAGTCCCACGACGACCTCGGGCGCTGCGCCCGACGCTCGGAGCCGGTCCGCGAGCGCCGCGCTTCGCGATTCGAGGTCCGCGTACGTGACCGCCTCTCCTCCGGAGACGACGGCGATCGAATGCGGGCGGAGGGCCGCCTGCTCTTCGAAGAGCTCGTGAACACATCGGACCGGCCCTCCGGCCTCGGGCACCGGACTCCATGCGGCGAGGAGGCTCTTCATTTCCTCTTCGTCCATCAAGGACAGGTCTTCCACCGGACGATCGGGGTCTGCCAGGCCGGAGGCGAGAAGACGGAGGAAGTGGCGGGACATGCGGGAGATCGTCGCCTCCCCGAAGAGGTCCGTGTCGTAATCGAACCGGCCCTCGAATCCCGCCGCGGTCGGCCAGATCGAAAGGGTCAGGCTGAACCGCGAGGTTCCCTCTTCGACCGGCACCGGCGTCACGGCGAGTCCGCGAAGGCGCATCGACTCGTCCGACGCGTTCTGGAACGCGAAGAGGACCTGGAAGAGCGGGTTGTGAGAGAGCGTCCGCTCCGGCTGGAGCTTCTCGACCAGGACCTCGAACGGGACGTCCTCATGGGCGAAGCCCTCGAGAGAGATCTTCTTCACTCTCCCGACGAGGGAACGAAAGGTCTCTTTTTCCGCAAGCTCGACGCGCATCACCAGGCTGTTCGTGAAGAAGCCGATCAGGTTCTCGATCTCGGGTTGGCTGCGGTTGGCGACGGGGATACCGACGAGGATCTCGGACTGCCCCGCGTACCGGGACAGGAGGACGTCGAAAGTGGCGAGCAAAGTCATGAACGGCGTGCCGCCGTGGGTCCGGCTGAACTCGGCCAGCCGGCGCTCGGTCCCCGCATCGATCGAGAAACCCAGCCGACCTCCGCGGAACCGCTGGATCGCCGGCCGCGGCCGGTCGGTCGGAAGCTCCAGGGCCGGCAGCGGCCCGGCGAGCGCCTTTTCCCAGTATTCGAGGCCCGGACGAAGAGCGTCTCCCGCGAGCGCCTGCCTCTGCCAGATGGCGAAATCGGGATATTGGATCGCGAGGGGAGGCAGCGGCGAAGGCTGACCTTGCGAGAACGCTCCGTAGAGCGCCTCGAGCTCGCGGAAGAGAATGCCCATCGACCAGCCGTCGGTGACGATGTGATGCATGTTGAAGAGAAGGACGTGCTCCTCGTCGGAAAGACGGAAAAGAGTCGCCCGCATCAGCGGACCTCGCGCGAGGTCGAAAGGCCTCCCCGCCTCCTCCGTGAGGGCGCGGGCAAGCGACGTCTCCCCCTCGCCGGTCTTGGAGAGGTCCGCGTCGGTGATCACGACGTCGGCATGCGCGGACACGCGCTGCACGGGCCGGCCTTCCCGCGACGGAAACGTCGTCCTCAGGGCCTCGTGTCTCGCCGAGACCTCGGCGAGCGCTCTCTCCAGGGCTCCCCGGTCGAGGCGGCCCTCGAGGCGCATCGCCCTCGAGACGTTATAGGCGACTGCCCCCGGGTCGAGCTGGTCCAGGAACCAGAGCCGCTGCTGGGAGTAGGACAGAGGGATCTCGCCGGGCCGCGGCATCGGGCGGAGCCGCGCCGCCCTCTGGACCGTCGCCGGCGTCGCCTCGATCCTCGCGCCGAGAGCCGCTGCGGTCGGCAACGCGAAAAACTCCATCACGGAGACGTCGGTCGGAAAGTCTCGCCGCACACGCGAGATCACCCGCGTGGCGCTCAACGAATGCCCGCCGAGATCGAAGAAGTCGTCATGGATGCCGACCTCGTCGATCCCCAGGACCTCGCGAAACATCGCGACGACGGCGATCTCGACCGGTTTTCGCGGCGCCGCATACGCGACGGAAAGGGGCGGTCGGGACCGACTTGGAGCCGGCAGTGCACGGCGATCCACCTTGCCGTTGGGCGTCATGGGGATCCGGTCGAGAGGGACGAACGCGGACGGAATCATGGACTCGGGAAGGCGTTCGCGCAGCCTTCGCCGCAGGTCCGGCACCAGGCGGACAAAGAACGAACTCGCGCCCCCCTGGTCCGTCGGCGCGCCCGGCGGAAGATGCGTCTCGCCCGGCGGCACGGGCAGGCCGGAGGACGGCACCGCGACGATGTAGGCGATCAGCCGCCGATCGCCGGTCGGCTCCTCCCGCGCAACCACGACGCAATCGCGCACTTCCGGCTGCTCGCGGATCGCGGTCTCGATCTCTCCCGGCTCGATGCGATATCCATGGATCTTGACTTGCTGATCGATCCGCCCGAGAAACTCGATGTTCCCGTCGGCGCGATACCGGGCGAGATCGCCGCTTCGGTACAGCCGGCCCGCTTCGAGCTCGGGTACGGGGCTTTCGACGAACTTCCGGGCCGTGAGTTCGGGGTCGTTCCAGTAGCCCCGCGCGAGCCCGTCGCCCGCGATCCACAGCTCTCCCGCCTCCCCCGCGGCCACCGGCCGGAGCTCTTCGTTCAGGATGAGCACGCGCGTCCGGGCGATCGGCCGGCCGATCGGAACCGACGACCCGAGAGTTTCGTCGCCCGTCAGGGCGTAGCAGCAGGTGAAGGTCGTGTTCTCCGTCGGTCCATATCCGTTGATGACGCGGCAGCCCGGGAGCGACCGGAGGGCCCGCGTGACGTGGGGGACCGACAGGACATCCCCGCCCGCCAGGAGCTGCCGGAGGCCGGAGAGGCTCGTGAGGCGCTGGTCGACGGTCTCGTGGAAGAGAGCGGCGGTCAACCAGAGGGTCGTCACACCGTAACGCTCGACCGCTTCGGCGATCGTGTCCGGAGACGGAGGCCCCGGCGGCAGGAGCGCGAGCCGGGCGCCGTTTAGGAGACTCCCCCAGATCTCGAACGTCGACGCGTCGAAGGAGAGAGGCGCCGCCTGAAGAAAAGTCTCGTCCGACGAAAAGCTCGCGTAATCGGTATCCCGAACCAGACGCACGATCCCGCGATGGAGGATCTCCACGCCCTTCGGCTTTCCGGTCGACCCGGACGTGTACATGATGTAAGCGAGCGAATCGGCGCCGCCGAACCCCGGGAGATTGCCCGGATCGTTCAGGACGGGGTCTCCTTCTCCCTCGAGGTCCACGAGCAGGACCTCGCCCGGGAAGGGGGGCAGCGAATCGCGGTGCAAGGACTCGGTCAGCAAAGCCCGAGGGGCCGCGTCATGGAGCAGGAAGGCGATCCGCTCCCGCGGATGGACCGGGTCGATCGGAACGTACGCTCCGCCGGCCTTGAGGATCCCGAGTATCCCGGCCACCATCCGGACGGAGCGATCGACGCAGATCGCCACGCGGGCTTCGGGGCCGACGCCCGCTGCGCGGAGCCGATGGGCGAGAGCGTTCGCTTTCGCGTTCAACTGCGCGTACGTGACCGGACCCTCTTCCCCGAGCAGGGCGACGGCGTGAGGCGTCCTCCGGCTCTGCCGTTCGAACAGGTCCGAGACGCAGTTCTCCCCGTCGTACGAGAGCGAACGCGGATCAGTGGACATGAGAGGGATGCCTGTTGAGGACGTCTACTCCGAAGAGTTCATCGTGCGCACGAGCCGGGGGACTCCCCGGCCTCGGGTCGTATCGGTTCCCAGGGTGAGACCCAATTGTTCCCCCGGTTCCGGCGCGGTGCGAGGCACGGCGTCGGTGCGCCGGCCCGGCGCGAGCTTCCCTTCCGGCAGGAGCTGGTTGAGATAGGCCCGGATCGAGTGGGCGTCGCTCCCGGCCGCCAGCTTGCGGAGCTCCGCGAGCCCGTGCTCGACCGCTTCGGGGGGGTAGGCGGCGATACGCCCGATGAAGATCTTCGGGTGCCGCGTCTTCGCGATCTCCTCGCCGTCGAGCTCGAGCTCCTCGAAGAGCTTCTCGCCCGGCCGGAGGCCGGTGAAGACGATCTCCATGTCCTCGAAGGGCCGGAGGCCCGAGAGGTTGATCATCGCGACGGCGAGATCGAGGATGCGAACGGGCTCACCCATGTCGAGGATGAAGATCTCTCCCCCGGCGCCCATCGCGCCCGCCTGCATCACGAGCTGAGCGGCTTCGGGGATCGTCATGAAATAGCGCTTCATCTCCGGGTCGGTCACGGTGACCGGGCCGCCGCGGCGGATCTGCTCGCGGAAAAGGGGAATGACCGACCCGGCCGATCCCATGACGTTTCCGAAGCGCACAGCCACGAAGCGCGTCTTGTATTTCCGGGCGAGGTCCTGGATCACGAGCTCGGCCACCCTCTTCGAAGCCCCCATCACCGACGTCGGACGCACGGCCTTGTCCGTCGAGATCATCACGACGGCCTCGACGCCCGACTCGCCGGCGACTTCCGCGATGACGCGGGTTCCGAAGACGTTGTTCTTGATCGCCTCCGAGGGATTCGACTCCATCATCGGAACGTGTTTGTGGGCGGCGGCGTGGAAAACGACCTGCGGGGCGTGGCGCGCGAAGATCGTCCGCACCCACGGCTCGTCGCCGATGTCCGCCACCACCGGGACGACCTTCAAATCCGGGAAGAGCCGCCGCATCTCGCGATCGATCTCGAAGAGCGCTCCCTCGAAGCGCTCCAGCAGAACGAGGGCCGCGGGATCGAATCGCGCGAGCTGACGCGCGAGCTCCGAGCCGATCGATCCGCCGGCACCGGTGACGAGAACGGTCTTTCCGGCCACGAAGCGCCCGATCTCGTCCTCGTCGAGCTGCACGCGCTCCCGCCCGAGGAGGTCTTCGATGTCGACGTCGCGGATCCGCGTCACACGGACCTTTCCCTGCAGGATTTCGTACAGGCCGGGGATGATCCGCATCCCCACGCCGATCTTCCGGCACTGCTCGATCATCCGGACGATCTCCCGCCGGGAGATCTGCGCGATCGTGATGACGACGTCCTGAATCTTCAGGTCGGCGACGAGTCGCGGGAGGTCGCGCGTGGTTCCGAGAACCGGGATCTCGTGGATGACCGCTCCCTGTTTGCGGGGGTCGTCGTCGACGAATCCCTGGATCTCGATGTCGAGGTCGCCGCGGCCGAGGATCTCGCGGGCGGCGAGGACGCCCGCCTGTCCCGCCCCGAGGAGCAGCACCCGCCGGCGCGGTGCCGCGTTGCGCGACACGATGCCGCGGCGTGAGCGCTCGTAGGCGATCCGCCGGGCCACCCGCAGGGAGAACACGCCTCCGAACCCGAGCAGCGTGTCCATGAAGATCACCGAGAGGGGAATCCTCCAGTGGTCGTACCCGTCGGGGACGAAGAGCCGCAGGGCCAGAAGGGCTCCGCCCGACCAGAGGGCCGCGTTCAGGAAGCGACCCGCCTCGCGCATCCCGACGTACCGCCAGATGAACCGGTGGACCCTCGCGAGGAGCAGCGACCCGAACTGGAGCGCCAGGACCCACGGCATCTGGGGCAGGACTTCGCGCATCTCGGCGCGGTTGGTCTGGAAATCGAACCGCAGCAGGTACGAGAAGCCGAAGGCCGCCGCGAGGACGACGAGGTCGAAGAGGTACTGGACGTCCCGAAGGTTGACGCGTCGCCAGGCGCCCGCACGGCTCGTCTGCTCGGTATCGGGGGGCGCCTCGGCCGGCTCGACCCGGGGCCGCGAGAGGTCCGCGATCGAGGGCGGCGGCACGCTCGAGGGACGCACGACCGCCAGAACCGTCCGTCCCAGGATCTCGATGTCCGTCCACCAGGTGCGCCGCTTCAGGTACCGGGCGTAGCCCCGCAGCTTGTAGGGCTGGAGCACGTCTCGATAGAAGGTCTCGGGATTCTCCTTGACCGACGCGAGGAGCGACTCCTCGTTTCGAAGCGTCAGGGTCACCGGGTCGGTCAGGCCGGGACGGACCTGGAGAACCAGACGCCAGAGCGGGTTTCCGAGGTCGACGAACCGCGGCACCTCCGGCCGCGGGCCGACGAGCGCAAGGTCGCCGACGAGGACGTTCCACAACGCCGGGATCTCGTCGAGCTTCGCCTTCCGGAGAAAGCGTCCGATGGGCGTGATTCGCGGGTCGCCCTCGGCGGTCATGAGCAGTCCGGCCGCGTCCGCCTGCATCGTGCGGAACTTGAGCAGCGTGAAGAACTCGCCTCGCCGCCCCACCCGCTTCTGCCGGAAGAGTACGGGCCCCCGCGACGAAACCGCGATGGCGACGCCGCAGACAATGAAGATCGGAACGCAGAGAACCAGGGCGATGGCGGCCATGACCGCTTCCACGGCGCGCGGCAGACCCGTTCCCGTGGGGTCTTCCAGTCTCCCGGTCAGAGGTAGAGAGCTCATGGGACCTCGGTCTCGGCGACTCCCGGAAGCCCGACCCCTCGAGCGGCCTCCTGCGGCCGGAGAGCGGGCGCTCCGTTCTGTAGGACGTCGTTCGACGAGGGCAGCATGCGCCCGGGACGACCGCCTGTGTGCAAGAATCGGGCGAAAGACATCTCACCCCTCTGTGGGACCCGAGAAGGAGACGTAAGGATACACCAGGGACCCCGGCTCGTTTCGCCGGAGTTTCGAACCATAACGGCCACGCTTCGAGCCATTTAGCCTCCCACGGCCGCTGTGGTCCGCGCGCTCGCGCAGAGAGACCGGACACCCTCGATGACGAAATCTGTCTCCTCTTCCCGCATCCCCGGAAAGATCGGCAGGCTCACCAGGCTTTCCCAGACCTCGGTGGCCTTTGGAAGAGCGTCCGGCCGCCAGCCGAAGGAAGACTCGTAGTACGGGTGCCGGTGCAGCGGCCGCCAGTGGACCGAGCAGCCGACGCCGCCCGCCTTGAGGCGCTCGATGAATGCGTTGCGGTCGATGTCGAGCCGGTCGAGCCGCAGCCGGATCGGATAGAGGTGCCACGAGTGGATCCGGTCGTCGTTGCGCGCGGGAATCTGGATCTCTTCGAGCTCGCCGAAGGCCGCGTCGTACCGGCGGGCGACCGACTCCCGCTCGAGCCGCATCGCTTCCGCTCGCGCGAGCTGCGGGATCCCGATGGCCGCGGCAATGTCCGTGAGGTTGTACTTGTACCCGGGCGCCACGATCCTGTAGTCCCAGGTCCTGCCCCCCGTGTAGCGCTCCCACGCGTCCTGCGAGAGACCGTGGAGCGACATGAGCCGCATCCGATCGGCGAGCGCGGGATCGTCGGTGACCGCCATGCCCCCCTCGCCCGTCGTGATCGTCTTGTTCGCGTAGAAGGAGAAGCACGAGACCGCGGCCGTGTTCTCGCCGCACCGGCGCCACGCGGCCGACCCGGCCGCACGGGCCGCCGCCGGAAACGCGTGCGCCGCGTCCTCGATCACCCAGAGCTTCTCGCGGGCGGCGAAGGCGGCGACGGCGGCGGGATCCATCATCAGCCCGCCGACGTGGACGGGAATCACCCCGACGACGGGGGCGTCCCGCGGAATCGTCCCGGGAAGCCGGCCGGCCCGAAGATCGGCGATCTTCCGGGCGGCGTCCCCGAGGTCCATGTTGAGGGTCTCGGGGTCGCAGTCCACCAGGATCGGAATGACGCCGAGGTATCTCAGGATCTCGCCGGTCGCTGCAAAGGTCATCGTCGGGATGAGTACGGCGTCTCCCGGCCGCACCCCGAGCGCCTCGACCGCGAGGTGCAGGGCGGCCGTGCACGAGTTGACGGCCACCGCGTGCCGGCCGCCGACGGCCTCCGCGAACTCCCGCTCGAACTGTTTCACCCGCGGGCCCGTGGTCAGCCACCCCGACCGCAGCGCGGCGACCACCAGGGCGATCTCCTCGTCTCCGATCGAGGGACGAAAGTAGGGAACCGATTCGATCTTCGATGTCATGGAATCTTCTTCTCCGGCGTCCCCAGCGGCGGCGGGCGGAGCGCCCTGCCGCCTGCTGAGGGCGCGAAATCTCCCCGGCCGGTCCGGTCTTTCCACCGTCCCGCGAACCGGAGAAGCCCCGTCAGGAAGCCGAGTCCGTAGGAAAGATGCAGGGTCGCGAAGGCGACCGGAAGGAGGAGGCGGCCCGGCCCGGCCGCGCGGCGGGCGGTCCAGGCGGAGGCCGCGAGATTCGCCGCGGTGTACGCGCCGGCCACCGCAGCGAAGGGGATCCAGGTTCGACGCCCCAGGGGCGCCGCGACCGCGGCCCCGATCAGGGAGGCCGCGAAGAGAGGCGGCACGAACTGCCGCGGCCGCATTTGACGCGGGTGCTTCTGCATCACGCGGACCTTCCAGAATCCGTACTGAAAATACTGCCGGCCGAGCGAGCGGATCGAGCTCCGGCTGTAGTAACGCGAACGCACGTCTCCGGCGAGAAGGATGCGAAAACCCATGTTGCGGAGGCGGTAGTTGTATTCGTCGTCCTGGTCGCGGACGAGCTCTTCGTCGTACGGCCCTGCCCTCCGGACGACGTCCCGGGTGTAGGCCGGAAACGCCACGGTGTCGACGAGCCGGTCGAGGCCGGAACCCGTCCGGAAGGACGCGCCCCCGACGCCGAACCGGGAGCTCATCGCGAGAGCGATCGTCTGGGACCTGGGATTCTCGCCGACGGTCTCGAGCGGCCCGCCGACGCCTTCCGCTTCGCCGCGCTGCAGATGCTCGACGCATCGGGCGACGTAGTCGGGGGCGATCTCGCAGTGGCCGTCGACGCGCACGAGAATGTCGCCGCGCGCGATCGCGATCGCCGCGTTCAGCCCCGTGGCGACGATGCGGCCCGGATTGGGCACGAGCCGCACCCTCGGATCCGCGCGGGCGAAGTCTTCGACGGCCTGTGCCGTTCCGTCGTCGGACAGCCCGTCGGCGACCAGGACTTCCATCCGCTCGGCGGGAAAGTCCTGCGCCAGAACGCTGCCGACGCTCCGCGCGATGAACTCCCCTTCGTTGCGGACGGGCATGACGACGCTGACGAACGGCAGCGCCGGCAGGGTTACGACCTCTGCCGCCCCGGCCCGATTCACGACCGGCCTCCGGCGGCGCGGCTTCGCGTCTCCGCCCCGCCGCTGCCGACGCGGGAGATGACCGCGCGGAACTTCCCCGCCGCGGTGCGCGGGATCGCGCCGACCTCCTCGATCGCGATCCTCATCGCCGGTCCGAGCCGCTCCTGGAGGCGGCGCCGGATGCTCTCGATGTCCGACGCGCCGAAGCCCTCGGCCGGGACGACGAGGACGCGCACCTCGTCGAACGTCTCGTGGATGACCTGGGCCTCCCGGATGCGCATGTCCGACTTGAACACCGTGTCGAGGCGTCCGACTCTCCGTCCCTCCGGTGTGACGATCACGTCGTCCAGGCGGCCCGTCACCTCTTTCAGCCGGGGAAGGGTCCGCCCGCAGGAGCAGACCTCGGCGTCTTCCCAGAGAGCCCCCGCGTCCCCGACCTCGTAGCGCACGAGCGGCATGTCGGCGTTCAAAAGGCCCGTGGCCGTGAGCTTCCCGACCTCGCCCGGCCGCGCGGGGGCCCCCGTCTCGGAATCGAGGACCTCGATCACGCCGGCGTCCGGCCAGAGGTGAAGGCCTCCGGAAACGCACTCGCTCGCGGCGGCCGACGCCTCGGCCATTCCGTAAGTGTCCCGGACCGGGCAGGCGAAGACTTCCCCGATCGCCTCGCGCTGGTGCGCGTAGAGAGGCTCCGCGTTGCTGACGGCGAGCGCGAGCTCCGGCGCCTTCGTCCCGGCCTCGCGCGCGAGATGAGCGAGAGAGAAGAGAGACGACGCGTAACCGAGGACGTAGCGGATCCGGTACCGGCGAAGCGCCTCGACGTACGCCCCCGCCGTCTGCGGGGAGATGTGGTACGAGGACATGTAGAGCTGGTGAAGGCCGGCGTTCCACACCCAGAACGGAGGACGCGTCCGCGACGCCGGGGTCACGAGCTGTCCTCCCAGGATCGCCCACCGGTCGTGCCGCGTCACGCCATTCCAGCGGCGCACGCGCGCTTCGAAGAGCGCGTACCACTGCCGCACGGTCTCCCGGCTCGACCATAGATTCAGGGGCAGACCCGTCGTGCCGCTCGTGTGCTCGTGGATCAGCGACGACGGGTCGCGGTCGTCAGCCAGGAACTCGCGGTTGCTCGCGCGGAGCGTCTCCTTCGTGAGGACGGGCCAGCTCAGGAGATTCTCGACGGGGGCGCGGTCACCGGCGCGACGCCTCGCCGCCCATTGATCCCGGTAGAAGGGGACGCGTTGGGAGGCGCGCGTCAACAGCGACGCGAGCCGCTCCTCCTGATAGGTCTTCCACATCGCGACGGACCAGTGCTCTCTCTGAAGGGCCTCTTCCACGAGCCGGTCGGAATCCCCTCCGTAGCGCCAGCGCCGGAGCTTCCAGCCGCGTACGCTCGCGGCGGCGCTCTGCAGCGGAGAGGGCAGCCGGCCGTAGATCGCCATGAGGGCCGAGCTCACGCGACGTGCCTTTCCTGAACGGCGCCGATCAGCCTCTGCCACTCGGGGAGCACTCGCCCCCAGTCGGAGTCTTCCGCGAGACGGCGTCCGTTGGCCGAGAGCCTCGCCGCCAGAGAGGGATTCTTCAGGATGCGCGACACCGCTTCCGCCATCGCCGCGGCGTCATCGCAGGAGACGAGGATCGCGTTCTCGCCGTCGTTCAGCAGGTAGGGCATCCCCCCGGCGTCCGTGCTGACGACGCAGAGTCCGCAGGCGAGAGCCTCGATGACGGTCACCGGGCTGTTGTCGAAGTTCGTCGTGTTCAAGAAGATGTCCGCGCGCTCGAGGACTTCGGGGACCCGGTCCTTCGCGACCCCAGACGACCAGTCGATCGAATCCGCGACGCCGAGCTCCGCGGCGACCCGCCGGGCCGCCTCCTCGCTGCCATCCTTCTTGTCCGGTCCGATCATCGCCAGCCGGACGTCCGGAAACTCCTTCCGGAGCAGGGCGAGCACTCGCGGGGCCATGGACGGGTTGTAGATCTCGTGAAAGGCCCGCAGCCAGACGAGGCGCGGCGCAGGCCGCTCGCGGAGCCGGAACCCGTAATTCTGCAGGTCGATTCCGTTCGGGAGGAGCCGAAGATCTTCGCGATAGGACTTCATCTCCTCGAGCAAGTAGCGCGAGGGCACCGTCACGGCGCTCGCCGAGGCGAGGAGCCGGCGCACCCGGCGGGCGTGGCGCTGCGAGAACCGAGGCAGGTTCCCTCCGTGGAGGGTCAGGATGTAGGGTTTGCCGGCGCGCCGGAGGACCCAGCAGACGATCTCCGCCCAGAAGAAAGCGGCGCCGCTGAAGACATCGACCTGGGCGACTTCGTAGCGGTCCCGCTGGCGCCAGGCGGTCGACGCCATGTCGACCAGACGCACGAAGCGCCTTATGCGCGGCGATGTGGTCACGACGGACCAGTTCTTCTCCGTCAGCCGCGCGGCGAGCTCCTCGCAGACGCCGCGGGTAACCTTCGTCTCCGAGAGGAAGTTGCCCACGATCAAGAGCCGCTTTCCCGGCACGGACGGCGCGCTCACCGGCGGCTCCGCAGCGGTGCCGCACGCTTGGGCCGCCGGAAGGAGAAAGTCCCGGCGGGGGCCGGCGCCGTCCCGCCCGGCTCGGGAGCCGGGTGAGACAGGAAGGCAGACCCGCGCCGGAGCGAGGTCATGACGGCCGCCGTGAACAGCCAGATCCCCTTCGCCTGGAACTCGTCCGCGAGAAACGCCAGGGAGAGGCCGACGGTGGCGAGGAGGCCGAGAGGAAAGAGGCCCAGCGCCCGCGTCTTCCAGCCGATGATCCCGAAGGACAACACGAACGCGGCGAGAAGGATGATCCCGGGCACGCCGTTCTCGGCGAGGGTCTTGATCCATCCGGAGTGGGCCTGGCTGTACTCGCCTTCCCGGAAGACGGACATCCCTTCGCGGTTTTCGATGTTCGCCCACGCGTCTCCGAACGCGCCGGTCCCCACGCCGAGAGGATGCTCGAGAAAAATCCGCCAGCCGCCCTTCGCGAGCTCGGAGCGCCCGCTCGTCCGGTTGGTCATCGGCCGGCGCGCGTCGAAGAGCGAACGGAATCGGTAGACCGCCTGCTTCTCCTCTCCGGTGAACTGCGACAAGAGGCCGGCCGCGAGGAGAGCGGCGACGGCCAGGACGGGAAGAACCCGTCCCGTGCGGCGGAGCTGGTAAACGATGAAGACCAGGCACAGGACCGCGATCAGAAAGCTGCCTCGGCTGCCGCTCAGGAACACCCAGAGGGCGTTGATACCTGCGAGCAACGCTCGGGTCCAGCGACCACGCTGAGTCCCGGCGAGCGTAAATGAAACCGCGAGACAGAAGATCGCGGTCAAGGGAAAGAATGCCCATGCATTCGCGTTGGCCTCGGGAAGGTTCGCCTTTTGAAGGTAGAAGACGAGGCTACCAGCGCCGGCGAGGAGACCGTTGACAATCGCGATCCAGTACCAGACGTCCGGGTGCCTGGCGGCTCGGCCGAGATAGACCAGGATACCGAAGAGCGTGATGACATTCAGGACGTGCTGGATGCCGGTCATTCGGTCGTCGCTGAAGAGGAGCTGGACCAGGAAGAGCAGAACGAGAAGCTGCAAGAACCGGGTCGGCGTGTCGTGGAGCTGCAGAAGGAAGGGGAGAGAGAGGAGCATGACGACGAGAAGCCAGTAGTTGAAGGTGTTCCAGCGCCAGAGCCCCCCGGTCAGGAGGTAGACCCGCGAAATCGAGTCGAGCGTGCATAGCATCGTGATGCCGAGGACCCCCAGAAAGGGACGGTTCAGCCCGAAGATCGCCGCGGCGATCGCGATCGTCGACAGGACGAGCAGTCCGGCTTCGAATCCGGCGACGACGCTCACCGCCCAGACGCCCAGAACGACCAAGACCATGACCCGTCCCCAGGTGTCCGCCGGCGACCGCTTCGATTTCCCGTGGGCAGCTCCTCGCGCCGCTGGAAACGCGTCGGGTCGATAGAGAGAGGTCGAGCTCATCCTGCGACTCCGGTTGCCGCGGTCTCGCGGTTTCGTCCGGCGCGGCGGGACGCCAGAACGTCGTCGTAGGCCCGCGACATGCCCGCGACGAACCGGTCGACGCCGAAGCGTCCGAGAACGGCGGCACGCGCCGCCCGGCCCATGCTCTGGCGGGCCTCCCGGTCGCGCAGCAGCGCCGCGACGGTGCTCCGGAACGCTTCCACGTTCCCCGGTTCGACGAGTGCGGCGGATCGTCCGTTTTCGAGAATCTCTTCGAGAAACGGGCTTCGCCAGGCCACGATCGGGACGCCCGCGGCGGCGGCTTCCAAGACGGCGTTCGGCAGACCCTCATCCTCCGACGCGAAGGCGAAGACGTCGAAAGCGCTCACCCATCGGCGGACGTCGGGGTCCTCGCCGGCGAAGATCGTCCGGTCGGCGATCCCGAGTTCCCGGGCCTTCGAGACCAGGGAGTCGCGCATCGGACCGTCGCCGGCGAGCACCAGGGCCGTCTCCTTCGCGGGGAGTCCCGAGACCACGTCGAGAAGGACGTCGAAGCGTTTCGACGACTGCAGGCGCCCCGTCGAACCGATCCAGAACGGCTGAGGGATCGGGTGCCGGAGCGTCAGCGCAGCGCGCGCGCCGGCCCGATCGGTGTCGCACTCCTCCACGGCGTTCGGCACCGTGTAAATGCGCCCGCCGAACCGGCGGGATCCGGCGCCGAGATCGAGCGCCGCCGACTCCGAGTTGACGAGCAGGCCGTCCGTCAGCCACTCCGTCATGCGCGACTGGAGTCGAAGGCGCCGATAGGAGTCGGAGCTTCCCCTCAATGAGCCGAGGCTTCCTCGCGCGCCGATCAGCGCGGCGGCGGCCCCCGCGTAGGGGCTCGCGAAAAGGTGCCATCCGTGAACGAGCGCCGTGCGATGGGGACGAAGGACGCGAGCGATCTCGAGGAGGCGCGTCGCCGGGTTACCGTTCCTCTTCACGCGCAGGACGGGGACGTCGAGTTGCGCGATGCGATCCTCCCAGTAGTCGTCGCAATCGGGATGCAGCGTGACGACGACCGGCCGGAAACGGGCGCGGTCGAGGTGGGCGAGCCAGAGGTAGAGCTGCCTCTCGGCTCCTCCAATCGCCAGCTGGCCCGCGATGATGGCCACCGTGCAGGGAGTCAGCCGCCCCGCCGACTCGCGCGGCGTCGGGATCTCCGCCGCTGCGTGCCGGGTCATGCGATCCTCCGCTCAGCGGGAAGGGGCGCCTTCCAGCGCTCGGAACAGAGGCGGCCGATTTCCGCGGACCACGCCTCCAGCGTGCGGCCTTCCGCGAACGCCCGGCATCGGCGGCGCAGGGCGGGCCAGTCGCGGGGCACGGCAACGGCTTCGCGGATCGCCGCGGCGAGGCGCGCCACGTCGCCCGGAGGTACGAGCCATCCCCTCTCGGTCCCGACCACGGCGCGGGCGGCGCCCGCCTCGGACGCCACGACCGGCAGGCCGTGCGCGAACGCGTCGAGCCACGCCTTGCTGTACCCCTCGGTCAGGGAGGGCTGGACGCACAGGTCCGACGCGGCGAGCGCCGCGCTCAATGCCTTCCGATCGAGCTGCCCGGAGAAATGGACGCGCTCGGAGAGGCCGAGGCGGCTCGCGAGGGCTTCGAGCTCCGCCCGGTCGGGTCCGTCCCCGATCAGCTGCAGGCGCGGCGCGGGGCGCAATCCCTCGCGCTCGAGCTCGGCCAGGGCCTTCAGGAGGTTCGCCACGCCCTTCTCGGCGGACAGCCGGCCGACGTACGCAAGCCGGGGCGGGTCCGACAGGCCTCGCTGCGTCGCCGCCGTGATCCGGGCCAGCTCCTCGTCGGAAAGGCTCGTCGCGAAGATCCAGCGAATCCCGTCGGCCGGCGGCCGCTCGGACTCTCCGGTCGCGAGCATCACGTTGCGTCCGCCCGAGAACGCTCTCATGAAGAGGCGGGTGACGCGATTCATGATCGTCGTGCTGGCGGTGGCCGCCCAGGAGCCGCAGTAGCGCGCGATCAGGGGCCTCTTCATCGCCACCGCGATGGCGGCGCCGATGAGCGGGATGTCGCCGGGCAGGGGCACGTGCACGCAGTCGGCATCGCGAAAGCTGGTCGCGATCGTCGACACGTAATAAGGGAGCAGGCGCAGAATCGATAACTTCCTTCGCAGATCCGTGCCCTCCGGTTTCCGGAGTGCCACGATCCGCGCGGCGGCAGGAAGTGCGAGGCCGCCTTCGCCGGGCCTGTCGGACCGCGTGATCAGGAGCGTCATCGACGCGAAGAGCGACCCGATCGCCGCCATCTGGAGCGGGAATCCCCCGCTCGAATACCACCGGCCGTCGGAGTCCTGCCAGCACTCCTTGAACGAGACGGCGCAGAGGCGCGGATAGGGGTTAACCATTCGACTTCGTCACCACGCCCGAGAGGGTCCAGTGGAGGCGGCGGCTCAGCCACTCGGGGAGCCGGCGGCGTCCGAGAGCTCGGACGCAGTAGGACTGGTAACGCGTGAGGGCTTTGGGGGGCAGCGGCGGAACCACACTCCACCCGAGGAAGAAGAAGTAGAGATGCGGCCAGGAGTAGAGCGACTCGGGATCCGGAACCGAAAAGCCGGCTTCGTGGAGGAGCTCGACCAGGTCCCGGATCGACACGAAGAGGTCCTTCGCGATCGCCGGCCGCCGGAAGAGGCGACGCAGCTGCCGCCAGGTCCCGAGCTCCGCCCGGAGCGCCCAGCAGAATGGATTCGGCGTCGTGAGGAAGAGCCGACCCCCCGGACGAAGGACGCGGGAAATCTCACCGAGCAGCTCCTTCTTGTTTGGGACGTGTTCGAGCACCTCGACCAGAACGGCCAGGTCGAACTCGGCGTCGCCGAAAGGAAGCCGGGATCCGTCGTACGAGCGGAACGTGCAGTTCGGAAGCGCGAGCTCGCGCGCCTGCTCGATCGCCTTCTCGGAAACGTCGACGCCCTCGATCCGCTTCGCTCCGGACTTCGCGCCGAAGAGCGAGTGAAAGAGATATTCGATCGATCCCCGATTGCAGCCCACGTCGAGGGCGTCGCGGACGCCAGGCTCCGCCATCATCGAGGCGGCCTGTTCGTATTTCCGATAGGAGCCGAGGCCCGACACCGTCGCGGGATCCGGGAGGAGCCTCCGGCCCATCTCCGACTCTCGGTCGAAGAACGCCGTGACGGTCGACTGAGTGACTTCGGTCATTTATGGGATCCGTTCAGAATTTCCCGGGGGAGCCGGCACTGCACGCGCCCGTCCCGGCGCCACTGGGCGGCCAGCTTCAGGAACCGTTCGAGCCGGTCCTGAGTCTGTGAGGTCGCCCGATCCCGCAGAGAGTGCGGGTGCGCGTAGAAGGACCAGATTCCGCCGTCGGCCATGTATTTTTCCAGCCGGTGGATGGCCGACAGTCCGAATCCCCCCGGGGTGTTCAGACGGACGCAGTCGAGCCCCGCGATCCTCTCCATCCGCGACGGATAGTCGAGCCGCCGGCGGGTGATCCGTTCCGCGAGCCGCACATGCATCGGCCGGTAGGCCACGCGGCAGAAGCGATAGCCGGTCTCGACGAGCGCGGTACACAGACCCGTCAAGTCGGTCCGGTCCGTCCGGCTTTCGCGCCGCTCGGAGAGGCTGTAAGAGAACCCCGACGCGTGATCGAACGGCTGGTTGAACGGAGGGACGAACGTGACCACCTCGGCGCCGACGCACTGTTCGAGGGCGTCCTTGCTCGACCGGAGCGTCTCGCGCAACGCCTTGCTGTCCAGGCCGGGCAACCATTCGTGCCGGTGGGCATGGCTGGCGATCTCGTGGCCGGCCTCGCGGATCCGGCGGATCTGCGCGGGGTCGTGGTACGGCCGCTCGCCGGGGAGCGCGGCGGAGCCCACGACCGCGAAGCATGACGGGAATTCGTACTGCGCCAGGAGATCGAGAAGCGGCTCCGTGTTCTCGAACTCGAGCGGCCCCCAGGACTTCGGACCGCCGGGAGCGCGCGAGCGATCGGCACCCCACTGGGTGTCGTAGTCCCAGAACAAAACGAGAGTCGCTGGCTCGGACTTCAAGAAACGTTCTTCCGGACAGCGGCGATCACGTCTTCGACGTCGGAATCGGAAAGCTTCGGGGACAGGGGCAGGCTGACCGTCTGACGTCCGATCGCCGCCGCCGCCGGGAAGTCCTCGGGCCGCCAGGCGAGGGTCTTCTGGTAGTACGGATGCTCGGGGACGCTGCGGTAGTGGACTCCGACGCCGATCTTCTCGGCGGTCATCGCGTCGAGAAACCGGTCGCGGCTGATTCCCGCGCGGGCCTCGTCGACCAGGATCGTGTAGAGGTGGTAAGCGTGACGGGTGTCCGGCTCGACCGGAGCGGGCAGACCGACCGGCAGATCGGCTAAGGCCTCCTGGTAGCGGCTCCAGATCTCCTGCCGGCGCTTCCACCACGTCTCCACGCGCGCGAGCTGATGGATCCCGATCGCCGCCTGCAGATCCATCATGTTGTACTTGAAGCCCGCCTCGACCACGTCGTAGTGCTTGAATCCCTGGTCGCTGAAACGCTTCCAGGCGTCCTTGCTCATCCCGTGGAGGCCGAGGATCCGGATCCGGTCCGCCTGGCGGGGATCGCGGGCGATCACCATGCCGCCTTCACCGGTCACGATGTTCTTCGTCGAATAGAAGCTGAAGCAGCCGAACTCGCCGAACGTCCCCGCCTTCCTTCCGTGGTACTCCGTCTCGATCGCGTGGGCGCAGTCCTCGATCAGCGCCGCGCCGTGCTCGGCGGCGATCGAAACGAGAGCGTCCATGTCGCAGCTGCGCCCGGCGAAATGGACGGGCAGGATCGCGCGGACGCGCGGTCCCATCCGGCGCCGCACCTCCGCCGGATCGATGTTCATCGTCTTCGGGTCGACGTCCGCGAGAACGGGCGTTCCTCCCGCGTGAAGGATGCTGTTGACCGTGGCGCAGAACGTCAGCGGCGTCGTGACCACTTCGTCGCCGGGTTTCAGGTCGAGCGCGAGCAGGGCGAGATGCATCGCCGCGGTGCAGGAGTTCAGCGCCATCGCCTGGTCGACGCCCTTGTAGGCGGCAAACTCTCTTTCGAACTGGTGAACCTTCGGGCCGGTCCCGAGCCAGGCACGGCGCATGGAGTCAACGACCTCCGCGATCTCGGCCTCCTCGATCAGCGGCTGGCCGAAGACGAGAAACGAGTCGCGGACCCTAGCTGGCGACGGCGCGGGATGCGGAGCGCGCATCGAACCTCCTCAGGCATTCGTCGTAAAACGCTTCGTTCTTTTGGATGAGCGTGTCGAGTGAGAAGTTCTCGGCGATGTGGCGCCGTCCGGCCCGGCCCAGCCGGGCCGCGAGATCCCCATTGAGAAGGAGACGCAGGATCGCGCCCGAAATTTCATCCGGACTCGCCGGATCGACCAGCAGGCCCGTTTTCCCCTCCTGAATGAGCTCCGGGCCGCTCCCCCGCGTCGTGTAGACGGTCGGGCAGCCGGCCGCCATCGCGTGGAGAGGCGTCAGCGCGAAGCCCTCGGCGAAGGAAGGCAGCACGGCGAGGCGGGCCGTATGAAACTGCGCGAGCAGGTCGTCGAGCGCGATGTGTCCGTGGAAATGCACCGTGGACGCCCACTCCGGCGGAATGTCCGCTTCGAGCCTCGCCCGCATCGACCCTCCGTCTTCCGTTCGGCCGTCCTTGCCCCAGATGTGCAGCTCGGCGGCCGGAAAGCCGGCGAGCACCTTCGGCCAGGCCGCGAGCAGCGATACGATCCCCTTCTTCACCGTGAGCGTCCCGGCGAAGACGACGCGAACCGCCGACCGGGCTTTCTCGTCTCCGGCCGGAGGCAGCGTCACGGGGTTGTAAAGGATCGCGTCCGGGGGCGTGGACATCTTGTAGAGCTCACGGGTCTTCTCCGCCATGTACCGGCTCTCCGAGCACCAGTAATCCGCGCGCCGCAGCGAAGCGAGCTCGACGTAGTAGGAGCGCGTCAGGGACCGCCCCATTTCGGCAGCGAAGAAGCTGCCGGATCCGGAGAGTCGCGCGACGACCGGCACCGGCAGGGACGGCCACCCCGCAGCCGGTCCGCCGTAGTCGGGCACTTCGATCAGATCGATCTCTCCCCCGCGGCTCCATCGCCGCAAAAGCCGGAAGAGGCGGATGCGGGCGGGGACCCAGGAGAATCGCCCGGTCGCTTCGCGGAAGCGATAGACGTCCACGCCTTCATCGACCTCCCGGTCCGGCGCCGGATAGTCGCCCGGATAGATTCCGACGACGCGGACGCCGTGTCCCGCGCGAACCAGATTCCGGGCGAAGAGCTGGATCAGAGTACCGATCCCTCCGTGAGGCCCCGGAGGGTACTCGGAGCACGTGAAAACGATGTTCAGAGAGCCGCCTTCTTCACGAAACCGTCTTGTCCCGCAGAAACGCCTGGTACTGGCGGCGCGCCGGGGGCTCCTCGTGGCGGGGAGGGGAAAAGAGGCAGTCGATGGCACCCTTCCCGATTCCCAGCGCGTGTGACGCTCTCCGTGCACGGTGTGATCTGAAAATCAGTCCCATCAAGTCGTATCCCGCCACGTAGGCGACATCGAGCCAGAACCTCGCCCGATTCGCGATCGATGCATTGGGAACGTGCCGCCGCCAGATGAAGAACCGATTGCGAATCTCCATTCTTCCCTTCTGGAAGAGACCTGGACGGCCCCCTTCGGCGTGGAGATGGGCGACCGGGGCGTCCCCGCACCACAGGAGCTCCCCGTCTCTGCTGATTCGGAGCGACATCTCGAGATCCTCTCCCTGGGCGTAGCCGGAAAAGAAGGACGAGAACCGGTGCTTGTCGAAGATCGATCGCCGATACGCCGACGCGCCGCCCGGGATGAAGTCGACCTTCCGCACGCCCTCGAATGGAGCGGAGAACGAGTGCGGAACGGAGACACCGCCCGGAAAATAAGTACCCCCGTCGCATTTTGGAATGATTCCGAGAAGGACTCGCCCTCGCCACCGCAGCGGAACAGGCTGGTTCATCGCGTTGACGATCGTTCCGCAGACGGCGACAACCTTTTTCTCGCGATCATCGACGAGAGCCTGCCGCATGTTCCCGAAGTAGCCGGGTTCGGGCATGCAATCGTCGTCCAGGAAAAAAACGAAGTCGCGCGTGCTCGTGTCGACGCCGACGTTTCTCTGGCGCGTCAGGCCCGGGGCGCTGGCCACGTAGATCAGCTCGAAGGGAATCGCCACTCTCGCGAGCCATCGAACGACCTCGTCCTCCGTGTCCTGATCCGGAGACCCGTCGACGATGACGACCTCGCCCGGCGGGTCAGGAAGCTCGACGAGACGCGTCAGAAGTGACCGGACTTCGTGAGGACGGCGAAAGGTCGCGATGATCAGCGTGCAGTCCTCGAGCGCACCCGGCCGCGCGGAACGCACGCGCCACCCATCGATCCGCTGGAGCCCTCCAGGATGGACTTCGGCGACCGCGCTCAACCCGCAGCCTCTCTTCGAGAGAAGCGTCGCTTCACGCGCGTGAGGGATTCCCAGAGCGGGTTTCTCCATCCGAATACACGGTTCGACTCGACGATGGCTCCCCAGGACTCCTTGAATTTCGCGAGCGATTCAATCCCCGCCGAGCCTCCGAAGTTGAGGGAGCCGGCGCCCATCTCGCACGCCCGACGGACTCCGTCGTCCATGACGGCCCGGATCGGAAAGAAGCTCGAGGCCGAGCGAGCGGTCGCCCCGTGCCAGTAAACGACACAGCTCTTCTCCTCGAAGAACAACGCACCGGCGACAACGCGCCCCTCGACTTCGGCAACGAGAAGCCGGCAGAACGGCAAATGTACGAGATCCACGAAGAGGGAGAGAGGATGAATGTGCTCGTAGCTTCCTTTCTGATCTGCCAGCTCCGTGTGTACGGCGTAATAGGCCCGGACGGTCTGTTCGTCCAGCGCTTGCCGGACCGTGACGCCCCGGGCATGTGCCTTCCGGACCTGATTGCGAATGCTGGCGCTGTATCCGGAGAATACGCGCTCGTATCCGGCGGTCAGGTGCAGGACGTGAGTCGACTCCGTCGACGCCTCGAGGCCCAGCTCCTCGAGTCCTTCCGAAAGCTCTCGCTGCTCGAACAGGACCTTCCATCCGAACTTGCGGCTCCCGGCGCCCTTCATCCGGTCGACGATGCCGGCGAGCGTCGCCCGCGTCAGGCGACCCACCCAGCCCGGGCTCGCGTGGAGCCCGCCCGGAGCCAGCGAAAACGAGCGAAGGCCGAAGGGCTCCGGATTCTGGAGCGCCCAGAAAGACCGGTCCGGACCAGATCCGTGGACGGGAATCTCGAACGGTTTATAACCTTCGCCGAAATTTCGAGCGCAGATTTCTATGAACTCGCGGCTCGAGAACACGCTGAGGTCGTTTTGCGGTGATGTCGAACGGGAAGCTCCCCCGGCATCGAGATTCATGGCCGCGACCGAAATCGCGGAAGAGGAGTCTTTCCTTGGCAACGAAAGCAACGTCGAGCCCCGGGATGGTGACCGCAACACGCCCTTCCCTTCATCGGGGCTCACGTCCGATCGGAGACTGCTGGGCGCATGGGGTGGACAGCCATCGGATTGCCGAGGACTTGGTAGTTCCATTCAGATACCGGTCGGAACCGGCGGTCCGTCGACCACGACGACACGCCGAACGGGCTGATCTCGAACATGAGGGCCGAGTCGATCGCGTCGACGACCGCTGACCCGCTCCGGGCGCGGATGTCGACGACGTACCTGGCCGGAGCGAGATTCGGGTGGGGCACCTCGCCGACGGCGCTTCCTGCGATTCCTCCCTCGAGCTCGAGAAAGGAATCGGAATCCGCCGACTCACACGTGAAGAGATGCTCGCGGTCCATGGAGTAGACGCTGAAACCCAGCGAAACGGCCGAGAGAGGTTCTGTGGTTTCGAAGTCGAAGCGAAGGCGAAGCGGCGACCAAAGCGGAATCTGGGAGTCCTGGACGCCCTCGAATCGAACGCTCGAGATCCGAAAGCGGGTTCCGAGCCCTTCCTTGCGGGGAGCCGCGTGAAGCGCCGAATTCGCGAGCTGCTCATCGATGATTGTCTCGAGATAGGCGTTGACGGCCGACTCCACGGTCCCGTCCGCCGCTACGCCGCCGGGTTTCAGACAAATCCCGCGAGTGCACAGGCTCTGGATCGCGCTCATGTTGTGGCTGACGAAAAAGACGGTGCGTCCGCCCTTGGCAATTTCTCCGATCTTGCCGAGACACTTCTTCTGAAACAGCACGTCGCCGACGGCGAGAACTTCGTCAACCAGCAGAATCTCCGACTCGAGATGAGCCGCGACTCCGAATGCCAGGCGGAGGTACATCCCGGTCGAGTAGTACTTGACCGGCGTGTCGATGAATTTCTCGAGCTCGGCGAACGTCACGATGTCGTCGAAGTTGCGGAACGTCTCGACCCGTTTCATCCCGAGGATGGCGCCATTCAGGAAGATGTTTTCGCGCCCGGTCAGCTCGGGGTGAAACCCCATCCCGACCTCGAGCAGCGAACCGACCCGGCCGTGTATGACCGCGCGGCCGGTCGTTGGCTCCGTGATTCGCGAAAGAATCTTGAGCAGGGTGCTCTTCCCCGCTCCGTTCCGGCCAATCAGGCCCACGACCTCGCCCCGGAGGACTTCGAAGTTGACGTCCTTCAAGGCCCAGATCGTCCCGGAGGACGAACGAGAACCAGGCGCGCGCCGGAAGCTCAGGCGGCGAGCGGCCGAGGAGAATCCGTCGACGATCGTCTCTCGCAGGGACCGATAGCCCGGGAGCAAGGCGCCGATTCGATACTCTTTTCCCAGATCCTCGGCCTCGATGACCACGTCAGACAAGGTCTGCACCCTCCAGGCGACGCGACAGACCGGCGTTAGATAACATCGGCAAACGTCCTCTCCATCTTCCGGAAATACATCCCTCCCCCAAGCAGCATCAAGACCGTCACGACGGTGCTCGTCAGGATCAGCGACCCGGGATGCCCGGACCCCAGCAACGCCCATCGAAAGCCCTCGACGACCCCGACCATGGGATTCAAGCCGTAAAGCCATGGGGGGAGTCCGTGCTCGACGAGGGTAGCCGTCGCCCTGCTCGCCGGATAGATGACCGGGGTGACGAACAGCCATAGCTGAGTGACGAACGGAACGACATACCGCACGTCCCGATATTTGACGTTGATGGCGGAGAGCCACATCCCAATGCCGAGAGATGCGCCGGTTGCGAGAAGGAGGAGGAATGGAAGAAAGACGACGGCCGGAGTCGGCCATATCCCGTAAAAAAACATCATCCCGATGAGAATGATGAATGCGATAGCGAAGTCGATGACGCCGGAGAGAACCGCCGAGATCGGCAGGATGAGGCGGGGAAAATAAATCTTCGTCAAGAGGTTCGAAGAACCCACCAGAATTCCGGACGCCTTCGACACCGCGTCGGAGAAGTACGTCCAGGGCAGGAGTCCGACATAGGAAAAGATGGGGTAGGGCAGACCGTCCGACCCCACTTTGGCCATCTTTCCGAAGAAAATGGTAAACACGACCATCGTGGTCAACGGTTGAAGGATCGCCCACGCGGCTCCCAGGAAAGTCTGCTTGTAGCGAACTTTGACCTCGCGCCAGATGAGGAAGTAGAGGAGCTCGCGGTATTGCCACACCTCTCTCAACTTGAGAGTGGCCCAACCGCGGGTAGGCTTGATGACGATGACGGAGTCCGCGCTCGATACGAGAGACGTCATTGTTTGCTCTCCCTGGCGACCATCTCCCCAAGAGCACGGGGACTCTGCTCGGCCGGAGTGGCAGCGTAGTGGCGCATGGATTCACCGAGACCTCGTGCGAGAGTCCAACCGGCCTCGAAGCCGAGAGAGCTCCTCGATCGGGAAAGCTCCGCCAGCGAATGCATCACGTCTCCCGCCCGCGGAGGTTCGAGTTGGAGCGGTACGGTGGCGCCCGTCGCTTCGCTGACGAGGCGAGCCAGTTCGAGAACACTTGTTCGAGTTCCGCCGGCCACGTTATAGGCGGTGCCGCAAGCCGAACGAGGTGCGCCGGCCGCCAGAAGATTGGCGTGGACCGCATCGGCGACGAACGTGAAGTCGCGAGTTTGCTGGCCATCGCCGTAGATGAGTGGCGATCGTCCGGACAGGCAGGCCGCGAAGAACCGCGGAATGACCGCCGCGTAGGCGCCGTCGGGGCTCTGCCGGGGGCCGTAAACGTTGAAATAACGTAGCCCCACGAATTCCATGTCGAAGCATCGCGTGAAGATGTCCGCGAGCTCCTCGTTCATCTTCTTCGAGAGCGCATAGGGGGAGAGCGGCCGGCCCTCTTCGCCCTCCCGCTTCGGCAGCCGGTCGCTGTCCCCGTACACGCTCGACGAGGACGCGTAGACGATTCGCCGCACGCGCGCCGATCGCGCCGCGGAGAACACGTTGGAGGTTCCCCGGACGTTCACGTCCATCGTGGTGGCGGGCTCCGCGAGGGACCGAGGGACGGATCCCAGAGCCGCCTCGTGGAAGATCACGTCCACGCCCGCGCACGCGCTCTCGCAGACCGCGAGATCCCGGATGTCTCCCTCGATCATCTCGATCCGGTCGAGGCAGTGCGCGAGGTTTTCGCGGCTCCCGGTCGCGTAGTTGTCGAGGACGCGGACGCGGGCGCCTCGCTCGAGCAGCGCGTCCACGAGATGGGAGCCGATGAAGCCCGCGGCTCCCGTGACGAGCACCGCCGTGTTCTTCCAGTCCGTGTTCGCTTCGGGGGGTTTCACGCCTTCACCACGTTCGGCAGGTTCTCTCGATACACGCCGCGGGTGTCGATCACGAGAGCGGCATGCCGCGAGACGAGGTCGTAATCCACCTGCGCGTGATCCGTGACGATCAGTACCGCGTCCGCCGCCCCGAGCGAGGAGGCGTCGAGCGGCACCGAGCTCATCGGCGGGAGATCGGGCCACGACCGCATCGCGGGCGCCTTCGGCACGTGCGGGTCGTGGTACGTCACGACCGCACCGAGCTCGAGCAAGTGATCGATGATCTCGAACGCGGGACTCTCCCGCGGATCGTCGATGTTCTTCTTGTACGCGAGCCCCAGGACGAGGATCCTGCTGCCTTTCACCGCCTTGGAACGCTCGTTCAAGGCGAGCTGCAGCTTCTCGATGACGTAGCGGGGCATCTGCTCGTTCACCTCGCCCGCGAGCTCGATGAACTTCGGCGTGATGCCGTATTCGCGCGCCTTCCAGGCGAGGTAGAAGGGGTCGAGCGGGATGCAGTGCCCTCCCCAGCCCGGACCCGGATTGAAGCGCATGAAGCCGAACGGCTTGGTCGACGCCGCGTCGAGCACTTCCCAGATGTCGATCCCCATCCGGTCGAACACCATCTTGAGCTCGTTAACGAGGGCGATGTTGACGGCGCGGAAGATGTTCTCGGTGAGCTTGGTGGCTTCGGCCGTCCGGCAGGAAGAGACGCGGACCGTGCGCGTGACCGCGAGGCCGTACAGAGCCTCGGCGAGATCTCCGGAAACCTCGTCGACGCCCCCGACAACTTTCGGAATCGTCGCGGTCCCGAAGCTCGCGTTTCCCGGATCCTCGCGCTCGGGAGAGAACGCGAGGAAGAAATCCACGCCGCACTTCAACCCGCTCTCTTCGAGGATGTCCCGGACGAGCTCGTCCGTTGTCCCCGGATAGGTCGTGGACTCGAGGACGATGAGCTGGCCGCGGCGGATGTGGTCCCGGACCTTGCGCGCGGTTCCGACCACATAGCTCATGTCGGGCTCGCGCTGCGGGGTGAGCGGCGTGGGGACGCAGATCAGAATGGCGTCCGGTTCGCCGAGCGCCTGAAACTCGGAGGTCGCCCGCAGCCGCCCCGACCGGGTCGCAGAAGTCAGACGGCTACCGTCCATGTGCTTCAGATAGCTCAATCCCTCGCCGATCGCCGTGACCTTGGCGGCGTCTACGTCGAAGCCCAGCACGGGGAATCCCTGCTCGACGAAGGTCAGAGCGAGCGGCAACCCGACGTACCCCATCCCCACGATCCCCACGAGAGCCGTCCGGCCGTCGATCTTCTGCCGCAGTTGCAATGCGAGATCGGAGCCCGCGGGGCCCGCCTCCCGCACCGCTGTCGGGGAGGTACTCATGCGAAATCCCCTCTCTTTTTCCGTGCGCATTCGTTCATTTGGACGTTCCCTTCCGGGCCTTCTCGGCAGGCTCCGCCCCCTTCGGTAGACATACCGAAAGGGAGATCCGCTACGTTTTTGAAGCGCCGCCTAAAAACCGGAGGCGGCGGCGCTTCGAGAGTCGCTGCGAATGGCGGCCGCCACGGGCACGAGCACCCGTCTCTCGAACTCCACCGCGACCGCGCTCTTCAACATCGAGACCGACACGATCAGCCGAAGCCTTCCGGCCTCGCGCACGACGACACCTGTATAGCCCTTGAACGGACCCTCGACGACCCGAATCGGGTCACCGGGAAGAAGGTCGGGCACGGGGATGAGCGAAGCGCCCGACTGCTGAAGCTCGCGGAGCTGTCGCAGCTCCGCCGTCAGGACGTCCTGCTCTTCGACGGGGAGCGTGCGCACGATGAGGTTGCTGCGGAGAACGTGATGCCGCTCGGTCTCCCGGCCCCGGAAAAAGACATATCCCGGAAACAGAGGGAGATAGGAGACGAAAGTCCGGCCGCCCTTTCGATAGCGGTTCTCCCGCTGGGGAAGAAAGTGCGGGACGGAAAGACCCAGGAGGTGGCGTCCCAGGACCTTGTCCTGCCGGCTCCTCGTGTGAGCCACCCACCACGGGAATTGCTCGTGGTCGAGGTCGAAAAGGTTCGCGGGAAAGAGGTCCGTCGAGCATTTCAGGGGCGGCATCGATAACTCTCTCCCAGCGATCGTTCCCGGAAAAACTCTGCTCATTTTGTCGACACCGAGCGGCATCCCCGGGATCGGCAGGACCGTCCTTTGGGAAGGGCATCATAACATGCGGAAGCCTGGGCAACCCCGGGGAAGACCGTGCTCCGGGCGCTGGAAATCAGGCCATCCGGAGAGGCGGTGCCCGGCGCGGAGGGCCGGTGAAACGGGGGTCGAAACGGGCCGCCTGGGGACCCGGCTTCCACCGCGTCGCGACGGGCCGGACCGGGCCGCCGGCCTGCGCCTTGATCCAGAAGGACCGGCGACCCGAAAGCCCGGCCAGGGGGATCGAAAGGGTCCGGCCGCTCGTGATGACCACGCTGCCCAACCGGCCCCCGTCCCAGCCGAACGAGACGAAGGCGGGAGCCTCGGCCGCGAGCTCGACTTCGAGCGTCCCCGACGCCGACTCGGGGTCGACGCACAGCGACAGCGTCTGGTTCGCGGACCAGGCGGCTCCGAGATCTGCCGCCAGCCGGAACGAGGGACCACGCCGGAGCGCGTCGAGCGCCTCCTGATCTCCGAGGGCACGGGCAATCTCTCGCCGTTCGAGGGAGACGTCGCAGTCTTCCCGGGAGAGGGGACTCAGCCGGTCCAGAACCTGGCGGGCGTCGAGAGCGTGTCCTCGCAGCCGCTGGAACCGCGCGAGCGCGATGAGGTACGGCGCCCACTCGAGGGACCCCGTGTTCGGCTCCGCGGCGGCGATCGTCTCGGCGTCCTCGACCTGCCCGACGAGCAGGCGCGCCCGGGCGCGGACCGGAGCGGGAGCGCCGCTCAAGGCGGCGACGGCGCGGGCGATGGCCTCCGGCCGGGCCTCCGTCGCGTTCTTCTCGAAGAAGAACATCACGAGCTCCCCGCGGCGATCCGTGTTCCAGTCCCCCACGAGCTCGGACGGCCACAGGTCCAGGAGACGCGCCACCTGGGAGCGCCCGGGAGCATCGTCGAAGTCCTGGATCCCATGCTCCCCCGCCCAGATCTGGCAGAGGTAGCGCATGCCCTCGGCGTCCTGGAGGGCGCCGCGCGCTTCGATCTCGCGCAGATCGGCGGAGCGCTGCTTCCTCTCGGCCCGATCGGCGCGCGGGGAGAGCAGTCCCGCCGTGGCGACGTCCCCTCCGGCCAGGCTCGCGCGCAGCGCGACGCGCAGGGGCCGCGCCGCATCGGGAAGGAGCGCCGCGGCTCTCTCCGATCCGAGGACGGCGACCGCGCGCGGAAACTGACGGCCGACGAAATCCGGATTGCGGAACGCCGTCCGGAGAGCTCCGGAGACTTCGGAGCGATCTTCGGCGGCGAGCTCGCTCCAGCTCGCGAGGAAGCTCTCGGCGAGCGCCTCCCAGGCGGGGTCGGCGCCGGGCGCGGCTGCCGCGGCGGTTCGGAGCGGGCGCGCCCAGAGCGCGATCCGAACGAGCGATGTCTCCGGGGACGCGGGCTCGGAATGCGCCGCGAGTCCCTGCTCGGCGTGCGCGGCCTGGCCGAGCAGCAGAAGGTGATGGATCGATCCGGGACGCTTCGCGACCGCGTCGAGCATGAGCTCCTGCGCCGCGGCGAGCTGGGCGGCGGCTCGGTCACTCGAGCGCGGACTGCCGGGGGGCCGCTCCGCTTCCAGATCGCGCAGCGCGCCGTCGACGGCGACGTCGGCGGCGAGGTCCCCGGCCGGCTCGAGCGCCATGCTCTGGAGGTCGTCCGGCCGGCGCTGGTCGAGACCGAAGCGCCGCATGAACGCCTCGGCCCGCGTCCGCATCCGCCCGTCGATGCGGTCGTGGAGGATCGCGAGCGCGGCGAACGCGAGCGCCAGGGCGGCGAGGCCTGTCCGCAGCCTCGTCCGCCGTTGCCCGCCGTTTTCCTTCGCCGCGGGCGTCGCGCCCTCGAGCTTTCTCATGGACATGGGAGGCTATTCTCCCGCGCCTTTCCAGGGCAGAGGCTGCGAGAGGAGGACGGCCCGCGGGTTGTCCTCGAAGAGCCCCGATGCGGCCGCCTCTCCCAGCGTCTTCTGCACGTGACGCCGCGCGGCCGCGAGCCGCGGGGGCCGGCGGTCGAGGGAGTGCGCGTCCGAGGCGACGAGGTGCACGAGCCCCCGCCGGAGCATTTCCTCGGACGCTTCCGATGCCGCCGGACCGAAATCGCCGAGGAAGCTGCCCGCCGTCAGCTGGACGCGAGCTCCGCGCTCGATCAACTCCTCGAGCCGGTCCGGCGCCTCGGAGAGAGGCCGGTTGCGCTCCGGGTGGGCCAGAACCGGGGTCACGCCGAGGAGGGCGAGCTCGTGGAAGAGCGCGCCGGTGTGCGGAGGAACTTCGCCGGAGGGCAGCTCCACCAGGAGATACCCCGTTCGGTTCAGGCCGGTGAGCGGGCTCCACCTTCCCCGTTCGACGAGCTCCACCGCGTCCGCCGAGAGGAAATACTCGCATCCGGGCAGGATTTCCGGAGTGCCTCCGAGAAGGGCGTTCAACTCCGCGATGAGGGCGTCGCGCAGCTCCGGATCGTCGTTGACCCACGGACCGCGCAGCACGTGCGGCGTCGCGATAATCGTCGTGGTCCCCTGGGCCGCCGCCGCCCGACAGAGGGCGACCGACTCGTCCCAGTCATCCGGCCCGTCGTCGATGCCGGGCAGGCAGTGAAAGTGAAGATCGATCATCGCGGGCGGCCGCGAAGAACGGCCGGTCGCCTCAACTGAGGCGCGTCGCCGCGGCGGCTCCACCCGCGGGTTCCGGGACCGGCGGATCGATCTCTCCGGCGTAGTAGCTCTCCTCGTAGCCGTACTTCTTTCCGTAGCCCGCCGCGTCCTCGGCCAGGTTGTTGATCACGACGCCGAGTACCCGAACGCCGCTCCGCATGAGCTTGTCCCGCGAGCGGATGACGGCATCGCGCGAGGTCGCGCCGCCCTTGACGCAGAGGACGACCCCGTCGGTTTGATGGCCGAGGACGATCGCGTCCGCCACGGCGATCACGGGGGGTCCGTCCAGGATCACGTAGTCGTAGTTCAGCCGGGCGAACTCCAGGAAGTTTCCCATCGCGTCCGAGGAGAGCAGCCCGGACGGGTTCGGCGACGTGGGGCCCGCGGGGACGATGAAGACGTCGGGTACGGATGTCATCTGCACGGCGCGCTCCGGATCGAGGTTCTCCGCCAGGATTGACACCAGCCCCACGCGATTCGACACGCGAAGGACCTCGTGAAGACGGGGCCGATGGAGATCGGCATCGACGAGGAGCACCCGCTTCCCGAGCTGCCCGAGAACGACCGCGAGGTTGGCTGCCGTCGACGTCTTCCCCTCGCGCGAGATGGCCGACGTGATCACGATCGACTTGATGCCGCCCGCCCAGGAAAGGAGCAGCGCGGTCCGGAAGGCGCGGTAGCGCTCAGCGATTCGGGAACGGGAGCGGTGGTGCGGCAGAAGCTCGATCGTCGCGCCATCGTCGGCGTCACGCGGCTTTCCGCGCAAACCGGCCTTCCCGCCGTAGGACGGTCCTCGACCGGGCGAGGAAACGGAGGGGATGACCCCGAGCGCGGGGACGTGCAGGTATTGCTCGACCTGCTCGGGCGTCCGCAGGCTGCGGTCGAGATAGGAGAGAAGAAACGCGAGACCGACGCCGAGCGAGAGGCCGACGAGAAGTCCGACGAGAGCGTTCTTGCTGTACGAAGGCTTGAACTTGTTGTGGGGCGCCAGCGCGCGGTCCACGACGCGGATGCCGGACACGCGCTCTCCGCGCATCCGCGAGAGAACCTCCACCTCCGCCTGGCGCTTCAGCAGGTTGTCCATCAGGGCCCGCTTCGTGTCGACCTCGAGGCGCAGGTTCCCGTACTCCGCGACGTTTCCGTTCGCCGTCAGGGCCTCGGACCGCTGGCTCCGCAGGACGCCCTTCAGGCTTCCCTCACGCCGGAGCGCCGTCTCGTAGTCGCCCCGGGCCGCTTCGCGGTTTTTTCTCAGGGTGTCCTGGACCGTCGCCTCGAGGTGTTGACGGCCCTTCTCGATCTGGGCCTTCAACTGCAGCATCGCCGGCCACTCGGGCTTGAAGAGGTTCAGCTTCTCGGCGTATTCCCTCTCGAGACGCGCCTGCTCGCCGCGCAGCTGCGACACGACGGGATTGTTCGAGACTTCGGCCGTCGAGTCGGCCGTGGCGGTCGCGAGCTGGTGATAGCGCGCTTCCTTGGCGACGCGGTCGGCGAGCGCCGACGAGTAGTCGACGTTCAGCGTGTCGAGATTCTGCATCGCCGGATTGGAGCGCGGATCCGAGGAGACGATGTCCTTCTGGCGGCCGTAGGCGGTGAGATCCTGCTCGCGCGCGTCGAGCTCCCCCTTGAGCTGCCGGATCTGCGCGCCGAGGAACTGCGACGTCTGCTTGAGGAACCCGAACTTCGCGTCGAGCGTCCACTCGATGTAGGCGTCGGCGACCGCGTTGGCGATCTCGGCGGCCTGGGCCGGAGAGTTCGAGATGTAGGTGAGCTCGACGAGATTCGTCCCGCGAACCTGATCGACGCCGACTCCGCTCGCGATCCGCGACGCGGCGGCGGTCGTCGCGTCCTCCCCGGCGGCCTTGTCGGCGGGCGCCCCTCCCGGGCGGAAGAAGCCGCTGCGGCGCGCCGGGTTCGCCGCGGTCGACGTCGCCGTGTTCGCGAGATTGAGCCGCGTGACGACGCGCTCCGCCACGTCGCGGCTCCGCATGAGCCGGATCTGGGTCGGAAGGAAGTCCGGGTCGTAGCCGCTCCCGGTCTGCTCGATAGAGCGGATGTCCATCGAGCCGCCGTTGTCTTTTTCGACCGCGAGCAGCACCGTCGCCCGATAGAGCGGCTCCGTCCGGAATGACTGGATCGCGGCCACTCCGAGCGCGAGCACGACGCAGACGGCGATCAGCCGCCAGCGTTGGGCGATGATCGCCCAGTACTCCGAAAGGTCCACCGGACCGGTGGCCGTTTCGGCCGAAGCCGGCTCTTCGAAAGACTCCCAGCGTTTGGACATCAGAAAAACGACTCCTTCACGATCAACACGTCATCCGGCTTCAGGATCGCGTCCGGCTCCTTGCCCGACACGATCCGACGGTAGTTGGCCCGGATTTCTATGTCCTTGCCGTCAGCGCCCCGCCGCTTGATCCGGATGGTGTTCGAGGCCCGGTCGTTCAGTCCTCCGGCCTTCGCGATGGCCGACAGGACCGAGATGCGGTCGTCCCCGTTGAACTCCAGCGCGCCGGGGCTCTTCACTTCCCCGACGCAGAAGACTCGAATCAGGGTGCGCGGCTGCACGTTGATCACGTCGGCCGGGAGGATCGGAATGTTCCACATAGGAGCCGAGCTGCGCAGGAGCTCGTCGCGATCGATCTCGAGCGTGTCCGACAATCCGTTCTCGGCTCGCCGGAGCACGTAGATCTTCTTGCCCGCGGTCTCGGTGAGCCCGCCGGCCGCCGCGATCGCCTGGAGGAGAGTCCATCGTCCGGAGATGTTCAGCGACCCGGGCTTCTGGACGGCGCCGACCACGGTGATCGGCTTGCTGCCGAACTCCTTCACGACCACCGAGACATTGGCGCGATTGACGTACTTCGCCTTGAGCGTCGTCTCCAGCCGGTCGCGCACCTGACCGCCGGTCAAGCCCGACACCGGGACGTCGCCCAGGAGCGGCAGATCGATGCTGCCGCTGTCGGAAACGCGTCGGTCGAGGTTCAACTCCGGGACCTCGAACACGCGGATCTCCAGGAGGTCTTTGGGACCGATCAGGTACTCGCCGGCGCCCTCCGGCGGGCGTCCCGACGCGGCGCCGCGGATCGCCAGGAACAGAACGATCGCGAGCCGGCTGCGTAGAGTCATCTCGAAAAATCTCCCGAAAGATTGATGGTCGTCGTGATCCGCGTCACCGTGCGGCTCTGTCCCGGCACGTTCGAGTCGAGCTTGACCTCCGATGCCAGCGCCGTGAGACTCGCCTGCTTCAGAAACGCGTACGTGAACCCCCCGCCGTAGCTCGCGGTCTTGTCCTTCCGGACGACGGACCCGCCGCCGGGTAGCACAACAGGCACGGGGAAATCGTTAATTCCGAACTCCCCGTAGCCCCGAAGGGTCAGCCTCTGGCCGATGCCCAGGTTGACCCCTCCTCCATTCGATGTGCTGAAGAAATATGGGTTCTCCGACGTGAGTCCGTAGGAGGTTCCGCGGAAGCCGTACGCCTGGATCTCCAGACGCTTGAGGATGAAGTAAGAGGCGAAATAGGAACCCGTGGTGGTCGAATAGTCCGGGAACGTCGAGCCGCTCACCCCGTGGCCTTTTCGGTAGCCGCCCGACAGATGCAGAAAAAACCGGGGCGCGGAATATCCGAGGCCCACGAGGTAGCCCGTTGACTCGTTGTCGCCCGCCGCCGCGCGAGCGGCCGCTTCGAACCGGACCCGGGTCTGCTCGACGAGCGCTGACACGTCCAGGTTCCGTCGCACGCGCAAGCGGAGCCCGACCCTCCCGACATCCTCCCGGCGATTGAGATCGCTGGCGTTCTGGATCTCCGCTGGCGTTTCGGCGTCCGTGAAGTAGCGCCTCTCCTGCGTTCCGGCGCGAGCGAAAACTGCGAGGGGCCCCCCGACTTCGACCTCGGCCCCCGCCGATGCGACCCGAAGGCTCTCGCTCGTCAACGCGAGGGTGTCCGCGCTCAGGATCGCCGTGCTGCGGTTGGTCGACCCGTTGGCGTCGAATGAAACCTTGTTGAAGACTCCGATCCAGGAAGCGCCGTAGTACCCCCCGAGCGCGCGGCGCTGCGAAAGGTGCAGGTACCAGGTGTACTCCGGGAGGGCCTCGGCGCGAATGTACATCCTGCTGCCCAGCCGCTGCAGGAGCCGGACGCCGCCGAAGATGTCGCCCGTCCAGTCCGACACCGCCCGCGCGCCGACCTCGGGGACCCCGAAGACGTTGTTGTCGTAGCCCAGGGCGCGGATCTGGAAGACGGGGTGGATGAAGAACGGCCCCAAGTGATAGCGGCTGCTCTCGATCTCCGCTTCGAGCTGCTCGCGCGCCGGGATCGTCCGCTGGCGCGGCACGTCGTCGCCGCCGACCTGGGCCATGGCCTTGCGCGAGGCGAGGGCTCCACCGAAGACGAGCGCCATGGCCAGCCAGCGGGTCGGTGAGCGGCTCGCGGTGGGTCGACGGCTCATCGACGTCGACCTCGCGAAAAGCGAACCGCGACGGGAACAGGGCAAAAGGACGGCATCGCCGCCCGCCGTTCACGATTCATACCCGCTCCGGGGGCCTGAACCGGCCAGACGCCGGTATCATGGAGGAGATGGTTCATAGACTTCGCGAGTTCGGCCGGAAAGCGTTTTTTCCCGAGGGGACCGACTTTTTAAACGCCTTCGCCTTCGCGCTCCTCCTCATCCTCTCAGCAACTGTACCATTTCTGTACGAAATGCCCTCGAGCGGGGCGCGAGACGCGATGGGAGGCGGCGCGGTCCTCCCCCGGGGAGATCTGCTGCTCGAATTGTTTGCGTTCATTCTGCTTGCCGCCACTCTGCTTTCCCGAAGCCGTCTCGATGGGCTGCGTCCGCTGGCCTTGCCGGGCGCCGCGCTCGTCCTGTTGGCCGTCCTAGGCGTCGTTCAGCTTCTTCCCCTGCCCTACGGGCTCCTCGATCTGGCGGCTGCCCGGAACCTCCAAATTTACCACGATTCCGGCGAGATTCTGGGACTATTCGGGAGAGGAAACCCTTCCGCTGCCCGCATTTCGGTCGCCCCGGGCGAGACCCTCGGCACCGTGCTCCTCATCCTCGCCTACGGGGCCGTCTTCCTCTCGGCGGTGAGCCTTCTCTCGACGCGTTCCCGGCGCCGCTTCTTCCTCTGGACGATCTTCGCCAGCGCGATCCTGCAGATTGTCGCGGCCATCCTGAGGGAAGGTCCGGGCCACCGGCTCCACGGTCCCTTCGTGAACCCCAACCATTTCTCGGCCTACCTCGAGGTCGTCCTCGCCTTCGCCTTCGCCACGATCCTAGCCGCCGCCCTCACGAGCGGCGACCGGGCGGAACGCGGAGACCCGGCGGCCGACCGGCTGGAGAAGCGATTCCTGCCCGTCGCCGGCGGCGTCCTGATCTGGGCCGTTCTCGCGCTCGGGATCGGGCTCACCGGATCGCGGGGCGGGCTGCTGTCCGCCTTTCTCACGACGCTCTGTCTCCTCTTCCTGGCGGCCCGCCGCCGACCCGCTCGCGCGCCGGCTCGCGCGATCGCGGCCGTGGGCGTGGCGCTTCTCGGCGGCGCGCTCCTGGTGATGCGGGCCGCGGGCTCCGAGCCGTTCATGCGGTTCCTGCATCTCGACCCGCGGGACCTGGGATCCAACACCCGGGTCGTCCTCTGGCGGACTTCCGTTGCCGCCTGGCGGCAGTTTCCGATCGTGGGGTCGGGGCTGGGAACGTTCCGCGAGGCCTTTCGGAGGGCTCAGCCGCGCGAGTTGCCCGGGCTCGTCGAGCAGGCGCACTCCGATTTCCTTCAGCTCCTCGTGACCGGCGGTGGCATCGGCGCCGCCCTCGGGCTGCTGCTCTTCGGATCTCTCTTCATCATCCTGCTGCGAGCCTGGAAGAATCAGAAGCACCGGGAGGAGAGCGCCCTCGCCCTCGCCGGGATCGGCGCGCTCGCCTCTCTCACCTTGCACGGGCTCGTCGATTTCAACCTGTCGATCCCCGCCGTGCCGACGATCCTCGCGTGCGCGCTCGGGTGCGCCTGGGCGGCGGCGCGATACAGCCGGGGATCGCGACGAAAGGCCGAAACGTCGAAACGGCCGATGCCGGAGCTGCGCGCGGAGGGTTGACGCGGTCCCGTCAGGGCTGGAACGGGATCTGAATCATCTGAAGCGACTGGATCTCTTTTCCGTCGCGCCGCGCGGGCTCGAAGAGCCACTGCTGGACGGACGCGACCGCGGCCGAATTCAAATCCTCCCGCTGCCCGCGGACGACGTCGACCTTCAGCGGTTTGCCCGTCTCCGAAACCAGGACGCGCAGGATCACGGTGCCGCCGACACGCGCGTCTCGGGCGCTCGCGGGATAGATCGTCGGAACCGACCGCCGGACTCGCGCGGGCGTGATGGAGTCGGGCCCCGCGACGGCATCTCTCGGCGGGGCGGGCGGAGCCGGCTCCGGAGTCGCGACCCGGGGAGGGCTGGCCGGCGCGGCGGCTGCCGGAGCGGGTGCCGGCGCCGCGGCGAAAGGCTTCGCGGTCGGCGCGGGAGGAAGCGGAGCCGGGAGCACCGCGGCGGCCTGCGCGGGAGCGGCGAACGGCCGCCGGCGGAAGCGCGACTGGAAATCCGCGCGCGAGGCATTGTCGAGGCTGGCCTCCGCGCACGCGGGAAACCGACGCTCGGCGTCCGTCAGCTTCTCGAGGACGGTCTGGGCTTCCGGATGGTGGCCCGCGGCCTCTTCGGAAAGAGCCAGGTAGACGAGGGCCTCGCATAGCTGGCGGGGCTGGTCGAGCAGACCGAAGGCCGCGATGCGCAGGGGATCGCGAGCTTCGACCGGGCGATGGGCGCGGTAGGCGTCGCGCCCCTCCCGCAGCCGAGCTTCCGCGAAGTCCTGAGCCGCCGATCCGCGAGCGAGAGCCGCGAGCAGAAGGGCGAGGAGGATCCGGCGGACACCCGCGGCCGTCGCGGCGTCGCGGGCTGTCCCGAGTGGTCCCTTGTCCTCTTCCCGTCCCGAGTATTTCACCTCGAAGGAGTCTATCTTCGCGCTTCCCCGCGCGGGAGAAGAAGAATCAAGCCGGGACTTCCGCCGAGGTCGGCAGGCTCCCCCGGAGGATCCGGAGTCGCCACAGGATCTGCGCCGTAATGGCGATCGTCGCCAGAAGCATCAGATCGACCGCCGCCCGGAAGCGCGGATCTCCCCACGCCACGGCGGATGAGATCACCGCCGTATAGACGACGATCGAGGCCGCCGCCACCCAGGCGGCGGCGAGGTTCGGCGGGACTGGCCCAAAAGGGGGCGCGCGTTCGACGACGGCGCGCGCGACGAGCCCGAACGCGACGGCGAGCGAGGCGAAAAAGCCGCAGAACACCGCCCAGCTCAAGCCATACCAGACGAGGCGCACGAGCGGAGAGCGCATGAGAGGCAAGCCTCCCGAGATCGGAAACCAGAACTCGGCGAAGCTGCGGGCGCCGTCCTCGAGATAGGCCTCGGGGTATGAGCGGATGAGGCGGACCGACATCGCTTCGAGGTACTTCCCGAGCTCTTCCTCCGTCTTCCCCGTCGCCTTCATGAGCTCAGGCTGGATCGTGAAGACGGACCAGGAGAGGTTCTCCCGGCGCAGCGCCGCCGCCCGCCGCGCCTCGACGAGCATGCCGCGGACGAGAGGATCGGGGACTTGCTCCCACAGCATGCAGGTGCGTCCGGCGAGGGTGTAGCCGAGGAGCGACGTCTGACCGAAGTATCCCGATTTCGCGTAGTTGATCGCCGAACGGCCTCCCGCGATCACGATCGTTCCCGCCGCGAGCCACACCGCGTCGCGCACGATCCGCTTCCAGTTCCAGCCGTGCGGCTTCATCGCGAAAGCGAGGACCGCCAGCGCGACGCCGAGCGCGGGGGCGAGGAATTCGAAGGTCGGCTTCGTCGTCGCCGCGTACCCCGCCGCGAGTGAAGCCAGGGTCAGGAACCAAAGCCGCGACGTCTGCCAGTACCGATGGATCGACCAGAAGAGGAGGGCGAGGCAGAAGGCGGCGAGCGTCTCGGTGAGAGCCCATGCCGCCATCTGGACGTACGGGGGCAGGAGCATCACCAGGCACGCCGCCGCGATCCAGCTCGGACGCAGTCCGATCGAACGCAGAACGGCCGCGATCAGGAGCACGGAACCGGCGTGGAAGAGCAGGGAGACGTGAAAGAGGAGGCGCGTCGGCCCCGTCGTCGATCCCGTGGCGAGCAAGAGGAGCGGATAGCCCGGGGGCCTCTCGGGATTCGTCGCGCCGTGGGCGATGGCGCTCGCGGCGCGGAGATAGCCGGCCGTGTCGTTCGCGATGAACGGTGCCTTCGTCCAGGCGAGCTCGTAGACGACCCCGGCGACCGCGAACGCGAGAAGGAGACCCGTCATGAGAAGCGGCTTCGTCCGTCGTTGCATGGGTCTCCTCGGGGGAAAGGCCGACCCCGTTCGGCGGCCGCGATTCTACCGAACCGCCCCGCGGGCCCCGGGCGCGGCCGACTTCGGAGATGGCGAGGGTGCGGGCGGCGCGGCTCCGGGAAGGATGACGAACACATTGAACTCCGGGCCGGTGGCGGCCGGGGACGGAAACGCGACGGGTGACGCCGGCGCGAGCCCCGCCATCGGCAGCGTCACGGGGGCGCCGTCGAACGACTCGCCGGCGGCGACCGGTCTCCCGAAGAAGTCCTGGGCGTTCACGGCGCGCCAGGGAGCCCCCGGGGAGACGATCGCGCGAACGTCGACCGAAACGGAGGCCGATCGATCCCAGTTGAAGACCGTCACCGCGCCCCGACCGCGTTCGTAGGGGCTCGCGCGGACGTGCACGACCTTTCCGGTCGGCCGTCCCGCGGAGAAGGGCCGAAAGACGTTGTCCGGGTAGGCCCGCCGGAACGCGTTCGACTCGTCGAGCGGCTGATCATTGATCGATCCGACGAAGAAGGTGTTCTTCGCGTACGTCGGCCGGACGTTGCCTCGATGGAAATACAGATGACCGCCCGCGAAGTAGTTGCCCGTGACCGCCGGGTCTTCCGCGACCGGGGGGCGGCCGTCCGCCCCGACGCCGTAGGTCTCGTACCCGACGTTCAGGCTCTGCCCGGTCTCGTCGGGGAAATAGAAGTCGTTGTTTCTCACGACGGGCCGCGCCGCGCCGCGGCCGCCCCCGACGAGATACCCCCCCTGGAATCCGCTCGCGTCGAACCCTCCGCCGTTGAACAGGGTCGATCCTTCGAGAACGACGTCGTCGAGCTTCGCGCGCTCGCCGTAGCTCTGCGCGCCGTACTCGAAGTTTCGAAAAACGATCGAATCCCGAATCGTCTGCGGCGCGCCCGGTTCGTTCTGCACGTAGAAGCCGTGGCCGTGAGGCCGGTCAGGCGCCAGCCATCCGTTGTAATAGGCGAGGACGCCATAGGCCTCGGTCCCTCCGCCGCCCGACCCGAGAGAGATGCCGACGGCGTTGTCGTGGACGACGCAATGGATCAGCTTGACGAACGGCGCGTTCGAGGCGATCCCGGCGCCCGTGCCGACCTCCTCCGGGTTCGACGTCCCCCCTGCCGCGCGGCGCAGGGGGTCGCTCGTGGTCACCTCGAGATCCCAGTACCACGCGTGCGGCCCCGCGATCGCGAGAACGGACCCGCGGTTCCGGTTGCCGCCAGAGAGGACGACTCTCTCGTTCCGATAGGGCCGGACCATGATCGGAGCGCCGGGGCGCCCGGCGAGCCTCGAGAGAAAGTTCGCGAAGTGCGATCGAATCAGACGGTCGTCTCTTCTCAGGTAGGTGCCACCGCGAAGCCAGATCGTCGAGCCCGGCACGACGGAGGAGGGCTGGTCGAGCGCCGTCTGGAGGTCCCACGGCTTTCCGATGGAGCCGTCGCCCGAGGGGGATCCCTCCGGCGACGCGAAGAACGCCGGGCCGGCCGCCCGGCCGGCAGCCGCCACCGCCGGAGGCGGCGTCGAGCCCGGGGGCGCACCGTCCGGCCCGGCGCCTCGCGAAAAGCCCGCACGGGCGACGAGGACCACGAGCGCGCCGAAGAGAGGGAGGAGGCGAAGGCCCGCGTTCGCCCGCCGTCGACGCGGCGCCCGCGTTCCGCCCGGCGGGATCATCGGGTGTCGAACGAAATGCGGATCTGGACGATCCCGGCCGGCGCGGCCGAACCGACCGCAATCCGGAGCGTCCGGACGGGAGCGCCCGGCGCCGAAATCGTGAGCTCGTGGACCGCCGGGCCCGGCAGGACGAGCGGAGCGGCGGCGGGAAAATCGGAGGCGGACCCGAACGGAGTCCCGTTGACCGCGACGAGCGCGTCCGGCCGGGAGATCGAGAGGGCCAGCGGCCCGCGGGTCGCCGCGACGGGACGCGCGAGGCGCGGGAAGGCAAGCCGGTCCGAGCGTTCGAGGAGCTCCTCGACCGCGACGAGGTCGCTTCCGGCCGAATCCGCGACGTCGATCTCCGCCTCGATGGAACGATACCCGGGCAGTTCCGCGTGCAGGGAGTGCGGGCCTTTCCGATCGAAGTCCAGAGGCAGGCCGCCTCCCCGGTCGTCCCAGTCGTTCGCGATCCCGACGTATCGCCCGTCGATCCAGATCCTCGCCTGATCGGGCGCGATGGCGATGCGGGCGAAGCGGCGCGTGCGGTAAACGCCGCGCCGGCTCCCGATGTCCCCCGCGGGCGGCTCCGGCGGAACGGGTCGCGGCACGTCCGGGCGCCGCGCCGCGGATGGAACCGGCGAGGGCTCGATCGGGGCGGGCGCGGAGGATGGAGGAACCGGCGGCACCGTGGGCTCTCCCGCGGGCAGGGGCGAAGCCGCCGGTTCGGTCCTCGAGGGTTCCGCCGCAGGCAACGGGGTCGGCGTCGCGAACGCCACCGCCTCGAACGGGATCCGGACCGGCAGCCACGTTCGCACCGCAACTCCGCGCCAGACCGCGGGCTCGAAGGTCCACTGCCGGACCGCCTTCTCGGCCGCCTCCGTCAGCCCGCCGGAGGCGCGGACGACGACCTCGATCTCGAGCGGCAGCCCTTGCTCCGAGACGAGTACGCGCAGCACGACGAGCCCCCGCACCCGCCTTCGGAGGGCGTCGGGCGGGTAATCCGGCTGCACGCGCCGGCTGACGCGGGGCGGGCGGTCAACGCGGTCCAGGGCGACCAGCCGCGAGGACGCAGGAAGACCCGGAGTCGCCGGCGCCGCGGGGGGCGCGATCGCGCGAGCCGGCAGGGGGCTGGGAGTGGGTGTCGGGGTCTGTGTCGGCGCCGCGCGGGTGGCGCTCGGGACGGACGTCGCCGTAGCGGTGGGCTGTATCGGCGACGGCGTGGGCGTCCGCGTCGGGAGATCGGTGGCTGTGGCCGTCGGCGGGCGGGGCGTCGGGGTGCGCGTCGCCGTCGGAGACGGCGTTGGCGAAGGAGAGGGAGTGCGCGTCGCAGGACGAGGCGTGGGCGTCGCGGTCGGAACGGGGCGCGTGCGCGTCGGAGACGGAGTCGGAGGCGTGGGCGTGGGCGTCGGCGTTCGGGTCCGCGTCGGGGTGGGCGGGACCGCCGTCGGAGAGGGGGTCGGAACCTGAGAGGAAGTCCGCGTCGGCGGAATGGGCGTGGGCGTCGCGGTGGGCCGCGGCGGCGTCCGGGTCGCGGCCGGAGGAACCGCAGTCGGAGGGACCGCAGTGGGAGGGATCGCCGTGGGCGGGACGGCGGTGGGAAGAGAGGTCTGAGTGCTTGTCGGAGGAGCCGCCGTTGGGGGAACGGCGGTCGGCGGAACGGGGGTCCGCGTCGGAGGAAGCGGCGTCGGCGCGACCGGAGGATTCGCGGGCACGGGCGTTGCGGGGGTCGGCGTCATCACCGGCTCGACCGGCTCCGCGAACGCTGTCGGGGTCGGGGCCGGCGTCGAGGTCGGTGTCGCCGGGGGGCGAGGGGGCTCGCCGCGCGCCACGCCCGCGAGGCTCGGCACTGCCGCAAGCCGGTCCGGGGGCGCTCGCTCGCGAAGCAGCTTCTCAAACGGCGCGCGTCCCGCGATCTCCAGGGGGGCCGCGGCGTAAGCGGAGAACTTTTCCTCGAGATCCAGGAACCGGATCAGGCTGGCGTCCGCGTCGGCGGTCGCTCCCGCCGCCGCCTGGGCCAGCGCGAGCCGGGCGAGCGCCTCCGAGCGCTTCGGCGGAGACTCCATGTATCCGAAGCTCGCGATGCGGAAGTCCTCGATCGCCTCGCGGTAACGGCCGGCTTCGAACTTCTCGCGTCCCGCGCGCATGCGCTGCTCCAGGAACTCGTCGTCCTGCGCGCTCGCGGTTCCCGGCGTGAACAAGAGGCCGGCGAACGCCGCGGCGCAAAGGAAGAGAGAACCGCCCGCGAGCCTCCGGGGCCGCGCGGTGCAAAGGCCGCTCTCCGAACGGATCACGCGCCCGGCCCCGAGGGCCGGCGAGGCGCGCCTCCGATTCTTCGTATCGACTGACGTCTCATCTCCTCCCGCCTCCCACCCTCCCGAAGCGGGAGGAAGAAGCAGTCTATCCATGGCGCGTATATCCTCGCCGGGTGAGCCCGGCGCGACTTCTCGACGGCACCGATCTCGCCCGGCGCCTCCGTGAGTCCGCACGCGCCGAGGCAGAGGCGCTGGCGGTCCACGGCCGTAGCCCTCATCTGAGAGTCATCCTGCTCGGCGAAGATCCCGCTTCGCAGACGTACGTCGCGGCGAAGACGAAGGCGGCCCGCGAGGCCGGGTGCACCGCGGAAACCGTGCGGCTGGCGAGCGGCTCCGCGCCAGCCGTGCTCCTCGCGGAGATCGCCCGCGCGAATCGCGATCCGTCCGTTGACGGAGTCCTGGTCCAGCTCCCGCTCGAGGCGGGCCACGATCCCCGCCGCGTCTACGACGCCCTCGACGCCTGGAAGGACGTGGACGGGCTCCATCCGGAAAACGTCGGACGCCTGCACCAGGGCCGCCCGCGCTTCGTCCCGTGCACTCCCGCCGGAATTCTCGCCCTTCTGGACGACGCGGAGGTGGCGATCGCCGGGCGCCGCGCGGTCGTCCTCGGGCGAAGCGACATCGTCGGTCGTCCCGTCGCCGCACTGCTGACCGCCCGCGACGCCACGGTGACCCTCTGCCATTCGCGCACGACCGGCCTCGCAGAGATCTGCGCGGCGGCGGATATCCTCGTCGTCGCGATCGGCCGGCCGGGCTACGTGACGCGGGAGTTCGTCCGGCCCGGAGCCGCGGTGGTCGACGTCGGCATGAACCGGATCGAATCGCTCGACGCCGCCCCGGCGTCGCTGCGCGCATCGGAACGCCTCCGCGCGCGAATCTCCGAGAAAGGCCGCGCCCTCGTCGGCGACGTCGATTTCGAGGGAGTCTCCGAAACGGCCGGATGGATCACGCCCGTCCCCGGCGGCGTCGGACCGTTGACGGTCGCGATGCTCCTGTGCAACACGATCCAGGCGGCGAGGCTCCAGCGCGAACGCCACCGTGGCGAAGAGCTCGATCCGCTCACGCTCTGACCTGCCCTCCTCTTGACGTCCCTTCTCCTGATCAGCAGCTCGACGGTCCACGGCACCGGGTACCTCGACCACGCCGCGGACGAGCTCGCGTCGTTCTTCTCGGGAATCGAGGAGATCCTCTTCGTCCCCTGGGCGCTCTACGACGCCGACACGTACGCCGAGCAGGCCCGCGAGCGCTTCGCTCGGATCGGGATCCGGGCGCCGTCCCTTCACGCGCAGCCGGATCCCATCGCCTCGATCGAGTCCGCGCGAGGCTTTTTCTTCGGAGGAGGCAACACGTTCCGCCTGCGCAAGGCGCTCGCCGATCGCTCCCTCCTGCCGGCGATCCGGCGCCGCGTCGAGTCCGGCGGGCGCTACGCCGGATCGAGCGCGGGCGCGAACCTCGCCTGCCCTACCATCCGCACGACCAACGACATGCCCATCGTCGAGCCGGGCTCTTTCTCGGCGCTCTCCCTGGTGCCTTTCCAGATCAACCCGCACTATGTCGACCCGGATCCGTCGTCCGGGCATCAGGGCGAGACCCGCGAGGAGCGGATCCGTCAGTTCCACGAGGAGCCCGAGAACGCGCGCACCGTCGTCGGGCTGCGGGAAGGCGCCATGCTCCGTCGCGAAGGATCGGAGCTTCGGTTGAAAGGCGGCGCCGGCGCCCGAATTTTTCCACCTGGCGACCCTCCGTATGAAGTCTCTGCCCCCGCCGATCTATCCGAATTCTTGAATGAATTGAAACCATGAACCGGAACGCGTCCGGCCGTGGAATTCGCAAGACGCTCGCGCGGAAACGCGGAGGACGCTGCCGCGTCGAGCCTCACGACGCATTCGTCCGCGCGATGGCTGCCTCCGCCAGGGCCTGTAATATGGAATTCGCGAATGAAATTGATCGACGCTCTGGCGATCTCGCGCCGTCCCGCCGCGCAGGACGCCCCTGTGACGCGCGTTTCCCTGGCCTGCGGCTTCACGCCGCTACACCTCGAAACCCACCTTCTCGCGCACCTCAAGCTGCGACGTCCTGACCGCGAGGTTGTCCTGACATCCGGTCTTTACGGAGACCTCGTCGGCAATCTCGAGCGGTTGGAGAACGATGTCATGGATGCCTGCATCGTCGTCGAGTGGGCAGACCTCGATCCTCGCCTGGGCCTCAGAAGCCTTGGTGGATGGCGGCCGTCCAGCCTGTCCGACATCCTGTCGACGGCAGAGTCGCGGGCTCAACGCTTCGGCGAAAGCATCGCCCGCCTCGAGCGTTCTGCGAGCGTCGCCGTTTCTCTGCCGACCCTCCCGTTGCCGCCCATCGGATTCAATCCCGGATGGTGCGCCGGGAAGTTCGAGCTGGAACTTCGGGCCACCTTGCGGCGGCTCACCGAGCGGACGAGTTCCGCATGCATCGTGAGTCAGCAGAGGCTCGATACGACTTCGCCCCCCGGCAACCGGCTGGACGTCGCGTCAGAATTCCAGACGGGTTTTCCGTACACAAAAGAGCATGCCGCCGTTCTTGGCGAGCTTCTCGCGCGAGCCTTGAACCCTCCCCAGCCCAAAAAGGGAATCATCTCCGACCTCGACGACACTCTCTGGAAGGGCGTCGTCGGAGAAATCGGAAGCGCAGAGGTTGCGTGGGACTTGAACGGCGGTGCGCAGATTCACGGCCTCTATCAGCAACTCCTCGACTCCCTCGCCGAGGCGGGGACGCTCCTGGCCATCGCCAGCAAGAACGACCCGGCCGTTGTCGAAGAGGCCCTCGCCCGGTCGGACCTCGCTCTCCACCGAGATCGACTGTTTCCCGTAGAAGTGAACTGGAAGCCCAAATCCGAGTCGGTTGCCCGAATCCTGAGCGCCTGGAACGTTTCCGCCGATTCCGTCGTCTTCGTCGACGACAGCCCAATGGAACTGGCCGAAGTCAAACGAGTCTTTCCCGAGATCACCACCATGCAGTTCACAGCACAAGACACTCGGTCCGCCTGGACCATGCTCGAAGAGCTTCGCGATCTGTTCGGCAAATCGGCGCTCAACGCCGAAGACGCCCTTAGAATCTCCAGCCTCCGTCAGGGGCCGGAATTCATGCAGACCGCGCCTTCGAACCCGACGGCCGCGCGGGACTTCCTGACCAGCCTCGAAGCCGTGATGACCATAGACGCGAGCAAGGATCCTCCTCCTCGCCGAGCGTACGAGCTTGTAAACAAGACCAATCAATTCAACATGAACGGCGTCCGGCTGTCCTGGGGGGAGTGGTGCACCTTCCTCGCGGGCCCGGACCGGTTTCAGTGGCTGATCGGGTATCGCGACAAGTACGGGCCCCTGGGAGGGATCGCCGTCGTGGCAGGAGAGCGCAAGGGACGGACGGTTCAACTGCACAACTGGGTGATGAGCTGCAGGGCATTTTCGCGCGACATCGAGCACGCCAGCCTCCGCAGGTTATTCGAGAGCCTGGACGTCGACGAGGTCGTATTGGATGTAGCGGAGACGGGCCGCAACGGCCCCTTCCGGGAATTTCTCCGACTCTACGCGCCATGGCCGGAGGCCGGACCTGCCAGAATCTTGCGCGAGGCGTTCGATGCCCGATGTCCCGCGCTGAGCATCCGCGCACAGGAGGCCGAGATTGCCGGACCCGCATAGCCGACTGCGTCGCTGCTTCGAAGCGGTTTTCCCGGAACTGGAACCCGACGGGATCGCCGGAGCCTCCATGGATAACGTCGCCGGCTGGGACTCCATCGCTTCGGTGCAGCTCATCGCCGTCGTGGAAGAAGAGTTCGGGATCACGGTTCCGGCGGATCGCTACGAGGAAATGTCTTCCTTCGAGGGCATCCTCTCGTGCGTGCTCGAGATGACGCGCTGATGCATTGATGATCGTCCATTTCGCCGAGGACTCCGATCGCCCGAAGCTCGATCGGTTCAACGATCGGCTTCGGGAGGGCGGACGAATCGAATCGATACCCCGTTTGCCCGACCCACTCGCGAACGACCCGGACCTGCCCGTGTTCCGAAGACTTCTGGTGGCCGAAGACGGGCGAGAAGTGAGGGCCGGCGTTCTCTTGCTTCACCACCGCATGTTCCTCAATGGGAAGCCGCACCGATTCTGTTTCGTACAGATGCCCGTTTCGGAGGGATTGGTGAATCGAGCCCACTCGCTGGCAATCCTTCGCGTCATCAAGGAGGCGATGGCCTATGAAGGGTTCTTGATCTCCCTTGGAGTCGGCTCTCTGGACGAAGGCTGGGCGAGATTCGTCGTCTCCCAACGGTGGCGGCACGCCGCTGTGCCCTTTCTCTTCCTGCCGCTTCGCATGAACCGGGTTCTCCGCGGCCTGCGCTATCTGGAAAAGCGATCCGGGCTCGCGGCTCTCGCGCGCGCGGCTGCGCTCTCCGGCGCGGGCGCCCTGGGCGGGTCGGCGTTGAATGCCTATCGGCGGTGGAACTCTTCTTCGTCTCAGGCGGAAATTGTGGCGGAGTTCGGCGACTGGGCGGACGGCGTGTTCGCCGCCTCTTTACCCGACTACGAAGCGGTCGCCCAGCGGGACCGGCAGGCGCTCGATCTCCTCTATCCTTCGTCCGAACAACGCTTCGTTCGACTCCATGTGCCCGACGTCGGCTGGGTCGTCGTTTCTCTGCTCGCCATGCGCGATCACAAGTTCTTCGGGAACCTCAGGGTCGGCGTCATCGTCGACGGCCTGGGACGGGCTGCCAACGCGACGACCCTTCTCGCCGCAGCGACGGACTACCTCGAGCGGCATGACGCGGATCTCGTGGTGGCGAACTGGTCTCATGCAGACTGGGTGCGGGCGTCGAAGCGGCTCGGGTTCTTCCGCGGGCCGAGCAACTATTTTGTCTTTCTCGCGCCCTCATCGCCTCATTTCGATCTCTCGCGTGCGCACTTCACCCGGGGCGATTCCGACGGAATGGTGAATCTGCGGCCCTCTCCCATCGCCCCCGACTAACGCCCTCTTCGGGCGGCGCGTGCCCTCTGGTATTGCTGGAAGGCCCAGCGATATTGCATGGACGCGAAAGACAGACGCCGCCGGGAGACGTCCTGCCATCGGCGCTGCTCGCCCAGATGGTCCAGGAGCGTTGACGCCGGGACGAACCAACCGGGAAGCCGGCTCATACGCGTCATCAGGCGACGAAATTCGGGGTGCAGCGGGTAGAACGTGGAGCCCAGGTGCGTATAGACGATGCACGCCCCCCCCTCGGATGCCAGCCGATCCTGGTTGCTCTCGGAAATGAGACGGAGAAAATTCTCGATTCCGGATCCGTAGCTGGCGCTGTACCAGTACTTCACGTAGGGCCTGGCGGGATCGTGGTACGGCATGAACGGGTCGGCCGCCGTCGTCAGGATGTCGGGGAAAACGAAGTTGCGCACGTATCGAATCTGACGCAGACACAGGTCGCCCCAGAAGCGGTCATCGCCCGGCCTGTGACCGAAGGAGCTGACGTCCGAACGGCGATACTTTCGATAGAGCCAGTACATCCAGCGAAGAGGCCCGTCGAACCGGGCCGCTCCCCAATAGACGGCGTCCTGTTGTCCCACGTGATTGACGTGCATTCGCGAGTCTTCGCCCAGCCATTGGCGATACAGCGCGAGACCCCGCTCCACTCTCTGGCGAGGCGACGTTTCGTCGGCGATTCCGTGCAAGGCGATCTCGAAGCCTTGCGAGCGAAGCTCCATCACCCATTTGCGGTATTCCTCGTCTTCGAGCGTGTCCCCCCCGGTGATCGGTTCACCCAGCGCCTTCAGGGGCCATACAGTCTTCGTCGTGCGGAAGTCGTTTTCACGCAGAAAGTCGTACACGGGCTTGATCCGATCGAGCGTGGACCTGTCCGTATCGTCGACGATGGTGAAGGCGAAGGATTTGCCTTCGGGCCATCGAATCTTGATACGCGGCATGGCTAGCACCTTATTTCACTCCAGACGATTTCGGCGTGGTCTTTTTTTTAACGTAAAGACCGTCGTTTTACCTTAATTAATTCGGCTAGCGACGTGCAGGCGTTAATAATACGTTTTACGAAGAACTTCGTACTAAGCGATTCGTAACTCACAGCATGACGGAAGCCAGCCGCCTGCCGCCCCGACCGACCGACGCCGAGCTCGAGATCCTGCGGGTCCTCTGGGATACGGGCCCGGCGACGGTCCGCGAGGTGCTGGAGGCGCTCGCCTCTCGCCGACCCATGGGCTACACGACGGTCTTGAAGCTCCTTCAGATCATGACCGAGAAGGGGCTCGTCCTCCGCAACGAGGAGGAGCGCGCGCACGTCTACCGCGCCGGACGGGAGCGGCACGAGACGGAGCGCCAGCTCGTGGGCGACCTGCTCGACCGCGCGTTCGGCGGATCCGCGTCGCGCCTCGCGATGCATGCGCTGGCCACGAAGCCCTCGAGCGCGGCGGAGATCGCCGCGATCCGCAGGATGCTCGACGAACAGTCCGAGGGGGAGAAATGAGCGGATGGCCCGCCATCGACCCGTCCGTCGTTTCCCGCGTGGCCTCCACGCTGATCCAGTTCGTCTGGCAGGCGACGGCGGTGGCGATCGTCTACGGCGCGGCCGATTTCGCGTTCCGCCGCGGCGGGCGGACGTCCCGGGCGCGCTACACCCTCGCCTGCGCGGCGCTCGGGACGCTGCTGCTGATGCCGGTCCTCACGTACGCCCGGGCGGCGTCGGCGGAAGCAACGGGGGACGTGGAAGCGGCGGCGGCCTCCGCTCGTCCCGCGGTCCGCGTCGCGCCCGCACCCACGCGGGGCGCCGGGTTCCTCTTCGCGGCGCCGCGGATTCGCGTAGCGACGGCTCCGCTCCGCCGGTGGATCGTCTCCGCGTGGCTCGGCGGCGTGCTGGCGCTCTCGATCCACCTGCTCGCGGGCTTCGCGGGCGTCGCCCGCCTCGCCCGGCGGCGCACGTCGCCGGCCCGCGCCGAGATCGCGAGAACCTTCGAACGGCTCGTCGGAAGAATCGGAGTGAACCCGCGCGTCCGACTCCTCGAGTCAGCGTGCGCGCGCGTGCCCGCGGCTCTCGGGGTGTTCCGGCCCGTGATCCTCTTCCCCGTCTCGGCGCTGACGGGCCTCGAAGCGCGCCACGTAGAGGCGCTGCTCGCGCACGAGCTGGCGCACGTTCGCCGCCACGACTATCTCGTCAACCTCTTCCAGGCGGCGGCGGAGACGCTCCTCTTCTACCACCCAACCGTGTGGTGGATCTCTTCGCGGATCAGCACGGAGCGCGAGAACGCGTGCGACGACGCGGCCGTGGCTGCCACCGGCGATCGGCGTGTCTACGCCGCGGCGCTCCTCTCACTCGAGGGACTGCGCGGAGGAGGCCGGGAGCTCGCTCTCGCCGCCGACGGCGGAAGCCTCGTCAGGCGGGTCTCCCGCCTCTTCCCGGAGCGGGCGGGCGCGGCGCCGGCGGACGGGCCGGGCGCCGCCGCGGGCCTCGTCCTCGCCGCCGTTTTCGCGGCGGCGGCCGCCGCGCACGCCGCCGCACCCGGCGCGCCGCCGACTCCCGATCCGACCTCCACTCCGCGCCCGGCGGCCAGGAGTCCCCGCATGGCCGGCGCGCCCGAGCCCCCTCCGCCGGCCCGTGCGGCGGTCCCTCCCGCGGCGCATCGGAGGGCGGCCCGCGCCGCGGCCTCTCCCGCTCCGGGTCCCGACCCCGATCCCGTCTCCCCCTCCGAAGCGCTTTCCGGCGACGAACTGGAGAGTCTCGAGAGTCGCGGCGTCACTCCCGATTTTCTCGGCCGGCTCTCGGCCCTGGGCTATACCCGCGCTTCCTTGAACGAGCTTCGCTCCCTCCGCACGCATGGCGTCCGAACCGAGGACATCTCGGAATACGGACGCGTCTTCGGCCGCGTGACGCTCGATGATTGCGTGCGACTCCGGATCCATGGCGCCACGCCCGAGTTCGTCCGGTCTTTCGTCCGGGCGGGATACCCCCACCTGTCCGTCGACCAGGCGCTGGCGCTCCGGATCCACGGCGCGACCGCCGAGGACGCCGCCGTCCTCTCGACGGGGGACTCGCGGCCGGACGTCGATGCGATCGTCTCGGCACGCATCCATGGCGTCGACGCGGCATTCACGCGCGAGATGCGCGCGGCCGGCTTTCCCGACGCGGGAGTCGAAGAGCTGACCTCCTTTCGCATCCACGGCGTCACTCCCGAATTCGTGCGGACGATGAGATCGCTCGGCTTCGAGAGTCTGTCGTCCGAGGAAGCCACCGGCTTCCGGATCCACGGAGTCACCACGGAGTTCGTCCGCGGCCTCCGGGCCCTCGGCTTCTCAAACGTCGCGCCCGAAGGCGTGACCGACCTCGTCATCCACGGCTGGAGCCTCGACCGCATCCGAGAAGCCCAACGCCAGGCCAGTCGAAGGCTCTCGATCGAAGAGCTCGTCGACAAAGGCCATACAGGGAGGACTGACCGATGACCGCCATCCGCCCGATTCGATTCCGCCTCACTCCGATCCTGCTCCTGGCCTTCGCCGCTTCCTCGCCGGGGCTGCCCTTGCCCCAGGAGCTCCATGGGCGCTGGCTCCTCGACTTCGATCGATCGGACGACCAGGTCCAGCTCACGATGAAGCGGGAATCTCCCGGCCATCATTCCGAGAGCTCGTGGGGAGTCCGGCCTCAGGATCTTCGCGGGCTCGTGCGCCCCACTTCGGCGGCCGAGACCCCCGCGCGGTTCGAGCTCGTCCGGGACGCCGGAACCGTGACGTTCGAAGGGCGGCTCGATTCGAGCGGCGGCTCGGGCCGCTTCCGGTTCGCGCCCAGCCGTGACTTCGCGGCGGCCTGGGAGGCGTCCGGGCGGCCGGCTCTCACGTCCGAAGAGATCTACGCGATGGCAGTCCACGACGTGAGCCGGCAGTTCATCGCCGATCTCGCCGCCCTCGGGTACCGGGACGCCCCGGGTGATGAGCTCCTGGCACTCCGCATCCACGGCGCGACGGCCGCCTGGATCCGCGAGCTGCAGGTCCTGGGCTACACGCGCGTGACGCTCGACGATCTCGTGTCTTTCCGGATCCACGGCGTAGGCCCGGAGGGGATTCGACAGATGCAGGCGCTCGGGTATCCGAAGCTGTCGGCGGACGATCTCGTCTCGTTCCGCATCCACGGAGTCAGTCCCGAGTTCGTCCGCGCGATGGCCTCGCTCGGCTACGAGCGCGTTCCGGGCGATGACCTCGTCGCGTTTCGTATCCATGGCGTTTCGCCGGAGTTCGTCCGGGCTTTCCGGGACCTCGGGTATCGCCACGTCGCCGCCGAGGATCTCGTCGCGATGCGGATCCACGACGTCGCGCCCGAGTTCGTACGGGACCTCCAGGCGCTCGGCTACAAGGACGTCCCGGTGGACGATCTCGTTTCCCTCCGAATCCACGGCGTGTCGCTCGATTTCGTGAAGCGCACGCGGGATCGCGACGCGAACGTGTCGATCGAGGAGATCGTCTCGCGCAAGATCCACGGGCGCAGATGAGGCAGAAAATGACGTGTGCCGGACGCTGTCTCGCCCCCGATCCCGGAATTTGAGTGTTCGTTCCCGAACACCCGAGTCCCGGCACCGGTCAGCCTTCATCCCGCCCCCGTCCCGCATCCCTTTCTTTGCAGTCGGATAGGGGGCGAGAGGCCCTGGCACGGCCTTCGCCCTCTCCGGGTCGAATGGATATCGTCCGGGAAGACTTTTCGGAGAAGAGGCGGAAGCGGCGCCTGATCCTGGTCGGGAGCGGCATCGCGGTCGCCCTGCTCATCACGCTCGGGCTCTCGCGGCTGAAGCCCGCGGCGCCCACCGTGGAGAAGAGCGCCGTGTGGATGGACACCGTCAAGCGGGGACCCATGCGCCGCGAGGTCCGGGGACCCGGCTCGCTCGTTCCCGAAGCGGAAGGGATCCGGCAGATCTCGGCGGCGACGGACGCCCGCATCGAGCGCCTCGCTCTGCAGCCCGGCAGCGAGGTCCATCCTGACTCGATCCTCCTCGAGATGTCGAATCCCGAGCTGCAGCGCGACGCCATCGACGCCGAGTGGCAGTTGAAGGCCTCACAGGCCGAGCTCGTCAACACGCGCGTCCGACTTCAGAAGGAGCTCATGGACCAGCAGGCGGTCGCCGCGACGATCCGGTCGGACTTCCACCAGGCCCAGCTGCAGTCCCAGACGAACGAGGGCCTCTTCAAGGAAGGCCTCGTCGCCGACCTGACCCTGAAGCTCTCGAAGGTCCGCGCCGAGGAGCTCTCGACGCGCAACGACATCGAAGGCAAGCGGCTCGCCGTGTACGAGGACTCGGCCAAGGCGCAGATGGACGTCCAGAAGGCGAAGGTCGAGGAGCTCCGTGCCCTCGCGGAGCTGAAGCGCACACAGCTCGACGCTCTCAAGGTCCGCGCCGGAATCTCCGGCGTGCTCCAGGAGCTTCCGCTTCAGGTCGGCCAGCGCGTCACGCCGGGCACGACGCTCGCGAAGGTCGTCCAGCCGAACAAGCTCAAGGCGCAGCTCAAGATCGCGGAGACGCAGGCGAAGGACGTCGTGATCGGCCAGCCGGCCTCGATCGACACGCGCAACGGCGTCGTGGCGGGCAAGGTGTCGCGGGTCGATCCGTCCGTGCAGAACGGCACGGTCACGGTCGACGTGGCGATCGAGGGTGAGCTGCCCAAGGGCGCCCGGCCCGACCTTTCGGTCGACGGCACAGTCGAGCTCGATCGCCTCGCCGACGTGGTCTTCGTGGGACGCCCGGCCTTCGGCCAGGAACAGAACATGGTGTCGCTCTTTCGCGTCGCGGCCGACGGGGACGAGGCCCAGCGCGTCAAGGTCAAGCTCGGCAAGAGCTCCGTCAACACGGTGCAGATCCTCGACGGGCTGCGCCCGGGCGATCGGGTCATCCTTTCCGACATGAGCGCGTGGGACGCCTACGACCGCGTGCGTCTGAAATAGCGGGTTTCATTCATCCGGCTCCGGCCCCCGCGCGGGATCCGGACGCCGCGAATTTCAAAGAGGAGCACTGATGAGCGCCAACGGCCAGCCGGTCATCCGACTCGAGGGGGTCACCAAGGTCTTCTTCACGGACGAGGTAGAGACCCACGCCCTCGCCGGAGTCCACCTGGACATCCGCAACGGCGAGTTCGTTTCGATCGCGGGCCCGTCGGGCTGCGGCAAGTCGACGCTGCTCTCGATCCTGGGGCTGCTCGACTCGCCGTCGGAGGGCAGCTACATCTTGAACGGCAAGCCCGCCCAGAAGCTGAACCTGTCCGAGCGCGCCCGCATCCGCAACCGCGAGATCGGGTTCATCTTCCAGAGCTTCAACTTGATCGGAGATCTCTCCGTGTTCGAGAACGTCGAGCTGCCGCTGACCTACCGCGGAATGGGCGCCGGCGAACGCAAGAAGCGCGTTCAGGAAGCGCTCGAGAAGGTCGGCATGGCGCACCGGATGAAGCACTTTCCTTCACAGCTATCGGGCGGACAGCAGCAGCGCGTCGCCGTGGCCCGGGCGATCGTCGGCCAGCCCCTCATCCTTCTCGCCGACGAGCCGACGGGAAACCTCGACTCCGTCAACGGCGACGCGGTGATGTCGCTCCTCCAGGACCTTCACCGAAACGGCGCCACGATCTGCATGGTCACCCACGACCCGCGCTTCGCGCGCCACGCCGACCGGACGATCCGGCTGTTCGACGGTCGGGTGGTCGACGAGCAGGACGCCGAGCGAGCCCACGACGAGAAGGAGCTCGCCCAGAGCGGATTCCGCACGGACGACGGAGACCGGCAGCGCGCCTAGGCCCGTTCTGAACATGGCGACCCTCCGGCCCAACCCCCGATCCGCCGCCCGGCAGAGCTTCCGGGCGGCCCGGAGATTCGGATGCTGAGCGCGACGAGGATCGCCGTGCGGTCCCTGCTCAGGAGTCCCGGATTCACGGCCACGGCCGTCTCGACGATCGCCGTCGCCATCGGAGTGAATGCGGCGATCTTCTCGATCCTCGACGCCGTCGTTCTCTCACCGCTGCCCTACCGCGCTCCGACGGAGCTCGTGGCGGTCTGGGAGCTCATGGAGAGCGATCCGGTCCGGCCCGTGCGCGCTTCGGCCGGCGCGTTCGTGGCGTGGCGTCAGGAGACGAAGGCGCTCTCGAAAATCGCCGCCTTCGGAGGGATCCGGTTGACCCTGACGGGTTATGGGGAGCCGGTCGCGCTCGACGGCTCACGCGTGGACGACGCCTATTTCGACCTCCTCGGGATTCCGCCCCGGCTCGGACGGTCGTTTCGCCGCGATGACACCATTCGAGGGGCCGCGCCCGTCGTCCTTCTCTCGGAAGGAGCCTGGGCCGGCCGGTTCGGAAGCGATCCCGGCATCGTCGGCCGGAAGATCCTGCTCGACGGGGTTCCGCGGGAAGTCATCGGAGTGATGCCGACGGCGTTCCTGCCGACCGGCGCGTCGGCAACCGGAACGATGGATTTCCGTTCCAATTCTTCGATCTGGATTCCCGCGGAGCTCGGGGATCCGGCGCCTCGCAATTCGCGAAGCCACGTCCTCGGCGTCATCGGGAGGCTGTCATTCGGCTCGGACGCCGATACGGCGCAGCGGGAGATCGCGGCCCTCGAGGGGCGTCTGCGTCGCGACGGCGGGGAAAAGACCGTCGGCGCCCGATTGCGCCCGCTCGACGACGAGGCGGCCGGCGACGTTCGTCCGGCCCTGCTCCTTCTGTGGGGTGCCGTGCTCTTCGTGCTCCTCGTCGCCTGCGTGAACGTGACGAATCTGCACTTCGCGCGGTCGGAGAGCCGCCGGCGCGAGATGGCGATCCGGGCGGCCCTCGGCGGGTCCCGAGCAGCGCTCGTCCGGCCCCTTCTCGTGGAGAGCCTCGCGATGGGTCTCGCAGGCGGAGCGCTCGGCATCGTGCTCGCAGGCTGGGCTCTTCCGCTGCTCCTCCGGCTGACCCCCGCGGGTGTTCCGCGTCTTGCCGACGTGCGCCTCTCGGCGACGACGATCGCATTCTCGCTCCTCCTTTCCGTCGCCGCCGCCGCGCTGTTCGGACTCGGACCCGCGCTCCACATGACGCGGCGGGGAATCGAGGACGACCTGAAGGAGGCGACGCGGGCGGGCTCGGGTTCGCGCCGGACCCGCCGCGCGCTCGGGATCCTTGTCGTCGCCGAAATCGCGGTCGCCTCCCTGCTCGTCGTCGGAGCGGGGCTCCTCACGCGCAGCTTCCGGCGCCTGACGGATGTCGATCTGGGGTTCCGCGCCGATCGCCTCCTGATCGTCCCGGTCTCCCTGCCGAAGACGTACGACCGTTGGGAGAAGGTGGCGGCATTTCACGACGCCCTCCTCGAAAACCTGCGCCGTGAGCGCGGCGCGACCTCGGTCGCGCTCGCCTACAACCATCCTCTCGAAGCGCAGTGGTCCGAGAACCCCGAGATCCTCGGACGCGCCCTGCCGGCGCCCGGCGCGAGCGAGCGCACGTACTGGTTCCGGTCGGTCTCGGACGGATATTTTTCGACGATTGGCGTTCCGCTACGCGAGGGACGAGACTTCGACTCGAAGGACGACGGTCGACACCCGGGGGTCGCCATCGTCAACGAAGCCTTCGCCCGGGCCGAGTTTCCCGGCACGTCGCCGATTGGAAAGCGGTTGCGCTCCAGCAACTCTTTCTGGGGGCCCGGTCTGCCCGAGGAATTCGAGATCGTCGGCGTCGCGGCGGACGTCCGATTCCTCGGTCCCTCCAGGAAGGCGGAGCCGGCCTATTACCTTCCGGCACGACAGTTTCCGATTTCCGACATGAAGCTCCTCGTCCGCACGTCCGGGGACCCGCTCGCGCTCCTCGGAGCCGTGCGAGCCGCGGTGCGCCGGATCGATCCCGCGCAGCCGGTCGGCGAGCCGATGACCATAGCCGCCCTCTCCGACGCCGCCGTGGCGCAGCCGCGTTTCGCGATGCGCCTCATGGTTGGCTTCGGAGCCGCGGCGCTCGGGCTCGCCGCTCTGGGCATCTACGGACTGCTCTCCTTCGTCGTGACACTTCGCACCCGGGAGATCGGCGTCCGGATGGCGCTCGGCGCGCGGGCGAGCCAGGTCGTCCGGATGATGCTCGCCGAGGTGGCACCCCTCGCGGCGGCCGGAGCCGCGTTCGGCGTCGCGGCGGCGCTCGCCGGCGGTCCGCTCCTCCGCGGGATCCTGTTCGGAATCTCGCCCGCCGATCCCGTGGCGATAATCGCCGCTCCCGCCGCGCTCGCCGTCGTCGCTCTCGCCGCCGCGATCCTGCCCGCCCGGCGGGCCTCGCGCGTGGATCCGATGGTCTCGCTTCGAAGCGAGTGAGGATTTCAGTGATGATCTCCAGCTTTTTGCAGGACCTGCGCTACTCGCTTCGTTCGCTGCGGCGGAGTCCCTCCTTCACCCTGGCGGCGATCGCGGCGCTGGCGATCGGCATCGGCGCCAACACCGCTGCCTTTTCGGTCGTCCGATCCGTTCTCTGGAAGGCCCTCCCCTATCGGGACGCGGGACGACTCGTCCGCGTCGGACACCTGCGGACGGGCTCGATCCACGCCGGCGACTCGTTCTCTCCCCAGGATCTGGAGGACCTCGAGCGCTCCAGGACGGGGCTGTCCGCCGTGGCCGCCTGGAGCTTCGTCCCCGGACTGACCGGGATGAATCTCACGGGATCCGGGGACCCGGCGCGCCTCGAGACCGCCTTCGTCTCGAGCGCCTTCTTCGAGACCTTTGGCGCCCGCCCGCTCCTCGGCCGCCCTCTCGCCCCCGAAGAGAACGTACCCGGGCGCGACCGCGTCGCCGTGCTCTCCCGGCGCGCGTGGGTCGATCGGTTCGGGGGGGACCCCAGGATCGTGGGAAAGATGATCCGGCTCGACGGCCGGCCGTTCCTCGTGGCGGGAGTCATGCCGTCCGATTTCGCCTTCCCCTCCGAGAAGGTCGACCTCTGGACCCCTATCTCGCTCCAAACGGACGAAGACGTGCCCCATCGCCGCGAGATACGCTGGTTGGCGGCCGCAGGGCGCCTCGCGCCGGGCGTGTCGATCGACCAGGCGCGCGCCTCCATCGACGCCCTCCTCCGGCGCCTCGAGAAGGACTACCCGGACAGCAACGCGGGATTCGGACGAGCGCTCGTCGAGCCGCTCGCCGATTCGGTCGTTGGCGATCTGCGGCGTCCGCTCCTCCTCCTGCTCGGGGCCATCGGCCTCGTCCTTCTCATCCTGTGCGCCAACCTCGCCGGGATGCTCCTCGCTCGCGGCGCCGCCAAGTCGCGGGAGATCGCCATCCGGACCGCTCTCGGCGCGACGCGTGCCCGGGTCGTGTGGCATCTGCTCGCCGAGTCCGCGCTGCTCTCCGGCGTTGGCGGCATCGGCGGCATCTTCGTCGGCTTCTGGTGCGTCTCGCTTCTGCCCCTCGTCGGAGGCGCGCTTCCGCGCGCGGGCGAGATCCGCCTGGACGGGTCCGCTCTCGCCTTCGCGATCCTCATCTCCGCCGGCACCGGCGTTTTCTTCGGACTCGTCCCCGCGCTGCGGACGGCGAGCCCCGACGTCGCCGGCGCGCTCGAGGCGGGCGGACGCGGCGGGTCGTCCGACCGCGGCCGGCGGCGGTGGCTGCGAGGCCTCGTCGTGGGCGAATGCCTCCTGGCGGGTGTCCTCCTGACGGGCGCCGGCCTTCTCGGAAAAAGCTTCCTGCGATTGATCCGCGTCGATGCGGGGATCCGCCCCGAGAGTGTCCTCTCGCTTTCGATCGCGATCCCCGAGGATCTTTCGACCCTGAAGCTCAAGGCCGCCTACCGCGACGCGATCCTGGACCGCCTCGGTGCGCTACCGGGCGTTCGCGCGGCGGGCGCGAGCAAGACGATGCCCATGTCCGGCGGCGGAGAGCCGTACGGTTTTCGCATCGAGGGGCGTCCCGAAGCCGAATCGAAGGCGCGGGCGGGGGACGGGGCGTTCATCGTCACGCCCGGCTACTTCGCGGCGCTCGGGATCCCCCTCGTCGCGGGCCGCGATTTCTCGCGCGCCGACATGGATCAGTCACGGCTCGTGGCGGTCGTCAGCCGATCGGTCGCGAGCGCCAGCTGGCCCGGGCAGAATCCGATCGGGAAGAGGCTCGCGCTCGGTCCCGACACGCGGCTCGAGGTCATCGGCGTCGCCGGGGAAGTCCGGCACGCGGGCCTCGCGAGACCCTCGGAGGGCGCGATCTACGTCCCGGCTTCGCTCTTCCCGAGATCCACCATGAAGATCTTCCTCCGCTTCACGGGCGCGCCGGCTCCGCTGGTCTCGGCGGCGCGCCAGGCGATCTGGAGCGTGAACCGCAACCAGCCGATCTCCGAGATCGCCACGCTCCCCGACGTCCTGTCGCGCTCCGTGGCGCGACCGCGCTTTTTCGTCGCGCTCCTCGTCGGGTTCGGAGCGGCGGCGCTCGCGCTCGCGGCGCTGGGCCTCTACGGGACGCTCTCGTACGGAATCCGGCAGCGCACACGGGAGATCGGCATCCGGCTGGCTCTCGGCGCCGAGGGGCGCGATATCCTTCTTCTCGTCCTCCGCGAAGGAGCGGTCCTGGTCCTCCTCGGTGTCGCCCTCGCGGCTCCCGTCTCGATCGCGGCGGCCCGTCTCCTGGGAGGCCTTCTCTACGAGGTCCGGCCGAACGACCCCGTCGTGATGTCGGCGGTGCCCGTGTTCCTCGTCTCCGTCGCGGTCTCCGCGAGCTTCTTCCCTGCTCGAAAGGCGTCCCGCACGGATCCGATCGTCGCTCTGCGGCAGGACTGAACGCGGTGGAGATCCGAATTCGACCCGACGCCGCCCCGCGCTCGCTCCGAGGCCGGGAGCGCGGCGATCAGAAATCCGCCGAGTTTGCGAAGAGAGCGAGCACGATCCGATGACCGCCCTCCTGCAGGACGTGCGCTACGCGCTCCGCGGCTACCGGCGCAGCCCGGCCTTCACGGCGGCCGCGATTCTCCTGATCGCCCTCGGCGTCGGGTTGAACGCGGCCGCGTTCGCGCTCTTCGACGCGGTGGTGCTGCGGCCCCTGCCGGAGGTTCAAGACGTGCGAGGACTCGTCGAGATCGACGAGCACTCCGCCTCCTATCCGACCTACGCGTTCTTCCGGGACCGGACGCGCGCGTTTTCCGGCGTCGCGGCGTGGGCGAACCGGTGGCTCTCGCTTTCGGCCCCCGGCTCCGCCGAGCGCATCCGGGGAACGGTCGTCTCCGGCAACTACTTCGAAGTGCTCGGCGTGCGGCCCGCGCTCGGTCGCTTCTTCGCCTCCCGAGAGGGAGAGTCGGGCGTGCCCCTCGCGGTGATCTCGCACCGTACGTGGAGGACGAAGCTCGGGGGGTCGCCATCGGCCGTCGGAGCGTCCATCCGGCTGAACGGAATTCCCTTCACCGTGATCGGAATCGCTCCGGCCGCCTTTCGCGGCGTCGGTTTCGCGACTCCGCCAGACGTGTGGCTCCCCGTGGGCGCCTGGCCTCGCGTCGCGACCGGCGAGCTGGCGCGTCTCGACTACCGCAATCGGTCGTGGGGCTGGCTCTCGATGTTCGGCCGCCTTCGGTCCGGGGTGGACCTCGACCTCGCGCGCGCGGAGGCGAAGATCGTGGTCCGCCTGGAGGCGACCGCTTTCCCCGCGGATATCGACGCGGGCAACTCGCCCGCGCTCCAACCTCTCGCTCGCGCGGCGGCGGGGTCGGGAGAGGCCTCGGATCCCGTCCGTCTCTTCGGGACCCTCCTCGGCGCCGTCGGCGTCGTCCTGTTGATCGCCTGCGCGAACCTCGCGAACCTCCTTCTCGCACGGGCCGCGGGACGCCGCCAGGAGGTCGCCGTCCGGCTGGCACTCGGCGCGAGCCGGGGCCGCCTCGTCCGGCAGCTCCTGACGGAGAGCCTCGTCCTCTCGCTGGGAGGAGGCCTGGCGGGACTGCTGGTGGCAGCCTGGTCCCTCGCGATCGCCTCCGGCGTTTCGCTGCCGGGCGGCTCGACGCTCGGACGGTTTGGAGCGTCTCTCGACGGACGAGTTCTCGGGTTTGCATTCGGGATATCCCTCGCGGCGGGGCTTCTCTTCGGGATGGTTCCCGCTCTGCTCTCCTCGCGCGCGACGCTGGTTCCGGCACTGAAGCGCGAGACGGCCCGCGCCTCGCGGAGGCCGGCGATGCGGAAGATTCTCGTGACCGCGCAGCTCGCCCTCTCCCTGGTCCTTCTCTCGAGCGCGTTCCTGCTCGTCCGGAGCCTGCGAAACGCTCTCGGTACGGACGTCGGGTTCGAGTCGCACCGCGTCGCCCTCGCGTCCGTGCATCTCGGCATTGCCCGCTACGACGCCCCCCGGGCGCTCCGCTGGTCTCGGGCCCTCGCGGACCGCGCTGCGGCGCTGCCCGGCGTCCGGGCCGTCGCCTGGGCCGGCACGCTGCCTCTCTCGGGCTATCGCGACACCGAGACGGTCGACCTCGAAGGATTCCATGCCGGAGCGGTCGACGCGCAGTCCGTCGGACCCGGCTACTACGCCGCGATCGGCACCCCGATGGCCGCCGGCCGGGAGTTCGACCGCGTCCTGGACCCGCCGGGCGCCGCCCCCGCCGTGATCGTCAACGAGGCAGCCGCCCGGCGGTTCTGGCCGGGTGCCGATCCCATCGGAAAGCGTCTCACCATCCAGGGCGCCACGGGAACCGTCGTGGGCGTCGCCCGCGACGCCCGTTTCCGTTCCCTGACCGAGCCCCCCGTCCCCATGGTGACGGCGAACCTCGATCAGCTCGGAGGATCCGGTCTTCTCTCGACACTGACGCTGCTCGTGCGGACGTCCGCGGAGCCGCGCTCCGTTCTCGAGCCGCTCCGGGGGGAGATCGCACGCCTCGATCCCGACCTCCCCGTTTTCGGCCTGCAGACTCTGGACGATTCGATTGCGGACATGTTGCTTCCGCAGCGCCTCGGGTCCGCGCTGATCGGCCTCTTCGCCGCGCTCGCCCTGGTTCTGGCCGAGGTCGGCGTCTACGGCGTCGTCGCCGCCCATGCGTCGGGCCGCTTCCGGGAAATGGGGATCCGGATGGCGCTCGGGGCGCGTCCCGGACAGGTGCGCCGGATGGTGGTCCGAGACGCCGCCTTCCCGATCGTTCTGGGGGTCGCCGCGGGCCTGCCTCTCGCCGCGATCGGAGCGAGGCTCCTCGAACGATTCCTCTACGGCGTCACGCCCTCCGATCCGGCGACGTTTGGAGCGTGCGTCCTCCTCCTGGCCGGTGGAGCCCTCGCCGCCGCGGACTTTCCCGCCCGCCGCGCGGGCCGGATCGCTCCGCTCGAGGCCCTCCGCCATGAATGACACCCGCCGCCCGCGCTCCATCGCCGCGGGCTTTCCGGAAAGGTGACCACGATGATCGAGATGCGCAACGTCGAAAAGAGCTACAAGACGAAGGCCGGGCAGACCTTTGTCCTCCGCAGGATCGACCTGAAGATCGCCCAGGGCGAGTTCGTGACGATCATGGGTCCCTCGGGCGCGGGGAAGAGCACGCTGCTCGCGATCCTCGGGCTCCTCGACCAGAACTGGACGGGCGAGTACGCGCTGCTCGGGACTCCCGTGCATTCCCTGAAGCCGAAGGATCGCATCGAGCTCAACAAGAAGTCGATCGGGTTCGTGTTCCAGCAGTACCACCTCCTGGACAACCTGACCGTCCAGGAGAATCTGGACATCCCGCTCTCCTACCGGAACATGAAGGGCTCCGAGCGAGCCGCCGCCGTCGCCGACACGCTCGATCGCTTCCAGATCGTCGGCAAGAAGGATCTCTTTCCGAGCCAGCTTTCGGGCGGCCAGCAGCAGCTGGTCGGCGTCGCCCGGGCTCTCATCGCCAAACCGAAGCTTCTCCTCGCCGACGAGCCGACCGGGAACCTCCACTCGGATCAGGGGCGGGAAATCATGCGCCTCTTCAAGTCGCTGAACGACGCGGGCACGACGATCATCCAGGTGACGCACTCCGAGGAAAACGCCACGTACGGAAATCGGATCGTCCGGCTGCGCGACGGCTGGATCGTCGACGACTAGCGCCGGGCCCATCGAAAGGAACCCCATGATCAGCCTGATCCAGGACCTCAAGTACGCGGTGCGGACTCTCACGAAGAGCCCCGCGTTTTCGGCGATCGCGATCGCGACGCTCGCGCTCGGCATCGGCGCGAACGCCGCGATCTTCGCTCTCGTGGATCGCGTGATGCTGCGCGCCCTGCCCGTGCGGGATCCCGGGGAGCTCGTGTTGATGCGATCCCCGGGACCCACTTCCGGCCACATCTGGAGCGACGGCGACAACGCCGCGTCGTTCAGTCACCCGATGTATCGAAATCTCGCGGCGCGAGGTGGGATCGCGTTTTCGGGTGTCCTCGCCGAGTTCCCGTTCGAGGCGAGCCTCTCGGCCGGCGGGCAGACGGAACGGGCGCGCGGCGAGCTCGTCTCGGGCAGCTACTTCCCCCTTCTCGGCGTGGCGCCCTCCGTCGGGCGCGTGCTGTCGGTCGACGACGATCTCGCGCCGGGGGCACGACCCGTCGCAGTCCTTTCCCACGGCTACTGGAGCCGGCGATTCGGGAACGACCCCGCGGTCCTGAACAAGACGATCGTGGTCAACGGCTCGCCGCTGACCGTCGTCGGCGTCGCGCGCGCGGGCTTCTCCGGGATCCAGCCCGGCCGCCCCGCCGACGTCTTCGTGCCGATCATGATGAAAGCGCAGATGACCCCGTTCTGGAACGGCCTGGACGACCCGAAGGACTACTGGCTGCAGCTCGTCGGGCGCCTGAAGCCGGGCATGTCCCGCGAGCGCGCCGAGACGGCGATCCAGACGGTCTACCGACCGCTGCTTCAAGACCTCTCACCGCAGATGACGGAAATGAACGCCGCGGAACGCCAGCGCTTCGAGGCCCGGCGCCTGGTTCTGCAGCCGGGAAGCGTCGGCCGCACACAGCTGCGGAGCGGCTTCGGAACTCCCCTCCTCTCCCTGATGGGGATGGTGGCTCTCGTTCTCCTGATCGCGTGCTCGAACCTCGCCGGACTGCTCGCCGCCCGAGGCGCGGCGCGCCAGAAGGAGTACGGCATCCGCCTCGCGATCGGGGCCAGCCGGATGCAGCTCGTCCGGCAGTCGATCGTCGAATGCCTCCTGTACTCCGTCCTGGGCGGCGCGCTCGGTCTCCTGGTCGCGGGCTGGACCCTTCATGCGCTGATGAGCGCATTCCCGGCCGACGCCGACCTGCGCCTCGTCGCCGCCGAGATCGATCCGCGCGTGCTCGGATTCGCGGCGCTCGTCTCGCTCGCAGCCGGCCTCCTTTTCGGGATCTCGCCCGCCCTCCGAGCCGCCCGGCTCGACCCGGCGCGCACGCTCGCGGGGCAGGGGCGAGGGACCGTCTCGGCGAGCGGAGACATCCTGCGATTCCGCCGGTGGCTGGTCACGGGCCAGGTGGCCCTGACACTCGTTCTTCTGGTCGTCGCGGGGTTATTCGTCGACAGCCTCCGGAACCTCGGGCGCGTCGAGCTCGGCTTCAAGCCAGACCACGTGGTCGGTTTTTCGATCGACCCGAGCGGCAGCGGATACGCGCCCGCCAGGACGGCGGCGCTCGCGAGAAGCGTCTCGGAGCGGGTCGCCGCCCTTCCGGGCGTCTCCTCCGTCAGCGCCGCCGAGCTCGCCACGATGACCGGCGACGACTGGGGAAGCGACGTCACCGTCGACGGCGCGCGGCCCTCGGCTCCCGGCGAATCGGACCGGGTTCGACGAAACGGCATCGGCCCGGACTACTTCGCGACGCTCGGGATCCCTCTCGTCGCGGGACGGGAGTTCGCCTGGCGAGACGACGCGGCGTCGCCCAGGGTCGCCGTCGTGAATGAGTCGTTCGCGCGCCGCTACTTCGGGGCGAAGAATCCGGTCGGAGCCAGTCTCGCCTTCGGTGGCGGCACGCGAAAGAGCCCGCCGGTCGAGATCATCGGGGTGGTCCGCGACAGCAAGGCGTCGGAGGTCGTCGAGAAGGACCAGCGCTTCGCCTATACGCCCTACCTCCAGGATCCCAGGCTCGACTCGCTCACGTTCTACGTGCGGTCCCGCCAGGAGCCCGGCGGTCTGGCGTCGAGCCTGCGGGGCGTCGTGAAGGGACTCGATCCCGATCTGCCCGTGTTCGGCGTGAAGACGCTGACGGCGCAGATCGAAGACTCCCTCGTCACCTCGCGGCTCATCGTGTTTCTGTCCGCAGCCTTCGGAGGGCTCGCCGCGCTGCTCGCCGCCATCGGGATCTACGGCGTCCTCGCCTTCGCCGTGGCGCAGAGGCGACAGGAGATCGCCGTCCGCGTGGCTCTCGGGGCGGACCCGCCTGCGGTGCGCCGGATGATCCTGCGTGAGGTCGCTCGCTTCCTGTGGATCGGAGCGGCGATCGGGATCCCGGCCGCCTACGCTCTCGGCCGCGCGGTCTCCTCGATCCTCTACGGCGTCGGCGCCGCCGAGCCGCGCGTCTTCGCGGCGGGCATCGCCCTCATGGCAATCGTGGCGCTCGCCGCCGCGTATCCGCCGGCGATCCGGGCCGCCCGAACCAACGCGATCGACGCGTTGAGAAACGAGTGACGTCGCCATGAACAGCCTCCTCCAGGACTTTCGCGACGCCATCAGGTCCCTTCTCAAGGCGCCGGGCTTCGCCGCGGTCGCGATCGCCACGCTCGCTCTGGGGATCGGTGCGAACGCGGCGATGTTCTCCATCGTGCGGGGGGTTTTGCTCCGGCCGCTGCCCTACCGGGACGTGGATCGCCTCGTGACCGCGGGCATCTCCGTCCCGGACTATCGAGACCTCCGCGAGGCGAGCCGAACTCTCGATCGGACCGCGATCTGGGCCTCGAACCAGTACAGCCTCACACGCGGAGACGAGGCCGAGCCCGTCCTCGGCGGCGTCGTCTCGACGGAATTCTTCACGCTGCTCGGCGGTCCCGCGAGAGGACGCGTCTTCGCGCCCGAAGACGCCCGCTCCCCCGTCGTCGTGCTGTCGGACCGCCTCTGGAGATCGCGTTTCGGGTCGGATCCCGCGGTCCTCGGACGGACGATCGAATTGAGCGGGAAGCCCTATTCGGTCATCGGCGTCATGCCTGCGGGATTCGAGTTTCCGAGGTCCGACTTCGAGCTCTGGGTGCCCTTCGATCACTCGATGGCGACCGCCCCTTCCCAGGGCGAGAACCGCGCGCTCCGCATCTTCCGTCTCCTCGCCCATCGCCGGGCCGGAGCGACGCTCGCGGCCGCCTCCGCCGAGGCCGCCGCCCTCTCCCGGCGGCTTCAGAAGCAGTATCCGGACTCGAACTCCGGCGTCGAGATCGAGCTTCGCCCTTTGCGCGAGGCGCTGCTCGGCGGAGTCCGGTCCGCCCTCCTCGTCCTTCTGGCCACCGTCGGCCTCGTGCTGCTCATCGCCTGCGCGAACGTCGCCAATCTCACCCTCGCGAGGGTCCAGTCGCGCGAGCAGGAGATCGCCGTGCGCTCGGCTCTCGGCGCGAGCCGGTGGAGGCTCGTGCGCCATCTGCTGGCGGAGAGCGTCGCTCTCGCTCTCGCCGGCGGAGCGGCGGGCGCGACCCTGGCCGCCTGGGCGGTCTCCGCGCTGCCCCGGTTCGCTCCCGCGCGCATGCCGCGTCTCGAGAACATCCACGTCGACGCCTCGATTCTCCTGATGGGGTTCGTGGTGAGCGTCGTCACCGGCGTCGTGTTCGGCCTCCTGCCCGCCCTCGAAGGGTCGCGGACGTCCCTGTCGGGGAGGCTGCAGGAGGGCGGGCGGGGATCGGCCGGAGGGCGGCGCTCGCGCGGGCTCCGGCACGCGCTCGTCGTGGCCGAGGTCGCGCTCTCGGTGGTCGTGCTGGTCGGAGCGGGCCTCCTCGTCCGCAGCCTGGACCGGCTGCTCCACGTCGAGCCGGGCTTCCGGACGGAAAACCTCCTGACGTTCCTGGTGGACCTGTCGCGCTTCGAGCAGCCGGAGCGGCGCGCCGAGGTCGCGCGCCGCGTGGTCGAGCGCTTGTCGCGGGTGCCCGGCGTCGTCGTCGCGGGCGCCGGAACGGGCCTCCCGCCGGAGACCCCGCAGCGCGGAACCAGCTTTGCCGTGCAGGGCCGCCCGCTCGCCGACCCCGACGAGAGCCGCGCCTACTTCGTGGCCGCGACTCCCGGTTATTTCGGCGCGCTCGGAACGCGCGTCTTCGAGGGCCGCGTGTTCACCGATTCCGACCGTGCCGGCGCTCCTCCCGTCGTGGTGGTGAGCCGGGGCCTCGCGCGCCGGCTCTTCCCGACCGGCTCGGCGGTCGGCCACAGTCTCCGGCTCGTCAATCGGGACCAGACTCCCGAGTGGCGGACGATCGTCGGGGTCGTCGACAACATCCGGTACTCGGGGCTCGACGACCCCGGTGCGTCGGCCATCTACACGCCCTTTCCCCAGACGCCGTTCCTGTGGAGCTACGGAATGCTGCGCACGTCCGTCCCTCCGGAAACGCTCGCCGCCGCCGTCCGCGACGCGGTGCGGAGCGTCGAACCCGGGATCGTCGCCTCGAGGCTGCGGCCGATGGAGGAGCTGGTCGAAGGTTCCGTGGCGCAGCCGCGCTTCCAGACCCGGCTTCTCTCGGGATTCGGGGCGCTCGCGCTCCTTCTCGCCGCGGTCGGGATCTACGGCGTCATTTCATACGGAGTGGGACAGCGCCGGCGGGAGATCGGCATCCGCGTGGCGCTCGGAGCGCAAGCCGGGCAAGTCCTCCGCCTCTTCGCGGGCCAGGGGCTTCGCCTCGTCGCCCTGGGCCTCGCCGTCGGCCTCGTCGCCGCGCTCGCCGCAACCCGCCTCCTGCGGGGACTCCTGTACGAGGTCGGAACGACGGACCCCCTGACCTTCGCCGCGATCGCCGCGATCCTCGCGGCCGTGGGCTTTCTCGCGAGCTGGCTTCCCGGACTGCGTGCCGCGAGGGTCGACCCCATGACCGCCCTGAGAGACGAGTGAGCGGTCCCGTGCGCCGCCCGGCCGGCAACGCCGGCTCCGCCAGGGAGCCTTCCCGGTGAGCTCGATCCTCCAGGACGTGCGGTACGCGGCGCGCACCCTCGCGCGCTCGAGGGGTTTCGCGGCGGCGGCGATCGTCACGCTCGCGATCGGCATCGGCGGCACCGCCGCGATGTTCTCACTCGTCGAGCGGATCGTTCTTCGGGACCTCCCTTTTCCGAAATCCTCGCGGCTGGTCCGCCTGCACGACGCCGTCCTCGCGGCGGGTGGACAGGTCTACCGCGGAAACCTGATGCCCGACCGCTGGCGGGCGATCGAGGCGGAGCCGGGAGTGTTCGACCGATTCACGGCGCAGCGCGTCGAGAGCCTGACCTGGACCGGCGGAGAGACCGCGGCGCCGCTCGAGGGCGCGAGCGTTTCTCCCGGGACTTTCGAGATCTTCGGGATCTCTCCCATCCTCGGGCGCGCGTTCGCCCCCGAGGAGGAGCGGCTCGGCGGCGAGAGCGGAGCCGTTCTGGTGTCGGAGAGCTTCTGGCGCCAGCGCCTGGGCGGCGATCCGGGAGTCCTCGGACGGTCGCTGCCGCTCGCCGACCGGACTCTGACGATCGTCGGCGTTCTCCCCCGGGACTTCCATTTTCCGTATCACGCCGACGTCTGGCTGCCGCTCCGCGTCGACCCTTCGAACGGCCGCGACCTGTTGACGATCGGGCGCCTCGCTCCCGGCGTGACGATCGAACGCGCGCGGGCGGCGATGGCGGCGGTCGCGAGCCGCCTCGCGAAGGAGAACCCGGCCGCGGGGCGGGACCGGGACATCGACCTCGTATCGCTGAAGGAGGACCTTCTGCGGGGCGAAGACCGCCTGCCCCTCGCCCTCCTCTCTTCGGTCGCCTTCCTGTTGCTTCTCGCGTGCGCGAACCTGGCGGCGCTGCTTCTTTCCCGCTCGGTGGCCCGGGAGCGGGAGCTCGCCATCCGAGGCGCTCTCGGCGCCACGCGCTGGCGCCAGCTCCGGCAGCTGCTGATCGAGAGTCTCCTCCTCGCCTTCGGAGGAGGATCGCTCGGCCTTCTCCTGGCCGCGTCCGCGGAGAGCCTGCTCGCCGCGCTCGTCCCCCGTGTCCTCGGCGAGGAGCTCCGCTTCTCCCTGGCGGGAGGCGGCTGGCGGGTCGCCCTGTTCTCGGTCGCCGTATCGGCGGCCGTCGGGATTCTCTTCGGGATCGTCCCGGGGTGGCGCAGCGCCCGCGCCGATCCGGCCGACGCGCTCCGGGCGGGCGGACGCGCGGGGACGCTCTCCCTCGGAGGGCGCCGGCTCCTCCGGTCCTTCGTCGCCGGGGAAGTCGCCCTCGCGACGGTCCTGCTCGCCGGCTCGGCGTTCATGGTGTCGGATCTCGTCCATCGCCAGAACCGCGAGGTCGGGCTGCAGCCCCGGGGCCTGCTTTCGGTCGAGCTGCCCCTGCCCGCCGCGGCAGGCGCGACGGGAGAAGGAAGGGATCGTGTCCTGTCCCGAATCCTCCGGGCGGCCCGGGAAGCTCCCGGCGTCTCGCGGGCCGCTGCGACGACGGTCAATCCCTTCTGGGGAGGGACGTGGGGTACGGGCGTGGCTCCCGAAGGTGCCGCGGCGAACACTCTCTCGACCGTCAACTACCGCATCGTGACGCCCGGGCTTCTCGAGGCCTGGGAGACTCCGATTCTCTCCGGCCGCGACGTGGCCGACTTCGATCGCGCGGGAACCCCGGCCGTCGTCGTCGTCAGCCGCAGGCTCGCGCGGCGTTTCTGGGGCGACCAGAACGCCATAGGCCGACGCCTCGTCGGCTCGGGCGCCCGAGGATCGGCCGAGCCGATGACCGTGGTGGGCGTCGCGGGGGACGTGCGGGACGCGAGCGAGCTCGAGGAGGCGATCTACGTCCCCTACGCCCAGGCGGGCGGGACCGCGGACGCCGGGCGCGTCTTCCTGATGCTGCGCGGCGCCTCGCGGGACGAGTCCTGGGCGACGGGCGCCGTGCGCGCGATCGCGCGCAGCGAACCGGCGCTCGCCGTGGCGGAGTCCGCGTTCATGGACCGCCTCTACCAGCGGTCACTCTCGCAGAATCGCCTCGGGACCTCGGTCCTCTCGAGCTTCGCGCTTTTCGGTCTCCTCCTCGCCTCCATCGGCGTATTCGGCGCGGTCGCCTTTCTCGCCGGACAGCGGAGGCTCGAGATCGGCATCCGGCTCGCCGTCGGAGCGGGGCCACGCCAGATTCGCGGGCTCCTTCTCGGCGAGGGCGCGCGGCTCGCCGCCATCGGATGCGCCGCGGGACTCCTGCTGGCCTACCCGGCCTGGCTTCTCCTCGCGCGCGCGCTCCCGGATTTCTCGGGCAGCGCGTGGCCCGCAGCCGCCGTCGCCGCCGCGCTCTTTACCGTCGCGATCCTCGCGTCCGACGCGCCGGCCCGCCGGGCCGCTCGCGCCGATCCCTCCGAGACTCTGCGGAGCTAGAAGGGACGACATGAGCATGCTTCTCCAGGATCTGCGCTATGCCGTCCGTTCGCTGGCGAAATCTCCCGGGTTCGCCGCTGTCGCGCTCGTCACCCTCGCGATCGGCATCGGAGTCAACGTCACCGTTTTCTCGTGGATCGAAGGCGTCCTCCTTCGTCCGCTGCCCGCCGTCCCGGATGCCGACCGCATCGTCACGCTCGAGACGGTCGCGCCTTCCGGGGAGCTCATCGACACCTCCTATCCCGACTATCGGGATTATCGCGATCAGGCGCGCTCGTTCGCCGGCCTCCTGGCATTCAAGGACCGGCCGCTCGACCTTCGCGAGGGAGAAAATTCCGAGCGCATCTGGGGAGAGGTCGTATCGGGCAACTTCTTCGACGTGCTCGGCCTGACCCCGGAGCGCGGCCGCTTTTTTACCCCCGAAGAGTCGCGGGAGGCCGCCGGCTCCGCGCCGCTCGTCGTCCTGTCTCACAGACTCTGGACTCGCCGGTTCCGCTCCGACCCCGCGATCATCGGACGCGCGATCGAATTGAATCGGATTCCGTTGACGGTCATCGGAGTCGCGCCGCCGGGTTTCGAGGGGACGATCGTGGGCCTCTCCTACGACGTGTACGTGCCCCTGTTCATGCAGGAGCGGCTCACGGGCGGCGGGGCCTGGCTCGAGAATCGGCGCTCCCGGCCGCTTCACGTGCTGGCCCGGCTCGCGCCAGGTGTTTCGCTCTCCAGCGCTCAGGTCGAGGTCGCCGCGATCGCGAAACGAGCGGCCGCCGGATACCCGGCGAGCAACCTCGGGATTGGCGCCCGTCTGCTTCCCCTGGCCCGAGCGCCCTACGGCGGCCAGAGCGTCCTGAGCGATGTCCTGCGGATCCTGATGGCGGTCTCCGCCGTCGTTCTGCTGATCGTCTGCGCGAATCTTGCGAATCTTCTTCTGGCTTTCGCGTCTGGACGCCGCCGGGAGATCGCCATTCGCCTCGCGCTCGGAGCGACGCGTCGTCGTCTCCTCCGGCAGTTCCTGACGGAGAGCATGCTTCTCGCCGCGGTCGGGGCCGCGTCCGGCGCGCTCGCGGCCGTATGGATGAGCGACCTGCTGCGGATGTTCGTTCCCCCCACCGATCTTCCCCTTTCTCTCACCAGCGCCCTCGACATGCGCGTGCTCGGGTTCACTGGACTCCTCGCGCTCGCCGCCGGCGTGGCGTTCGGGATGCCTCCTGCCCTCGCGCTGCTCGGGCGCGAAGGAAGAGGTCTTCGCGAAAGCGGGCGGGGAGCGACGGCGGGCCGGGAGTCCCACCGGCTGCGGAGCACGCTCGTCGCCGCCGAGGTCGCCCTCGCGCTGGTCGCTCTCGCCGGGGCGGGCCTCTTCCTCAAGAGCTTCCGAAACGCGGTTTCGATGCGACCGGGATTCGAGCCCCGAGGCGTCCTGCTCGCCGGCATGAACCTCTCGTCGGCGGGGTACGACGCGGAGCGCGGCCGCGTCTTCTATCGCCGCCTCCAGGAACGGCTCGCGGCTCTGCCGGGCGTCACCTCCGTCGCGGTGGCGGAGGACGTCCCCCTCGGATTCAACGGCGGCTCCTGGGAAGACCTCGCCATCGACGGATACACGCCGCGCCCCGTCGAGAACATGAAGATCTACCGAAACCTGGTCTCGCCGGGCTATTTCGATCTGCTGAAGATCCCTCTCCGCGGGGGACGCGATTTCGTCCCGAAAGACGGAGCGGATTCCTCGCCGCTCGTTGCGATCGTCAACGAAACGTTCGTCCAACGCTTCTTCGCGGGCCGCGATCCCGTGGGCCGCAGGGTTCGCGGCTGGGGTCAGGACATCACCGTCGTCGGCGTCGTGGGAGACCACAAGTACCGCTCGCTCGCCGAGAGCCCTCAGCCGTACTTCTACGTCCCGTTCGAACGGTTCTATCGCGCGAGCACGGGAGCTGCCGTTCACATTCGGGTCGCACGAGACCCGGCCCGGGTCCTGCCGGAAGTCCGGCGCGCCATCCGGTCGCTCGATCCCAACGTCACCGTCATCGGAATGGCGATGACCGACTACGTCGCCGCGTCCGCTTTCGACCAGAGGCTGGCGGCCACGCTCTTGACGGTGCTCGGCGTTCTCGCCGTCGTCCTCGCGGCGATGGGCCTCTACAGTGTGATCGCGTACTCCGTGTCTCGCCGCACGCAGGAGATCGGAATTCGGATGGCCCTCGGCGCCCGTCCTTCCGACATCCTCCGCCGCATCGTCGCGCAGGGGCTCGTTCTCGCCGGGGCCGGACTGGCGGCGGGGCTCGCGGCAGCGCTCGTCCTCGGACGGTTCATCGCCTCCTCGCTTCTCGGAGTGCCCCCGTGGGATCCAGGCGTTCTCGGCGGTGTCGCGCTGCTGCTGGCGGCGATCGCGTTCGCTGCCAGCGCGATTCCGGCCCGGCGAGCCGCGCGGTTGGATCCCGCCATCGCCCTGAGACACGAATGAGCAGTCTTTCGGGCGCAAGAAACGAATTCTCCGGGAGGTGAACGTGTCCGTCCTCATCCAGGATCTCCGCTACGCGATCCGGTTCTTCCGGCGCAGCCCGGGCTTCGCGGTCCTGGCGATCGCGACCCTCGCCCTGGGGATCGGCGCGAACACCGCGATCTTCTCGGTGGTCAACGGCGTCCTGTTCCATCCCATCCCGCTGCTCGCCGGAGAACGGATCGCGTTCTTCACCCGCGAGGGCGACGTCTCGATCCCCGACGGCGTCGACTGGCGCGCCCGCAGCACCGGATTCGAGGCGATCTCACTCTTTCTCCGCACCTGGGCGTTCGACTGGACGGGGCACGGGGAGCCCGAGCGCCTCACGGGAAGCGTCGCGGACGGCGAGTTCTTCCGCGTGCTGGGCGTCTCCCCCGTCATCGGCCGCTTCTACGGCCCGCAGGACGACCGTGCCGGGGCGGACCGCGTGGCGGTCATCTCGTCGGCGCTCTGGCGGGATCGCTTCGGTAGAGACCCGGGCGTGATCGGACGGTCGCTCATCCTGTCGGACCATGCCGTAACGGTCATCGGGGTGGCTCCCCCGGAAGCCGACTTCCTCCACGACGACGTCGCCCTGTGGGTCCCGCCGGCCGTGGAGACGCCCTGGGCGATCCACGAACGAGGCACCAACAACTTCGACGCGATCGGCCGAATGCGCCCCGGCGTTTCGATCGAGCGCGCCTCGAACGAGATCGTCGCCATCTCGACCGACCTCTCGCGCTCGTACCCCGATACGAACGCACACAAGATCGTCCGCCCGATCCGCCTCATCGATTTCCTGGTGCGAAGCGTCCGGCCGGCGCTCCTCGTTCTGCTCGCTGCGGTGGGGCTCGTCCTGCTTCTCGCGTGCGCGAACCTGGCGAGCCTCCTCCTCGCCCGCGCCTCGATGCGCGCGCCCGAAATGGCGATCCGAAGAGCCCTCGGGGCCGGTCGCGGCCGGATCGTGCGCCAGCTGCTGACGGAAGGCGCTCTGCTCTCGATCACGGGAGGGGCCCTCGGCGTCGGCGTCGCCGCGTTCGGCAAGGATCTCCTCCTGTCGCTCGCGCCGGGGAGCCTCCCCCGCGTCTCCGAGATCGCCCTCGACCCGCGCGTCCTCGGGTTCGCGACCGGTCTGTCCATCTTGACCGGGATGGCCTTCGGGCTGGTGCCCGCGCTTCCCGTCGCCCGGACCGAGGCCGGAGACGCCCTCCACGGCAGCGGGAAGGGAACGCCGGGAGGCTCGGGTCGCCAACGAACACTCGGCCTCGTGGCGTCGGGCGAGGTCGCGCTGGCGTTTCTCCTGTTGATCGGCTCGGGACTGCTGCTCGCGAGCGTTTCGCGCCTCGCGAACGTGCCGCTCGGCTTTCAGCCGGATCACGTCCTCACCGCAGACCTCGTCCTTCCGGAATCGCGCTACGCGACGCGTCAGCCTCAGACGCGCGCGTTTCTGTCCGTCGTCGAACGGATGCGGGAGATCCCGGGGGTTGAATCCGCCGCCTCCGTGATCGGAGCGCCGCTCGAAGGCGGAGGAATCGGCGGCCGACTGAAGATCGAGGGCCGCCCCGAGGGCGCGCTCGCGGACCGTCCGTCCGCCCGGAGCCGGCCGGTCGCCGGAGACTACTTCGCCGCGCTGCGGGTCCCGATCGTCAAAGGCCGGCCCCTGACGCCGGCGGATCGGGAAGACGCGGCGCCGGTCGCCGTCGTCAACCAGGCCTTCGCGGCGAAATATTTTCCAGGAGTCGATCCGCTCGGCCGCCGCCTCGCCTGGGATTGGGGCTACGAGCCCCGCTGGATGACCGTCGTCGGCATCGCCGCGGACGTGAAAGCGTCCCGGGACCTCGTAGACGACGATGTCGTGGCCGTTTACTCCCCCTATTCCCAGCGCCCCGTCGACTGGCAGCGGTTCGGCACCCTCATTCTCCGCACGACGGGCGATCCCGCCTCTTACGGCCGGAGCCTGCGGCAGGCCGTCTGGGCCGTCGATCCGACGCTCACCGTGTCCGCCATCCGGACGATGGACGAACGACGCTCCGCGGCTCTTTCCTCGCGCCGCTTCAGCGCGCTTCTCCTGTCGATCTTCGGCGGGGCCGCCCTCCTCCTTGCGATCCAGGGCATCGTCGGCGTCCTGTCGTACTCCGTCGCGCAGCGCCGCCGGGAAATCGGCATCCGCATGGCCCTCGGCGCGTCTCCAGCCGACGTGTTCGGATCCATCCTCGGGCGGGCGCTCGCCCTCACGGTGTCGGGGCTGATTCTCGGCGTGGCGGGGGCCCTCGCGGCCTCGCGGCTGCTCGCCGGGCTGCTCTACGGCGTGACGGCGACGGATACGGGGACGTTCTTCGCCGCCGGAGTCCTGGTGCTCGTGACGGCCCTCGCCGCGTGCGCGGTTCCCGCCCGCCGGGCGATGCGCGTCGACCCGCTCGTCGCCATGCGCTCGGAATGACGCTCGAGATGAATCCCCTCCGATCGCACGAAAGGAACCACCGATGAGATTCGTGAACGAGATCCGGATCGCGTTTCGCGGTCTCCGCCGCGCGCCCGGTGCGGCGGTGGCCGTCACGCTGACGATCGCCATCGGGATCGCCTCGACGGCGACGATCTTCGCCGTCGTCGACGCGCTCTTCCTGCGGCCGCTTCCCGGGGTCGAACGGCCATCCGAGCTCGTCAACGTTCACGCGAAGGAGCCGGACGGATCGAGCTTCCACTCTGTGTCGCATCGGACGTGGCAGGCGCTCGCGGACGCCGACGGACCGTTCACGGGCATCGCGGCCTTCGGCTCGCGGCTCGTGAGCCTGACCGCCCGGAGCGAACCGCGGCTCGCCGTGGCCCAGCTCGTGACGGGCAATTATTTCGACGTCATCGGGGCGCGTCCCGCTCTCGGCCGGTTCTTCGGACCCGAGACGGACTCGCAGGCGCCGCCGGAGGTGGCGGTCCTCTCCGACGCGGTCTGGCGAGGACGATTCGGCGCCGATCCCTCGATCGTCGGGCGCCCCGTGCTGCTGAACGGGCGAGCCTTCACCGTCGTCGGCGTGGCGGCGCCGCGGTTCTCGGGCACTTTCCTCGGAACGCCTTTCGACGTGTGGGTGCCCGTCTCCGCGCGCCGCATCCTTGCGCCCGGCGAGGAGTTCGATCCCCGGGATCAGACGTGGCTGGAGCTCGTCGCGCGCCGGCGGCCCGGCATGACGCTTCCGGGAGCATCGACCGCGATGGCCGTGATCGCACGGCGCCTCGACCGGGAGCGTCCCGCGGGAAGTCCCCCGGTCGCCTTCGATCTGCACAGGACGACCGGCTTCGAAGACTCTCTCGAAGGACCCGTCACGGCGCTGCTCTCCATTCTGGGCGCGCTCGGCGCGCTCGTGCTGGCGATCGCCTGCGCGAACGTCACGGGGATCCTGCTCGCTCGCGCCTTCGCCCGCGAGCGGGAGATCGCCGTCCGCGTCGCGCTCGGAGCCGCGAGGTCGCGCGTCGTCCGGCTCCTTCTCGTCGAGAACTTCATCCAGTTTCTCGCCGGCGGCGCTCTCGGCGTTGCCGTCACGATGTTCACGGCGCCGCTGCTCGAACGGTTCAACCTGCCGACGCCGGTTCCGATCCTCTTCGATTTCGCGCCCGGCCTCCGCGTCGCCGCCTTCGGGCTCATCGCGGCGGCCGGCGCGGGTCTACTCTTCGGCTCCTTTCCAGCGTGGCTCGCGACGCGCCCGGGCCTCCT
>JBDTOO010000002.1:0-118706 GCA_039933215.1 Acidobacteriota bacterium
ACAGGAACCCCGCCCAGGTCGGGATATAGGTGATGTCGGCCACCCAGAGCCGATCGGGAGCGGGTGCCGTGAAGTCTCGATCTACCAGATCCGGCGCCGCAGATGCCCCGGCAGACCGGACCGTCGTGCGGATCCATCGGCGCCGGCTGATCCCGGCCAGACCCGCCGCTCTCATCAGACGCGCCACACGCTTGCGACCGACTCGGACACCCTCCACGGCCAGCTCAAAATGCACCCGCGGCACGCCGTACGTCTCGCGCGAGTCTTTGTGGATCTCTCGGATCCGTTGCGTCAACACCGCGTCCGACACCTCTCGCGCCGATGGCCCCCGGCTCGTCCATGCGTAGTACCCGCTGGGGGAGACTCCCAGCACCTGGCAGATCATCCTCACCGCGTACTCGGCCTGGTTGCTCTTCACGAACTCGAAGACTTGTCGGGTACCGAGCCGGTCTCCCGAGCAAACCAGGCCGCGGCTTTTGCCAGAATCTCCCGCTCCAGCTTCAGCCGCCGATTCTCCCGACGCAACTGACCCAGCTCCGCCCTCTCAGAGCTCGTCAGACCGTCGCTGCGACGGCCCTCGTCCAAATCCATCCGCTCAACCCAGTTGCGAATCGTCTGCGCCGAAGGCTCGAACTCCTTCGACAGCCCTTCCGGGCTCCGCCCGCTTCGCACCAGCTCCACCATCCGTCGCCGAAACTCTTCCGGATACGGCGCTCGTCCCACTCCCATCGCGAACTCCTTTCTCCCAAGTCTGAAGGCGTCCACGAAACCGGGTCAACTCCACCTCTTGTTCGGCGAGATGCCGCGGAACCGTCTTGGAGAATGGCGGACCAGTTTCTTCGTGCCGTGGCACCTTGTGGCCCTGGTCATCACAACTTCCTACGTATTTCTCGACTAGGCTGGTATTGCCTCGGTGGTCGTACCGGAGCTACTGGCTAGCGATATCCGTGATGGCTCTCTACGTGCTGTTCCCGATGACCGACTCCCCTTAGAGCCAGCACGGAGGGAGTGGAGTCGCCGGAAACGTGGTCGGGCCGTGAGATCTTGTGATCTTGCGTACGCCGCTAGCGTCGGAGTGGATAACGAAGGCCGTGTAATGAGGCGATGAGTCTCCTATCCCTCACGGGTCGCGTCTTTCGGCGGCGACCGTGCCGACGGTGGTGACGCTTCCGGACCAACCGATAGCGGCCTGGGAAATCCGGGGGCCGCGGTGAACGGCGGGGGAGCGTTGGACTTCCGGACGCGGCGGAGGGAGAAGACGATGCGCGTGTCTGCCCTGTGGGTTTGTCTGCTGCTGGCTGGGAGCCTGGCGGCGACGGCGCAACCGGTTCTGCCCCAGGTGACGGACCCGCTGGGCGCGATCCAGACGGCCGAGGTTCTGGCCGGCGGGACGGATCCGTTCGAGGTGGCGCTGGCTGGAATGGCGTCAGCTCCCGCCGGGATTCGGTCCGGGGCGATCCCGGCTTCCCGTGCGAGAGGGCCGGCCGAGACGACGGCGGTGGCGTCGATCGTTTCGGGGAACCGATATTTCTTCTACACTCCGGAGATGAGTCTGCTGGCCGAGTCGGCGTTGGGGACGTCGGGAACGCCGGCGATCCAGTACGAGTACGTCTGGTTTGGTGGAGAGCCGGTGGCCCAGATCGACGGCGGGACGACGGTGCACTGGACCTTCGCAGACCATCTGGGGACGCCGTGGGTGCAGACGGACTCGACGAATGTGATGCCGTACTGGAGGGCGGAGTACGAGCCTTACGGGCGGGTGTTTTCGCTCTCCACGGCGGATCAGCATCAGCCGCTGCGTCTGCCGGGCCAGGAAGCGGAACAGCTCAACCTGGGCGCTAACGGCGTGAGCGAACGAAGCTACAACGTGTTCCGGTGGTATCGGCCCGCCTGGGGACGGTATACGCAAGCGGATCCCGTTGGAATCGGTAGCGATCCAGATCTGTACCGTTATGGAATCGATAATCCAGTGCTTCTATCGGACGCGACTGGCCTGGATGCCGAAATCTGCTGTCGCCCCGTGGCAGGTACGGGGGGAAAGCACTGTTATCTGCGGAACGACGGGCACACTTATAGTCTTTTCCCGGAGTGGGGACTCCGAGTAACAGGCGTCCCGAGCCCAGACGACAACAGAGACAAAATGAGCCAAGGCGAATCCTGCAAGGAGTGCAGGCCCATTCCCTGTCAGAATGGGCCCGGTAGTCTTAGCGAATGTTTAAAAACAACAGCAAGTTCTTACCCGGTTGCCAGATACGACCTGGTCGGCTTATCGGCCGGCAACAGTAATACCTTTGCGGCTCACATGTCCCGGACGTGTTGTCAAGACGGGTTCCCCTCAGGCTTCGGATTTACACCTGGCTCGGGACGCCGTCCACCTCATCGTTAAGATTATGGACACAGGCAATCGGAACCTCAGGCGTCCACGGGCGTGGCGGTGGGCGATTGCGATAGGTACAACGATCAGTGCGGTTGGATACATGATCTTGCTCTATCGGCAAGCCAGCGATCCTGCTGATATGCCCATCGCAGGCCGAGTCGCTGCGCCCATCGTATATTTATTAGCAACCGCGAGGCCGTATTCATCGATATTGCTTGTGAGCAGTTGGATATTGAACGTCGGAATATGGTCGATCGTGATTTACGTGCTCTGGAGGACACTCACACCTAGGGGATAGATCATCGGATCTTGCGAGGTCGGATTCGTTATGGGCCGCCTCAACTGGCTGAGCTGTTGAATCTGTGGCTGGATGGATGTCATTCTCAAACGCCCGACGTGTTCGTTGGCCCGCTCTTGTCGGATTTCTTTCACTTGGGGATCTGGTGTGTGATGCCGGCTTCGAGTGCGAGACGGCCGGCCGAGGCGACGGCGGTCTCGTCGATTGTTCCGGGCAACCGATATTTCTTCTACACTCCGGAGATGAGTCTGCTGGCCGAGTCGGCGTTGGGGACGTCGGGAACGCCGGCGATCCAGTACGAGTACGTCTGGTTTGGTGGAGAGCCGGTGGCCCAGATCGACGGCGGGACGACGGTGCACTGGACCTTCGCCGACCATCTGGGAACGCCGTGGGTGCAGACGGATGCGGCGGGCGTGCAGTACTGGAGAGCGGAGTACGAGCCCTACGGGCGCGTGTTTTCGCTGTCGACGGCGGACCAGCATCAGCCGCTGCGTCTGCCGGGCCAGGAAGCGGAGCAGCTCAACCTGGGCGCAAACGGCGTGAGCGAACGAAGCTACAACGTGTTCCGGTGGTATCGGCCGAGCTGGGGACGGTATGCCGAACCAGACCCCCTGGGCCTGGACGCTGCGAGGCGCTTGAGTTCAGTTCCAGCCAATGCCTTGTCCGCTGATCCGCAAGCCAACCCTTACCTCTACGCGGCGGCTCGGCCTCTCTATCTCATCGATCCCTATGGTCTGATTCCGTGCACGACTTGCGATGAGTGCCCATCGGGCAAGTGGACTTTTAATGGTGGCGTATTGTCTGCGGGTCTTGGGTATGGGCGATCAAGAACGAAAGGAACATTTACCTGTCTTGACGGGAACTTCTCCACTGCGATGAAGTTACCCGTAACGATAGAGTGTGAGTTCGGCGGACCGATCGTGGCGGTCGGCGCGGGTGTGACTGGTTCCACACCATTCGCTTCTGGTGCCTGTGGGTGCAATTCGCGCGATCTTCTCGGGACTTCAACTGGCTTCACGGGTAGCTTTCTGATTTTCAGCGTTGACGTTGGGCGTTGTGGTCCAACCGGTGGTTCAACCGTGAACGCGGGAGTCGGTTTATCGGTCGGAGCTGGATTTGCTCACACCACGTGCACCACGAGACCCAGGTCGTAGGAGGAGTAATGTCGAAGAAGTTGGCCCTAGGGGTTCTAACGGTGATACCGATCCTTTACGTCCTTTCGTTTCTGTTTTTTCTGGATAGGCCTGGCGCTAGAGTCGCCTTCCTGCAGTCTGTCCACCTTGGCGTTATCGTTCTTGCACTCGCGTTGATGCTTTTCTATCTAGTGGACGTCTTCCGCAATCAACGCGTTCCCAGCGACAAGAGAGCCCTTTGGGCGGGACTCTTGGTTTTAGGAAGTGTGTTTGTAGAGCCGGTTTACTTTTGGCTCTACATATGGAGAGAAGAAGCGAATTCGTGAGCCAGGTCGGCAAAGAGTGGGGTCGGTCGTGACTTGGTGAGTTTTGGTTGGCCGGGGGCTTAGGAAGTTTTGAATGTCCCTATTCCATCAGTCGTCGGAAGCTCTTCGAGTCTTTCGTCGTCTCGTAGACGATCTCTCCCGTCCCAACGGAGACGACCGACCAGCGAGGGTCGGGGCCCGGCGTTTCGCTCCAGGCCTGGATCGACATGCCGAGGCGCTGGCCGTCCTTCGAGTAGCCGGCGAGCGTCGAGACGACGTGGAGTAGCGCGTGGTCTCTGAGCGGGCGGCCGTCGGCGAGGATTGCGACCTCGCGCGCTGGCTCGTCTCTCTCGAGGGAGGCGACGACCGGCAGGAGCTTCGAGGGGCCGGCGATCTCGATCCAGGCCGCCGATCGCGCGTCGGGCGACATCCGCAGGGAGCCCGGCACCGGCAGGACAGGGATCGCCGACTTCGGGCGCGCTACCTGGTGCGTTCCTCCGACCGTCGTCTCGACGACGAGCGTAAGGCCGCCCGGCTTCCCCTCGATGCGGACGATCACCTCCTTCGGGCCGAGCTGCCGCCGCGCTTCCTGCGGGGCGAGCGCGCTTCCGTTGCCGCGCATCATCCGCAGGATCTGCGCGCGGCCGAGTAGCTTGTTGCCGGCGCTCGCCTGCGGGAGGAGCGTCCGCGCGCGGCCTCCCGCCCCGCGCACCCGGCTCTCCAGGCGGTCGACGTCTTCCAGGCGTCCGGCCGCGACGAGGAGGCGCCCGAGGGAAAGCGACGCGGACCCCAGCCGGTCCGCCGAACCGCGCAGCGTGTCCGGATCCTTCCCGGACTCGGAAAGCTCGAGCCACGCCGCGGTCTCCTGCCAGAGGGCCGCGAGCGACGTGGACACCGCCGGGTACTGCTGCCGCAGGACTCCTGCTCGCGCGGCCTCTTTCACGCGCAGGGCGTCTTCGTCCTGGGTGTCCGCCGGCGCGGCGGCCGCGCGCCGGAAGGCGTCGCCGGTGTAGGTCCAGGGCCCCGCGCTTCCGGTCCGCGCGACCTCGAGGCCGGGCGGGAACGGCCCTCCCGATTCCGCGAGCGCCTCGGCGGTCCGGCCGAGGAGGACGTCGACTGTGGGATTGCCCGGGCCGCTCGCGGCGAAGCGGCGCGACGCGCAGAGGAGGAACGCGGCGGCGAGCCTCCGGTGTCCTTCGCTCGGCGCGAGCACGCGGCCCGCCGCGACGAGGTCCGCCGTGCCGGCGTCGCCCGGCGCGAACACCGAGGCGACGTCCCGGGAGAGGTATCCGATGGTCGCTCCTCCGCCGGCGGGCTTCGACGCGCCGTCGCGCGGCGGCTCGCCCGCGGCCACCTCGACCTTCAGGTACTGCTCGCCGGCCTCGAGGAGCGTGAGACGCGATCCGCCGGGGAGCGTCCGGACGAAGCGGCTCTCGCGCGACGGCCTGTCGCGGAGCACGGCCTCGCGCGCCATCACGAAGACGTCGGCGCCCGGGGGCTCCCCACGCGACGTCGTGATCGGTGCCGCGCTGACTTCGGCGCGGAACCGGAGCAGGGCGAGAAGCGTCATCGCCGTGAGCGCGATGTTCCGGCGGAGCGGGCGGCGTGCGGTCGTCATGGCGTTCTCCTTTCGTGTGATCGCGGTCACTTCTTCGGCGTGCGGCGCGAGGCCTGGACGGATGCGGGAGCTGGCTCGACGGGACTGTCTCCGTTCGCGACGCGTCGCATGACCTCGCCCGTGAAGGCCTCGCCCCCGATCGAGGGCGTCAGGATGACCTGCACCTTGTCGGACAGCCGGTCCGCGAACGTCTTGGGAATGAGAAGGGGGTTGGCCGTGACCAGCACCGCTTCTCTCTCCAGGTTCTCGAACTGCGCGAGCGAGGTGGCGCGCATCGAGTAAGCCTCCGCGTCGGCGATCGCCTTGCGGCGGCCCACCTCGGCGTCGGCCTGGATCCGCGTGACTTCCGCTTCCGCTTTCGCCCGCTCGACGCGCGTCTGCCGCTCGCCTTCCGCCTCGAGCTTCTTCTGCTGGATCTCCTTTTTCTTCAGCGCGAGGATGAACTTCATGGCGTCCGACTCGGCCCGCGCGGCGATCAGCCGCTGCGAAGCGGCGCCCTCCGCCTGCTTGACGACGAGCATCTTCCGGGCCTCGGCCTCGAGACGCGCCTTCTCGACCTCCTTCTCCTTAAGGCGCAGGGTCACGGTCATGCGGTCGGTGCTCTGGAGCTCGTCGACTAAGGCGACGCGGCCTCGCTCGTACTCCGGCGGAAGAACCAGGTTCCCGACGAGGACCTCTTTCAAGACGATGCCGCTCTCCGCGAGCCGTGCGCGGGCGTTCTTCGCCGCGAGCGCGGCGATCTCCTCGCGCCCGTCGCCGACGAGCCGGGTCACGTCGTACCGGGTGGCGGCGGCGCGGAACGCAGCCGAGAGAACCGGCGCGACGAGCTCGCGCTGCGGGTCGGGGGGCAGCGCGGCCCACGTCGAGAGCAGCCGGCTGCGCTCGATCGACCAGCGGGCCTGGACGGTCATCTGCGCGACGACGCCTTCCCGCGTCGAGATCGTGAACGTGCCGTCCGGCCCGGACAGCAGCCGGTCGGAGATCCGGACCGTCGAGATCTGGTAGAGGGGACGCGGCCGAAAATGCGTGCCCGGCGCGAGGGTCGAGATCCGTCCGGTGAACCGGCTCACCGCGATTCCGGCGAACCCGGGCTCGACCTCGCGGAAGCTGCCGTGGAAGAAGAGGTATCCGGCGACGATCGCCGCGAGCGCGAGGAAAACGGCGAAGGCCTGCCCGCCCGAGACGCGCGGCAGTTTCCACTCGGGGCGGGGAAGCCGGCCGAGGGCGCGGCGGATCGCGCCCGGCGCTCCGTCGTCTCCGGAAGGGCCCGCCGCGTCGGCAGCCGGTTTCTGGTGGATGTCCATGTGAGACTCCTCGGCGATCGCCCGCCACTCCCGGCGGGACGGGAGGCGGGGGTCTGCCCGCCTCCATCCACAGGAAACCAGGCGGCGGGGGCGTGCACGGGGCGGTGGGGAGGAGTTATGGAGGCAGATTGCGGCGAAGGCGTGGCGAAGGGAGATGTGCCGTCGGGGATGCCGGCGACGAGGAGGGCTGTTTGGGGCTCGAGGGCGGAGCGCGCAAAGCTGGAATCATCGGGGAGACGCGCGTCGCGTCTCCCCGAACACTCTCCGCGCGCTTAGGCGCGGACCATGTCCAGCATGCGCTGGAGCACGGCGATGACGCCGCGCCACTCTTCCCACACCTCCGGGAAGACGTTGGCTTCCCGCAACGCAGAGTCCGTAGCTCGGGCGTCCTGGATCAGCTCGTTCATCGACGCGCGCAGATCCTGCCGCGTCTGGATATCGCCGGCCTCGTAGCGATCGTGGAAGGAGTTCGCCTCGTCGCTGAAATGGTGGATCCTTCCGAAGAATTCCTGCTCGCGCGGTCCGTAGCTCGCCGAGCGGCGCTCCGCGATCCGATGCGCCCGCGAAGCGCGGTCGTCGAGCTCATGGGCCAGCCGCGCGAACTCCTCCCGGCGGTACCCGTAGTCGCGGTTACGAGGCGGTGAATAGGGGCGCGCGTAACGGTTGTCCGGGGCGCCCGTGTCGTAGGTCCCCACGCAGCCTCCCAGCACGAACGTCGCGACGCCGAGCACGAGGAATCCGATCCGTTTGCAATCGACGCGTTTCATGTGTCCTCCAATTCGACGTGAAGTTGAAACCGACGAGCGCTCACCGCTCATCGATAGGCCGTCCGGTTGAATGCGCTTTTGAGGCTCTCGGTCCGTTGCATCGCGTCCGTCCACTCGCGGCGGATCTCGGGAAATACGTTGGACTTCTTCATCTGGGTGTCCGCGGCGGCGGCGAGCCGGGACAGCTGCGCGAGGTTCGCATCGAGGCGCGCTTTGCCTCCGCGAGACTCGAGCCCGTCGAGCATCGCGCGGGCCTGATTGGAATACAAGCCGATCGCCTGGGCCGTGTCGCGCTGGCGCGCGTCGAGGGGCATGGCTCCCGCGAGCGCGTGCGCGCGATCCGAGAGGCGGCGCGCCCGGTCCGCCACGTCCCGCGCCAGGGAGATGGAATCGGCAGTCGCGAAGGCTCCGTCGCCCCCCCGGGGTGCCCGATCGCCCGGACGGTCGGAGGGTGGAGCGCCTCCTCCGTCCCGGTGGTAGGCGGAGTCGTCGCGGACGGACCCGGGATCGTTCGGCCCGCGCTCGCCGTATCCCGCCCGCCGGTCGTCCTGAGAAATCCGCTCCATTCGCCGGAGAAGGTCGACGGTACGATTCCAGTCGTCCCCGGTGTGCCGGTCGACGGCTCGCGTGCGCCGCAGTCGCGCCTGAACCGTCGAGGCGTCGCGGATGAGGCCGTGGATCTCCTGATCGATCTGCCAGGGACGCGTGTCGTAAGCGTCCATCCGCGCGGCGAAACTGTGTGCCCGGGCGGCGAATCGCCCGACCGAACGGACGAAGACGGCATCCCGCCTCGTGCTGTGGCGGGCGGCGTCGTTGGCGTGCTGCGCGGCGTCGTCGAGCTCGCGTGCGAGCTCCTGCATCCGGGGGTAACCACGGCTCGACAACATGCCGGGCCGTCGTTCCTGCGCGAAGGTCGTCATCCGCATCCCGAGAAACAACCCGCCTGCCGCGAGAGCCGCGGCGAGGTACCGTGGGGCGGTCTTCATTTCTGCCACCTCCGGGGACCCCATAGCAAGGGTCGAACCAGTTTGGAGGTCCTTACAGGTCCGAGACTTGCGCCGGTGTCCTTCCCTCGCCTCGCGGCGTGGGTTGCCTCGCGCGCTTCCAGCAATTCGCGGTTCGATAGGATGACTTGATGCGAAATAAACTCCCCGAAGCCGCCGTGTTCCTGGCTCTCACGCTTGGAACCCTCGGTCTCTTCCCCCGTACGGCAGGCGGATCCCCTCCGGACGCGCACGAGACTCCAACGGCGAGCCCCGCTGCCACCCCGCCTCCCTCCGGCGCCCGGCCCGCGGCGGCGCAGGGTTACTCGGTGACCGACCGGATCCCGCTTCCCGGCGACACGGGGTGGGACTACGTCACGGTGGATCCGGCCGCGGGAAGGCTCTACGTTTCGCGCAGCGACCGTGTCCTGGTCGTCGATCTCGCCTCGAAGAAGGTGGTGGGCGAGATCGCCCCCACGCCGGGGGTCCACGGCGTCGCCCTCGTCCCCTCGCTCGGGCGCGGCTTCACGAGCAACGGCCGCGCGTCTTCGGCGACGGCGTTCTCGCTCGCGACGCTCGAGCCCGCGGGACAGGTCGCGACGGGCGAAAACCCCGACGCCATCCTCTACGATCCGGCGTCGAATCGCGTCTTCACGTTCAACGGGCGCGGCAAGAGCGCCACCGCTATCGATCCCAAGAGCCTCGCCGTCGTGGGGACAATTCCTCTCGGCGGGAAGCCGGAGTCCGGCGTCAGCGACGGCAAGGGTCGCGTCTGGGTCAACATCGAGGACACGGGAGAGATCGCCGTCATCGATTCGCGCGCTCTCAAAGTCGCCGCCCGCTGGCCCGTCGCCGGATGCGAGGAGCCGTCCGGGCTCGCCATGGACGCGCCGCACCGCCGCCTCTTCACCGTGTGCGGCAACAAGGTGATGGCCATCCTGGACGCGGATTCGGGCCGCGTGGTCGCGAGCCTGCCGATCGGCGACGGAGTCGACGCGGCCGGGTTCGACCCCGCCACGGGTCTGGCCTTCGCATCGAATGGAGAGGGCACGCTGACGGTCGTGCATGAAGAAACGCCGGATCGCTTTCGCGTCGTGGAGAATGTCCCGACGAAGAGGGGCGCGCGGACGATGGCGCTGGACCCGACCACGCATCGGATCTACCTCGTGACCTCGGACTTCGGCCCGCCGCCGCCCCCGACGGCGGAACGGCCCCGGCCGCGCCCGTCGATCGTGCCGGGGAGCGTGACCGTGCTCGTCGTCTCTCCGAGCCGTTAAGGGAGCCGGATGGTTCGAGTCAGAGCCATCCTCCGTTTCGGCTGGGCGCTCACCGTTGTCGCGGCCGGGTCCTCGACCGCCCTGGCATCGCCGGAGCCGCAGGCCCTCTGGACGGTGGACGACGTCCTGCGTGACAGCCGGAGCGCGAACGGGCGCCTTCCGATCGCGCTCTTCGACGTGGCGATCGCGCGGGAGAAGGTCAGCGAAGCGCGCGCGGAACGCTGGTTGAAGGTCGCGCTGGAAGGCGACTTCATCTACGCGCCGCCGAACGGCTATGACCCGGCCGTGACCAACGCGGGGGAGACGCGCCTCCAGGTCGTCGGACGCCAGCCCATCTACGACGGCGGCGCGCGGCGGGCGAGGGTCCTCCGCAACGAGGCTGACGTCGACGTCGCCGGCGCGCGGTATCGCGTCGCGGAAAAGGACCTGGAGCTCGACGTGCGGAGCCGGTACGCGGAGGCGGTTCAGGCGGACGCGGAAGCGGCGGCCCGCCGGGAAGGAGCTCTTCGCCTCGGGGGATATCGCACGTCTCTCGAGAGCCGCCGCGCTTCGGGGCAGGGCGTCGCCGCCGATCTCCTCAAGGTCGACGTTCGGCTCGCGACGGAGCAGGCGGCGATCGTCGACGCGGAGGGGCGGCGAGACCAGGCGAAGGTCGTCCTGAACGTCCTCATGGGGAGAGAGCCGGACGCTCCTCTCGCGCTCGCGCCCCTGCCTCCCCCCGACGGAGCCGCGGTCCCGGAGGGTCTCGGGATCGGGTTCGACCGGGTTCCCGAGGTCGCCCGGGCCGCCGCAGAGGCGAAGTCCGCGGAAGCCGATCTCGAGATCGCGCGCGCCGAGAGGAAGCCGCATGTGCTCTTCTCGGGCGACGTCGGATTCCTGGGCTCCGACACGTCCCGGCTGGTTCCCGCCGACCTCCGGGCCTCCGACCCCGACGCGAACTTCGGCGACCGGATCCACCGCGATCTCGGGTATTCCTTCACCCTGTCGCTCTCCCTGCCCATCTGGGACGCGGGAGCAATCCGATCACGCGTGCGGCAGGCGGAGCTGCGGCTCCAGAGTGCGGAGCGCGGCGTCGCGTTTCAGAAGCAGGAGTCGCGGCGTCAGTCGGCGCAGGCGCTCGCGTCGCAGCGGAACATCCGGGAGCAGATCCGGATCCTGTCGGATGCCGCCCCGTCCGCGCGGGACTCATACCTCGAAGCCGAGAGCCGCTACCGTGGAGGCGCCGCGACGTCGCTCGAAGTCCTGGACGCTTACGCGGCCTCGGTCGACGCGGCCGTCCGGCTTTCGGAAGCTCTCTCGCGGTATCGGATCGCCCAGGCGGTCGCGCAGCGGTGGAGCACGCCGTGAGTCGGATGGCGGCGATGCTCGCGCTCCTCGCGATGGCGTGCGCGTGCGGCCACGGCAAGGAAAAGACTGCGGCCGCCGGGCCCACGCCGCCGGACGCGCCGACGGCGGTCCGCGTCGCGAAGGTCTCTCGCGCGAACCTGGCGGAGATCGTCTCGGGGTCCGGCCACACGTCGGCGCTGTCCCAGCAGAAGGTCCGCGCGCCGTTTGCCGGGGCACTCGTCGAGCTCCGCGCGGTCGACGGCGACGTCGTCCGCCGCGGCCAGCCGATCGGCGCGATGGTGTCCCGGGAATCGGAGGCCGCTCTCTCGGGCGCGCGCGAGATGGTGCGCGAGGCACAGACGCCGGCGCAGCGGGCGGACGCGGAACGGGCGCTCGCGATCGCGGAGAAGAACCTCGTGCGGCGCGCGCTTCTCGCCACCGCCGACGGCCCGATCCTCTCGCACGCCGCCGCGAGCGGCGACCGGCTGGCGGAGGACCAGGAGATCCTGACCATTGCCGACGCCTCGTCGATCGTCTTCCTGGCGGATCTGCCGCAGAACGACCTCGCCCGCGTCCGTCCGGGGCAGCCGGCAAGGGTCGAGATCGGAGGCCGCCCGTTGCCACTGGCGGGCTTCGTCCATTCGATGCTACCCGGCGCGAACACCTCGGACTTCACCGGATCCGTCCGGATCGACCTTCCGGCGCCCGCGGAGCGGCTGGCGCTCGGCCTCTTCGGGAACGCGCGAATCACTGTCGGCTCGCGGCCCGATTCGCTCGTCGCTCCGGACGCAGCCGTGGTGAAGGACGACGTCATGGGCACTTCCCGCGTCGCCGCCGTCGTGAACGGGCGCGCGCGCTGGATCGACGTCCAGCCCGGCCTGAAGCAGGACGGCGCGACGCAGATCTCGGGCCCCGGGATCGCCGACGGGACCGTCGTGATCGTGTCGGGCATGGTGGGGCTGCCGGAGGGCAAGACCGTCGCCGCGCAGGCGCCATGAGCTTCCTCCGGCGCTTCTCGGACCGTCCCCAGGCCCTCTTCCTCCTCATCCTGGTGCTCTGCGTCGCCGGGGTCTGGACGGCTACGCGGCTTCCTTCCGCGATCTTCCCGACGGTCACGTTCCCGCGCGTGAAAATCATCGCGGAAGGCGCCGAGGAGCCGGCCGCGCAACTCATCCCGGCCGTCACCCGGCCTCTCGAGGAGGCCATCCTGCGCGTGCCGGGGATCGAGCGCGTGATCTCGACGACCACGAGAGGATCCGTCGAGATCGGCGCCGAGTTCTCCTGGGGCACCGACATGCAGCTGGCGTTGCAGCGCGTCCAGGCCGAGATCGCGAGGGCCCGTCCCGACCTTCCTCCCGACATGCGCATCGACGCCGAATGGATGAACACGGCTGTGTTTCCGGTGCTCGGGTATTCGTTGACGTCCGATACGCTGTCGCAGGCCGCGCTTCGGGAGATCGCCGATTTCCAACTGCGCCCCGCGCTCGTCCAGATACCCGGCGTGGCGCAGGTGCAGGTGCAGGGCGGCGCGCTGCGGGAATTTCAGGTCCACCTCGATCCGCAGGCGCTGGCCGCGAGGAAGCTCGCGGCCTCGGAGGTCGTCGACGCGATCCGGAAGAACAACGTGCTCAATTCGGCGGGGCTCGTTGAATCCAACCATGAGCTCTATCTCTCGCTCGTGACGGGAAAGCCCGAAGGACTGGAAGAGCTGGGGCGGATCTCCGTCGCGTCCCCCAGGGGCGGCGTCGCGGCGCCCTTGAGCCAGCTCGGCCGGATCGCCCCCTCCGACGCCGTGTCGTTCCTCCGGACGACCGCCGGAAGGCGTCCGGCAGTCCTCGTGAACGTAGTTCGTCAGCCGGCCGCGAGCACGCTCGCGATCGCCGGCCACATCGACGCGCTCTTGAAGGAGCACCCCGATCTGCTGCCGAAGGGCGTCACGTGGACCACCTTTTACGACCAGGCCGAGTTCATCCGGCACTCTGTAAACGGGGTGCGCGACGCGATCCTGATCGGGATCGCGCTCGCCGCCCTCGTTCTCTTCGTGTACCTGCGCAACTTTCGGATCACCGCCGTCGCCGTCGCGACGATTCCCGTAACCGTGGCGATCGTCATCCTGGTCCTCGGAGCGTTTGGTCAGACGATCAACCTGATGACGCTCGGGGGCATTGCGGCGGCGATCGGGCTCGTCGTGGACGACGCGATCGTTGTCGTGGAGAACATCGCGCGGCACGCGGAGGACCGGGTGTCGCCGAATCCGGCGCAGACGGGTCTCGCGGAGGCGCTGCCACCGCTGACCGGGTCGAGCATCTCTACGATCGTGATCTTCTTCCCGTTCGCCCTGCTCTCCGGCGTCGCGGGAGCCTTCTTCAAACCCCTCGCCCTCACGATGGCGATCGCTCTCGCGGTCTCTTACGGGCTCTCTGCTCTCGCCGTTCCGGCAGCCGCGCACGCTCTGCGCGTGGAGACGAAGGCACGGGGGAACCGGAAGAAGCGGGAGCCGAGGATTGCACGCTTTTTCATCCGGCATCCGTCTCTCGCGCTGGCCGTGACCGTGACGCTGCTCGTCGGAGGCTGGTTCCTCTACTCGGGGATCGGCTCGGATTTCCTTCCCGGCATGGACGAGGGCTCGATCATCCTCGACTACTGGACGCCGGCTGGAACTTCGCTCACGGACACGGACCAGATGCTCGGCCAGGTCGAGAAGATCATCACCTCGATTCCGGACGTGGCGACCTATTCCCGGCGGACGGGCACGGAGCTCGGCTTCTTCGTCACGGAGCCCAATCGGGGGGACTACGTGATCCGCCTGAAACCGTCCCGACAACGGAGGGACGTCGAAGAGGTGATCAGCGACCTGCGAGTCCGCATCAACGCGCAGCTGCCCTCCATCCGTGCGGATTTCGGTCAGATCCTCGAGGATCAGATCGGAGACCTCGCCGGCGGCGTCGTGCAGCCGATCGACGTGAAGATCTACGGCGAGGACCAGTCGATCCTCCAGGAGAGGGCGAGGGTTGCCGCGAAGATCCTCAAGGGCGTGTCCGGCATCGCGGACGTTTTCGACGGGATCACGGTGTCCGGGCCGAAGCTGACGGTCCGGGTGATCCCCGAAGCGCTGCCCCGGTTCGGAGTGACGACGGAGGCGCTCCACGGCGAAGTCGAGCCCGCGCTCGGCGGTACGGTGGCGGGCACCCTGCGTATTCGCGAGCGTCTCTACGACATTCGGGTCTTCTCCCGGCGGACGACCGACGTGGGCTCACTTTCCGGGCTTCCGATACAGACCCCGTCGGGCGCACTCGTTCCTCTCTCCGTGCTCGCTTCCGTGTCGACCGGAACGCCCGAGGTGGAGATCCAGCGGGAGAACCTGCGGTCTTACGTCGGCGTGACCGCGCGTCTGGCGGGACGCAGCCTCGGCAGCGCGATGGCGGAGATCCGGAGCAAGCTTTCTCGGGGACTCGCGCTGCCGGCCGGGATGTCGATCCGGTACGGGGGCCTGTACGAGCAGCAGCAGAGCTCGTTCAAGGGGCTGCTCGGTGTCCTGTTCGGCGGCCTGCTTCTCGTAGCCGTCATCCTGCTCTTCGAGTTCGGAGACTGGCGCGCGCCGTTCTTGACGGTGATCATGGCGTTGACCGTTCTCACGAGCGTGTTGGGCTCCCTGATCGTGACGGGCATGACGCTCAACATCTCGAGCTTCGTCGGCGCGATCATGATGGTCGGCATCGTCGGAGAGAAGGCGGTGTTCCTGATCCACGACGCGCGAGAGGAGCTGCGGCGCGGGCTGCCGGTGCAGGAAGCGTGGGCGGAGGCCTCGAGGAAGCGCGTGCGCGCGGTCATGATGACGATTTTCGCGACCGCATTCGCTCTGGCGCCGCTCGCGATCGCGCTCGGCGAGGGCTCCCAGCTCCAGCAGCCCCTGGCGATCGCCGTCATCGGCGGCTTCATCCTCTCGAGTCCCCTGGTGCTCCTGATCCTTCCGTCGCTCTATGCCTGGCTCGACCCGCACGGGAAGCTCGCCGGCGCGGCTGCCGCGGAGCCCGCCCCTCCGGCGGGCGATCGATGACCCGGAAACGTCTCTACGGCGCCGCCGCCGCGCTCGCCGCGATCCTGCGCGCGGCGTCCGCGCGGAGGCCGAGGCGGCGATCGAGCGCCGCGTGGAAGGGGAGAAAGCGGTGGCAGCGCGAAAGGCGAGTCCCTGAGACAAGATCCGCAGGCGCGTGGTGTGGCATGGCGAGTGCTTGGCTCACTCCCATGGATGACCGCCGAATGGATGATCGACTGGTACCGGAAGAGGCGGGCTCTTTTCCTTCAGGGCCTGTCCCCGGGGCCACCGCTGCGCTGCCGATCCCGGTTCGCGTGGGCTCGCCCCGCGTTCGACCGCACGTCGTTCCGATGACCGGCAAGACGGGCCCCGCGACTCAGGATGACTTCGTCACGAGCTTCATCATCGTGTGGCAGCCCGCGCCGAAGCCGCCGTCGCTCTGGGTCCGGGCGCTCCGGGAGGCGCCCTTCGGCACCCAGCTCGTGCGTGCCTCCGACCTTCGCTGGGACGGGAAGTACCTGTCCGTCGAGCTTCTGAACGAGGCCGACATCGATGCGTTCGCCGCGCAGATGTCCCAGTGGGTCGACTACGCCAACATGCAGATGCTCCAGGGCCAGCAGTCCCCATCCGACCTGGTCCTCAAAGCCGCCCGCCGCCGTGCCCTGGAGATCGAGAACCGGCTCCGAAAGTAGGGCACCGGGCGTAAACGGCGCCGCCGTTTCTCCCGGAGGACGACGGCGACGCGGCACGCGCCTTGCTCCTCGGGAACCCGAGCGCCGCCCATCGGGAGGCCGAAAATCGACGACTTCGCCGGGCGGAGACGCCGGGCGGGAAGGGAACCCTCACCATGGATCCAATCGAGCTCTTGAAGAAGGATCACCGGGAAGTCGAGAAGCTCTTCGCGGCCTTCGAAGAGGCCGGCGACGAGGCCTACGTCACGAAGCAGAATCTCTTCAACGAGATCAAGGCCGCCCTGGACGTCCACATGGACATCGAAGAGACGATCTTCTATCCGGCCGTCAAGAAGGTGCGGTCCGAAGAAGTCAAAGACGAGGTCCGCGAAGCGGACGAAGAGCACCACGTCGTCAAGCTGCTCTTGAGCGAGCTCACTAGAATGAAGCCCCAGGACGAGCAGTTCGACGCCAAGGTGACGGTTCTCAAGGAGAACATCGAGCACCACGTGAAGGAGGAGGAGACCGAGCTTCTTCCCGACGCGAAAAAGCACATCGCGGCCACGATGATGGAACAGCTCGGCGACGAGATGGAAGAGCGCAAGGAAAAACTCCAGACGGCCTGACCCTCTCTCCCAAGGGAAGAGGCCTTTCGTTTTCCGGCGAACTCGATCATCCGACGGTCAGGCTGCGCCGGTAACTCGGCGCGTTTCGCGCGCGATCATCCATTCCTCGCGGGCCCGCAGGACGAACACCCGCGCCGGGGCGCCTTCGCCGGAGATGTCGTCCCCGTCCGCCGCGCCGGCGTTGCGTTCGGGGTCCAGCCGTACGCCGGCGAACGCGAGCCCTTCGGCGACCGCCGCGCGCATCCGGGACGAGCCTTCGCCGACGCCCCCCGTGAAAACGAGGGCATCGAGCCCTCCCAGCGTGGAGGCGAGCGAGGCGACGGCCGATCGGACACGGTCCCCGTACATCTCGAGCGCGAGGACCGCTCGGGCATTCCCGGCGTCCGCGGCGGCCTGCACCTTGCGGAAGTCCGAGGACACGCCGGAGACGCCGAGGAGTCCCGCTTCGTGAAGAAGCGCCTTCTCGACCTCCGCGGGCTTCATCGATCCGCCGCGCAGCAGCTCGAGAAGGATCCCGGGATCGACCGAGCCGGAGCGGGAGCCCATCATGAGCCCTTCGAGCGGCGTGTATCCCATCGTGGTCGCGACCGCGGTGGTTCCGTCGATGGCCGCGGCGGAGCAGCCCTGTCCGAGATGGCAGGTCACGACGCGGCGCGCGGCCGGCGCGAGCTCGGCCGTGCGGAGCGCCGCGGACTGGTGCGAAAGGCCGTGGAATCCGAAGCGCCGGATCCCCCGCTGCGTGTACCACTCCCAGGGCAGCGGATAGACGTGCGCGCGCGGCGGGAGCGCCGCGAAGAACGCGGTATCGAAAGCGGCCGCCTGGGGAACGTCCGGGATCGCAGCGCGCGTCGCGGCGATCACCGCGAGGGCCGGGGGATTGTGGAGCGGGGCGAGCTCCGCCAGGCGGGCGATCTCACCCTCGACGGTGGCGTCGAGCGCCACGGCCTCGTGGAAGCGCACCCCACCGTGCACGACGCGGTGTCCCACCGCGGCGATCCCCCCGTGCGGCGCCGCGGCCGCGCGAGCCTCGCCGATGACCCTCGCGGCGGCGGCGGCAAAATCGATCCGCTCCCGCTCGAGGTCGACGGTCGCCGCGGCGATCGGCCGGGCGTCGTCGCCGCGGAACACCGCGTATTTGAGGCTGCTCGAGCCCGCGTTCAGCGCGAGGATCGGCACGGCTCTTCGGCCGGTCAGCTTTCCGACGGCCTCTGCCAGACCCAATTCGCGATCTCCGGCGGGTCGACGCCGCGGGCGACGACGTAGTCGGTGTGCTCGCGCAGCCGCCGCTCGTGCTCCCGGACGATCTCCTCCGCTCTCGCAGCGGCGGAGGGCCGGCGCTTCGCGATCTTCTGCGCGGCCTGGATGACCAGGTGGTACCGGCTCGTCCGGTTGCGAACCATCATGTCGAAGGGCGTCGTCGTCGAGCCCTCCTCGCGGTAGCCGTTCACGTCGAAGCGCTGAGAGTCCGGCCGCTCCCAGCAGAGCTGCTTGATCGCCGCGGTGTACCCGTGGAAGTTGAAGACGACAGGGACGTCTAAAGGGAACAGGCGCTGGAAGCGGTCCTCGTCGAACCCGTGGGGATATTTCTGCGGGATCCCGAGAGCCAGGAGGTCCGTCACGTTGACGACGCGGACGCGCCAGTCCGGCGCCTTCTCGCGGAGAATCGTCGCCGCCGCCAGGACCTCCATCGTGAGGTTGTCCCCGCACGCGGCGAGGACGATCTCGGGATCCTCCCCGTCGTTGGTCGAGGCCCAGGTCCACACGGACGCGCCGAGCCGGCAGTGCTCGACGGCCTCGTCCATCGTCAGCCACTGCGGCATCGGCTGCTTCCCCGCGATGATCACGTTGATGTAGTTCGTGGATCGCAGGCAGTGGTCCATCGTCGAGAGCAGTGAGTTCGCATCCGGCGGCAGGTAGATGCGGTAGGTCTCGCCCTTCTTGGTCAGGAGGTTGTTGATGAACCCCGGCCCCTGGTGCGAAAAGCCGTTGTGGTCCTGCCTCCAGGCTTCCGACGTCAGGAGGTAGTTCAGGGAAGAGACGGGCGCACGCCACTTCACCTCGGACGACGCCTTCAGGAACTTCGCGTACTGGTTCATCATGCCGTCGACGATCGGGAGGAACGCCTCGTAGCAGGGGAAGATGCCGTGCCGGCCCGTCAGCAGGTAGCCCTGCAGCCATCCCTGGCACATGTGCTCGGAGAGGATCTCGAGCACTCGCCCGTCGCGGCCCGTCTTCTCGCTTCCCGGGGGAATCGGCCAGACGTACTGCCGCGTCGTCACGTCGAGGACGTCGCCCAGACGGTTCGACTCGAGCTCGTCCGGGCAGACGATTCGGAAGTTGCGCTCCGGCTGGTTGTCGCGGATCACGTCGCACAGGTACGCCGACAGCGGCTTCATGTGGCTCGACCGGACGGCATCCCTCGCGCGCGCATCCACGGCGACCGCGTGCTTTTCCAGAGGGGGAAGGCGCAGCGGCACCCGCCGGGCGCCTCCGTTCGCGGCGGGATTGGTCGCGATGCGGAGCTCGCGCGGGGGGCACTGGGTCAGAAGGTCGGCGGCGGGCCTCCCCTCCGCGTCGAAGAGCTCGCTCGGCCGGTATGACAGAAGCCATCGCTCGAGCGCGGCCAGGTGGGCGGGGTTCTCCCGTGGATCCTTGATGGGGATCTGGTGGGCGCGGAAGGTCCCCTCGATCGCCTCGCCGTCGACGTCCTTCGGCCCGCCCATCCCCTTCGGGGTGCGCAGGACGATCATCGGCCACCGCGGCCGCTCGACCGTCTCCCCGCCGCGCGTGCGGGCGCGAAGCGCGCGGATCATGTCGAACGCGCGGCCGAACACGCGGTCGAGATCGGCGTCGATGTCGCCTCCGGCCGAGACCGTCAGGACCTCCCAGCCGAGGCCCGTATAGAGCGATCGGATCTCCTCCTCGGTCATCGAAGCGGAGATCGTCGGATTGGAGATCTTGAAACCGTTCAGGTGGAGGATCGGAAGCACGGCGCCGTCCGTCGCGGGATTCAGGAACTTGTTGCCGTTCCAGCTTCCGGCGGTCGGGCCCGTCTCGGCCTCGCCGTCGCCGACGATGCAGGCGACGACGAGGTCCGGCGCGTCGAGCGCGGCGCCGAAGGACGTCGCGAGGGCATAGCCGAGCTCGCCGCCCTCGTGGATCACGCCCGGAAGAGCGGGGGAGAGGTGGCTCGGAAATCCGCGCGGCCAGGAAAAGAGCCGGAAGAACTTCTCCATTCCCGCGCGGTCGCGGGTGATGTCCGGATAGAACTCGGTGATCGTTCCCTCGAGATACATGTTGGCCATGTTCGCGGCCGCGCCGTGGCCGGGGCCGGTGACGAGAAGGACGTTGGCCGCGGAGCGGAGGATCTCGCGGTTCAGTGCGCCGTAGACGAGGTTGATTCCGGGCGCCGTTCCCCAGTGCCCGAGAAGGCGCTCCTTGACGTGCTCCCGAAGCAGCGGCTCTTCGAGGAGAGGATTCGCCTTTAGGTAGATCTGCGCGGCGGCCAGGTAGTCGGCGGCGCGGCGATACCGTCTGACGGTGCTTTCGACGGGGGCATTCGCTTCGCGAACGGCGGCCGGGAGAGCGCCTCGCTCGGAAAAAGGCGGAGACTCTTCGCCCTGGGTCACACCGGGACTCTAGCTGAACTGCGCGCCCGGGAGCCCGAAGTCCGGGGTGAGAATCACACGACTAAGAGCCGGCCACCCGGCGGAACCGGAGCGTTTCCCCGGAGGTCTTGCTCTGGACGACGAGCGTTCCCGGCTCCACGCGCAGCGTCCAGGACCCGATGGCGCCGCGGATCGCGAACGCGCACGTCGTGCCCTGCGTCTCGCCGGCGAATCCGTCGCCCTCGGGCTCGAGATACAGCGCGCATGCCGCGTTGGCCTCCGACGACGAGAAACGGGTCGCCCGCGGCGAGAGCGCCGAGACGGTCGGGTCGAAATGCGGGATGTAGCCCATGTACACGCCCCGCCCCTGGGTCTCGAGGTGGATGAAGCCCTGCTGGCGGACGTTGTCGTCGTCGAACTGACCGCTCACTTCGAGAAAGAGATCGTAGGGATGGCGCAGCGAGTGGAACCCGGCGCTGTTGACGATGAGGTTCAGCCGGTTGCCGGGAGTCACTCCTTCGAAGCGCCCGACCATCATCGACGCGAAGTCCGCGACGGGGTTGGAGCCCCGGCGCTCGGAGCGGGCGGGAGGGGCGCCGGAGTCGCCCGCCCCGGAGGGCGGAGGCGCGGGGTTCGTCGTGCACGCGGCGAGAAGGGCCGATGCCGCGATCGCGAGCGAGGCCGGAGCTCGCCGGTTCCGGAGCGGGATCGTCATGGAGCGCACCTCCGACGTCAAGGCGTGCAAGAGGCGGGCCGTGCCGGCGCGGCGGGAGTCGTCAGGCGTCCGCGGGGACGACGAGGACGGACCGGTCGATCGAGCGAAGGACCTGGTAGGTCACGTCGTCCTTGCCGCGCACGGAGCGCGCCGGACCCGAATGCCGGCCGATGACGACGAGGTCATGGTTCCCCGTTCGCGCTTCGGCCAGGATCCCCTCGAGCGGCGTCCGGGCGGGGCGCACCTGTGCGTCGCCCTGGACCCCGAGAGCGTGAAGCGTGCGCACCCCGCGCTCGAGGTGCGCGTTGACCCAGGCGGGCGTCGAGTCGGCGTCGACGCGCGACACGTGGAGGAGGAGGACCCGCGCCTTGAGACGGGCCGCGAGCCAGCCTCCGAATCGGACGTCGGTCCGGCCAGGCTCCCCGACGGCGGTGCAGATCAGGATCGAGCGAACGGCGCGCGGCACGCCCCGTGCGAAGAGGACGGGCGTGCGGCCGCGTTCGAGCACCTCGGATCCGGACGCCATCTGCCGGCGGTCTCCGTCGAGGCGGCCGTCCGAGACGTACAGGTCGTAGAAGGACTCGGAGATTTCCGCCAGGATCTGCTCGGTCGGCGACCCGGCGCGGACCTTCACGTCGGCGGCCGCCGCGTCGTTCTCCACGAGCTTCTCGCGGATCTCCTTTCGCGCGGCCTCGACGTCCTCGCCGTCCGGCGCGAGGCCGAGCACGGCGAGCGTTCCTCCGACGTCGCGGGTCAGGCGCGTCGCGAACGCGACGGGCTCCGTCCACTCGGTCCCCGGCGTCGTGACGAGCAGCCGCGGCTGCGGCTGGGCGAGGACTCGCCAGCCTTTCAGGGCGACGTCGACTTCCTCAGGAAGCGTGCGGTCGGAGGGAACGATCGCCTCGACGAGCGTGCCGGTCTCCCCGAACGGAGCGACCGGGAAGATCTGCCGGAGCCCGGCCTGCTCCGGAAGGCGGATCCTCAGCCGCCGTGTGGCACCGGAGAACATCTGCTCGACGACCGTGCCGCGACCGAGGACCGGCGCACGCTCCGGGGCCCCTTCGCCGAGGACCACCTGCTCCGGCCGGATGAGGACGCGCACCGGGCCGCCCTCTTCGTGCGGCAGGTCCGAAGGAATCGGGAGCGTGAGAGTGCCGAACCGCGCGCGTCCCTCTTCGCACCGGCCATGGAGCACGGTGCCGGCCCCGAGGAACGTGGCGACGAAGAACGTCTGTGGCCGCGCGTACAGCTCCTCGCCCGTACCGACCTCGAGAAGCCGGCCGCGCTCGACGACGCCGATGCGGTCGGCGAGCTCGAACGCCTCCTCCTGGTCATGCGTGACGAGGATCGCGGTGACTTTCAGCGCACGCTGGATCTCGCGGAGCGTCCGGCGGAGCTGGGCGCGGATCTTGGCGTCGAGCGCGCCGAACGGCTCGTCGAGAAGAAGGACGCGCGGCTGGTACGCCAGGGCGCGGGCGAGCGCGACCCGCTGCTGTTGGCCGCCGGAGAGCTGCGACGCGAAGCGGCCGCCGAGACCGCCGAGGCCGATGAGCTCCAGGAGCTCGTCGCTCTTCTTGCGGCGCTCGGCGGAGGGGATGTTGCGCAGGCGAAGGCCGAACTCGATGTTCTTCGCGACGGTCATGTGCCGGAAGATCGAATAGTTCTGGAAGACGAAGCCCACCCCGCGCTCCTGCGCGGGAAGATGCGTCACGTCCCGCCCGAAGAGAGTGATGGTCCCGCTGTTTTCCCGGGACAGGCCGGCGATCAGACGCAGGACGGTGCTCTTGCCGCTGCCGCTCGACCCGAGCAGGACGAAGAGCTCGCCGTCGCCGACTTCGAGCGACACCCGGTCGACGACGCGCCGGCCGCCATAGACCTTCGTGAGCTGGTCGAGGACGATCGACATGACTAGGCGGCCTTCTTCGCCCGCGCGGTATAGCGGAAGAGGAAGAAGAAGATGAGAAACGACAGCGCGGCGAGGACCGCGGCGAGCGCGTTTGCCTGCGCGATGTCACCCGCTTCGAACTGCGCGAAGATGTAGAGAGGCGCCGTCTGCGTGCGCAGGCGCAGGTTCCCGGAGACCATGACGGTGGCGCCGAACTCCCCCAGCGAGTGGGCGAACGTCAGGAGCGCTCCCGTCACGAGACCGCCGCGAAGCGCCGGAAGCAGCACGAGCCGGAACGTCGTCCACCGCCCCGCCCCCATCGTGTAGGCGGCCTCCTCGTACGTGGTCTCCAGCTCGTCCAGGAGCGGCTTGACCGTTCCGAGCATGTAGGGAAACGTCACGAACAGGTGGGCGAGGAGCACGCCCGCGGGCCGGAACATCGGCTGCAGGCCGAGGGGGTCGAGCCACTTGCCGAGGAGGCCGATCGGACCCCAGAGGAGCAGGAGGGACGTGCCGACGACGACCGTCGGGATCGCGACGGGAAGGTTGACCACGATGCCGAGGGTGCGCTCCCCGCGGAAGCGGTACTTGGAGAGCACGTAGGCGGCGAAGGTCCCGAGGACGGCGTTGATGCCCGCGGTCAGGAACGCGATCATGAGGCTGAACCGAAGCGCGAACTGCGCCTCTGGCGCCCGGACCGCGCGCCAAAACCCGGGCAGGCCTCCCCGGAGCGCGAAGACGAACACCGCGCCGAGCGGCATCAGGAGAAGGGGGAGGAGAACGAGCAGGAGGATGCCCACGGGCAACCCGGCCTTCGACTCGCGCCGGCGGCGCGATCGCGCGATTCGCGCGGGGGAATCCGGAACGCGGGGCGCCACGGCGCTCACTTTCCGAGCTCCTTCAGCACGCGGGCCTTCCACACGGCGTCCACGATCTCCGCTTTGGCCTTCTTCCAGCCGCCGAAGTCGGAGACCCGGAAGGGGTCCTCGATCAAGTGAAAGTGTCCATTGCGCTCTTCATCCACGCTGCGGAAACCGTAGCGCAGAAACGCGGACTGCGCGGCATCGGTCCAGAGAAACCGGACGAACGCATCGATGAGCGGCTTGTCCGACGGCGTGATGTTGTGATCGATCCGGACGAGCGTGTGCTCCGAGAGGATCGTCCGGCGGGGATAGACGATCTCCGATTTGAGCTTGCCGCGGGAGAGGTCGTACAGCGCTTCCTGCTCGTACGTGACGAGCGCGTCCCCGAATCCGTTCTCGAACTGCGTCCGGGCGGCGCGGGCCGAGGCCGCCTGCGCCACGACGTTGCGCCACAGCCCCCGCAGCACCTCGAACCCGCCGGCCGCGCCTCCCCCGGGCTCCCGGAAGCCGGCGCCGTACTCGGCGACGATCGCCCAGTTCGCGCCGCCGGACGTCAGAGGATCCGGGTGGACGATCTCGACGCCCGGCGCCCCCAGATCGCGGAAATCGCGGATGTGCTTCGGATTGCCCGGCCGCACCAGGATGATGAACGGCGTCCGGTTGACGATGCCCCCGTGGGGGAGGGAGTGCCACGCGGCCGGACCGACGAGGCCGCGATCGGCGAGCTTCATCGCGTCGAGCTCGAGCGAGAGCAGGGCGAGCTGCGCGGGCACTCCCATGAGGATCTGATTGGTCACCGTGCCCGAGCCCGCGAAGGAGCTCACGAGCTCGATGTGCTCGCCCGTCTTCTCGCGCCATTCCTTCTGGAAGGCGGGGAAGACGCCCTTGTTCAGCGCGTCGCCCAGGATGCTGAAGCCGTAGAGGACGATGGTCCGCGGTGGACGGGCCGACGTCGAAATGGGTAGCCAGGGGATCACCGCATACAGGAGCAGCCCCCCCATGAGCGCCAGAGGGGCGAGCGCGCGGATGCGGGCGTACAGGACGTGACGTCGGAACAATGCGGCACATCATCGCAAGAAAAGTGCCGCGAGGTCGGCCGGCGCCGCCTCCGCCTCCGTCCGGACGTTTTTCGTGCGCACGTCCCTTGCATTTGCCCCGGCATGCATTTGCCCCGGCATGAAGGAACCGGCATGACGGAAATCGCCCCGGCATGAAGAAAACCGCCCGGACCGACGAGCCCGAGTCGGCCGGAGCCCGCGCCGGGAAGCCCGTCGACGAGGCGGTCCATAAGGCTGTCGACAAGGCGGTGCACAAGGACGAGGAGGTCCGGAAGGCCCTCGAACAAACCGCGCCGGAGGAGGCGCATCCCGTCCACGTGCGGCGCGCGCGCAGCCGCTTCTGGCTCGTTATCTGGGCGGCGGCCTTCCTCGCGGTGGGCGGCCTGTATTTGCTCGACCGGGAGAACGTGGTGCGGCTTCCGGGGCTCTCGTTCGGGCGGCTTCACCGCGCGCTCTTCGCGGCGATGCTCGTGGCCGGCATCCTGTTTCTCGAGCGCGCGTTCGAGCATTTCGCCATTCGGCGGTTCGGCAACCCCGTCGTCCGCTACAACGCGAAGCGGGTCGTGCGCCTGGTCGCCGCCGTTCTCCTCCTCGGAATCGTGGGAACGATCCTCTTCGCGAACCTCTACACGGGCCTCGTGTCGCTCGGAGTGATCTCTCTCGTGGTCGGACTCGCCGTCCAGAGCTCGATGACGAGCTTCATCGGTTGGCTCTACATCCTGATCCGCGCTCCGTACCGCGTCGGCGATCGCATCCAGATCGGCGAGGCGACGGGAGACGTGATCGACGTCAGCTACCTGGACACGACGCTCTGGGAGTTCGGCGGCAAGTACGTGTCGAGCGACCACCCGAGCGGCCGCATCATCCGGTTCCCCAACTCGAAGGTGCTGAGCACGGCCGTCTACAACTATTCGTGGCCGCTCTTTCCCTACATCTGGAACGAAATCCGCCTGCCAGTCGCGTACGACAGCGACCTCGAGTTCGTGTCGAAGACGATGATCGAGGTGGCGGACGAGCAGATCGGCGACGAGATGCGCGAGCGCGTGAAGGTCTTCAGCGAGCTGCTCGCGAAGACGCCCGTCGACGAGCTGACGGTACAGGACAAACCGGTCGTGCTCTTCCGCCCGAGCGAGAATACCTGGCTCGAGGCGATCGTCCGCTATCTCGTCGATCCACGCCGGGCCGGACGCGTGAAGACGCGACTCTTGAAGGAGCTTCTCACCCGGCTGAACGTGGAGCCCGAACGAGCGAAGCTGCCGCGGGGCGACGCCCGCTGACGCGAAGGCTGTCGCGCGGCCTCAGGCACCCACGATCCAGCGCGCCGCGGCGAGGCCCGCGACGCCCGCCGCGAGACACAGGATCACGGTCGCGGCGACGTTCGCGACGCCAAGCCGCCAGGCGCCGTCCCGCAGGTAGCCGAGCGTCTCCGCGTTGAAGGTCGAGTAGGTCGTGAACCCGCCGAGGACGCCCACCCCGAGAGCCAGCCGCGCGGTCTCGCCCACGAGCCTCGTCGCCAGCGCAACGTGAAGGAGAGCGCTCAGGAAGAACGATCCGATCACGTTGATGGCGAGCGTCCCCCACGAAAACCCCGCTCCGAGGATGGCGATCGAGCCCAGCGTCACGAGGTACCTCGCGCCGGTGCCGGCCGCGCCGCCCAGGCAGATCCAGAAGAAGCGGTTCATGCGTCGGTCCTCTCGTTCATCGGCGCCGTTCCGGCGAAACCGGGCCGCCGCGCTCCGCGGCCGGCGGTAGTAGTCTTGCGCGAAAAGGAGGGGCTTTCCATGTCGAAAAATATGCATCGCTTCGCCGTGCTTCTGGCGGGAGGCGTCTTCGTGAGCGCGATGGCGCTCGCGGAGAAGCCGGACGCGTACCAGGTCACGGGCAACGTCGTCGAGGTCAGCTCCAGCCTGATCGTCGTCATGAAGGGCAAGGAGCGCTTCGAGATCGCGCGGGACGCCGGCTCGAAGGTCCCGGCCGACGTGAAGGTCGGAGACAAAGTCACCGTCCACTTCCGGATGACCGCGACCAACGTGGAGGCCAAAGCGGCCAAGGCGCCGGCGAAGGCGAAGAAGGCGGCCTAAAGCCGTCGCCTCCGCGGTCGCGCGGGTGCGCGACCGCTGCGGCTCCCGCAGCGGGAGGCTCCTCCCTTCGCGACGCTCGGGAGACTCCTCCCGCTGCGAGCGGATGGAAGAGTTCGGTGGAAATCAGGGGGATCGCTCTCCCTGGTCTGGGAGATGGCGGGGTCAGTCCGTCGCCTCCGCGGACGCGCAGGTGCGCGACCGCTCCGGCTCCCGCCGCGTGAGGCTCCTCCCTCCTTCGTCGGGAGACTCCTCACGCGGCGAGCGGATGGGCGAGTCAGGCGGGGGAATCAGGGCGGGCCGCCTCTTTCCGATCGGTGGGATCGGTTTCGAAGTGGGGAGGCTGCCCGCCGCTGGAATGGGAGGCGCGGCCTCGCGCGGTTCCTTTTTGTCACTCCCTTTTCCCAGAAGTGGCAATCCATGCCCGATCTCGATGCGCAGGCGTGGCGAAAGTCCTGATAAGACCCTTGTTTTGAGGGCGTTGGGGGCGCGGGGCTGCCTGGTCTTGCCGGGAACGTCGCTTGCAATCTCATCGGGCACGCTAGGAAAGAGAGGCGACGAATGGACTCCCCTTACATCTATCTTCCCCGTCCCGCCTCTCTCGCCGGATCCTTTTCGCCGTCCGTCCTGGCCGCCGGGCGCGCGATGAACGAGCCCCTGGACCCTGGCTTCCTCGCGTGGATCTCGCGGGAGAGGCACGAGCCGATGACCGGGTACCTCGAGCTGCCGCTTCCCGCGGGGGGATATCTCGAGCTGCCGCTGCCTCCGTCCCTCCAGGTCGACGACGAGATCGAGATCCCCCGCCCCGACGACAGCCGCCGCCGCTGAGCGACCTTCGGGCTTAGAGTCCCCTTCGGAGCGAGCTCCTCGCCGTCCGCTCCGGGAGGCTCGACATCGGCAACAGCTACTGCGACGTCGCGCCGGGGCATCCGGACCACGGGCCTTACCACGACACGGAATACGGTTTTCCCGTCTCGGACGACCGGGCGCTTTTCGAACGCCTCTCGCTCGAGATCAACCAGGCCGGCCTGTCCTGGCTCACCATCCTTCGCAAGCGGGAGAACTTCGTGCGCGCCTTCGAGGGCTTCGACCCGGAGCGTGTCGCCCGCTACGGCGCGCGGGAGAGGCGGCGCCTCCTCGCCGACGCGGGCATCATCCGCAACCGGCTGAAGGTCGACGCCGTCATCGAGAATGCGAAACGGGTCCTCGCCCTGCGAGCGAGCCACGGCTCCTTCCGCGCCTGGCTCGACGCGCACCATCCGCGGACGCGCGAGGAGTGGCGTCTCCTCTTTCGAGACACCTTCCAGTTCACCGGCGGCGAGATCGTCGGCGAGTTTCTGATGAGCACCGGTTATCTGCCGGGCGCCCACCGGGAAGGCTGCCCCGTGAGCCGGCGCGTGGCGCGCTCGAAGCCGGCCTGGATGCGAATACGCTCAAAGGCAATGCCGCCAACATGACTTGGACACGCGGCGCCCCCGCGCGCAGCGCGGAAAGGACGCCGCGTCGTATTCGGGCGCGCGCACCCCACGCGAGCCCGAATACGCTCAAAGGCAGCGCCGCAGAGATGACTCGGACAGACTCCTAAGAAGCGGTCCGGGCGTTCCGCTCGATGACGGCCCGGGTGATCACCCGCGGCGTCCGATGCCTCCGGCGAGGCGTCGGTGGCGGAGGGGGCGTCGGAGTCGCCGTGCGGACGGCGGTGGGACCGGGTGCGATGGGCGTCCGTGTCGCCGTCGGCGGAGGGCCCGTGGGCGTGCGCGTGGCGGTGGCCGGAGGAGACGTGCGCGTCGGGGTGGCCGGCGGAACGGTTCGCGTCGCGGTCGCGGGCGGCCCGGTCGGAGTCCGCGTGACGGTCGGAGGCGGAATCGTGCGGGTGCGCGTGGCGGTCGGCGTCGAGCCCGGCGGGACCGTGGGCGGGATGGGCGTCCTGGTCCGCGTCGGAGTCGGCGTCGCGGGCCTGGGAGTCTCGGTCGGCGTCGACGTCACGGTCGGTGTTGCGGCGACTCCGCCGCCCTGGTAACCGAGAGAGATGACCTCGAAGTCCGTCGCCGCGAGACCGGAGAACGCCGGATTCAGGACGCCGTTGTCCCAGCGGTTGTCGTACGTGCCGCCGATGAAGAAGTCGCTGCCGTTGTCGGCGACGATCACCCCGTAGCGCTGCATCGCGCGGAAGATCTTCTGTGCCTGCGCCGGAAAGCCGGAAAGATTCTTGGATGCCTTCAACCGGAGCCGCGCGCCCATCGGGAGCGCGCCGCTCGTCGAGCCGGCTCGATGGGAAGCGGGATAGACGTAACCGTTGGTCGCGCGCATCGTGACGCGAAAGGCGTGTCCGATCTCCGCGGCGCCCGAGACCTCGTCGTAGCGGACGAGGCCGGGGAGGATCGCGAGACCGGCGGCGTCCGCCGAGGTCCACGTATCGGGGCGCCGTCCGTTCTGATTGAGGTCGAAGAAGGCGCCCGAGCCCGCGTGCCACTGCGCGCCGTCCCAGTAGACGTTGTAGAGCTCGTAGAGATGCCGGTTGTCGCGATCGACGATGAGCAGGTGACGGTCGCTCGTCGCGCGGTGGTCGACGTTTCCGGGATAACCCTCCTCGATCCATTTCGGCTGCGTCTTCGCCTCATCCGGGATCGGGTAGAAGGCGAAGCTCTGGTTTCCCGGATGGGTGACGCCGTCGCTCTCTCCCGCGTACTGGAACTGCACGACCTGCTTCGGCTGGGATCCGCCGACGACGGCGTAGGGCATCCCGTAGATGTCCGGGGACGTCGAGGAGGCGTCGCCGCCGAAATCCGGGTGGAGCGTCCGCGTCGTCCCGATGAACTGGATGTACGCCGCCGAGCCGGGATCGACGGGCGCCGTTCGGATGTCGAGGTTCCACCAGTTCGTCGCCGGAAAGAGCGGGAAGGGGCCGGGGAGCGGGCCGTTGGCGACGGGCCCGGTCGTCTGCGCGAGGAGAGCGCTTCCGGCGAGAAACAGCGCAATGGCGAGACGATTCGAGAAGCGGCGTCGTTCCACGGTTGCGCCTTTCTCGAGTCTCGAAGAAGCGGCCGAAGACACCTTCGGCGGTTACCCCGGAACTCGTGTGCACAAAGGATGCGCTTTCGAAGGGACGATTGCAAGCCGCGGTGAGCGCCCGGTATAGCCTTTCCGCCATGCGACTGCGGGCACGCCTCGCTCTCTGGACCGTCTCCGCCGCTCTTCTGGCGCCGCCGACGATCTCCGCGCCCGCGCCGCCGGCCCCCGCCGCGCGGCGGCTGCCCGGGAGGGGCGCCGGCGAGACGCTGCTGCCGAATGGCTGGCGCATCGCTCCCGCGGGCCGTCACATCGCGATCGGGGACCTGCCGCTCGCGATGGCCGAATCGCCCGACGGCCGTTTCCTCCTCGTGACGAACAACGGCTACGCGAAGCCCTCGCTGACGCTCGTCGATCTCTCGCGCCGCTACGTCCGATCGAAGACGTGGCTCGACAACGCGTGGCTCGGCCTCGCGTGGAACGCCGCCGGCGACCGCGTTTACTCCTCGGCGGCGAAAGAGAACGCCGTCCGCGAGCTCCGGTTCGAGCGCATGAAGCTGACTCCCGGAGCCGCCATCGCGCTTCCGGCGGCGGCCGCTCCGCCGGCGCCGCCGTTTTCCGAAGCGCCGGTTCTCGACCAGACGTCCTTCGTGGGCGGACTCGCGCTCGATCCAGCCGGCACCCGCCTCTTCGCCGTCAACGTGCTCGGGATGAGGGTCTCCGCCGTCGATCTGCCGGCGGGGCAGCCGGCGGGCTCCGCGGCGCTTCCCGCCGAGGCCTACACATGTCTCGTCTCCCGCGACGGCGGGACGCTATTCGTCTCGCTCTGGGGCGGGGCGAGGGTCCTTTTGTTCGACGCGGCGACGCTCGCGCCGCGCGGGGAGATCCCGACGGGAGAGCATCCGAACGCGATGGTCCTGTCGAAGGACGGCGCGACCCTCTTCGTCGCGTGCGCGAACACCAACTCCGTCTGGGCGGTCGACGTCGCCCGGAAGGCGGCGAGCGAGCAAATCTCGATCGCCCTGGAGCCGAAGACGCCCCCCGGCTCCACGCCGAACGGCCTGGGGCTCTCGCCGGACGGTCGGACGCTCCTCGTGGCGAACGCCGACAACAATTCGGTCGCGGTCGTCGACGTCTCGCAGCCGGGCAACAGTCACGTGCGCGGGTGGATCCCGACCGGGTGGTATCCGACGGCGGCGCAGTTCTCGAAGGACGGGAAGACGATCTTCATCCTCTCCGGCAAGGGCCTCGTCTCGGCCGCGAACCCGCGCGGTCCTCAGCCGGCGATCCCGGGGGCGCCCGGTCAGTCGACGCGCGACGCCCTCGAGGGGACGCTCTCGTTCGTGCCGGCCCCCGACGGCGCGACCCTCGCGCGGTGGACAGCGACGGTGCGGCGTTTGACCCCTTATCGGGACGCCAACCTCCTCGCGCCGCCGCGCGCGCCGAAGGGCTCGCCCGTTCCCGCCCGGGTCGGCGCCGCGTCTCCGATCCGCCACGTCTTTTACGTGATCCGAGAGAACCGCACCTACGATCAGATCCTGGGCGACATGCCGGAGGGCAACGGAGCGCCGGAGATCTGCCTCTTCGGCGAGGAGGTGACGCCGAATGCCCACGCTCTCGCGAGGGACTTCGTGCTCCTCGACAACTTCTACGTCAACGCGGAAGTGAGCTACGACGGCCACGCGTTCTCGACGGGCGCTTACGCAACCGACGTCGTCGAGAAGATCTGGCCGATGAACTACGGCAACCGCGGCGGCGCTTACCTCTCCGAGGGCGGAGGCGCGATGCGCAACCCGTACGGAAACCTCGCAGCGCCCGCCGCGGGCTACATCTGGGACGCGTGCAGCCGCGCGGGCGTCTCCGTGCGCAGCTACGGCGAATTCGTCCACGATCCGCATCCGGCGGTGGAGCGGAAGAACCCGCCGGTCCTGGGCGAGTTCCGCGCGTCGAAAGGCCCATACGAGGCGACCGTGCCGGGGCTCGAGGGCAAGATCGCCCCCTTTTACCCGCCCTTCGACCTGTCGATCCCGGACAACGATCGGATCGACCTTTGGCTCGAGGAATTCCAGAAGTACGAGGCCGACGGCACCCTCCCGCGCCTCTCGATCATCCGGCTCGGGGGCGACCACACGGAGTACGCGCGGTCGGGCGCGCGGACCCCGCGCGCGATGATCGCGGAAAACGACCTCGCCCTCGGGCGCCTCGTCGAGGAGATCTCGAAGAGCCGCTACTGGAAGGAGTCCGCCATCTTCGTGCTCGAAGACGACGCGCAGAACGGGCCCGACCACGTCGACTGCCACCGGTCCGTCGCGCTCGTCGTGAGCCCCTGGACGCGCCGCGCCGCCGTCGACTCGACGATGTACACCACGTGCGGGATGCTCCGGACGATGGAGCTCATCCTGGGCCTCGCGCCGCTCAGCCAGTGCGACGCCGCCGCTGTGCCGATGTACGCGGCGTTTGCGACCCGGGCGGTCGAGCGCCCCTGGTCCCACCGGCCCGCCCGCGTCCCGACGGACGAGAAGAACGGGCCCGACACGCCGGGCGCGGCGGCTTCGGACGCCGCGAACCTCTCCGAGGCGGACCGCGCGCCGGACGTCGCCTTCAACGAGATCCTCTGGAAGATCGTGCGCGGACGCGACGCCGTCATGCCGCCGCCGGTCCACGCCGGCTGGGTCCGGCCCGCCGCGGACGCCCCGCGCGATGACGACGACGACTGAGGCGGGCGGAGCGCCGCCTCAGGCTCGCAGGAGCTCGATGGCGCGCAGGATCCGGAGCGTGTTGCCGCGGGCGTAGGCGGCGAGCGCGACGAGGCCGAGCGCCCGATCGTCCATCACTCCCTGAGAGCCCTCGGCCGCGCCGAAGGTTCGGCTGCCGGAAGCCTCAATCGAAGAGCGCCCGCCACCTCTCTTCGAGCGCCGCGGCCTCGGGCGCTCCTTCCGGCGGCGCCCACGGGGCGGATTCTTCCTCGGTCGGCGGCGCGTACGGGCCGGCCTTCGTCTCGAAGAACACGGTGCCGGGCTCGAGCGCGACGAACGTGTGCCACACGCCGGCCGCCATGTCGACGCCGCGATCCGGCCCGGCCGCGGAGAGGCGGCGCTTTTCGAGGATGTTTCCCCGCTCGTCCAGGATCAGGATTCCCACGGCTCCGGCCAGCACGACGGCGGTCTCGGCCTTGCTCGCCTCGAGATGCCGGTGCGGCCGGATGTAGGTGCCGGGCTCGAGCGCGTTCAAGAGGCGGTGCACCGGGTCGTCCATCTCGTGGAGGTTGCGGTTTTTGCGGCGCCGCGGGCTCTCCCGCGCCTCGCGCGCGACGTCGGCGACGAGGGCGTCGGTGATCCAGATCGTCGATTTCATGCGGCGTCGCCTCCGGGGCGCGGCGGCGTTCCGATCCGCGCGCGGCCCTGTGGTATGGGAAACGGCGTGCGAGACGCGGATACGGTCGGGCGCGGCGCCGGCCCGGCAGAGTCTACGGGAGCCGGGGATCCGGGCGGCGCGGTCCCGCCGCGGCCGGACGGAGAGACCCTCCTGCCGGACGAAGAGTTCCGCCCCGCCTGGTGGCTGCCGGGCCCGCACCTGCAGACCGTCTGGGGCACGCTCACGCGCCGCCGCCGCGGCGGGCTCGACTACCGCCGCGAGCGGCTTCCGACGCCGGACGGGGACGAGATCTGGATTGACCACGTCGACGGACCGGAGGGCGCTCCGCGCCTCGTCGTGCTCCACGGGCTCGAGGGCAGCTCCTACTCCGTCTACGTGCAGGGGCTCCTCGAAACGGCGCGGGCGAGAGGCTGGCGGGGCGCCGCCGTGAATTTTCGCTCGTGCGCCCGCGACCCGAACCGCCTCGGCCGGTGGGTTCCCAACCTGCGCCCGCGGCTCTACCACTCGGGCGAGACGAGCGACTTCGGCCACGTCGTGTCGCACCTGGCGGCGGCGGATCCCGGATCGCCCCTCGTCGCGGCCGGCGCCTCTCTCGGAGGCAACGTGCTGCTGAAATGGCTCGGCGAGAATCCCGGACAGACTCTCGTTCGCGCCGCCGCGACGCTCTCCGTCCCGTATGACCTCGGCGCCGGCGCGCGCTACATGGAGCGGGGGCTCGGGCCGCACTACCTGGCGCGGTTCCTGAGCACGCTGCGCGCGAAGGCGGAGGACCTCGCCGCGCGATTCCCGGAAGCGGCCCGGCGCCTCGATCTACCCCGGGCGCGGGCCGCGAAAACTTTCACCGCCTTCGACGACGCGGCGACCGCGCCCCTCCACGGCTTCACGGGAGCCGGCGACTACTACGCGCGATCGAGCTCGATCGGGTTCGTCTCGCAGATCCGCACGCCGACCCTGTGCGTCTCCTCTGAAGACGATCCCTTCCTGCCTCGATCCGTTCTCGACGAGGTGCGGGAGCGCGCATCCCCGGCCGTGCAATTGCGCCGGACCTCGCGCGGCGGGCACATCGGATTCGTCGGCGGGGGAGCGGGCCCGCGTTTCTGGGCGGAGCGCGCCGCCGTCGACTGGCTCGCGGGGCGGCTGGAAGGGCGCTGACCATTCGCGGCTTCGTTCCGTACCCGCGGCCGCCGGCGTCCTCATCGGGTTCGTCGCCGCGCGGGATGCTTCTCCGCCGCGACGGCTAGTCCGGAACGGCCAATCCGGGACGGCTAGTCCGGGACGGTGTCCGCGTCGACGACGGCGCCGCGCGCGATGACCACCTTGTCGCGGATCAGGGCGTTCTTGCCGATCGTCGTGATGCCGAGGCCGGACCCGGCGCGATCGATGTGCCCCACGCGTGCGTGCTTGCCGATCCGCACGGATTTGTCGACGATCGCGCGCTCGATCCGCGCTCCCGTCTCGATCCGCGAGTCCGTCAGGATCACCGACTCGCGGATGATGGCGCGCGGCCCGATGTAGACGCCGGGTGAAAGGACGCATCGCTCGATCCGGGCGCCGGGCGAAATGACGCACCCGTCGGTGATCATGCTGTCCTTGATCAGAGCGCCCTCCCGCGTGACGACCGGCGGCCGCTCCTCGGAGCGCGTGTGGATGATCCAGCTGCGGTCGTTCAGGTCGAGCGCCGGCGGATCCTCGAGGAGGTCCATCTGGGACTCCCAATACGCCTCGATCGTCCCGACGTCGACCCAGTACCCCTCGAACGGATACGCGAAGACGCGCTGCCCGGAGGCGACCATCCGCGGGATGACGTCCTTGCCGAAGTCGTGCGAGGAGTCGCGCCGGCGGGAATCCTCCGTCAGGACCTGCGAGAGCATCTCGCGCCCGAAGACGTAGATGCCCATCGACGCGAGCGTCCCGGGAGGCTCGGCGGGCTTCTCGACGAACTTGGTGACGCGGCCCTCTTCGCCCGGGTCGTCCGTCGCGAGGATCCCCATCCGCGTCGCCTCTTCCGGGGTCACGTTCAGGGTCGCGATGGTGACGTCCGCCTTGCGCTCGATGTGGAAGCGGAGGAGCGGGTCGTAGTTCATCTTGTAGATGTGGTCGCCCGAGAGGACGAGGACGAAGTCGGGAGCGCCCCGCTCGACGAACGAAAGGTTCTGGCTGATCGCGTCGGCGGTCCCCTTGTACCAGTCGGTGACCATGCGGCCGCGGTAAGGCTGGTAGATCTGGACGCCGCCGGTGAATCCCCGGTCGAGGTCCCAGGGGCGCCCCGCGCCGATGTGCTCGTTCAACGAGTGCGGGCGGTACTGGGTCAGGATCATGACGTCCGCGATGCCCGAGTTCACGCAGTTCGAGAGCGTGAAGTCGATGATTCGGTATTTCCCGGCGAAGGGAACCGCCGGTTTCGCGCGCTTGTCCGTCAGGACGCCGAGGCGAGACCCTTCGCCGCCGGCGAGGATGACCGCGCGGGTCTTCATCGGATCAGGCCCGGGATTCCGCGGGCCGGGCGCGCTGTGCCTGCGCGTAGAGCGCGCCATACTGCGCCGCCGAGCGCGTCCACGAGAAGTCGGCCTGCATTCCGTGGCTCTGCAGCTGCGCCCATTTTTCGGGCTGAGCGTACACCCGCATCATTCGCTCGAGCGCGTCCCACAGCGCCGTAGCGCTGTATTGGTCGAACATCAGCCCGTTGCCCCCCGGATCTCCCGCGTCGATCACCGTGTCCGCGAGTCCGCCCGTCCGGCGCGCGACGGGCACCGCGCCGTAGCGCATCGCGATCATCTGCGTCAGCCCGCAGGGCTCGTAACGGGAGGGGATGAGCAGCGCGTCGGCGCCGGCGTAGATCCGCCGCGCGTAGGGCCCGTCGAAGCGCAGGCGGACGCTCGCCTGCCCTGGATACTGGAGCTCCAGGGCGGCGAACGCATGCTCGAGCGCTGACTCCCCGGTGCCGAGGAGCACGAACTGGCCGCCGATCGCGAGCCACCGCGAAACGGCGGGGATCGCGATGTCCAGGCCTTTCTGGTTGTCGAGCCGCGAGACGACGGCGAGAAGCGGCCGCGCCGGGTCTTCCGGAAGCCCCGCGTCGCGCTGCAGCTGCGCCTTGTTCGGGCGGCGCCGGGCGACGCTGCCGGCGTCGTAGCGCACGGCGAGCGCGTCGTCGGTCGCGGGATTCCAGCTCCGGACGTCGATGCCGTTCAGGATTCCCGTCAGGTGATCCGCGCGGGACCGGAGGAGGCCGTCGAGCCCGTATCCGTACTCGGGCGTCCGGATCTCGCGCGCGTAGGTCGGGGACACCGTCGTGATCTCGTCGGCCATCAGGATCCCCAGCGCGAGGAGCGAGTCCCGGTGGGACCGGGGAAGCGCCTCGGCCGCGTCCGTCCGCGGCAGCAGGTACTCGCCCATGGCGCGGCCCGCGCCCTGTCCCGCGTACGGAAGGTTGTGGATCGTCAGGACGGACGCGGCGAGCCGGAAGAAATCGTTTCGGCGACCCTCCACGCCGAGCCAGTAGATTGCGGCGGCGGCGTGGAAGTCGTGCGCGTGGACCACGTCGGGGCGGAAGCCGAGAGACTGCGCCGCCCAGAGGCTCGCGAGCGCGTAGAAGATGAATTTTGGTCCGTCTTCTTCGATCCCCGCGCCGTACACCTGCGAGTCGGTGGGGATCGGAGGCCCGGTGACGAGCCAGTGGGGGACGCCGCCGACGTCGGTCGCGAAGATGTCGGCGCGCTGGTCTCCCGCCCCGCGCCGCACCGTGACGGAGTCGATCGGCTCGGGACGCCAGCGTGCCCAGTCGATCCGTCCGTACCCGGGGATCGCGACGCGGACCTCGTGGCCCGCTTCGATCAGCGCCGCCGGCAGCGATCCCGCGACGTCGCCGAGTCCGCCGACCTTGACCAGAGGCGCCGCTTCGGCGGCGAGAAACAGGACCTTCACGATCCGCCGCGGCGGCCGCTCGTCACGCCGTCGGGGTGGCGGCCGGCGCGGGCGAGGGGGGAGGAGGCGTGCGCCGCGGCGCGAATCGTCGGCCGCGCCGGGCACCGGGCGTCGGCGATTTCGCGGCCTGCGCCGTCCGCGCGGGCGTCGCCCCCGGCGCCGGCGTCACGGCGGGACCCGCGCCCGCGGTCGGCGTCGGCGCGGTCGCGATCTTCTCCTCCGTCTTCACGCGGCCCCCCGCGGGGGTCTCCTGCTGCGCCGGAGGACCGGGGGCGAAGCGGTTGCCGTCCATCGGCGCCGGCGGGTGCACTCCGGGCGCCACGCCCGTGCCGGGGTTCGCCCGGAGGGGGCCCTCCGCCGGCCGGTCGGGCGCCGGCGAGTGCTGGGCCAGCGCGAAAGCCGCGCAGCCGCTGAAACAGACCGCCGCGATGATCGGGGAAGTTTTCAAGGGGAAGGTCTCCTCTCATAACAGGATATCGGATTGCCGGAGGGGCGAGGGGAGATCTGAAAAAGGCCGGCGGGTCGAGGGGAGATCTGAAAAACGGCGCCTTCGGGCGCCGTTTTCTATCCGGCCATTTGTCGGCGATCGGGCCATCGGGACATCGGGCCATCTGAGAATGCGGCTGTCGATACACCTCGAGCCATGATGTTCCTGCCTTTTCGGTGCCTGGGCCCTCTACCTCGAGGAGCCCGAAAGCACCGAGCTGCGGCAACCTCCCATGACGCGGGAGGCGACGTTTACGCTGCGGGAGCCGAAGCGAAGCGCAGGCGACGTTCCGACGTCTCCGCGAACAGAAACGAGAGCTCGTCGGTCAGATCGTCGATCTGCTTCGGGATGGGCGTCGAGTTTCGCGAGTGCCCCGCCTTCGTGTCGTAGTGGAGGATCACGGGGCGATCCGACGCCGTGGCGGCCTGGAGGAGCGCGGTCATCTTGCGCGCGTGGAGGGGAGAGACTCGGGTGTCCGAATCCCCCGTGATGAAGAGGACCGCGGGGTACTTCGTTCCGGACCGGACGCGGTGGTAAGGCGAGTAGGCGTAGAGGGACCGAAACTGCTCCGGCTCGTCCGCGGAGCCGTATTCGGGCACCCAGAACCCCGCGACCAGGAACTTCTGGTACCGGAGCATGTCGAGGAGCGGGTACGAGCAGTCGACGGCGGCGAACAGATCGGGCCGCTGCGTCATCGCGGCTCCGACCAGCAGGCCCCCGTTCGATGCGCCGGAGATCGCGAGCCGCGCGGGCTCGGTGTATCGCTCGCGCACGAGCCATTCGGCCGCGGCGATGAAGTCGTCGAACACGTTCTGCTTGCGCCCGAGCATCCCCGCGTGATGCCACTCCTCGCCGAACTCGTTGCCTCCGCGCAGGTTCGCCAGGGCGTAAACGCCGCCGTGCTCGACCCAGGCGACGACCCTCGCGGTAAACGCAGGCAGTTGCGGAAGGTTGAAGCCCCCGTACCCCGTCAGGAGGGCGGGATGCGAGCCGTCGAGCTTCATTCCCTTCCGATGCACGAGGAACATCGGGATCATCGTGCCGTCCTTCGACGGGTATCGGACCTGCCGCACCTCGAAGGCGGAGCTGTCGACGGGTACGGTCTCCTTCGCCCAGACGCGCCGCGCTCCCGTCGTCACGTCCCATTCGTAGACGGTCGACGGCGTCGTGAAGGAGACGAACGTGAAGAAGGCCTTCAAAGATCCCCAGCGGCCCTGAAGCGCCGAGACGGTGCCGATGCCCGGAAGCGAGATCTCCCCCTTCGGGGTCCCGTCGGCTTCGAAGATCCGGAGCTTCGGGAGGACGTTCTCGAGATACCGCACGACGATCCGGCCGCCGACCGGGTAATAGCCCGCAATCGCCGATTGCCCGGACGGAACGATCTCCTTCCATTTGTCCCGCGCGGGATCGGCGAGATCGACGGAGAGGATCCGGCCCTTCGGGGCATCCCAGTTCGTCTCGAGAAGGAGACGGTCTCCGACGAGCTCCGGATTGAACCGGGCGTCGAGGTCGTTGACGATCGGCACCATCGAACCCTGGTGGGCGAGGTCCTGGACGTAGATCTCCGTCTTGACCGCCGCCGAGCCGTGCGACACGGCCGCGACCAGCCAGCGTCCGCTGTCCGAGAGACCGATCCCGATGAACTTTTCGGGCCCGTACCCGTCGCCGAAGATCTTCCGGTCTTCCCCGACGGGCGATCCCAGCGTGTGGACATAGACGCGAGGACCCTCCTTTTCGTGGCGCCCGTAGTACAGGGATTTCCGGCCGGGAGCGATCGAGACGCCGGAGTAGCGGGCGCGGGGAAGCGCGTCGGGAAGGTCGACGCCGGTGTCGACGTCGCGGAACCGGATCGTGACCTCGTCCTCGCCGCCCTGCTGGATTCCGTAGGCCACCAGGCGGCCGTCGTTCGAGACGTCCAGGAGGTTGATGGACGTGCGATGGTCGGCCGAAAGCGCGTGCGGGTCGATGAGGACCCTGTCGGGCCCCTGCCGGGTCATGCGCACGTACAGGACGGAGAGGTCCTGATCGGCGCGGCGCCGGAAGAAGAAGAGGCGGCCGGCGCGCTCCCGCGGCGCCGCGGTCGTGTCCACCCGGAGGAGCTCGCTCAGCCGCCGCCGCAGGCGGTCGCGGCCCGGGAGGGCCTGGAGGACCGACTCCGAGTACCGGTTCTGGGCGTCGATCCAGGCGCGCGTCTCGGGAGCGTTCTGGTCCTCCAGCCACCTGTAGGGATCCTCGACGGTCACAGCGCCATAGGCGTCTCGGACGACGTCGCGTCGCGTCGCGGGCGGGCGCTCGGACTCGGCTGCCCGGGCGGCGAAGGGTGCGGAGGCGGCGAGGATCATCATGAGGGCGCGGACGAGCGTTCGACGCATCGGCGTCTCTCCTTGAATTGTCGCGAGAGGGGGGGTCACGGGAGGGAAAAGAGGCGGGAAGCCGAAAACTAACGGATGGAAGTGACGATCCCGTTCTCGAAGACGACGGTCTTGCCGACGTCCCGGTAGGTCCACGTCTCCCGCCGCACTCCCATGTCGGTCGTCTCCGATTGGGTGTCGCTCGGCGCGCCGAGGAGCGCGCGGACCTGGTCGGGCGTCATGTTCTCGCTGACGCCCGCGGCGGGCGGGGCATCGGCGGCATTCTGGGCGCCCGCCGTCTCGGCGTTGCGCGCGTCGCTCGCCCTGGCCGCCGCCCGGGCGCGCTCGATCGGCGTCGACGGGCCGGTCTCTTTCCGGGTGAACAGGCTCCCGGCCTGGGACTTGTACAGCCACGCTCCCGCCGCGACGACGATCACGAGAAGCAGGAGCCGCCCGGCAGACATGGCTCGATTGTACCCCCCGCCCTGCGGGCTCGCGGCCTCTGCGGGGAAGTCCCGGAGCCTTCCCGGGGTTCTCCGTCCCATGAAGCCCACCCGCCTCGTGCGCATTACGCGCTCGCGCCTCGCTCGTTTCGCCCTGGCGGCCGCCCTCTTCGCCACCGCCTGCGTCACGTTCCGCCGACCCGAGGTGACGTTCCGGGGCGTCACGGTGGGAACCCTCGACTCCGCCGGAGGCGCTTTCGACGCCTCCTTCGACGTCTTCAACCCGAACGGCTATCGGATCGGAGTCCGCCGTCTCACCTACCGCATCCACGTGAACGGCCGCGAGGCGGGCAGCGGCGCCGAAGAGCACGAAACGGTCCTCGAAGCGAAATCGACGACGCTCGTGCACCTCCCGCTGACCCTCGACTGGCAGAAGATCCGCTCGGCAGGCCTCGACTTCTTAGTCTCGGGCGGCATCGACTACGCCGTAGAAGGCGAGATCACCTTCACCACCCCGATCGGAGCCTTCACGCGCCCCTACCGTCAGACAGGGACCTTTTCGCCCTCGGATCTGATCCGACGCTAACGTCGCCTGCGCTGACGCTCCGGCTCCCGCACCGGGAGGCTCCTCCGTTCGCGACGCTCGGGAGACTCCTCCCGGTGCGAGCGGATGGGCGAGCTCGCCCGGAATGAACAGCCGGCCTCTTGTCACTTCCTGCGAGCAGACGCCGGCGTGCGTCTCCCGCCGCAAGGCGGCGATTTTCGGGTGGCGTGTTTGGGAATAATGACGAAATGCGTGCCTGACCCCAACCGCCCCTGACCCCAAGAGGTCTCTCCCATCGCGAGGCTCGGGAACTCCTCGCGGTGCGAGCGGATGGATGAGTTCGCCGGAAATGCACCTTCCCACCTCTTTTCACTTCCTGCGAGCAGACACCGGCGTCGACTCTCCCGCCGCAGGCGGTGGCGATTTCTGGCCGGGCCGGTCATCGCGCGAAAACCTCGGAAAGGAGAACGCATCGCCGAAGCAGGGGAACCGGACTGCCGCTGCGGTGACCCCGCTCCGCACGAGCCCTGTTACTCCAGTCCTCCCTGAAGCCCGTGGACGGCGGAGCCCTCCGCGGAGGCCATGAGTGAGGGAGCACACCAATCCGAGACTCTCGCCGCTCCGAGGCTGCGACCGAACGCCGAGCGGAGGCCCGGTATTCTCAATCAAGGCAGGGCCGACGCGTGCCTCCGCGGGGGGCGCAGCCGCCGGCGGGCGTCTATTCCGCGCCGAACGTCAAGGCGCGCGATGCTCCAGGGTCGGAAGGGTGCGTCCCGTGGCCCAGGCGGACATGTCTCGCTCGCTGCCGAGCAAATCGCGAAGGGAGAGCGTCGCCAGGACCCCGTCGATCGCGCTCTGGATCGTCTGCCAGACGAGGCGGATCGAGCAGTCGCTCGTACGGCCGCACAAGTTCGCCGTGCCCGCGTGCGCGACGCAGAAGTTCGAGTCGAAGATCCGCCCGCCCAGCACCGCCAGAACGTGACCCACGGCGATCTCCTCGGCCGGGCGCGACAGGGTGTAGCCGCCGGAGTGGCCGCGCGTCGCGGTGACGAAGCCGCCCTGTCGCAGGATGCGCATCATCTTGGCCACGTTCGGCTCGGAGATGCCCTCGGCGCGGGAGAGCTCGGGGATCGTGACGCTCCCGCAGGAGCCGGACTGAACCGTCTTGCCGACGCGGAGCAGGCAGCGGAGTCCGTATTCTTCCTGGGTGGAGAGCTTCATCGGAGGCCTCCTTCGCCATACGGATGGGAGAGCGTCTTCACATCATTCCCAGCTGGAGCTTGGCCGCGTCCGACATCATGCTCATGTTCCAGGGCGGGTCGAAGAGAACCTGGACTTCCGCCTCGTCGATGCCCGGGACGGCGAGAAGCTTCGCCTTGATGTCGTCCTTCAGCACGTCGCCCATTCCGCATCCCGGAGCGGTGAGTGTGAAGCTCACGTCCGCCTTGCCGCCGCCTTCCGTGCGGGGGACGACCTCGCACTTGTAGACGAGTCCGAGGTCGACGATGTTGACGGGGATCTCCGGGTCGTAGCAGGTGCGCAGCTGGTCCCAGGCGAGCTCCTCGACGGTCCGTCCGGACGCGGCCGCGGCGTCGAGAGACCCGACCTCCTCGCCGATGGCGTCGGCGTCCTTCCCGTCGACGCGCGCCATGTACCCGTAGGGCGTCAGGATCGTGTAGCTGCCCCCGAGCGACTGCGTGATGGCGACCGACGATCCCTCGGGGATGCGGATCTTCATCCCGCTCGGAATCTCCGTTGCCTCGATCTCACGGGTGGTGGTGGCTTCTTTCTGCATGCGCATGGACGGATCTCCTGGTGGTTCTCAACAGACCTTGGGCGGATCGGGGACAGAGGCCGGCTCTTCGCGAGGCGACGCCTCGGCGCCCGCTTCGGTCGAAATCGTGCGCGCCTCGCCATTCAGGGCGGAGCGCATCGTGTGCCACGGCAGCGTCGCGCACTTGATGCGAACGGGATACTCGCGGACGCCGGAGAAGACCTCGAGCTTGCCAAGTTCGGGCGCGTCGGCCGGCGCGTTCGACTGGCCCGTGATGAGGTCGTGGAATCTCTGGAAGAGCGCCTCGGCCTCGGGCCGGCTCTTGCCCTTGAGGCTCTCCGTCATCATCGAGGCGGAGGCGGTCGAGATCGCGCAGCCGGCACCCTGGAAGGCGATGTCGCGGACGACGTCCCCCTCGAGCTGCAGGAAGACGGTCTCCCGGTCGCCGCAGAGCGGGTTGTAGCCCTCGGCCTGGCGGTTGGCCGTCTCGAGCTCGCGGAAGTTCCGCGGCCGCTTGCCGTGGTCGAGGATCACTTCCTGGTACAGGTCGCGAAGGTCGGAGGACATGGTCAGCAGAACATCCGGCGGACTTCGTGGATGCCGTCCACGAGCGCGTCCACTTCGGCCACGGTGTTGTAGAGCCCGAACGAGGCCCGGGCCGTCGCCGGGATGCCGAAGAAGTCCATGACCGGCTGGGCGCAGTGGTGGCCCGTGCGCACGGCGATCCCCGCGCGGTCGAGGACCGTTCCGATGTCGTGGGGATGGACGCAGTCCATCGTGAACGAGAGGACGGCGGCCTTGTGCGCCGCGGTGCCAATCAACCGGACGCCCGGGATGGCGCCGATGGCCGCGGTCGCCCGGGCGAGGAGCTCGTCTTCGTGCGCGGCGATGCGCTCGATGCCGAGCGCGCCCACGTAGTCGATCGCGGCGGCGAGGCCGATGGCCCCGGCGATGTTTGGTGTCCCCGCCTCGAACTTGTACGGGAGGACGTTGTAAGTCGTCTTCTCGAACGTGACCGAGCTGATCATGTCCCCGCCGCCCTGCCAGGGCGGCATCGCCTCGAGCCGCTCGGCCCGGCCCCAGAGCACCCCGACGCCGGAGGGCCCGTAGAGCTTGTGGCCGGAGAACGCGTAGAAGTCGCATCCGAGCTCCCGCACGTCGACCGGCAGGCGCGAGACCGCCTGGGCGCCGTCGACTAAGAGCGGAACGCCCCTCGAGTGTGCGATCGCGGCGATCTCGCGGATCGGGAGGATCGTTCCGAGCGCGTTCGAGACGTGGGCGACGGAGACGATGCGCGTGCGGTCGTTCACCAGGGACTTCAAACCCTCGAGTGAGACCTCGCCCCTCGCGTCGATCGGGGCGACGCGAAGCCGGGCGCCCTTCTCCTCGCAGAGCATCTGCCAGGGGACGATGTTCGAGTGGTGCTCGAGCGCCGTGATCAAGACCTCATCCCCCGCGCCCACATGCTGGCGTCCCCAGGTCTGCGCGACGAGATTGATCGCCTCGGTCGTTCCGCGGGTGAAGATCACCTCGCGCGCGTCGGCCGCGTGGATCAGGCCCCGCACCGACTCCCGGGCGGCCTCGTACGCCTCCGTCGACTCGACGGAGAGGAGATGCACCCCCCGGTGGATGTTCGCGTAATAGCGCTCGTAGACGTCGCTCTCCGCGTCGATGACCGAGCGCGGCTTCTGCGTCGTGGCGGCGTTGTCGAGATAGACGAGCGGCTTGCCGTGGACCGTACGGCCGAGGATCGGGAAATCGCGGCGGATCGCCTCGACGTCGTAAGCGGGGGCGGACACCGCCTGGGCGGGGACGGGCTCGGCGACCGTGCGGGCGCGGCTCACGGCCGTTCTCCGCCGGAAGTATTGGAACCGGGCAGCCGCAGTCCGAGCGCCGCCTCGACGCCCGCGCGGATCGCCGGGATCTCGATGCGGCGCGCCACGTCCTCGGCAAACGCCCAGGTGAGCAGCGCCCGCGCGTCCTCTTCCCCGATTCCCCGGGAGCGAAGGTAGAAGAGCGCGTTCGCGTCCATCTGCCCGATCGTCGAGCCGTGCTTGCACTTGACGTCGTCCGCGTGGATCTCGAGAGCCGGAGTCGAGTTGACGAGCGCTTCGCGGGAGAGGAGCAGGTTCCGGTTCGTCTGGATGGCGTCCGTCTTCTGCGCGTCCTCGCGCACGAGGATCGTGCCGTGGAAGACGCCGCGCGAGCGGCCGTCCAGGATGCCTTTGTAGAGCTCGCGGCTCGAGCCGTGAGGCTTCGCGTGGTCGATCGTCGTGTGGTTGTCGAGGTGCTGCGCTCCGCCGCCGACGAAGAGGCCGTTCAAGACGCACTCGGCGCCTTCGCCGTCGACCAGCGCCCGGATGTCCGTCCGCGCGAGCGCCCCTCCGAGGGCGATGTTGTGGGACGTGAACCGGCTCGACCGTCCCTGCCGCGCGGCGATCGTGTGGACGTGGAACGCGCTCGTAGACTCCCGCTGCACCTTGTAGTGCTCGAGCGCCGCGTCGTCCGCGACGAAGATCTCGGTGACGGCGTTCGTCAGGGAGATCCCGTCGCCCGCGTAGGTCTCGACGACCGACGCATCCGAACCGCTCTCGGCGACGATCAGATTGCGCGGGTGCGACATGGTCGGCGGGCCGGGCGCGTCCGACACGAAGAAGAGGTGGATCGGCTCCGCGGGCCGGGCGCCCTTGCGGACGCGCAGAAACACGCCGTCCTCGAAGAACGCCGTGTTCCAGGCGCCGAAGGAGCCGGCGGCGTGCGGCGTCTCCCGGCCGAGCCAGGGCTGAAGCCAGTCGGGATGGTCGCGGAGGACCGTCGCGAGATCGTGGAGATCGATCCCCTCGGGGAGCGCGGAGCGCTCCGAGGAGAGGGGCGCCGAAAAGCGCCCGTTGACGAAGACGAGCCGGACCGGTTCCGACAGGTCCATGGGCAGCGGCAGAGGACGGCGGGAGGGGACGGCGGCGGGCGGCTCCCAGGAGATGCGCGCGATCGGCGCCGCGCTCGTGTACTTCCAGCTCTCGTCGTGCGGCGAGGGGAAGCCCGCCTCCTGGAAGTGGGCGAAGCCTTCTCGACGCAGCGCGAGGAGCCAGGAAGGCTCACCCTTTGCGCGCCGCTCCACTTCCGCGAACGCGGCGGCGTACAGATCCGTCTCGGGGACCAGGGCGGGGGAGGGCATCTAGGCGGTCGCTCCGGCCGGCGCGGGCTCCTTCTCGAGCCACGCGTAGCCGCGCTCCTCGAGTTCCAGCGCGAGATCCTTGCCGCCGGAGAGCGCGATGCGCCCGTCGACTAAGACGTGGAGGAAGTCGGGAACGATGTAGTTCAGCAGACGCTGGTAATGAGTGACGACGATCATCGAACGCTCGGGCGTGCGCAGGGCGTTCACCCCGGAGGCGACGATGCGCAGCGCGTCGATGTCGAGGCCGGAATCCGTCTCGTCCAGGACGGCGAGGATTGGATCCAGCACCGCCATCTGGAAGATCTCGTTGCGCTTCTTCTCTCCGCCGGAGAACCCTTCGTTCACCGGGCGCCGCACGAGCTCCTCGTCGATCTCCACGAGCTTTGCCTTCTCCTTCGTCAAGGCGAGAAGGTCCATGGCGTCGAGCTCCGGAAGCCCGCGGTGCTTGCGGACGGCGTTCAGCGCGTTCTTGAGGAAATAGACGTTCGAGACGCCGGGCACCTCGACGGGGTACTGGAACGCGAGAAAGACGCCCTCTCGCGCCCGCAGCTCGGGCGACATCGCGAGGAGGTCCAGGCCCTTGAAGAGGACGCGGCCGGAAGTTACCTCGTAGCCGGGCCGTCCGGCGAGGACGTGCGCGAGGGTCGACTTGCCGGAGCCGTTCGGCCCCATGATCGCGTGGACCTCGCCCGGCATGACGGCGAGATCGACGCCGCGGAGGATCTCGTTGCCGCCCACGGACGCGTGGAGGCCCTGGATGTCCAGGAGGGGCGTTTTGTTCGGGGATGCTTTGGTCATCGGTTCCATCGGATTCCGCTCCGTTTCCGGTGTTTCTTTCTTCGTCGCTGACGGTCAGCCGGTCAGCCGGTCAGCCGGTCAGCCGGTTCAGGCGATCAGCGATCAACCGGTCAACCCACCGAGCCTTCGAGGCTCACGCCGAGGAGCTTCTGCGCCTCGACGGCGAACTCCATCGGGAGCTCCTTGAAGACCTGCTTGCAGAAGCCGTTGACGATCATCGACACCGCGTCTTCCGCGGAGATCCCGCGCTGCTGGAAGTAGAAGATCTGGTCCTCGCCGATCTTCGACGTGGAAGCTTCGTGCTCCATCTGCGCCGTCGAGTTGCTCACCTCGATGTAGGGGAACGTGTGCGCGCCGCACCGGTCGCCGATCAGGAGCGAATCGCACTGGGAGTAGTTGCGAGCGTTGTCGGCCTTGCCGAGGATCTTCACGAGGCCGCGGTACGTGTTCTGCCCGTGTCCCGCCGAGATCCCCTTCGAGACGATCGTCGACTTCGTGTTCTTCCCGATGTGGATCATCTTCGTCCCGGTGTCCGCCTGCTGCCGGTGATTCGTGACGGCCACCGAGTAGAACTCGCCGACCGAGTCGTCGCCGAGCAGGATGCAGCTCGGGTACTTCCAGGTGATCGCGGAGCCCGTCTCGACCTGCGTCCAGGAGATCTTCGAGCGGCGGCCGGCGCACTTCCCGCGCTTCGTCACGAAGTTGTAGATTCCCCCCTTGCCGTTCTCGTCGCCTGGGTACCAGTTCTGCACCGTCGAGTACTTGATCTTCGCGTCGTCTAAGGCGACGAGCTCGACCACGGCGGCGTGGAGCTGGTTCTCGTCCCGAATCGGCGCGGTGCAGCCCTCGAGATACGAGACGGATGCGCCCTCGTCGGCAATGATCAGTGTCCGCTCGAACTGGCCGGTGTTCGCCGAGTTGATCCGGAAGTAGGTCGAGAGCTCCATCGGGCAGCGGACGCCCTTCGGGATGTAGCAGAACGAGCCGTCCGAGAAGACGGCCGAGTTCAGCGTCGCGAAGAAGTTGTCGCTGTACGGCACCACGGTCCCGAGGTACTTGCGGACGAGTTCGGGGTGGTTGTGGACGGCCTCGGAGAACGAGCAGAAGATCACTCCGACTTTCGAGAGCTGCTCGCGGAAGGTCGTCGCCACCGACACGGAATCGAAGACGGCGTCGACGGCGATGCCCGCGAGCTTGCCGCGCTCTCGGAGGGGAATCCCCAGCTTCTCGTATGTCTCGAGCAGCTTGGGGTCGACCTCGTCGAGGCTCTTCGGCCCGTCCTTCTTCGAGCGCGGGGCCGAGTAGTAGACGATCGACTGGTAATCGATCGGCGGGTAGTGCACGTTCTGCCAGGTGGGCTCCGTCATCGTCGTCCAGTGGCGGAAGGCCCTCAGGCGCCAGTCGAGGAGCCACTCCGGCTCACCCTTCTTGGAGGAGATCAGCCGGACGACGTCTTCCGAGAGTCCCGCGGGAATCGACTCCGACTCGATGTCGGTGACGAAGCCCGCGTTGTACTCACGGTTCGTGATCTCGAGAACGGAACGGTTGTCGGCGGCCATCGGTACTCCTCGGAGACTGGAAGATATGCAATCTGTACGGTATTGTCAACTTTACGCAGGCCACTAAGCCACTGATTCTAAAAACGAAACGCCCGCCGAAAGGCGGGCGTTTCCCGGTTACAGCCGGGGATCAATCCTTGCGCCCGCGCTCGTCCTTCTGATTCGGGTCGGGTGTCGCCTTCTTCGCGGGGGGCTTCTGCCCCTTTTCGCGCGGCTCAGGAGCCACTCGACCCCGCTCGGGCGGAGCGGGAGGCGGAGGCGGAGGCGCCGCGGCGGGAGCCGCGGGAGCCGCCGCCGGGCCGCGGGGCACGTTGGTCTTCGGACTGCGCGGGTCGTCGCGCACGGGCGGCGGAGGCGCCGCTTCGCGCATGCGGGCGGGAGGCGCGGCGCGCTCCGCGGTGGGAGCGGGAGGGGGAGGCGGCGCGGGAGTGGGCGCCTGGCGCACCTCGCGCTGGCGCGACGGCGGGACCGCCGCGTCGTTGTTCGAGGATGCGGGCCGCTCCCGAGGCGCGTCCGTGCGGCCGCGATCGCGAGGCGGAGCGACCGGCGCCGGGGGCGCAGCCGGCGCGGCCGCCGGGACAGGAGTCGGGGCCGTTGCGTAGGGACGCTTGTCCTCGGGGCGCGCGCGACGGTTCATATCGAGCGGGTTGGCCGCGGTCGGTCTTGCGGCGGGGACATCCGCGGGACGCTCCCGCTCGACTGTGCGCGGGGCGCCAACGGGCGGCTGGGCCGGAGGAGGCGGTTGCGCCGGGGGAGGCGGCTGCACGGGGGGAGGCGCGGGCGCGGGCACGCCCGGCGCCGGACGGCTCGTCTCGAGCGGAGCGCGGCCCCGCGGCGCGGGCTGACCGACGGGGGGAGCGTTGCGCGGAGCGGCCGGGGGCTCGGGGCGAATGGATCCGGGCGCCGGCGGCGCGGGGGCGGGGGGGGCGGCCACGGGCGCGGGAGCCGCGAGGGGACGCTCGATGGTCGCGAGCGGGCGGCCGCGGGGAGCCTGGACCGGCACCGGCACGGGCGCCGGGACGGCCGCCTTCGGAGCGCCGGGGTTGACCGCAGAAGCGTTCGGCGAGGCTTCGCGGCCGCGCGTCAGAGTCATGCGGCCTGGTTCCCTGATGACGGGCCGGATCGCGACGGCGGCGGGCGCCTTTCGCTGTTCGACGATCCGGGCGGCCTCGGCGGGCGAAACCGGCGAGCCGTTGTTCTGCCGGATCGCGTCGACTTTGCTCGCGAAGGAGGGCGGCGGCGGCGGCGGCGCGATGCGAGCGACGACCGGACGGTTCACGATGAGGGCGGGCGGCCGCGGAGGCGCGGGAAGACCCGTCCGAGCGGCGACCCGAAGTGAGGCGGTCGTCGGAACGAAAGGCAGCGCACCCCGGATGACGGGCGCGCTCACGACCTGGCGGAGGACGCTGCGGTCCGTGACCGCGTTACGCGCCACGAGACCGCCCGAAACGAACACGTTCTGATTGACCACGGTGACGTGGTCGCGATTCCCGTATCGGAAATCGCCTCGCGTGTCGGCTCGTCGAGACCGCGAGCCCCACCAGGGAACGTACGGATCGCGAGGCGCGAGCGGAAACCAGCCGACGAATCCGCTGCCGCCGCTCCCGAGCGAAACGGAGAATCCCGGACCGCCGCCGACGAAGCCGACGAGCGCGGGGGAGTAGCGAACGTTTCGGACGGTGCGCGCCTCGGGAACCCAGTACCAGCGGGACGAGGTGTTGACCCAACGACCGTAGTGATACGGGGCCCAGCCCCAGGGCTCCGAAGAGACCCAGGTCCAGCCCCAGGGGTCCTGCCAGATCCAGTGCCCGGTTCGGTAGGGAGCCCATTCGGCGTCCACGGAGATCGGAGACCAGACCCGACCGTATTCCGGAAGCTCGTCCCAACGGCCGTAGGCGTCGAGATCCGAGACGCCCACGATGTCGGCGCTGACGTACTGGACGGACTGTGACCGGCTGGCACGGCTTCGCCGGGATGCGACCCATCGGTCAAACGCATCCGACGCGGAGAGGGCGAAGACGTCGTAACGCGGATCGTCGAGTCCGTCGATCGCCATCTCGTCACCGGCAGAGAGAGGGATCTGTCCTCCTCCGGCCGCGACGGTGGCTTCTCCTCGATTCACTCGCACCCGTGTGTTCCCGTCGGGATCGACGTCGACGCGGTAGTCGCCGGCCCGGTCGAAGGTGATCGCGGCGTTCGGGGTGTCGACTTCGAAGATCTCGTCCTGCGCGAGCTGCCGGAGCTGGAAGGCCGCCGTGCCGCTGGACAGGGAGAGCTGTTTCGTGTCGTCGGTCAGGTTCAGCGCGGCGAGATCGGTGTCGGCGGCGAGGCGCACGAAGGCTCCGCCATGGATCTGCAGCTCGGCGCGGCCGCCCCGCCCCGAGTACAGGCGGTCGCCGATGGTGAGCGGGACGTTCACGGCCGCCGACTGCCAGTCGTCGGGCTCGTCGCCGCGGGCGTAGGAGACCGGACCGGTGAGATAGGAAACCCGGGCGACCGTCTGGCGGATATCGTCGGCGACGGGCGCGTCGCGGTACTGGCCCTGCGCGGGCGGCCCGGTGAAGAGCCCCACGGCCACAATCGCGAGCGTCATCGACCATCTTGTTCTCTGTGACATGTCTGCCTCCGGTTTCTGCCAGCCCTACTGCAACGATCATTCCCGAAGCTCAGTCGAGAAAGCCAGCGTCCGGGCCGGCTTTCGCAACCTTCCTCCGGATGCCGCACAATGCGCAAACCCATGCACGAGCGCGACATCCTGCATTTGGACGACGTCCGGCTCGCCCGCGCGAAAGCGATCCAGACCGTGCAGCACGCGGTGGTCGCCCTCACCATGGCCGCATCCGGGTACACGGCGCTCTCCCGCGGGGACGGCTCGCACCGCTGGATCGCGATCCTCGAGATCGCCGCCGCCGCCGCCCTCTTCGTGTCGATCGCGATCGCGCGGCGGCACTACGTGCGCGGCTCGCACGCCCGTTTCGGATGGATCGAGATCGCGAGCGGCACGCTCCTGATCGTCGAGGGCCTGACGAAACAACACCACGCCGGCCGATGGCTGCGCGCGAGCTACGTGTCTGGATTCGTGGTCATCATGATCGGAGTCTTCGAAGCGCGCCTCTCCAGCCACCGCCGAGGCCGCCGCTCCCTGGAAGCAACAGAAGACAGGCTCCGAGTCCGCCTGGGCCCCTTCCAGGGTTTCCATCTCCCCTGGACAGAAATCCAGAGAGCCACCCGAGACGAGAAGCGCTACACCTTCGAAAACCAGGACGGAAAAAAGAAATCCATCCGCCTCAACCGCCTCCGAAACAAAGAAGCGGCGATCGCCTGGCTCGACTCCCACCTCACCGAAAAAGAAATCCCCATAGAAACGGCAAGCTGAGGAGATTTCCCGCGGGCACAACTGGAACCCCTTAGGGCCTCCCCGCCAGCCGACTCCCAACAGGTCGAAATGCACGACTGACCCCAACAAGGTCCAACCCAAAAAGGTCGAAATGCAGGACTGACCCCGCGCTCCATAATGGCGAAATGCGTGCCTGACCCCGCTCGCTCTCTCCGTTCCTCGTGCCCCGCGGAGCGAATCACCAAGCCGCGAGAGAACTCTCACCCTCCCCCCCCACCCCACCCCCCTTTCCGGAGCGAGCCTTCCGCCACAGTGGAGCCCGGGGCCGGCCGCTCCCGGAGGAGACCCTCGAAATCGGCGCACACCACCCTGGCGATCGAGAGACTCTGAAGCTGCGCCGATTTCGCGGAGGCGCGACTGCCACGTCCCTCGAGTCACCCCGAAAGTCGCGCCGTGTCTCCGCAGGGAGCGGCGGGCCCCGGGCGTCTCGCCCGCCACAACCGCGCTCCACCCGTCGCGTCTACCCGCCGTACCTCGCAGCATCCCAGCGAATCCCCAGCTCACTCGGCGGCGCCATATAGCCGATCAAAGCCGAAGCCGCCACCACCGCCGGACTCGCCAGGAACCCTTCTCCTCCGATGCCCATGCGGTTCTGCCAGTTGCGGTTGAACGACGTGATCGCCCGCTGGCCCGCCGTCAGGGCGTCCGGACCCTGGCCGAAGCACGGGCCGCACCACGACTGGCGGATGCGGCCTCCGACCGAGCGGAAGACATCCGCGATCGACTCGCCGGCGAGCCGGGAGTCGGGTGCCTCGATCTGCCGTCCGACGGCGCCGGAGCCGGGAAACACGGTGAGCTCGCGCGCGACCTCGCGAAAGCCGTGCTCGCGGGCGGCCGTGATCACGAGCGCGGCCTGGAGCAGGTCCGCGTAGCTTCCGTTGGTGCAGGATCCGATCAGGGCCTTGTCGAAGGCGATCCGCTCGCGCGCGACCTCCGTGGCCGCAAACGCATTTCCCGGCGCGAACGGCTTGGCGATCATCGGCGCGATCTCCGAGAGGTCGAACGCCTCGTCGATCTCGTAGTGGGCGTCGGCGCCCGGAGCGACCTTCGGATACGGAAGCTCCAGGCCTTTTTCCGCGTACCAGGCGTCCGTGATGTCGTCCTGGGCGAAGACGCCGTTCAACGCCTCCGCCTCGGCCATCATGTTCGCGATCGTGTTCCGAAACGGCATCGCGAGCTGATGGTCGGCGTCGACGAACTCGACCGACATGCCCTGCGACTGCTTCGCGCCCCACCGGCGGAGGAGCTCGAGCACGATGTCCTTGCCGCTCACCCACGGCTGAAGCGCCCCGCGAAACACGACGCGGCGCTGGCGTGCGCACGTGAAGTAGATCGCGCCCGTCGCCCATCCGAACCCGAGCGTGGTCGAGCCGACGCCGAACCCGACCGCCCCGTAGGCGCCGTACGCCCGGCTGTGCGAGTCGGCTCCGGGGATGAACATGCCCGGGAGCACGAGGCCCTGCTCCGGAAAGTAGAAGTGGAAGATCCCGTCGCCGGGGTCGGCGTACCACGGCTTGCCGATCCCCTGAACCCGCGCGAACTCCCGCCCGATCGACGTCTGCTTCTCGTCGGCGTCCTTGCCGGTGAAGACGAAATGGTCGTTGGCGATCGCCGCCTGGCGCGGCGCGATCATGTTGCCGCCGGTGATCTTGTTGAAGGTGTGGATTGCGAACGGCGCGGTGCCGTCCGACGCGGGGAGGAGATCGGCGTAGACCCGGAGCGTGGCGCCCGGGCGCACGACGGCGTCCTTGTCCACCCGGTGCGCCCAGACGATCTGCTCCGTGGTCGTCATTGTCCGCGCGGTCTCGGCGTCCGGCCAGACGATCCGCGGCTCCGTCCGGACGGACTCCGGAAACTCGCGGCGTCCGAGCACGAAGATGCCTCCGCTCGAACGGATCTCCTCCTCTTTCGGCGTCAGCGGCACAGGCGTATAGCCCTTGCCCTGCGTCTCGTTCGTCAGGCGTCGCGTTCCGGGATCGAACACGAAGACGTCGCCGTCCCGCGCGTCCGCGACGGCTTCCGGGCTCTGGACCACGTGGAGGCCGAGGTTGAACGCGTTGCGCCGGAAGATGTCTCCCATGTTCTGGCCGCAGACGACGACGAGCTCGCGTCCCACCTCTTCGGCGACGCCCTTCAGCCCCGCCGGGCTCATCTCCCGCGACGAGCCGATCGCGAAGCGGTCTCCCGCGACCACGAAGGTCTGACCGGAATGGACGCGCCGGCGGAAGTCCGGCATCAGGTATCGGAACGACCCGGCCTTCCAGCGCTCGTCGAGCGTCGCGAGGCTCTCGGAGACGCAATCGGCCGCCGGGGTGATCTGGTCGGTGTCGATCGCGTCGAGCTTCCGCCCCGGGTTCTTCGGGTCCCAGAAAATGAGGGCTTGACCGCGAATCGGCGGGTGGTCGGCCAGGCTCGCCGGCACGGCCGCGGCGGTCGCGGAGATCTGGTCCGGCAGAGCTCCCGGCTGGAATCGCGCTTTGGGAATCTGGTGCATTCCGCTCCTCGTATCGTGGCCCGCCGGATCGTATATCCGCCCGGGCGCGGCGGCCGCTTTACGTCCGGGCGGTTTCCGCCCATGATGGCCGCGCGTGCACGAGCCCACAACAGACGTCGGTGGGGGGAATCACCCCCTTTCCCCGGCGCGCGGGGGCCGCGGTTCCCGGATCGCCCGGGCGCTGATCGGCGTCCCGTGGAGCGAAGCGCCCTCGCTTCTTCCCGGGCTCGTTCTCGCGGTGGCGATCATGCTCGCGGCGCAGGCGCTCGGCGGATTCGCCGGGCGCGGAATCCTGGCGCTCCAGGGCATCGACCCCGCGGGAAAGCCGTCGCCGATCTCGGGAATCATGGTCGCTATCGTCCTCGGGATGATCGTGGCGAACTCCGTGCGCCTTCCGGCGGTGTTCGCTCCCGGGCTGCAGTTCGCGATGAAAAAAATGCTTCGCCTCGGGATCATCCTCGTCGGGATCCGCCTCTCGGTCTTCGACGTGATCGCCCTGGGCGCGCTCGCAATCCCCGTCGTCGCGACGATCGTCGTCGTGGCTCTGATCGTGACCCCGGCGTTCGCGCGGCGCCTCGGAGTCTCGGCGCGGTTCGGGATCCTGACCGCGGCCGCCACGGCCATCTGCGGGGTGACGGCGGCGCTCGCCGTCGCGCCGGCCATCGAAGCCGACGAGCGCGAAGTGGCCTACACCGTCGCGATCGTCACGCTGTTCGGTGCCATCGCGATGTTCGTCGACCCTTACCTCGCGCACGCCCTTTTCGGGAAGACGTCGGCCTCGGTGGGCCTCTTCCTGGGAACGGGAATCCACGACACGTCGCAGGTGATGGGCGCCGCGCTCTCCTACAAGGAGCTCTTCCACGACGAGCGCGCGCTGAAGGTGGCCACGGTCACGAAGCTCACGCGCAACGTCTTCCTGGCCGCGGTCGTTCCCGCGCTCGCGTACCTGCACGCCCGGGGAAACGCCGCGCACGGCTCCGTCCGCCGGCGGATTCCGTTCGCGACGCTCTTTCCCCTCTTCGTGCTCGGATTTCTCGCGATGGCGCTCGTGCGCTCCGGAGGGGACGGCATGCTCGCCCGGGGCAGCTCCGCCTACGGGATCTGGGAGGCGGCGGGATGGGCGCGGATCACGAAGGCGGCCGGCGAGACCTGGGCGGGCGCGGCGCTCGCCACGGCGATGGCGGGCGTCGGGCTCACGACTCGATTCGAAGTCTTCCGGGGCCTCGGCGCGCGGCCGCTCTACGTCGGCGCCGTCTCCGCGACGGTCGTGAGCGCCCTCGCGCTCCTCCTGGCGGCGCTCGTCGGCCCGAGGATGTGACCGACCCGCATACCCGGGAGAGGCGCCTCAGTTCTCGGCGACTTCGCGATCCTCTCGGGCGTCGATCATCTGCTGCGCCTTGCGGAACCGGGGATCGCGGCGCAGGTTGTCGAGGTCTCGGTCCTGGCGGAGCGTCTCCTCTTCGCCGAACCCGGCGGCCAGTGACTGAAAGAGAACGTCGAACGCCGCGTCCTTCTGGTCGAGCCGCGCGTACGAGCACGCGAGGTTGTAGAGGCTCGCGCTCCTGCGGTAGCCCAGGTCGAGGGCCTTGCGGAACGACACGACGGCCGCGTCGGGCTGTTCCCCGCGGATCTGGGCGTAGCCGAGATTGAACCAGGCCCGGCCGAGGGTCGGGTGCCGCAGGGCGGCCTTCCGAGCGTGCTCGACGGCCTCGCGCCAGGCGGGGCGGTTGGTCGAGCGAAGCCATTTTTTCCAGATTTCGACCGACGGCGTCTGGAGCTCCTCGGCGAGCGTCTGCAGCTCGGGGAAGCGAGGATCCTTTCGGATCGCCTCGAGATCGTCGTCATCGGCGAGATGCGACGGATTGTCGAATCCGTTCTCGAGCGAGCGCCGGAGGGCGTCGAGAGCCGGTCCCGTCTCGCCCGCGAGCGATAGGGCGCACGCCTCGTTGTAGAAGGACGTCCCCGGGCGGTTTCCGAGCTCCGCCGAGCGATGGAAGGCTTTCGCCGAGAGGGCGTAGTCGCCGTTTTTCAGCAGGTGGAGGGCCGATTCATAGAACGCGTTGCCGTCCTTCGTTTCCTGTGAGGCGAGGCGTTCGTAGCGCGCCGCGGCTTCCCGGGCGGCGTCGCGTTTCGCCGCCATCTTCCGGTCTTTGGATTCGTGCTGAAGCGCCGCGAAGCGCGGATCCGAGCGGAGGTCGTCGAGATCGTCGTCGCTCTCGAGATATTTCTCGAGCTCGAAGCCCGCGGCCTCCGCTTTCGCGAGCCACTCGAATGCGCGATCCTTGTCGCCCTTGAGTGCATAGCCGCACGCGATGTTGTAGCTCGCCGCTTCCTCGCGGCAGCCGGCGTCGATCGACTTCTGGAACGCTTCGATCGCCTCATCGAAGCGCTCGCGGCGGTGGAGTCTCATGCCGCGCTCGTACGAGTCGCAGGACTCCAGCCTGACCTTCCCGGATTTCCATTTCGAAGCGAGGACGAACCCCGCGTCGCTCGCCGCCTCGGGTGCGGCTGGAACGGGATTCGGACTGGCCGAACGGATGCTCTCGCGGCCGCGTTCCTTCGGGCAGAAGGGCTTCTGGTGCTTCGTCGACCCGCCGCTTCTCACGTCGGCGGGCGTCCAGAGAGACGCCACCTGATCCGCACCGGCGGGCAGCGCGGCGGCCGAGGCGGAGCGGTCCGACCACGGCTGGACGGCCGAGAGGACGAGGACGGCGAAAAGAACGCCGAGGGCCGCACCGCGCATTTCGGCGCGGGTCGGCCCCCGGCGATGGAGGCCCGGATCCAGGATGGCGCGCATCCGACCCTCGAACTGGGACGGACGAGCCATCGCCATGACGGGCAGCGCCCGGGCCGTCGCGGGCTTCAAGCTCCGCACGATCCCGAGAAGGTGCGCCGCGTACACGGAAGGTTTGGTGCCGTGATCGAGAACGAGGTCGTCGCAGGCGCGCTCGCAGCTGCGCCGCGCTTCACGCCGCGCGAGATACACGAGCGGATGGAACCAGTAGACGGCGGCGGCGAGCTCGGCGACGACCAGGGTCAGCCAGTCCCCGCGGCGCACGTGCGCGAGCTCGTGGAGCAGCACCACCCGACGCCGCTCGGGCGACCATTTTCGGGCGGCGTCGTTAACGAGGAGGACGGGCCTGCGGATCCCCGAGGTCATCGCGACCGGGACGTCAGCGCTCGCGACGAGCCGGATGGCGCGCGAGATGCCCAGTCGCCGCGCGAGCTCGTCCGCCGCGTCCGTCCAGGCAGCGTCGCCCACGAGGCGGCCGTCGTCTGCGATCCGGCGCACCCGGCGGAAGCCGAATGCGAGCCGCGCGAGGGACAGGATCGCTCCGGCGAGCCACGCGGCGATCAGCAGGCGGGCGATCGACTGCGGCGTCCACGGCGGCGTCGCGGGAGCCGGCGCGGGCTCTTTGAATCGCGTCTCGGCCGCCGGGACGCCGCTCGCGGCTTCTGCGGCGACCGGCATCTCCACGGCAGACTCCGACGGGGGGAGGGCGGTGTCGTCGGCATCGACGGCGTCCGCGGGCAGGAGGCGGGGAACGAGTGGGATCGAGAAGGAAGGCACGACGGCGGTCGCGAGCGGCAGCGCGAGCGCACCGGCGAGCCCGAGCATCGCGACGAGATGCCGCGCGGACGCGGAGAGCCGGCGCAGGCCGTAGAGGGTCAGGAGCACGAGGGCGAGAAGGAACGTGACCTTCAGCGACAGGTCGAGTCCGAAGCGGGCCGCCGCGAGGGCGAACGTTTGAGGGTCCATCTCAGCGCCCCTCCTCACGGGCGTTTTCGATCAGTTGGGAGAGGCGGTCGAGATCGTTCTCGGAGAGCTCCGATCGCTTGACGTCGAGCAGCGCGGCGACGGCCTTCTCGGGAGATCCCTCGAAGAAGGTGTTCACGAGACTCTGCATCGCCGAGCGCCGGGCCCGGTCGGGAGCGAGCGTCGGCAGGAAGACGTAGCGCGTCCGGTCGGCCACGTGCCGGAGGTGGCCCTTGGTCTCGAGGATCCGCAGGAGAGCCCGCACCGCCGAGTTGGAGGGCGGATCCGGGAGCGCCTCGAGGACTTCGGTCGCCGTGGCCTGGCCGGTGCGGTAGATCACTTCCATGATCTGGCGCTCCCGGCGGCTCAACTGATCCAGGGGGATCTTCTTCATGGGGCCTCCGCGATGCTAAAAAACTAGCAGATGCTAAAAATTTAGCTCTCGGAAGTCAAGTACGCACGGCCCGGGAAAAGGTTTTTCGGACGAAGGCGCGAGTCGGAGGGGCTCAGCTCTCCCGGAGAGGCAGCCGGGCGGAGCCCGGTCGGTCGTCCGGGGCGCCGCCCACCTCGAATCGCTCGTGGAGGGCCGCCTGGTAGGAGAAGTTGCAGGTGGGGTTCGCGCACGCCAGGACGAGACGGCGGACCCCTTCCAGGTCGATCGGAGAACCGCAGGCGGGACAGACCCCCGAGAACATGAGGCGCAGCCGGGTGCTCTCGAATTCCTCGCGGGTCATCGGTCCTCCTGGATGAAGGGCGCCGCCGGCCGGAGGGACGCGCCGCCCGTCGAGCCGTCTCGACGGGCGAAAACGACGCGGCTCGGCTCACACAAGGGGAGTGGCGCCTCCGGTCTCGATGAAATGGATTGTGACGGAATACAGACTAAGCCCCGCGGCCACCGAAGTAAAGGACCGCGTCTCCCGCCGACGGAAGCGCCGTGGCGTTCCCCTCAGGAGGAGATCAGCTTCGCGATCGCGAACGCGGCGCCGGCCGCGATGCCGCCGACGACCGTCGTCTGCCACGCGCTGCGAAGCGGCTTCTTTACCGTGAACAGGCCCTTCACCCATCCGAAGGCGAACAGCGCGACGAGCGTCATCGCCACGGAGGCGAGGAGCGCCGAGGAGTTCTCGTGCACGAAAAAGTAGGGGGAAAGGGGGACGAGGCCTCCGGCGACGTACGAGGCGGCGATCGTCAGAGCGCTCTGCCGCGCGCGGGCCGGGTCTGGCTTCTCGAGGCCGAGCTCGAACTTCATCATGAAGTCGACCCAGCGCTTCCGGTCGCGGGAGAGCGAATCGGCGGCCGCGATGGAGGCGTCCCGGGGCAGGCCGTACTCCTCGAGGAGCTCGGCCACCTCCCGCGTCTCCTCTTCGGGAATCTCGATCGTCTCCCGCTTTTCGCGGGCGAGCTCCGCGGCGTAGTGCTCCGCGTCCGTCCGCGCGGCGAGGTAGCCTCCGAGACCCATCGCGATCGATCCGGCCGCGATCTCGGCCAGCCCCGCCGTGATCACCACCCTCGTCGAATCGACGGCCCCCGAGAGCCCGGCCGCGAGGGCGAACGGCACCGTGAGCCCGTCGGACATGCCGATGACGACGTCGCGGATGGTCGCCGACGCGGTGAAGTGCTTTTCGACGTGCGGGGTCTGGGGCAAGGCGCCTCCCGGTACGGCGCACTCTATTTCGGAAATCAGGGCCGCGAGGAGTTGGAACGCGCGAGGAGCGGGCCGGAGGACGGTTGTGCGCAGGAGAACATGTCCTTCCGCGTACCGCTTTGTACGGGAACTGACACTACTGTCGATTGTCTCGCAGGTAGCCCAGAACGGGCTGGCGCCTGAGAAAGGCGCCATGAGCATCAAACCCTCTGTCAGAAATCACCTGCTTGCGAGTCTCCCCGATCCGGAGATGCGCCGGCTCACTCCCTCCCTGCAACCTCACACCTGGCGCATCCGCGAAGAGCTCCATCAGCCGGGCAAGCCCCTGGACTTCGTCTACTTCCCCGTGAGCGGCGTGGCCTCACTCGTCACGAGCATGGAGGATGGGACGACGGTGGAGGCGGCGACCGTCGGCAACGAGGGACTGGTCGGCCTGCCGATGTTTCTCGAAACGGGGACCGTCTCGATCGAAGCGTTCGTCCAGATCCCCGGCGAATGCCTCCGCATGAAGGCGTCGATCTTCCGGGCCGAGATGCAGAACGGCGGCGTGCTCCGCGAGGTCGCCCAGATCTATACCCAGGTCCTGTTGCGCTTCGTCGCCCAGTCTTCGGCCTGCAACCGTCTCCACTCCCTCCGGCAGCGTTGCGCCCGATGGCTAATGCTCTCCCACGACCGCGTCGTTGGCGACGCGTTTCTTCTCACGCAGGAGTTCCTCTCGCAGATGCTCGGAGTACGCCGCGCGACCGTGACGGTGGCGGCCGGCGAGCTTCGACAGCTCGGTCTGATCACCTACCGCCAGGGCCGGATCCAGATCGACGATCGCGATGGCCTCGAACAGGCCGCGTGCGAATGTTACGGCGTCATCCGTCGGGAGTTCGACCGGCTGGCCCGGTTCAAGTCGAAGTAACGGCGGCGCACGCGGACCGTCGTCTGCCGCTTACCCCTAAAGCTTCGGGACCGCCTGCTGCTCGCCGCCATGGCCATCGGCGCGGTTCTCGTCGCCAGGCGACGTGATCCGGATCGTGGCGCTTCCGCCGGGTTCACGCTGCGGAGCGCTCTCGGCCATCTGCAGCTTTCCGGAGCGCCACGAGCACACCGTGCAGAAGCGGTTCGTAGCTTCCCGGTTGCGCGTCGGAAGCGCGACACCGCATCCTGCGCACTCCGGCGGCGGCAGGAGATCCGCGCTCGCGATCGCCATCGACCGATGCAGACGGCGCGAAGCGTCTTCGGCGTTCGAGGCGGAGAGGCTCGCACCCATGCCGAGGCGGGCGTTCATGACGGCGCGGGCGATAGCCAGAGCGCGCGTCTCGCCGCTGCCGGTCGACAACCGCTCGCGCGAAGTCTGGAAGACGATCCAGAACGTGCAGTACCAGACGCCTTCGATCTGCTCGATGGAGCAGGGCATGTCCTGCATCTCGAGGCGTCGGAGGAGACGGTTCGCCGCCTTTTCGCTCGTCGAGTACGGCGGCGTCTTCTTCTTGGCGTCGCCGTTTAACTTGCGCTCGATCTGGCGGTCGAGTTCCGGCCCGGCATCGTTGAGCATGAGACGTTCACGTTAAAACCCCCGCTGCACGGAGTCAGTACGTGTCCGTACAGCAGCTTGTCCGCCAGCGTACGGCCGAGATAAGGCCCTTCCAAAGAGGTCATCGGGAGCGGAGCGACGGGTCCGTCCCCGCTCTTTCACGCGGACGGACCCTCTTCGCTCCGCTCCGTCCGATGACGCTCGTCCGTTCGGTGGAGGAAGAAATTAACGGCGGGCGGCGGTGGGCGCCATGGGAACGGTGTCTTCGCCGACGTCGTCCTGATCGACCTCGATCGACGCCGTCAGCGTTTCGTCGTCCTCGTCGGAGCATCCGAATCCGCGGCCGGGGAGAAAGCCACCCAGGTTGTTGCTCCGCCGTCCGTCGACGCGATCCAGGTCCATCCAGTCTTCGATCGCCATGAGACCTCCCGGTGCTGTCCCCGGAGCGCTGCAACAGGCGTTCCCTCGTCGGCGGGCGGCGCAAGCCTTTGAACGCAAGGCCCTTACAACATCCGGTTTCCCGTCCGGCTGACGAGAATGCGCGGGACGGAGCTGAATCGCGGCCGAACTTTGTCAGCCGGGCGGGCGAGACGCGGAGGCTAGGTGTGCCCCCGGCATTCGGGGTGCTCGCAGGCGCATTCCTCGAATTCCATCTTGTGCAGCGCGCATGGCTCGGAGCAGTAATCCGGGGCGCTCCCCTCCCCGGTCGCGAGGCACGTACAGGGCAGATGTCGGCACTTCTCGGCGGTGGCCATGGCGCCTCCTCTTCCTCTCCATCGGTGCAACAACTGCACCGGACCGCGCCACTGGCCCCCGAATTGCTCCGCCCGGGGCATGCTCCGACAGCTCTTGAACCTCGGGACGCGGAGGAATCTCGCCGAGCTCGCCGCGCCGCGGAGGACGTTCGACGACGTCGTGCTGCCGGCGTCCACCCGCCAGGCGCTGGCGGAGGCGCTCATACAGATCGAGAAACGCTCGCTCATCTTCGACGATTGGGGGCTCGGGGAGCGGCACGACACGGGCCTCGGCCTCGCGTTCCATTTCGCGGGTCCTCCGGGGACGGGCAAGACGATCTGCGCCGAGGCGGTGGCGACCGCGCTCGGTCGACCTCTCCTCAGGGTGCGATACAGCGAGATGGAGAGCGCATGGGCGGGCGAGTCCGGCAAGAACGTCGTTGCGGTCTTCCGGGAGGCGCGCGCCTCCAATGCCGTGCTCTTCTTCGACGAGGCGGACTCGATCGCCAGCCGGAGATTTGCCGGGACGTCCCACGGCTACGAGCGCGAGTCGAACCAGACGGTGAACATCCTCCTGGAGGAGCTCGAGTCCTATCCGGGGGTCGTCGTCTTCGCGACGAACCTCGCCGCGAATTTCGACCCGGCGTTCGAGCGACGCATCCGGTCGCACATCCTCTTCGAGAGCCCGGGCGCCGCGGACCGCGAGGCGATCTGGCTCGCGCAGATCCACCCGCGGAAGACCCCTCTCGACGCGGACGTCGATTTCGCGGCGCTCGCGCGGGCGTACGACGCGACGGGCGGCGACATCCGCAACGCCGTCTTGAACGCCGCACAGGCCGCCGCCGCCGAGCCCGGGGATGATCGACGCAAGACGATCCGCCACGCGCATTTCGTCGCCGGGATCGAGCGCGTTCTCGCGGGCAAGCGCGTGATGGAGCAGAGCCTCTTCGAGCCGCGTTCGGCGACGGCGGCGGAAACGCGGCCGGCCCGCTGGCTCGCGCTGGCCTTCGCGCTCCTGCTCCTCGCGGCCGGAGGGTTTCTCGGTTGGGCCTCCGCCATCTTTCACTGGTTCTCCTGACCTCTTCCTGGCACAGCGGTTGCTGCCCGGTCGGGCGGGAGGACATCATGGCCAATCGAACCGTCCGCCGCCCGGTTGTCTCCGTCGCCGTCTTCGCCGTCACGACCGCTCTGGTCCTCCTCGTCTCCTGTCGCCCCAATCAGAGCGTCGAGGGGCAGGCGCACGACACCGGGATCAAGGCCGCAATCAAGTCGAAGCTCGCGTCCGACGTCGGGGCGGCGACCCTCACCAGCATCCAGGTCAACGTCACCAATGGCGTCGTCACGCTCGCCGGCCCGGTGCACAGCGAAGACGAAAAGGCCCGGGTCGAGGCCTCCGCCCGGACCGTCGAGGGGGTCGCGAGCGTCACCAACGCGCTCCAGGTTCTCGCGCCGGAGCGGCCGACGCCCGCGGCGGGCAACCCGCCCGAAGCGCCGTCTCCCTTGCCGACCGCCGCGACGCGCTGATCCGGCGCGCCCGCGAGACGTCCGGATCGGGCGGATCTCATCGTCTCGGCACCCGGGCGGTTAACGGCGCGCGCGGCGGAGCCCCGGATGTAAGGAATCCGATTGACAGCGGCGGAATCGGATTTCTAGAATCCGCCCGACCCTCAAACGATTCTCTTTGACGTGAAGGAGGCCTGCTTGCGCCTGCGAACGCTCCGTCCGGTCCTGATCTCGATCGCCGCCATCCTCGTCTCGGCCATCGTCTCCGCTCAGTCGAAGTCCGATCCGCCGAACGCCGCCGCGCGCGGGAAGTACCTCGTCGACATCATGTCGTGCAACGACTGCCATACGCCGTTCAAGATGGGAGCCACGGGCCCGGAGCCGGACATGACGCGGATGCTGTCCGGTCATCCGGCGGCGATGATGCTGCCTTCGCCTCCGGCTGCCGCGGGTCCGTGGATCTGGGGCGGTGTCGCCACGAACACGGCCTTCTGGGGCCCCTGGGGCGTGAGCTACGCCGCAAACCTGACGCCCGACAAGAACTCGGGGCTCGGCATCTGGACGGAATCGATGTTCGTCCAGGCGATGCGCGCGGGCAAGCACATGGGAACGTCCCGTACCATCCAGCCGCCGATGCCGTGGCCATGGATCGGGAAAGCCACGGACGCCGATCTCAAGGCGATCTTCGCCTACCTGAAGTCGATCCCGCCGGTGGCGAATCGGGTCCCCGACTGGCAGGAGCCAAAGGGGGGGCCCGCCGCGCCGCCGGCGTCGAAACCCGCCGCGGCGCCGAAGAAGTCGTAAGAGACCGAAGGGCCGAAGCGGAGGACCGAAAAGGGCTCGCGCGTCAGGCGAGCGTGTCGGAGGAGCCGAAGCCGAACGTGTCGACGTCTTCGGAGTCCCGGCGCGCTCGCGACCGGCCCGAGGGACGCGTGGAGTCGAGGTCGTCGTTTCCGATCGGGACGCCCGGATCGAGCGGATCCTCCTCCGCGGCCTTCGAAGCCTCGACTCCCGGCTTCCAGAGGCTCGGAGGCGCGACGCCGAACGCGAGCGCATCGCCCAGAAACGCGTTCAGCGGATAGCCGTCGGAAAAAGGATCGGCGTCGGAGGCCACCGGATCCGCGGGTGCCGCGGGCACTGCCGACGAGGCGGCAGAGACCGGGACGAGCTCGGACACGGCTTCGTCTCCGCCGGAGAACCGCGGCGGGGGAGGCGGCACCGCCACGGCGGGAGCGGCCGGATCTGCCGTTGCGGCGGGCCGCGGACGGCTCATCCGGGTGAGGATGTTCGTGAACTGGAGCGAGATCGGCCGGCGGTAGAACTTTTCGTGCGCCTGCATGAGCCGCACCTCGGAGGTCACCGCCACGATCACGCGGCATCCGGTCAATGCGGCGACTTCGTCGATCGCGTTGATGTTCGAAGGATCGGTGAACGCGACGCGGAGGGTTCGCTTCTCGATCGCGAAGGGAAACGCGCCGAGCCGCGTCGCGCTCTTCGCCCCGAGGAGGGCGAATGCCGCGGGCGTCGCCTGCGAAAGCTCCGGCCATCCGACGGCGGGGCACCGATGGAGCCCGGACAGCGCCTCGAGAAGGACGGTCTCGCCCACGAGGCCGCTTCCGAGGAGGATTCCCCCGATCTTGACGCCGGCGCCGGATCGCTTCTGCACGGCGAGCGCGCGATCGAGAGACGCCGCGGTCAGCGTCCCCGATCCGAGGAGGACGTCTCCAATGCGCGGGCGGCCCGGTCTCGTGGCGATCATGGGGGGAAACATTGTAAACGGTCGGAGACGTCCCCGCCGGAGGACGGGCCCACGGGCCGCGACCCTGGGCGCCTTCCGCGCCGCCAGGCGGCCGGAAATCTTCAGCCTTCAGGGGTTTCTGCGGATAATTGCTCGTAGAGGGTGAGAAGGGCCTGCGTCCCTTCCCCGCCCCGCCCCTGCGCCTCGAGGGCCGAGAGGAGCTGATGGACCAGCGCCGCGCCGGGGAGCGGGACGCCGTTCTCGCGGGCGGTCGCGAGGAGAATGGCGAGGTCCTTCTGCTGGTGGGCGATCGCGAACGCGGGTCGAAAGTCCCGGTCGATCATCTTCCGCCCCAGGACCTCGAGCGCCCAGGAGTTGGCGGCGCCCGCCGTGAGCGCGCCGTGCAGCGCGTCGAGCGGAAGACCCGCTTTCCGCGCGAAGGCCATCGCCTCCGAGACGGCGAGCAGGTTGCACGCCACGAGGATCTGGTTGGTGGCTTTTCCGAGCTGTCCCGATCCCGACGCGCCGAGATGGGTCATGCGGCGGCCCATCGCCTCGAAGACCGGGCGCGCCCGCTCGACGTCGGCCGGGTCGTCGGCTCCGACGAAGAACGTGAGCGTTCCTTCGCTCGCTCCCTTCTGTCCGCCCGAGACCGGCGCGTCCAGAAAGCGGAGACCGGCGGCGCTCAGCTTCTGTCCGATGTCGCGCGCCGCCTCGGCCGCGGTCGTCGAACAGTCGATGACGATCGTTCCGCGGGCGGCGCCGCGGGCGGTGCCCGAAGCTCCGAGGTGAACCTCCTCGACCTGCGGAGAATCCGGGAGGCAGGAGACGACGACGTCGGACTCGCGCGCGACTTCCTCGGGCGTGGCGAAGGCACGGACGGCCGGATTTCCCCGCGCCAGATCCGCGGCGAGAGCCTGCGCCTTCGAGAAGGTGCGCGTCGCGAGGGCGAGCGGGAATCCGGCACGGGCGAGGTTCCCGGCCATGCCCGTGCCCATGGTTCCGAGGCCGACGAATCCGACGCGCAGGTCAGGCATCTCCGGGGAGGAAGATCTCGCTGGGCCCGTGGAGCTGGCGCGGCCTACGACGACGGGGAGGAGAGTCGGATGCGGTCGAGACGCGCCTGGCGCGACGTATTCTCCGCGTCGCGGAAGAGGGACGTCGCACGATCGAAGGCGCCGGCGGCCGCGGAAAAATCCCGCGTTCGGAAGAGACGCTGGCCTTCGGCCTCCGCCTCCCGGCCCGCCGCGAACGGCTCCGCGGCGAGCTGTCCGGCCTCGCGGCGCTCGGCCTCTATGCGCGCCCACGCCGCGCGGAATCGGGAATCCTCGGCTCCGGAGCGGGCGGCCGCGGCATCGGCCGGGCGGACGGAGGGGCGGCTCGCTCGCGTCGCGGCGGCCGACCCTCCCGCCAGGCGCACCGCCGAGGCCGCGTTCGCCGCACCGGTCCTCTTCGCCTGAACGAGGCCGCGCGGCAACGATTCGGGAGCGACGCGGGGCGCCGGTGCGGGCTCGACCGCCGGAGCTTCGACCGCCGGTTCGGGCGCGCGGGCGCCGGCGCGCAGGGGCGCCGCGGGAACGAAGGCGGCCTGGACCGGCGGCGGCGCGGATCCACGCGGCGCGGCAGGCCTGTCGCGGCGGATCGCCAGAGCTTCGACGCCCAGGATGATCGCCGCCGCGGCGGCGAAATAGGCGGCTCCGCCGACCCATCGCGGGCGCGACGGGCGGCTCGAGGGACCGGGCGCGCGGCGCGCCTCCGCCGGGAGATCGCTTCCCCGCGCGGGCGGTCCCGGAAAGGCGGGGGACGCGGAGGGGGGCGGAGGAATGAGGACGCCGTCCGTCGCGCGGCGCCCCTGCGGAGCGTCCCCGGTCTCCGGCACGAGCTCCGAGGCGGCCGCGAGGTCGCCGGCGATCGGATTCGTCGAGTCGGCGTCGGGATGCGCGAGCCCGCGGCTCTCCGGGTTCAGGAGCGTGTACAGAAAGAGCGCCAGGTCCGCGGAGGAAACGCGGGCCGGTCCCGTAGCGAGCTGCTCCTGAAGGCTGCGGTGGAGCTCCAGGACGGTGAGTCGCTCCGGAACCGCCGCGAAGCACCGGTCGAGCAGCTCGCGGATGCCCTCGCCCGGATCCTCCTCGGCGCGGAGGATCGGATACACGGAGGCGATCGAAGGCCGCCGGCCCGTGAGGAGCTCGCCCAGGAGCACGCCGACCGAATACACGTCGGACTGGGATCCGACCCGGCACGTCTCCCGTGCTTCGGGCGCCGCGTACGGGGCGACGTCCCGGGCGAGCCGCCCGGACGCGAGCGAGGGGAGAACGGCGTCGGCCAGTCCGAATCCGCCGAGTCGGATCTCCGCGTCGTTCGAGATCGACACGAAGCCCGGCCACAGAACGCCGTGGCGGATCGGCTCTCCGTCGACGGGCGAGAACCACGCGTGCTCGAGCGCCGCGCAGACGCGTTCGGCGATCAGGAGACCGTACGCCACGGGCAGGCGGGTTCCGGCGGCGCGCAGCCTGGCGAGGACGACGTCGAGTGTCCAGCCGGTGCCCTCGTACCACGCGACGAAGGGAGTTCCATCCGCGACAGCCAGCTCCGCGTGCTGGACGATCGTCTTGTGGGAGAGACGGGAGGTTCGGTCGGCATGCCGGCTGATGGCCGCGAAGACGGCCGGGGGCGAGAGCTCCGGAGACTGGAGGACGCGCAGGCGAACGAAACGCCGCTCGTCCGTCGAATGGAGGGCGCGGTAAACCGTGCCGAGACAGTCTTCTCCGAGCTGCGCGACGAGCAGATGGTCGCCCAGACGGCGGGGTTGAAATGCTCCGGTTGTCATGACCCTCCTGCCCGGGCCTGCCGCGCGGGCTCGGAAGATTCTACAACCGGAGCCTGCCCAAGACTGGAAGTCTCGTGCAGGCAAGGAGTTCTACCGTCGCCTCCGCGTTCGCTGCGCGACCGCTCCGGCTCCCGCAAGGTGAGGCTCCTCCCTCCCTCCGGTCGGGAGACTCCTCACCTTGCGATCTGATGGAAGTGTCCGCGGAAATGAACTCTCCTTTCCCGGCGCGGCGAGGTGAAGGAGGTTCTCTAGTCTCCGCAAAGGAGCTAGGCGGATCCCCCTGGGCCGGCACCTGACACCTATGTCCCGAGGCTCATCGCGCGCCGCATTCCCAGATGGCCCGATGGCCCGATGACCCGATGGCCCGATCGCCGAAAAATGACCCGATTCCCTGGATCCCCCCTCACCCTGCCCTCTCCCCCGGTTCGCGGGGGAGAGGGTCGCATCACCAGATCTCACACTTCTGTGCTCGCACCATGGTGTCGCCCGGCTTGCAGGAGAAGGCCTTCGCGAAGTCGGGCATGTTCGACGGGGCTCCGATCGCGCGGAAGCGGTCGAGGGGATGCGGGTTCGTGTTCACGATGAGGCGCGCGAACTCCGGGCGGTCGTTGCCCGCCCATACGTGGGCCCAGGACAAGAAGAACCTCTGGTCGTCGGTGAGACCGTCGATGTCCGCCGGCTCCGGCTTGCCCTCGAGGCTCTTGCGGTACGCCTTCCAGGCGATCGTCAGGCCGCCCAGGTCCGCAATGCTCTCGCCGAGGACGAGCTTGCCGTTCAAGTGCTGATCGCCTTCGAAGATGTAGCCGTCGAATTGCTTCTCGACGCAGACGGCGCGCTCCTGATAGTTCTTCAGGTCCTGATCCGTCCACCAGTTCTTGAGATTCCCTTCCGCGTCGAATTTCCGCCCGGAGTCGTCGAACCCGTGCGTCATCTCGTGGCCGATGACGGCGCCGATCCCGCCGTAGTTGACGGCGTCGTCCGCCCTCCCGTCGAAGAAAGGCCGCTGCAGGATCCCCGCGGGGAAGACGATCTCGTTCAAGAGCGGGTTGTAGTAGGCGTTGACGGTCGGCGGGGTCATTCCCCAGTCCGTGCGGTCGACCGGCTTTCCGACCTTGGCGAGGTCCCGCGCCCACTCGAAGCGCGTCGCCCGCGCGGAGTTCAGGATGAAGGGGCCGCGGTCGATCTCGAGCGTCGAGTAGTCACGCCACCGGTCGGGATAGCCGATCTTCGGCATGAACGCTTCGAGCTTGGCGAGCGCCGCCTTGCGTGTTTCCGCGCTCATCCACGGAAGGGTCGACAGGTCCTCGCGCAGCGCGGCGATCAGGTTCTTGACCATCTGGTCGGCGCGCGCCTTGGCCTCGGGCGGAAAATTTTCCTCGACGTACTTCTTCGCGAGCGCCATCCCGACCCCGTTGTCGGCCGCGTCGACGCACCGCTTCCAGCGCGGGAGGTTCTTCTCGGTCCCCTGGAGGATCCGCTGGTTGAAGTCGAAGTCCTCGTCGACGAACGCCGAGGAGAGCGCGGGCGAGGCGGCCGCGACGAGCTGCCAGCGCAGATAGGTCTTCCAGTCGCCGAGGGGAACGCTCTTCAGGTACCCGTCGAGCGACGCGAAGAACTTCGGCTGCTGGATGTTGACGGCGGCGGGCACGGTCGGCGCCTGGAGGTCCTTGAAGTACGCCGTCCAGCTGAAGCTCGGCGTCATCCTGTTCAGCGCGGCGAGCTCCATGCGGTTGTAGGTCTTGTCCGGGTCGCGGCGGTCGACTCGGGTGGCCGACGCCTCCGCGAGCCGGGTCTCGATCGACAGCACGGTGGCGGCGTGCGCGGCGGCGTCCTTCGCGTTCTCCCCCATCAGACGGAACGTCTTCGTGACGTGCGCGAGGTACTGCTGACGGATCTTCTTCGACGCGTCGTCCGTCTTCGTGTAGTAGTCGCGGTCCGGCAGCCCGAGGCCGCCCTGGTCGGCCGTCGCGATCACCTCGGTGCTCTTCTTGCGGTCCTGTTCCGATCCGAACTGGAAGAGCGCGTTGACGCCGGAGGTCTGGAGCCGCGCGACCTCGGTCTGGAGGTCGGCGAGACTGGCGATCTTCGCGATCCGGTCGAGCTCCGGCGCAAGGGGCTTCGCGCCCTGCGCCTCGATCGCCGCCTCGTCCATGCAGCTTCCGTAGAAGTCTCCGATCTTCTGGACGTCGGAGCCTCTGGCCGCGGACTTGTCGGAGGCCGAGCGCTCCAGGATCTGATGCAGCGCCTCCCGGTTTCGCTCGGCGAGCTCGCTGAAGGCCCCCCAGCTCGGGTACTCAGGCGGGACGGGGTTCTTCTTGATCCAGCCGCCGTCGGCGTACTGGTAGAAGTTCCGGCACGGCTGCGCGGTGGCGTCCATGTCGGCGGGATCGAGCCCGACGGCGGAGGCAGCCGGAGCGGGCGCCATCGCGGGAGCAGGGGCGGGACGGGCGGCCGGCGTCGGGGGCGCCTGCCCGAACGCGGCCGCGGTCATCAGGAACGCGGACAGGACCGAGGCGGCGCGCATGGATGTCTTCAAGATTCCTCCTGGTTTCAGGTTCTTTCCCAGCCGTACGGCCAGGATTCTCCAAGGTTGCGGATCGCGGGCCGGCCTTCCCGGATTCCGGCGAGTCGGTGAAGGGTCTTTTCGAGCCTCGGCGCGACGGACCCGCCGTGCAGCACGAACATGTACAGGATCCCGACGACGATCACGAACGCACCCGCGCCGCGGTTGACCCACACGAGCTTCTCGTAGCTGAAGTGACGGCGCAGCGCGTGGACGCCGATGACGAGGAGCGACCACCAGAGGGCGGCCCCGGCGACGACGCCCGCGACGAGGTCGAACGTGAAAATCGAGTGGCCCTCCACGGCGCCGAGCCCCATCGTCGCGAAGATCGCACCGAACGCGAGGAACGTCATCGGGTTGGTCAGGGTCAGAAAGAACGTCGAGAAGAAAAGCCCTGCGAGCCCCCGCACGCCCGGGACCGTCTCACTCGGCCGCGGGCGCGTGAAGAGAAGGCGGACGCCCAGGATCACGAGGATCGCCCCGCCGACCTTCTGCAGCCACGTCCCGTGCGCGACCAGGAACTCGGAAATGAACGAGGCGCCGAAGGCGGCCGCCGTGCCGTAGACCGCGTCCGCGGCCGCGGAGCCGAAACCGGAGACAAATCCCGCGAGCCGGCCGCGACTCATCGTGCGCTGGACGCAGATCGCCGCGATCGGGCCCACGGGAGCCGCGAGGGCGAAGCCGATGATGAGCCCCTTGACGAAGATGCTCGGCACGGGCCGCAAGGGTATAGGAGATCGGGGGCCGGAAATCCGGCCATCGGCGGGTCCCGCGGGCGAGCTCCGGCGTACGGGGTGCCCGGCGCACCGTCGCGGGGAGCGCCCTCTGGAAGACGAAGACTCGTTTCCGAGCGGAAAGCCTCAGGCCCGGAAGCGGCCGTAGATCCCGCGCCAGGACGAGACGGGGCGCGGCGAGTCGGTGATCTCCTGGAAGACGACCCGGCCGTCGCGACACAGGTAGTGGGGGGCGATCCGGGGAAACGCCACGCGCTCGGAGCCGGGCGCCATCCGCCGCCACACCATGGTGCTGATCCGCTCGGCGCCGCAGCCCGGACACGGCTCCTCGAGGGCGAACGGCAGGGCCCCGAGGGGCTCGTCCGCGGCGGCCGCCTTCCGAGCCCGCCAGTCGGAAATCTGTTCCACGATCGCCATGCGGTTGCCTCCCGGAGATACGGTCCCCCGGGCACCCGGACAAACCGCGTCCGAGCGCTTCTTCTCCGGAGCGCTCAAGCGGGCGGCGGTCCGGGCGGCTTCGGCCGAGCCAGGTCCGGGACCACCGAGGCCCCGGGAATGCGGGTGAGGCCCTCCGGGGCGAGGCGTACCTTCCAGGACCGGCTCCCCCCGCCCACGACCACGCGGGGAGCGGCGAGCACCGCCGCGTCGATGTAGACGGGAATGTCCGGCGGCAGGCCGAAGAGGGAAACGCCCCCGATCATCATGCCCGTCCGCTCGCGCGTCTCTTCCGCCGTCGCGAAGGAGAGGCGCTTGACGCCGAGGAGCCGGCTGACCGCGTGGTTGACGTCGAGCCGGCAGTGGGAGAGGACGAGGCAGGCGGCCCATTTCCGGGGCTCCGTCCGCGACGCGACCAGGATCGTGTTGGCGCTCTCTTCCGGGGGGATCCCGTAGTGTTCGCAGAACGCGGCCGTGTCCGCGAAGTCGGGGTCGCACGGCATCGCCTCATAAGGGACGGATAAGGCCTCGAGCGCCTCGCGGACGCGGCTCCAGGCGGGGTCGAACGCGTCGCCGGCCGCGCCGGGAGGGTCGGAGGTCATGGGCGGGAGCATACGGGAGAGGCGGCGGGGCTCGGCGGGCGCAGACGCCGGCGAACGCGACGCATCTTGACACCGCGACCGCCGTGGCGGGAGAATGGCCCACCGAATGTAAACGATTACAGCGTTTGCTGTAAACGATTACAGTCCCACAAACCAAATCCATGAGCGTCACAATCCGCGAAGTCGCCCGCGAGGCGTCGGTCTCCGTGGCGACCGTATCCCGCGTCTTGAACGGCAAGGGGCCCGTGCGCCCCGAGACCGAACGCCGGATCCGAAAGGCCGCGAAGAGCCTCCGCTACATCCCGCACGGCGGCGCGCGGAGCCTGATCACGCGCAAGACGAGCACGCTCGGGGTCCTGATGCCGGAGCTCTACGGCGAGTTCTTCTCAGAGCTCATACGCGGAATCGATGTTTGCGCGCGACGGTCCGGGTATCACCTCCTCGTCTCGAGCTCGCACAGCGAGCGGTCGGAGACGGAGGAGATGGTCCGGGCGATGCGGGGGCGCGTGGACGGCCTGGTCGTGCTCTCGCCGGACGTGCGTCCGAGCGTCCTCCGGGCGAATCTGCCCGAGAAATTCCCCGTGGTCCTCTTGAACTCCGCCGGCAACCGGTTGTCCTTCGACTCCCTGAACGTCGACAACTTCGGCGGAGCGACCGCGATGGTCCGACACCTGGTTCGGCTCGGCCACCGCCGCATCGCGTTCATCCAGGGGCCTTCCCTCAATCGCGACGCGTCCGAGCGCCTCCGGGGATACCGGGAGGCTATCGGCGCCCAGGCCGGGCTCGGGATGGCTCCGCTCGAGATTCCCGGCGACTTCCGGGAGGAGTCGGGCTACGAGGCGTCGCGAAAAATCCTCGCGCTCAAGCAGCGGCCTTCAGCCATCTTCGCCGCCAACGATTCGATGGCGATCGGGCTCCTCTGCGCCTTCCAGGAAACGGGAGTTCGCGTGCCGGAGGACTTTGCGATCGCCGGCTTCGACGACATTCCGATCGCCCGCTATATCACACCGCCGCTGACCTCGGTCCGCGTCCCGATCTCGGACCTGGGAGCTCGCGCCACCGAGCGACTGGTCGAGGCGATCGCGGCGGGATCGGACCGGGCGCTGTTTCACGAGACCCTTCCGACGACCCTCGTCGTCCGGGCTTCGTGCGGAGAGAACGGCCGCGCCCGCGCCCGGCGTCTGGCCCGTTCCGCGGACGGGTGAAGCGCGTGAAAAACCGATGAAAGGAATTCGAAGGATTCGAGAGGTTCAACGTTCGACTTTTTTGACGGAGGAGCTTCCATGAGATTCCGAGGGGGTCGATTCACTCTGGCGATGGGGATTCTGCTGCTGGCCTTCGGGTCGGGAATCGGGATCGCGCAAACGACGACGGGCACCCTCCGCGGCAACGTCACCGACGAGACGGGCGGCGTGCTGCCGGGCGCGACCGTCGAAGCGAAAAACGACGACACAGGCTTCACGCACAACGCGACGACGGGAGGCAGTGGGTTCTTCAACATCTCCGTCACGCCTGGGCCGTACACGGTGACGGTGACGCTTCCCAGTTTCCGGACCGAGACTCGCAAGACCCGCGTGCTCCTGGGCGAGACGCAAGGGATTGACGTTCGCCTCGTTCTCGAGGCGCGGGCCTCGCAGGCCGTCTCCGTGACCGCCGAGGCTCCGGTCATCGAGACGAAGAGCAACGAGATCGCAACCAACGTGACGGAAGAGCAGATAAAGAACCTGCCGCAGGGCAGCCGCAACTTCCTGAACTTCGCTGCGCTGGCACCGGGCGTGCGGATCACGGACAGCGCCGAGAACAAGCAGATCACCGCAGCCGGCGCAGAAGGCTTTAATACGAACGTCTTCATCGACGGGACGAGCTACAAGAACGACGTCCTTCTCGGAGGCGTCGTCGGCCAGGACTCGAGCAAAGGCAATCCTTTCCCGCAGAACGCCGTCCAGGAATTCCGCGTGATGACGCAGAACTTCAAGGCGGAATATGAGAAGGCGGGGACGGCCGTGATCACGGCCGTGACGAAGTCCGGAACAAACACGTACTCAGGCGACCTGTTTGCGTACTACCAGAACAAGCAGCTCGTCGCTCGGAGTCCGTTTCTCGGCCCGCGGCGGCAATGCGACGACAACGGGGTGTGCACCGGGACGGCCGATCCGGATTACTCGCGCTTGCAGGCCGGCGCGGACCTGGGAGGCCCGATCATCGCGGACAAGCTCCACTTCTACGGGTCTTACGAGCTGAACCGTCAGAATCGGGCGAACACCGTGATCCTCGGCGGCCAGCCGCTACCTCCGGCACTCCACGACCGGCTCGCGGCGTTCGAGGGGACCTTCACGAGCCCTTTCCGGGAGAACCTCGCGTTCGGAAAAATGTCCTGGCAGGCCGCACAGACCGACCTGATCGACTTCTCCGGCTTCTACCGGCACGAGACGGACGTCAAGGACTACGGTTCTCAGACGAGCTTTCAGTCAGCGAACGACATCGTGCAGAACATCTGGAACGTCCAGGGCAAGTACACGCGCTCGGGCTCGTCTTTCCTCGCGGAGACGACGCTCTCCTACAACAACTTCCAGTGGCACCCGACCCCGACCAACGAGGGGACCGTCCGGGAGAACTACTTCGGCGCGCTGCTCATCGGCGGCGGGAACAACAACCAGAACTTCCACCAGAAGCGCCTGACCTTGCGCGAGGATTTCTCCTATCTCGGGCTTCACCTCGCGGGAGATCACGTCCTCAAGGCGGGCGCGTACGCGGCGAATTCCAAGTATGACGTGCAGAAATTCCAGGAGACGCCGCCCACGTTCAATTTCCGTTCGGACGAGGCATTTGCCTTTCCGTTCGAGGCGCTCTACGGCGTCGGCAACCCGGACCTCTCCGCTTCCAACAACGAGTATGGCGTCTACGTTCAGGACGACTGGACTCCAACCGCCCGACTCACGGTCAATGTCGGCGTCCGCTGGGATTACGAGACCGACATGCTCAACAACGGGTACAGGACTCAGGACAACGTCCGGAACGCGCTGCAGGGCCAACTGCCCGACTACTTCTTCACGGACGGCTCTCAGCGACCCGCCTACAAGAACATGTGGCAGCCTCGGGTGGGCGTCGCCTACGACCTGACCGGCAAGGGAACTACCATCTTCTACGCCGGCTACGGCCGCTACTTCGACCGCGACAACTACAACTTCGTCCTCGACGAGAGGTATCGCCTCCAGTACGCCGTCCGGACCTTCCGCTTCTCGACGGATGGCGCGCCTACACCAAATGGTAATTCGACGATAGTCTGGAATCCTTCCTACCTCTCGCAGGCCGGACTCGACCAGCTGATCGCGAACGGCACGGCGCCGAACCCCCAGGTCTTCCTGGTCAACAACAACACGAAGCCCCCGCGCACGGACCAGTTGAGCGCCGGCATTCGACAGGCGTTCGGGCCGGTGGGCACGTCAGTCTCTTATGCCCGAATGCGCGGCGACAACGGCTTCACCTATGTGCTCGCGCGCGACGCGGCGGGTAACGTCATCCACGCGAGCAACTTCTCGGACATCTTCATCTCGACCGCCGCTAAGAAGTTCTGGTTCGACGCGCTCTACGTCACCATCGACAAACCGTACACGGCTGCCTCGAAGTGGGGCGCTGGGCTGGCCTACACCTTCGGCAAATCCCGTCAGACCGGTAACGATCTCTTCAGCTTCGACATTCCGTATACGGCCGAGCCGCGCCACCCGACGCAGAACGACGAGCGAAACCGGATCGTGTTCAACGGAATCGTTGGTCTGCCATTCGACGTCCGCGCGGCGGCGCTCATAACGCTCGGCTCAGGACTACCCTACACGGTCGCGGACGCGAGCCGCGGCTTCGACCGGCCGCAGTTCAGACTGACCCTGTACGGAGGACGGCAGAAGGGAACGTTCCCGTACCAGTCGTGGGACCTCCGCCTCCAGAAGGACATCAATTTCGGTCCAGCGCGGGTCGGGCTCGTCGCGGAAGGCTTCAACCTCACCAACCACAACAACTACGGCTGCTTCGAAGGCTTCATCTCCAGACTTCCCGAGGTGAACCCTAATTTCGGCAAGCCGAGCTGCATCGTGACGGACGGCCGGCGGGTGCAGTTCGGCATCAACGTCGGCTTCTGAGCCGGGTTAGGCTCTGGGCCTCGTGACGCCTCCGGATTCGACTCATGGCGGGGGCGGGAGAAATCCCGCCCCCGCTTTTCATCCCCGGTTTCGCGCCGCGCTCGCGGCGTTGTTCTCGGCATGGATCGGCCTCTCCGCCGGCTGCCGCCCGGCTTCCTCCGCTTCGATCGCCGCGATCTCGCCGGCGGCTTCCGCCGCGGGCCCGGCAGCGACGTCTCTCGGGATTCCAGACGCTCCCGGGCGCGTCGAGGAGGCGGACGCGCCTCTGCTCGACGAGGTCGAGCGGCGCACGTTCGACTTCTTCTGGGAGCTCACGAACGCGAAGAACGGCCTCGTGCCCGACCGTTCGCCCACGCCCTCCTTCGCGAGCATCGCCGCGGTCGGCTTCGGGCTCACCGCGTATCCGATCGGCGCCGAGCGCGGGTACATCACGCGCGAGGCCGCCCGGGAACGCGTGCTGACGACCCTGCGCTTCTTCTCGGGCGGCGCCGCCGGCGCGCATGGCTTCTGGTACCACTTCCTCGACATGAAGACCGGCGCCCGCTTCAAGGACGTCGAGCTCTCGACGATCGACTCGGCGCTTCTTCTCGCCGGCGCGCTCTTCTGCCAGTCCTTCTTCGACCGCGAGGACCCCGCGGAGGCGGAGATCCGGGAGCTCGCCGAGCGCCTCTATCTCGCCGCCGACTGGACCTGGTGGCAGCACCACCCGCCGATGGTTTCCATGGGGTGGACCCCCGAAGAGGGGTTCAACGAATGGGACTGGCGCGGATACAACGAGGGAATGATCGTCTACGTCCTGGCGCTCGGATCGCCGACGCATCCGATCCCCGCCGCCGCCTGGAACGAATACACGCGGACCTACAAGTGGGAGAAGTTCCAGGGGCAGGAGTACGTCTGCTACGGGTCCCTCTTCTGCTACCAGTACTCGCACGTCTGGATCGATTTCCGCGGGATCCGCGACGCGTACATGCGCGAGAGGGGCATCGACTACTTCGAGAACTCGCGGCGCGCGACCTACGCGCACCGCCAGTACGCGATCCAGAATCCCGGCGGCTGGCGGGGCTACGGGGAGAACACCTGGGGGCTCTCCGCGTGCGACGGCCCGATCGACGGAGACGTCGCGATCGACGGGCGGAAGCGCCACTTCTTCACCTACGCCGCGCGGGGCGCCTGCGCCCACGAGGTGCGGGACGACGGCACGATCACGCCGACCGCCGCGGCGAGCTCCCTTCCCTTCGCGCCGGAGATCGTCCTGCCGGCCATCGAAGAGATGAAGAACGCCTACGGAGACCGGCTCTTCTCGAAGTACGGGTTCCTCGACGCGTTCAACCCCACGTTCCGCGCCGCCGTTCCCGTCCAACACGGCCGCGTGGCGGCGGACGGGTGGTTCGACACCGACTACCTCGGGATCGACCAGGGACCAATCGTCGCGATGATCGAGAATGCGCGCACGGACCTCGTCTGGACGACCATGCGCCGCAACCCCCACATCGTCGAAGGGCTTCGCCGCGCGGGTTTCACGGGAGGGTGGCTCGAGTCCGCGGCCCCCGCGGCCATCCCCGCTCCCGCCCCCGCGGCCGCCCGGAAGGCCGCGTCCCGGCGCCCCGGCCCGACCGCGTCCATACGCCGGGCGGCCTGACTTGAAGAGCCCCGCGGCGGCCGCCGCCGTCCGGGCGGCCGGGCTCGCCGGCGGCGCGCTCCTCCTCGCGTTCTCGGCTGCTTGCCGCCGGACAGGCGCGCCGGCCGAGCCCGTGCGGATGTGGGCGTTCGGCCGCGAAGGGGAAGTGGTCCAGCAACTCCTTCCGGAGTTCACCCGCCGCAACCCGGGCGTGGTGGTCGAGGTCCAGCAGATCCCATGGACGGCGGCGCACGAGAAGCTGCTCACCGCGTTCGTCGGCAACGCCATGCCCGACCTCGCTCCGATCGGCAACACCTGGGTGCCCGAGTTCCAGGCGATCGGCGCGCTCGAGGCGCTCGACCGGCAGGCTTCGGCCTCGGGGTTTCTCACCGGCGCGGACGACTTCTCCGGCGTCTGGGACACGAACGTGCTCGATGGGAAGCTCTGGGGCGTCCCCTGGTACGTCGATACGCGCGTCGTCTTCTACCGGCGGGACCTCCTCGCTGCCGCGGGGTACACCCGGCTGCCGGCGACGTGGGCCGAGTGGCGGAGCGCGATGGAGCGCATCCGGGCGAACAGCGGCGGAAAGAAGTACGCGATCCTTCTCCCGACGGACGAGTGGGCGCAGCCGGTCATCTTCGGGCTCGGGCGCGGTGCAACGCTGCTCAAGGACGGCGGCGGCCGCGGGGCGTTCTCCGAGCCGTCCTTTCGAGGCGCCGCGGAGTTCTACGTCTCGCTCTTCCGCGACTCCCTGTCTCCCGTGCTGTCGTGGAGCGAGATCGGGAACGTCTACCAGGAGTTCGCCCGCGGGACCTTCGCGATGTGGATCACGGGCCCCTGGAACATCGGCGAGTTCCGCCGCAAGATGCCGGCCGAGCTCCGCAATTCCTGGGGCACGGCGCCGATGCCGGCTCCGGAGGCGGGGACGCCGGGCGTCTCGCTCGCCGGAGGATCGAGCCTGGTCCTCTTCCGTTCTTCGCTCCGGAAGGACGACGCGTGGAAGCTCATCCGGTACCTCTCGGAGCCGGCCCAGCAGGCGCTCTTTTACCGCCTCGTCGGCGACCTCCCCGCACGGAAGAGCGCCTGGAACGACCCCGCTCTCGCGAACGACGCGGCCGTCGCCGCATTCCGGACGCAGCTCGAGCGCGTCCGGTCGACCCCGAAGGTCCCCGAGTGGGAACAGATCGCGACCCGGCTCTTCGAGCGCCTCGAGCCCGCCATCCGCGGCCGCGTGTCGGTCGCGGAGACGCTCGCCGCGCTCGACGCCGACGTCGACGCGATCCTGACGAAGCGGCGCTGGATGATCTCCCGCGAGCGGGTGCGGCCGGCGCAAGCGGCCGTGTCCCGCCCGGGGGATCTCGCGGCCGGCCTCCGGCTCGCGACGGGGGACGTCGCGCGGTGAGGGCCCGGGGCGCGGCGGCGGCGGGGCGGCCCTCCTGGCGCCGCGCCGAGGCGCGTGCCGCCCTCATGTTTCTGGCGCCCGGACTCTTCATCGTCGGCGTCTTCTTTCTGATCCCGGTCGCGAGCGCCTTTCTCCTCGCGTTCACCGACTTCGACATCTACGCGCTCGCCGATCCGCGGAACGTCCGGATCGTCGGCCTCACGAATTTTGCGGGACTGCTCAGGAACCCCGTGTTCTGGACGGCGCTGCGCAACACCCTCTTCTTCGTGCTCCTCGGAGGGCCGCTCACGGTCACGGTCTCGCTCGCGGCCGCTCTCCTGCTCGACGCGAAGACGGCGCGCTTCAAGAGCTTCTTCCGGACGGTCTATTTCGCGCCGTTCGTGACGACGCTCGTCGCGGTCGCGACGGTCTTCCGCTTCCTCTACCACCCGCGGTTCGGACTCCTGAACCAGTTCCTGCGGGTCCTGCACATCCCGACGGTGGACTGGCTCGGGGACCCGCGCTGGGCGATGCCGGCGATCGTGATCCTCGCCGTCTGGAAGAACTTCGGCTACAACATGATCGTCTTCATCGCCGGACTGCAGAACGTGCCCGAGTCCCTCTACGAGGCGGCGAGGCTGGACGGCGCCGGACCGTGGCGGCGGTTCCGCCACATCACGGTTCCCATGCTGGCGCCGACGTTTCTCTTCGTCGGCGTCATCACGATGATCGGCTACTTCCAGCTCTTCGCGGAGCCGTACGTCATGACGCGCGGCGGGCCGTTGAACGCCACACTGTCCATGGCCCTTTTCATGTATCAGCAGGGCTTCCGCTGGTGGAACATGGGCTACTCGGCGGCCATCGCGTTCTTCCTCTTCCTGCTGATCCTTGCGGCGACGCTCCTCCAGCTCTGGCTGCAGCGGACGAGGCGCGCGTGAGGGACCGCCGCGCGGGGCTCGCCGTCAACCTGGCGCTTCTCGTCGGAGCGGCGCTCACCCTGATCCCGCTCGTCTGGATGATCTCGGCGTCTTTCATGCCGACCGGGCAGGCGACCTCGGAGCCGCCCGTCCTGCTGCCGAGTCCGCCGACGCTCGCGAACTACGTGACCCTCTTCACGCGGATGAACGTAGCGCGGAACTTTCGCAACAGCCTGGTCCTCGCGTTGGTCGTGACGGTCGGGTCGTTCCTCTTCAACTCGATGGCCGGATACGCCTTCGCCAAGCTCCGGTTCGCGGGCCGCGACCGCATCTTTGCTTTCCTGATCGCCGCGCTCGCCATTCCCGTCCAGGTCGCGATGCTGCCTCTTTTCCTGCTCGTGAAGGGTCTCGGCCTGGTCAACACGCTCTGGGGCGTGATCGTGCCGGGGCTCGCGGGGATTTTCGGCATCTTCCTGATCCGGCAGTACGCGCGGTCGATCCCGGATGAGATCCTCGAGGCAGCCCGGCTGGACGGGGCAGGCGAATTCCGGATCTACTGGAAGATCGTCCTTCCCCTCATCCGGCCGATCCTGGTCACGCTCGCCCTCTTCACCTTTCTGGGGTCGTGGAACGACTTCCTCTGGCCGCTGGTCGTCCTGACCGACGACTCGCGCTACACGCTTCCCGTCGCCCTCGCGAATCTCGTCGGCGAGCACGTGCAGGACACCGAGCTGATGATGGCCGGCTCGGTGCTCACGGTTCTTCCCGTTCTCCTCGTGTTCCTCGTGCTGCAGCGCTACTACGTGCAGGGCATCATGATGGGGAGCGTCAAGGAGTGAGGATCGCCCGGCTTCTCGTCGCGGCCTGGACGCTCGTCCTCGCGCCGGGGGGACCGCCGGCCGCCCCGCGGAGCGCCGACGCGTTCGAGGATCTCGCGGCGTGGCGCGCCGCGCCCGCGGAGGGCGTCGGTCTGACCCTGGCCGGCGCGCCGGGACTCCGGGGCAGCGCGCTCCGCCTCGACTACGATTTCCGCGGGAAGGCGGGCTGGGCCGCCGCGCGGCGAGACTGGCCGGTCGACCTCCCGGACAACTACGAGATCTCGTTCTCGATGCGGGGAGAGGGCACGTCGAACGACCTCGAGGTGAAGCTCGTCGACGGATCGGGCGAGAACGTCTGGTGGGCCGTCCGTCGCGAGCTCGTCCCTTCCTCGTCCTGGACGAGGTTCCGTTTGAAGAAGCGCCATTTCTCCTTCGCGTGGGGCCCCGCGGGCGGCGGGGAGATCCGCCGCGTCGCGGCCCTGGAGATCGCGGTGACGGCACGCACGGGAGGCCACGGGTGGATCGCGCTCGATGATCTCGCGCTGACGCCGCTGCCGCCGCCGGGCGGCCCGCTGCGGCCCGTGGCGACGGCCTCCTCCGCGCTTCCGGGCTTCGCCGCCGATCGGGCCGTGGACGGGAGCCTCGCGACGGCGTGGAGGGCGACGGCCAACGCGCCGGCCTGGCTCACGATCGATCTGGGGGAGCGGCGCGAATACGGAGGCGTGACGATCCGGTGGGAGCCGGACCGCCACGCCCCGCGCTACACGCTCGAGACCTCCGACGACGACAACGCCTGGACGGCGGTGCGCACGGTCGTCTCGGGAAACGGCGGCCGCGACGACGTCTTCCTTCCGGAGTCCGAGTCTCGCTGGATCCGCCTGCGCCTGCCGGAGGCGTCCGACCCGGGTTACGGCGTCGCTGAGATGATCGTGCAGCCGCTCTCGTACGGAGAGACTCCCAACGCGTTCTTTCTATCGATCGCGCGCGAATCGCCGCGCGGCGTGTTTCCCCGTTCCTTCTCCGGCGAGCAGTCGTACTGGACGGTCGTCGGCGTGAGCGGCGACACGGAGAGCGGCCTCGTCTCCGAGGACGGCGCCGTAGAGCCGGCGGCGGGATCGTTCTCCGTCGAGCCGTTTCTCTTCTCGGAGGGCCGTCTCTCGACGTGGGCCGACGGAGAGACGAGCCACAGCCTCGAGGATGGCGACCTTCCGATCCCTCACGTCGTGCGCCGGCGGGGAGGTCTTTCGCTCGACGTGACGGCGGCCGCCGCCGGGTCTCCCGGGTCCGGGTCTCTCCACGTACGTTACCGGCTGACGAACGGAGGCGGCTCCCGGCGCGCCGCGAGGCTCTTCCTCGCCGTGCGTCCCTTCCAGGTCAACCCGCCGTCGCAATTCCTCAATCGGACGGGCGGCGTCGCGCGGATTCCGGCGCTCGCCTGGGACGGGCGGGCCGTCGCCGCCGGCGGCGTGCGGCGGATCTTTCCCGACAGCGCACCGGACGGATTCGGCGCGGCGTCCTTCGATCAAGGCTCGGTCGTCGACTTCCTCTCCGCCGGCCGCCTGCCGCCTCCCGCGAAGGTCGAAGACCCGACGGGATGGGCCTCGGGCGCGCTCGCCTTCGATTTCGATCTCGCCGCGGGGCAGGCGGACGAGGTCTCGGTGGAGCTGCCTCTCCACGCGGCCGCGGCGGGCTCCTCCGCCGTCGCGCCCCTCCGCTCGCGTGCCGAGGCCGCGGCAGCGTCGTCGCAGCGGCTCGCGGCGCTCGCCCGAGACTGGCGCGAGAAGATCGACCGCGTCGTCCTCGAGGGCCCGCCGGCCGCTCAGGACCTGCTGCGGACTCTGCGCACGAGCCTGGCGGAGATCCTGATCGAGCGGGACGGCCCGGCTCTGCGGCCCGGCACGCGCTCCTATGCGCGTTCCTGGATCCGCGACGGCGCGATGATGTCGGCGGCGCTTCTTCGGCTGGGCCACCCCGAGGCTGTTCGCGCCTACGCGAACTGGTTCGCGGGATACCAGTCGCCGGAAGGCCGCGTGCCCTGCTGCGTCGACGCGCGCGGCGCCGATTCCGTCGTGGAGAACGACAGCCACGGCGAGCTCATCTTCCTCATTGCGGAAGACTGGCGGCATACGCGGGACACGGAGTGGCTGCGCGGCATCTTTCCGCACGTCGAGAAGGCCGTGGCCTGGATCGACCGCGAGCGGCGGCGCCGGCGGACCGCCGAATACGCCGCGCCGGGCAGGCGGATCTTCTTCGGGCTGCTCCCGGAGTCGATCAGCCACGAGGGGTATTCCGCGAAGCCGGTTCACTCGTACTGGGACGACTTCTGGGCGCTGAAGGGACTGAGAGACGCGACGGATCTCGCCGCCGCTCTCGGCCGCGAGGACGAGCGCGCCGCGTGGGCGCGGATTCGCGACGAGTTCGAGGCCGACCTCCACGCTTCGATCGCTCGCGTCCGAGAGCTGCGGAAGATCGACTTCATCCCCGGCTCCGCGGACCTGGGAGACTTCGACGCCACCTCCACGACGATCGCGCTCGACCCGGCGGGCGAGCTCGGCCGGCTGCCCGCGGACGCCGTTCGCGCGACTTTCGAGCGGTACTGGAGGGAGTTCGAGCGCCGCCGCGGCAGCGAGACCTGGGAGGACTACACCCCCTACGAGATCCGGAATGTCGGAGCGTTCATCCGGCTCGGATGGAGGGACCGGGCGCACGCGCTGCTGCCGTTCTTCTTCGCGAGCCGGCGGCCCGCGGGGTGGAACGGATGGGCCGAGGCCGTGGGACGGGAGCCGCGAAAGGTCCGCTTCATCGGCGACATGCCGCACGCCTGGGTGGCATCGGACTTCATCCGGTCCGCGCTCGACCTCTTCGCGTTCGAGCGGGAGAGCGACGGCGCGGTCGTCCTCGGGGCGGGAATCCCGGCTTCCTGGGTCTCCGAGGGGCCGGGCGTCGCGATCCGTCGCCTGCGCACGTCTCGAGGGCTGCTCGATTACTCGCTCCGGCGCGAAGGGGGCCGGCTGCGTTTCCGGGTCTCGGGGAGTCTCGACCTGCCGCCGGGCGGGATCGTCCTGCGGCCGCCTCTTCCCGGCCCAGGATGCTCCGCGACGTCCGCGAAAGGCGAGCCGATGCCCTGCCAGAACGGCGAGGTGACGGTCGACCGGCTCCCGGCCGAAGTCACGTTCCGTTAGGACTTCGTCCCTCTCTCCTCTCTCCTCTCTCCTCTGTCCTCTCCGAGCGATGCGCCTCGAGTCCGGATGACCTCCGAGTAGAACCGGGCGCTCGCCTTGGGCGTGCGCTTCTGCGTCGCGTAGTCGACGTGCACGATCCCGAATCGCTTCGAGTAGCCGTGGCTCCATTCGAAGTTGTCGAGGAGCGACCAGGCGAAGTAGCCGCGCAGATCGACGCCGGCGGCCATCGCGCCGCGCGCCGCGCGAAGGTGCTCGCGCAGGTAGGCGACGCGGAGCGGATCGTCTGCCTCCGCTCCGACGGAGGGCGGGTCGTAGAACGCGGCGCCGTTCTCCGTGACGTAGAGCGGGATGCTCCCGTAGCGCTCGTGGACCCAGCGGAGCGCGTCGGCAAGCCCTTCGGGGTAGACCTCCCATTGCGTCTCCGTGTGCGCATGCTGCTTCTGGCGCACGCGCACCGCGCGAAGGGGGAGGTCCGATGGGTCCGACCGCATGACGCCCCGGGTGTAGTAGTTGATGCCGAGGTAGTCGATGGGCGCGCGGATCGCGTCGAGATCCCCGGACGGGAACGCGGGCCAGGCTTCGCCGAAGATCTCCGGGAGCTCGTCGGGATACCGCCCCAGAAACAGCGGGTCGAGATAGTGGCGGTTCATGTAGGCGTCCGCGCGGCGCGTGGCCTCCAGATCCTCGGGTTTTCCAGACGCCGGGTACTTCGGCTCCAGGTTCACGACGATCCCGATCGCCGGCCGCGACGAGATCGCCCGGTAGGCCTGCACTCCCGCGGCGTGGGCGCGCAGGAGATTGTGCGAGACGAGCGGCGCCTCGAACACGCTCCGGTGGCCGGGCGCGAGCGCCCCGAACAGATATCCGGCGTCGGCGACCACCCAGGGCTCGTTCAACGTCGTCCAGGCCTCCACGCGGTCGTCCAGCGCCCTGTAGACGGCCGTGGCGTAGTCCGCGAACCAGCCTGCGATGTCCCGGTTCAGCCAACCTCCGCGGTCGTCCAACGCGGCCGGGAGATCCCAGTGGTAGAGCGTCGCGAACGGACGGATCCCCGCCTCCCGCAGGGCGTCGACGAGACGCCGGTAGAAGTCGAGGCCCGCCGGATTCACCCGACCCGTCCCGTCGGGAAGGATCCGGCTCCACGAAATCGAAAAGCGGTAGGCGGTCAGGCCCAGGTCCCGCATGAGGGCGACGTCCGATTCCCAGAGGCGGTAGTGGTCGCACGCGACGTCCCCCGTGTCGCCGTCGTGGACGAGCCCCGGCGTGTGGGAGAAGCGGTGCCAGTTGCTGACGCCGGCGCCGTCGGCGAGCGGCGAGCCTTCGATCTGGTAGGCGGACGTCGCGGCGCCCCAGAGGAAGCCGTCGGGAAAGACGGGAAGCTCGCTCACGCCGGGGCTTCGACCCGTTCTTCGGTCGTGGCGTCGAAGAGATGGATGCGCTCCGCGTCGACCGACACGTCGAACGCTTCGCCCATCGCCGGGCCCTCGCGAGGCCCGAGCTTGCAGATGACGGGCGCCTCGCCCAGGCGGGCGTGCACGACGACTTCGTCGCCCAGGGGCTCGACCACGTCCGCCACGAGGCGCAGGGAAGAGCCTCCCGCGGCCGACCTCCGCAGGCTCTCGGGCCGGATTCCCACGATGACCGAGGCGCCGTCCCGCAGGCGACCGCTGCCAGACAGCGCCGCCGGCACGGGAAGGGTGAACCCCGAACCGTTCAAGAACGTCCCTTCCTTCGTTACGACCGCGGGAAGGAAGTTCATCGGAGGCGTTCCCACGAAGCCCGCCACGAAGAGGTTGCGCGGCCGGTCATAGATCTCGAGCGGCTCTCCGACCTGCTGGATCCGCCCGTCCTTCATCACGGCGATGCGGGAGCCCATCGTCATCGCCTCCACCTGGTCGTGCGTGACGTAGACGGTCGTCGTCTTCAATCGGTCCTGGAGCTTCTTGATCTCCGCGCGCATCTGCCCGCGCAGCTTCGCATCGAGGTTCGAAAGAGGCTCGTCGAAGAGAAAGACGGCGGGCTTCCGGACGATGGCGCGACCCAGGGCGACGCGCTGGCGCTGCCCGCCCGAGAGCTGCGCCGGGCGGCGGTCGAGGACCGTCGAGAGGCCGAGCATGTCCGAGGCCTCCGAGACGAGCCGCTCGCGGTCGGCGCCCGGCGTCTTCCGCATCCGGAGGCCGAACTCGAGGTTCTCGCGGACCGACATGTGGGGATAGAGCGCGTAGTTCTGGAAGACCATCGCGATGTCGCGATCCTTCGGAGGGACGTCGTTGACGACGCGGTCTCCGATCGCGATCTCGCCGCCCGAGACGTCCTCCAGGCCGGCGATCATGCGGAGCGCCGTCGACTTGCCGCAGCCGGACGGGCCGACCAGGACCATGAACTCCCGGTCGCCGATCGCCAGGTTCAGGTTTTCGATCACCGGCGCTCCGCCGTAAGACTTGGAGACGCCGCGAAAAGTGACCGTGGCCATGAATCGCCGATTCTACCGTCGCCTCCGCGATCCGTCGCCTTCGCGGTCGCGTTGCGCGACCGCTACGGCTCCCGCGACGCGAGGCTCCTCGCACGTCGCCTCCGCGGTCGCTTTGCGCGACCGCTCCGGCTCCCGCGACACAAGGCTCCTCCCTCTCTTCGGTCGGGAGACTCCTTGCGTCGCGAGCGGATGGACCAGCTCGTCGAAAAGGGGCCATCTTCTGCCGGGAGACGGCCTGGGAACCGGGGTCTAGTGGGGTCGGTCGGGACCTCGGGTCAGTCGTGTTTTTCGGCCTTTTTCTCGGGCTTTTCAGGCTCTCGCGATGGTTCTACGAATTTCGCGATCCGGTCTCGGATTTCTGTGGGGACTGGAATCGCGACGAAGTCTTTCTGGCGGACGCAGACCAGGACGTAGCGGCCCGTCGCGACGACCGCGGCGTCGTCTCCCTTGCGGCGGACTTCGAAATCGAGATTCACCGACGTGGATCCGATCCGTGAAAAGAAGGCCTCCACGACCAGGAGCTCGTCGAGCTTGACCGGCCTGTAGAAGTTGCATTCGACGCGGACACGCGGAAGCCAGATCCCGAGGACCTCGAAGAGGTACCGGTAGTTCAGTCCGGCGGAGCGAAGCATCTCGGCCTCGGCCAGGCCGAAGAACCTCAGGTACGCCTGGTAGTTGATGATTCCCGCGGCGTCGATGTCCTCCCAGCGGACGTACTCTTCGATGCGGTATCGCGACAAGTTGGCGGTTTTCTGGATCGTTCGTGTGCCGTCGGGTCGTTCCCGCGATGGTATGCCGAAACCCGGACTCCGGCGTTCCGTATCGAGTCCTCATGAACAGAGCTCCGAGAGCCCGGCGCGGCGCCGTCCTGTCCCTCCTCCTCGCGATCCTGCCGTGGGCCTCCCTCCGGGCCGTGGAGCCGGACCGCGCGAAGCTCGCCGAGATCCAGAAACGGATCACGGCCTGCCACGAGAAGAAAGACTGGCCTTGCTTCCTGGAGGCCGCCCGCGAGGCGGTGAAGGAAAATCCCGAGAGTCTCCGCGCTGTGTACAACCTGGCGTGCGCGGAGGCGCGCAGCGGCGACGCCCCGGCCGCCGCGAAGCGCGTCGAGGTGATCCTCGACCGGAAGTACGACCTCGGCATGGATGCGGATGAGGACCTCGCCGGCGTCTGGCACTCGCCGACATTCGAAGGCGCCGTGCGGAAGCTCGCCGCCCTGCGAATCCCGGTCGCGTCGAGCTCGGTGGCGTTCCGGCTGCCCGAGAAAGACCTCGTGACGGAGGGCATCGCGCACGACGCGCGCACGGGCTCCTTCTTCGTGAGCAGCGTCCACCATCGCAAGATCGTGCGCCGCACCGCGGACGGCCGGGTGTCGGACTTCGTGACCGAAGGACGGGACGGGATCCAGGCCGTGCTCGCCCTGCGCGCCGACTCCGCCCGCCGGATCCTGTGGGCGTGCAGCGCGGCCCTGCCGGAGATGATCGGCTGGGACAAGAGCCTCGAAGGCTCGACCGCACTCTTCGGGTTCGACCTCGACTCCGGAAGACTCGTCCGCCGCGCCGAGTTGCCGCCCGGAACGGGCAAGCGCGCTCTGAACGACCTGGCGCTCCTCGCAAACGGCGACGTCTACGTCACCGACAGCCAGGGCTCCGGCGTCTACGTCCTGAAAGCGGGAAGCTCGCGGCTCGAAGCCTTCGTCGAGCCCGGCGTCTTCCGCTCTCCCCAGGGAATCGCGGCCTCCCGCGACGGGAAGCGTCTCTGGATCGCGGACTACGGCCTCGGGATCTGGTCGGTCGACCTGGCGACCCGCCGGCGCACCGCCCTGACCGCTCCGGACGACGTGCCGATCGTCGGGGTCGACGCTCTGCTGGCGAAAAACGGCGCGCTCGTCGTCACGCAGAACGGGATCCGGCCTCAGCGGATCGTCCGGCTGACCCTCGATGCCGCGGGCACCCGCGTGGTTCGGGCCCGAATCCTGGAGATGAACACACCGGAGCTCACGGAGCCGACCCTCGGCGTCGTCGTCGGACCCGACCTCTTCTACATCGCCAACGCGCAGTGGGAGGCGTTCGACGAGCAGCGCCGCATCTTCCCGATGGAGAAGCTCCACGAGCCGACGGTCCTCAAAGTCCCCCTGACCGCGCGGTAGGGGCCTCGCCGGCCCGAGGGCGGAAGGCCAGAGCGTCCGCTCTACTTCTTCTTGCCGGATCCGCCGGTTTTCTTCTTGCCCTCCGCGGAGACGCGCCGGCGGGCGCCGGCATGCGCCTGCCGGGAGAGAGCCGTGTGAGACGCGGCGCTTCGGCCTTCCCGCTTCAGGGCGCGCGTCGCCGCGCGAGACCGGGCCGGCGAGGGGGACTTCTTCGAAGCGGAGCGGCCCCTGCCGGCGTCCTGCTTCGCTTTCTTCCGGGTGGACGCGGCGGCCTCGCCCTTCCTGGGAGGAGCGAGCTTCACGCCCGCACGGCGCGCCTTCGACAGCCCGATCGCGATCGCCTATTTCGCCGAGCGAGCGCCGTGCTTGCCTTCGCGGACGTGGTCCATCTCCTCGCGGACGAACTCCCCGGCCTGGGTGCTAGCGGCTTTTCCTTCTCTCGCATCCTCGCGCGCGCGCTCGAGAGTCTTCTTTTCCGGCATGGACACCTCCGCCGGACTTTCAGCAAGGCGATGCCGATGGTTCGAAGTGACCGGGCAGGAGAGGTGGGAGGCGTTGGCCTCATCGGCCGGCCGGGGACCTCTCGGATCCCCGGCCGCGAGGCCAGGCGAAGCGAGACTCAGCCGCTGAAACGATCCGAGCCCCCGATCTTCACGAGCTTGTTGTAGACGCCGAAAATGAGCAGGGTCGGCGCCCACTGGCCGATGAAATTGCTCACCTTCTTCTCCCCGGCAATCTGGAGTCCGAGCGACGTGACCATCGAGGCCACGGCGGCCCAGAGCCACACGTCGGAAGGAAGCTTCGCGGTCTGCTGCTCGATCGCGCGGGCGACACGGCCCTCGGTGGGCGGAGTCTTGGAGTCGAGAGTGTTGGCTGCGTCCATGGGAAAAACCTCCTGGAAACTGAAATGAAGTTCTCGGCGGGCGGGGCCCGCTCGGGGCCGGAGCTGCACCTGCCGTGCCATGCGAAAATTCGCCGCCGGATCGACGTTTCCGGGCCGGTTCCGGCCGGGAAGGTCGCCGCGCCGTCCCAGGCCATCTGTTAGATTGAAAGGCCTCATGGAGAGACGGCGCCACGCCTCGGTCGGCGTACGGGTCGGCCGCGTGCAGGTCGGCGGGGGAGCTCCGGTCGTCGTCCAGTCGATGGCGAACACCGACACCGCCGACGTGGATTCGACGGCCCGGCAATGCATCGAGCTCGCCCGGGCGGGCTCCGAAATGGTGCGCATCACGGTCAACGTCCCGGAGGCCGCGCAGGCCGTCCCGGAGATCAAGCGGCGCATGCTCGGGGCGGGCATCGACGCGCCTCTGATCGGCGACTTCCACTACAACGGCCACGTACTGCTGACGCGGTTTCCCGAGATGGCCGCGGCCCTCGACAAGTACCGGATCAACCCGGGCAACGTCGGGAAGGGAGCGCGGCGGGACGAGCAGTTCGCGACGATCTGCCGGATCGCGCAGGAGCACGGGAAACCGGTCCGCATAGGGGTCAACGGCGGCTCCCTGAACCAGGAGCTCGTCATGGAGAAGATGCAGGAGAACACGGACGGGGACCTCGGGCGCACGTCGGAGGAGATCATCAACGAGTGCATGGTCCTCTCCGCGCTGCAGTCGACCGACCTCGCGATCCAGTCCGGGTTGCGCCGGGACCAGATCATCATCTCCTGCAAGGTGTCGCGTCCCCTCGACCTGATCGCCGTGTATCGCGACCTCGCCGCACGGACGGAGCAGCCGCTCCACCTCGGTCTCACGGAGGCCGGGATGGGGATGAAAGGCCTCGTCTGGTCCTCGACCGCGATGGGAGTCCTGTTGAACGAGGGGATCGGCGACACCATCCGCGTCTCCCTGACCCCGCGCCCGGGCGGCGACCGGCGCGAAGAGGTCTACGCGGCGTGCGAGCTGCTGCAGTCTCTCGGCATCCGCGCCTTTTCTCCATCGGTGACGGCGTGCCCGGGATGCGGCCGGACGACATCCACGACCTTCCAGGAGCTCGCCGAGCGGATCCAGGGATACATCCGCGACCAGATGCCGGTCTGGAAGACGCAGTACGAGGGCGTCGAGAACATGACGCTCGCCGTCATGGGCTGCGTCGTCAACGGGCCGGGGGAGTCGAAGGCGGCCTCGATCGGTATCTCTCTGCCGGGAACGGGCGAGGAACCGCACTGTCCCGTCTATATCGACGGCCAGCACTTCACCACGCTCAAGGGAACCTACGAGGAGCTCGCCGTCGCCTTCCGCGCGCTGGTCGACGATTACATCGCGACGAAGTACGTCCGGCGGCAAGCGGCGTCCCCGATCCTCGCGACGTCGAGATGACGGCTCGCCACACCGCACGGCTCTTCTTATTCCGGCGGAGTTGTTTTTTCACGCCGGCGCCCGTGGGGCGCGCACGGCGTCAGGAGGGGATGATGAGGAACCCGATTCGAACCCACGGCCTTGTCGCGGCCTCGATCGTCGCGTTCGGCGCTCTCGTGTGGCCCGCCCCGCCCGCTCGCGCGGCGGATGGCTGCGCCGCGCTCGGGCTCGGAAACGCGGGCGCGCTCCACGGGGCGCTGACCACCGCGCTGAAGAGCGTGTCCCCCAACAAGACGGAGAATGGCGGGCTCGGAAACCACATGTGGGCGACGGTCGTGGATCAGGACGGCATCGTCTGCGCCGTGACGTTCACCGGTCCCACGCGCATCAGCCAGTGGCCCGGCAGCCGCGTGATCTCCGCGCAGAAGGCGAACACGGCGGCGGCCTTCAACCTCCCGAAGGGGGCGGGCGGGACGGTGGACGCGCTCGCCACCGCGAACCTCTGGACCCAGTCCCAGCCGGGAGGAAGTCTGTTCGGCCTGCAGTTCTCCAACCCGGTCGATCCGGCCGTGGCGTACGGAAACGCCGCGACCGCCGGAGGCGCCTCGAAGTACGGGACCACGCAGGATCCCCTCGTCGGACGCTTCGTCGGAGGGGTGAACGTCTTCGGAGGGGGGCTCGCGCTCTACGACGCCGCCGGCAGGAAGGTGGGCGCGATCGGCGTGAGCGGCGACACGTCGTGCGCCGACCACAACATCGCATGGCGGACGCGGCACGCGCTCGGCCTCGATCGTCTGACGGCGGCCGGCATCAAGGGATTGAGCCCCGCCCCGCGGCAGGACAACATCATCTACGACCTGAATCCGTCCGACAAAGCGCACGCGGCGGACAAGAGCGCGAGCGGCTTCGGCCATCCACTCTGCGGTTTTGGAGAGCAGAGCATCGTGCTGCCCGCGACGCAGTAAATCCGTTCCCGGAGGGGCGATGTTTCAGGGCTTTATCGCCCCTTCCCAGTTGACGATCACGCGGATCGGTGACTCGGGAATCGCCTCGTATCGGACCGTTGCGAGGAACCGGGAGCCGTCCGGCATGACGTCGTAAGTCTCGATCCCGGGATCCGGTCGAAAGAGGGGTCGGGGCGCCTCGATTTCGAGCTTCGAACCGGGATGGACGGGAACCGCCATGAGGGAGCCATCGGGAGCGAGGTAGTAGAGCTCCCGCCCGTCGGCGCGCCATCGCGGCATCCGGCCCCCCGACGGAGAGATGCGATGCTTGTCCGCGCCGCCCTCGGTCAACGCGGCGTAGACCTCCGGAACCCCCGATTCGTTCGACTCGAAGGCGATCCACCGCCCATCGGGCGAAAATCGTGGATTCGTCTCTTGAAATCGGGTGCCGAGCCATGGAAACGGTTTCCTCTCGCCCCGAAGCGGAAGAAGCCAGATATGCCAGAGGGCCGTCTGGGCCTCGCTCAGGAAGGCGAAGAACCGGCCGTCACGCGAAAAATCCTCGGGCTGCTGCACGCTCGGAAGCACCAGGAATGGTCTTTCCGAACCGGGAGAGCCGGGGGCGATCTCGAAAACGTCGGGGGGTCCCAGCCGATCGGAGCGGTAGACGAGCTTCGCTCCGTCCGACGACCACACGGGCATGACCTCGTCGACAGGGTCCGAATGCAGCCTCGTCGAGACGCCGGAGGCGAGCTCCGTGACCCAGACGTCGGATGTCCCGGTTCGACGTTCTTCGATGTCCGCGGCCGCTCTCGTTCCGTCGGGTGAAATCCGCAGTCCCTTCACCACCACCGGCTCCCCGAGCTGTCCGACGCGCCGTCCCTGGCGATCGAACCAGAAGACGGAGAGAGGCCGTGGCGCCGTCTGATAGGCGACCACTCCCGTCTGAGACACCGAAAACCTCGCGTGGCTCGGGCCGAAGAAATAGTGGACGTTGGGAGCGAGCAGATGCGCCTCGCCGCCAAGAACAGCCTTCGTCTCGTCGAAGGGTTGAGCGAACAGGGAGCCCTCCCGAACCGAGAGCAGGTATCCGGGAGCGGCGTATTCCACCCGGGAGGACACGGCGCCGACGAGCCGATTTTCCCTTTTGTCGAGGGAGCCGAGCCAGAGCTCACGCGGGCCGAGGCCCGACGGCTTGTTCACGATGTAGAGAAATCGCCGCCCGTCCGGCAGAAAGTGCGGCCAGATGAGGTTGCTCTGGCGGCGTGCCGCGTCGGGCGCCGCGATGCGGTCGGGCTTTCCACCCGTGTCGGCCACCGCCACGATTCCGGGAGGGTTGAAGTTCGAGAAGAGGATCGTTCCCTGTCGATTCCACGATCCCACGAGTGCAAATGGCGCGTCGCAGAGCTCTATGGGGGGGCCTCCGCCGGCGGGGATTTTCTTCAGCTTCCCATCCGCGTAGAAGGCGATGAACCGGCTGTCCGGCGACCAGAAGTGCGCCGTGGCGTCGATCGAGCCCTCGAGCTCGGTCGATTCCTCCGAGTCGATCGGACGGACGAAGATCCGCCGACGGCCCTTCGAGTACGCCTCGATCCCGAAGCGGGTTCCGTCGGGGGAAACGGACAGGCCGCGCGAGACCTCCGGCGGGGAGTAGACCGTTCCCGGAGGCACGGGAATGGCGAACCTCATGACCGGTCCCGCGCGGGCTTCGGGAGCCCGCCGGAAAAGCAGCAGTCCAAGGGCCGCCAGAAGAACGGCTCCCGCGACGACAAAGGCCGGAAGCCTGCGGGCTCGAAGGGGCGGAGCATCCGCCGCGGCGGCCGATTCGCGCGAGATCTCGGAGGCGTGCTCGCGCAGGTTCGTGAGATCGAGCGCGAGGTCCCGCGAAGAAAGGTAGCGCTCGTCGGGATCTTTGGCGAGACAGCGGGCGATCAACCAGCGCAGCGAAACGGGGGCGAGCGGGGCGAGCGCGTCGATCGCATCGGGCTCGTCCCGGATGATCGCCGCGAGCGTCTCGGCGGTCGTCTCGTGGGAGAACGCCCGTCGACCCGTCAGCATCTCGTAGACGACGGAGCCGAACGAAAACTGGTCGGAGCGGAAGTCGACGGCGCGGCCGCTGGCCTGCTCGGGGGACATATAGCCGACCGTGCCCAGGACCACGCCCGCCCCGGTCGGCTGACCGCGGGTCTCCACCTGCGTCGCGCCGGAGTCGGGCCCGCCGACGAGCTTGGCCAGACCGAAATCGAGAATCTTGACGAATCCGTCCTGCGTCACCATCAGGTTCTCTGGCTTCAAGTCGCGGTGGACGATCCCCGACTGGTGCGCTCGCGCGAGAGCGTCGGCGATCTGCGCGGCGAGGCCGAGGACGCGCCGGAGGGGGAGCGGGCCGGCCGCGACGAGCTCGCGCAACGTCGATCCCGAGACCAGCTCCATCGCGATCCAGGAGACCGAGCCGGTCTTGCCGACCTCGTAGATCGTGACGATGCCGGGATGATTGAGGGCCGAAGCCGCGCGAGCTTCCTGCTCGAAGCGAGAGAGACGATCCGGATCGGAGGCGAGCTCATCCGGCAACACCTTGATGGCCACTTCGCGGCGGAGGCGCGGATCGCGCGCGCGCCAGACTTCGCCCATCCCGCCCGCGCCGAGCGGCGCGAGGATCTCGTATGGGCCCAGCCGCGTGCCGGCTGCGAGCACCTATCTCCCCCCGGAAAGCGCTTCAGTCCCGTTCATGACGACGACCGCGTCCCGTCACCGAGCCCCGTTGACGATGAAGAGGGACGATCGATAACGACGCGAGGTGTAGGCGTAACTCTTTTCGTCGGGGGACATGATGAGCGCGAAGACCTGGACGACGCCGGTCAGGTCGGCGGGTCCCACCGTCCGGACGAGATCCCGGCGGCCGGACGCGAGGTCCAAGCGCTCGATTCGGATCGGCACCTCCCAGTCCCGCCCGGTGAGGACCGATTTGCCGTCGGCGCCCCATCGAATGGGGATGTCGTCCGGCTTCGATCCGGGCACCGGCGTCCCTCTTCCGCCCTCGGAGGGGTAGACCTCGAGCCCCGCGGAACCCAGCACGAGAATGCGCCGCCCGTCGGGGGAGACTTGCCCGAGACTGCGGTCTTCCGGCGTGACGGGCCGCGGCTTTCCACCGGAAATGCCCTGGGAATAGCAGCGGACGCCGCGGCCGGACTCGTGCCCGCACAGGAGAAGGGTCCTGCCGTCCGGGAAGAAGGAGGCGTTCTCGTAGGCGATGACGGGCCCGGTCTCGACCGTCTTCGTCTGCCCCGGCCCGATCGGGTAGAGGACGATGCGTTCGGGCTTCGACGGGACGGTAACGAGCGCCCACTTGCCGTCCGGGGAGAGGTCCTGGGCCCATCCGTCTCCGAGCCGAACGGCCGGCGACCCGTCCGTTCCCCGGACACACGCGGAGGACATGGGTCCGAGGCTCGGGTTCTCCTCGGTGAAGAGGACGGTCCGCGCGTCCGCCGTGATCGCCGCCGGAATCGTCAGATCGAGCCAAGACATCTCGCGCTCGCGGGTCTGGCCGGGCGGCAGCACGAACGCCTCGAGAGCATGATCGTCCCTCGTGACGAGCTGGCGGCCGTCCCTGGCGACGTCGTGGATCGTCAGGCCGCCGGGGCTCTGGAGGACGGTGCGCCGCCGTCCCTGGAGGTTCACGGCGTAGATCCGTGTGTTCTGGTAATCGCTGCCGGCGCCGAAGAGCACCTCTCGTCCGTCGGGAGACCAGGCGACTCCCTCCTCGGCCCAATAACCCTCGGAGAGGACGGTCTTCTTGCCGGCCAGATCGACGACGGCCACGGAGCCGCGGTCGTCGAAACGTTGAGGGTGCTCCATCAGGGCGATCGACTTCCCGTCCGGAGAGAAACGCGGATCCGAGAAGTAGCCTCCCGTTTCCGCGAGGACTTTCCCGAGTGGGAACTCGAGGCGATCCTTGCCGCCCACGTTGCGGATCAGCGCGAGGTCGGATCCGTCGGGGCACCAGTCGGCCTCCCGAACGTTCTCCTGGATCTCGCGAGGACCGCCACCCTCGAGCGGCATGCGCGCGAGCGTGCCGGTGAAGAGCTTGTGCCGCACGTAACGGGCATTCGTCAGGATGGCCAGCTCGCCGCGGCTCGAGATCGACAGGAGCTGGACCCCTTTGACACCGACGGGAGCGACGCCGGGAGCGCCGGGCCGGATCGTGTAGAGCTCGGGAGCGTTTCCCGCCGAAGCGGAGGAGAAGACGATAGTCTTCCCGTCCGGCGCGAAGCGCGCGCCGAAGACGGGCTGCAGCCGCGTCGTGAGCTGAGTGAACTGGAGCTCCTCCGACGACCCGCGGTTCGCCATACGCCGCCCCGCGACGTATGCGCCCGCGATCGCGAGGAGGCCAAGAGCCGCGGCGGCCCCGAGCGGGACGCGCCGGCGTGGGGAAGTGGAGACCGCCCCGCCGCGCGCGCCGCCGGAAACGTTCGAGAGCACCTCGAGATCGAAGGCGAGGTCGCGCGCGGATTGGAACCTCTGTTCGGGATTCTTCTCGAGGCAGTGTCGGACGATCCGCTCGAGACCCGGCGCGAAGTTGCGGTTCGTGGCGGAAATGTCCGGCGGATCCTCCTTCAAAATGGCCGACATGGTGTCGGCCGCCGAGTCCCCCTGGAACGCCCGCTGCCCGGCGAGCATCTCGTAGAGGATCGCGCCGAAAGAAAACATGTCGCTCCGGGCATCCGCAGGACGGCCCCGCACCTGCTCGGGCGACATATAGCCGAGCGTGCCGAGAACCATCCCGGGCTCGGTGCCCACCGTCGCGGTGGGAAGGTTCGTCGCCTGCGAGCCTTCTTCGAGGTGCGTGAGCTTCGCCAGACCGAAGTCTAAAATCTTGACCCGGCCGTCCTTCGTGACGAAGAGGTTCTCGGGCTTCAGGTCCCGGTGGACGATGCCCTTCTCGTGCGCGGCGGCGAGGCCGTGGGCGATCTGGATCGCATAGTCGATCGCCTTGCGGGGGGAGAGGCCTCCCGCCAGCGCCTGCCGCAGCGTCTCGCCTTCGAGCAGCTCCTGGACGACGTAGGGCGCGCCCTCGTGCTCGCCGACGTCGAGGACCGCGGTGATGTTGGGGTGGTTCAGCACGCCCGCAGCGCGCGCCTCCTGCTCGAAGCGTCGCAGACGGTCCGCGTCGGCGGAGAACGAGGCCGGAAGCACCTTGATCGCGACGTCGCGCCCGAGCCGCGTGTCCTTCGCCCGATAAACCTCTCCCATCCCGCCCGCCCCGATCGGCGCGAGGATCTCGTATGGGCCGAGGCGGGTCCCTGTTTTCAGAGCCAAGGTGGCGAAAGCCTACCAGCGGGCCAGGGAGCCGCGGGCCCGGCGGCCTCGCGCCGGTCAGCGATAGTGGGCGATCACTTCGAAGGTCGCCTCACCGGGCTCGCCGCCCCGGCACGATTCGGATCCGAGCGCTCCCACGGAGATCCCCGCGCCTCGGACCCAGTAGTCGGCCTCGAAGAAGCCGCCCGAGAGCTTCGCGTGCCGGAAACCGGCCGAGCCCGAGATCATGGTCTGGCGGACCTCGACACCGTTCACGGCGCCGCGATAGGAGAGATCGAGCGACTCCGGACGGTCGATCACGCGGCGAACGCGCTGCCCCTGCGCGAGGCACGGCGCGGCGTGAAGGCGCACCGGCTCGCCGGCCACGGCCGTGCCGACGCGCACGGGATCGGGACCCGGAGTCGGATCGGGAGCCCGAGACGAAGCCTCCGGTGTCGGAACGGATGCTGCCAGGGTTTCGACCGCCGCCGTCGGGGAGGGTGAGTGCTCGGCGGCCGCTGCCGCCCGTTCGCGAGGGGTCTCCGCCGCTCCCGCCTCGTCGCGCGGCGCGCGCGTGACGTTCGTCTGCACGCACGCCACGGCGCATGCGGCGGCGGCGAATGCGGCGATCCAGGCCGTTTGGAGAGCGTCCCGCTTCTTCCAGTCAGCGTTTCTCATCGGGCGCCCTCCACGAGGAAGAGGATCCCGGCGGCGCGCGCCTCCTGCTCGAAGCGTCGCAAACGGTTTGCGTCGGCGGAAACGAGGCCGGAAGCACCTTGATCGCGACGTCGCGGCCCGGGCGCGGGTCGCGGCCCCGATAGACCTCTTTCATCCCTCCCGCCCCGATCGGCGCGGGGATCTCGCAGGGACCGAGACGAGAGCCGATCGCGATCGTCACCGGAGGCCCTCGATCAGGTAGAGATCGGACGTCGCCGAGCGCGCGTATCCGTAGACGTAAGACTTCCCATCCGGCGTCATGAAGACCGGAAGGACCTGGATGATGCCCGACAGCTCCGGCGGAGCGAGATCCTTCCAGGCCTCGCGTCGTCCGGTCGCGACCTCGACGCGGACCAGTCGAGCGGGGATGCTCCCGGTCACGGCGGCGAACAGGAACTTTCCGTCGGCGGCCCAGCGGATCAGGTCGAGGTCCCGGCTGCCGGGGATGCTCCCTCGCTCGCCGCCGCGGACCGGCAGGAGAAACATGTCTTCGTTCCAGTCGCCGTAGGCGGCGACCCAACCGCCGTCGGGCGAGATCGGCCGTTCACTCAGACCGTACCCTCGATCCGTGATCGGGCGAAGCGTCCGCGACGCCAGGTCCTGAACGTAGAGGCGAGGCTTCTTGCCGGTCTCGGCGCCCGCGATGAGGAGTTGTTTCGAATCGGGGAAGATCAACGCGGCCGTGACTCTCTCGAGTCCGCGCTCATCGAGCACGATCGGCGTGCCGGTCCCCGTCGGTTGGAGCGTGAGATCCCTTGCGGAGCCGGAGACGCGGGCGAGAACCCACTTTCCATCGGCCGAGAGATCCATGGCCCGACCCTCGCCGAGCTTGACCGCCGCCGAGCCGTCGGTCTGGCGAAGATAGTAGGCGCCCATGCGGCCCGTGGCTTCCCCGAGCTCGTCGATCAGGAGGGTCTTCCCGTCGTCGGACAGTCCGGCGAGAGAGGATCCGTCGAACCAGGAGAGGCTCCGCTCTCGCTCCCCTCCGGACATGAGGCCGAGGATGCCCGGCTGGCTTTCGTACCGTTCGACGAGAACCCGGCCGTCGCGCGAGATGTCGTGGACCAGCATTCCGACCGGCAGGGTCACCAGCGTCCGAACGCGTCCTGCGCGGTCGACCGCGTTGATCACGAACTGGCCTCGCTCTCCCCGGTCGTCGAACCAGATCTCCTCGCCGGATGCCGCCCAGGCGAGGCTCTGTCCCCGGATTCCGTCTTTGACGAGGACCGTCTTCTTTCCGGCGAGGTCCACCGTCTGCAGAGAAGCGCCCTGTGGCGACCTTTCGAACATCGCGATCCGATCCCCCCGGGGCGAGAACCGCACAGCGCGAAGGCTGTGTTCCGCGGCGTAGAGCAGTTTTCCGACGGGCAGCTCGAGTCGATACCGTCCCTCCAGATAGCGCGCGACGGCCAGCTCCTTGCCGTCGGGAGTCCAGTCGGCGCCCTCGATGAACTCCGCGAGCGACCGCGGCGCCCCGCCGCCGATGGGCACCGTCGCGAGCGTGCCGACGCCCGCGGGGCCCGCGAGAAAGTGTTCGCGCAGCGAGATCGCGAGCTCGCCGGACGCGGAGACCGAGCGGAGGTCCGCGTTCTTCACACCGAGGGGAGTCGATTCCGGCCCCTCGGGACGGGTCGTGTAGATCTCGATCGGCTGCCCCTCCCAGGAAGCGCCGTAGACGACGCTGCGGCCGTCGGGAGCGAACCGCGCCGTCCCGATGTTGCCGCGCCGGAAGGTCAGCCTCCGGTAGGAGGGACTCGCCGGTTTCGCGGGCTTCCAGACGAGATGCCCGAGCAAAATCCCCGCCGCGATCGCGGAGGCCGCGGACACGGCGAGCCAGGCGCGGGGGAAGCGCACCGCCGCGCGGACGGCGTCGGGCCCCGCCGTGCCGGGGCGTGCGGCGGACGTGCCGGACAGGGCCTCGAGGTCGAAAGCGAGGTCGTGGGCGGAATGGAAGCGCTGCTCGGGGCTCTTCTCGAGGCAGTGGCGGACGATCCGCTCGAGCCCCGGCGGCACGTTCTGGTTCGTGACGGAGATGTCGGGCGGGTCTTCCCGGAGGATCGCCGACATCGTGTCCGCGGCCGAATCTCCCTTGAAGGCCCGCTGCCCCGCGAGCATCTCGTAGAGGATCGCCCCGAACGAAAAGATGTCGCTGCGGGCGTCGGCGGGTTTGCCCCGCACCTGCTCCGGTGACATGTAGCCGAGCGTTCCCAGCACCATGCCGGGCTCCGTTCCCGCCGTCGCGGTCGGAAGGTTGGTGGCTCCGGAGACGCCTTCCTCGGCGTGGGTCATCCGCGCCAGTCCGAAGTCCAGGATCTTCACGCGCCCGTCCCTCGTGACGACGAGGTTCTCGGGCTTCAGGTCCCGGTGGACGATGCCCTTCCCGTGCGCGGCCGCGAGGCCGTGGGCGATCTGGATCGCATAGTCGATCGCCTTGCGAGCGGGGAGTCTCCCCCCCGCCAGCGCCTGCCGCAGCGTCTCGCCCTCGAGCAGCTCCTGAACCACGTAGGGCGCGCCCTCGTGCTCGCCGACGTCGAGGACCGCGGTGATGTTGGGGTGGTTCAGGACGCCCGCCGCGCGCGCCTCCTGCTCGAAGCGGCGCAGCCGGTCGGGATCCGCGGAAAACGAAGCGGGCAGGACCTTGATCGCGACGTCGCGCCCGAGCCGCGGGTCCTTCGCCCGATAGACCTCACCCATCCCGCCCGCCCCGATCGGCGCGACGATCTCGTAGGGACCGATTCGAGCGCCGGATGAAATGGGCATGGGAAAAACGTCCCGATTCTACGTTGTGGTCTTTCCGGGGGAGGAGCGTCCTATTTCAGGTCGGCCACCCAGACGTCGCCCTCCGTCCCGGTCTCCGTGTAGGTGATCCACCGATTGTCACGGGTGATTCCCACGCTCCCGCCGACGGCATATCCGCCGACGGAGAAGAGAGGCCGGAAGCGCTTCGCCGCGATGTCGAGGATCGAGACTCCATGGCTGTCCCGGACGAGCAGCCGCCGCCCGTCCGCGAGGAAAACCGGGCTTCTCCACGTGCGGCTCACGCCGGCGTCGAACTTTTCGAAGCTCTTCGTCGCAATCGAATAGGTCACGACGTCGAGCACACCTCCGTTGGGGTGGACGGCGATTCCCGCGATGAGGCTCCCGTCCCGGGACCAGGAGAGCGGCCAGAACTTCTCGGGCCCTTCCATGTCGGGCATGATCCGGTCGGAGCGCGGCGACGCGCCCGGCCGGCCGTCGATCCAGTGCCACGCGCCGCCGATCTCCTCCGAGACGATCGCTGTTCCGTCCGGCGACCAGATGGGAAAATTCGCGGAGCCCCTGAAAGAGGTCAGCCGCTCGAGTCCGCTGCCGTCGGGTCGGATCTCCCAGACCTGATAGGTCCCGCTGCGGTCGGAATAGAAGGCGAGCGTTTTTCCGTCCGGCGACCAGGCGGGCCCTCGGTCCCGGAATCCGTCGTCCGTCAGACGCCGGCTCTCTTTTCCGTCCATCCGCGACACGAAGATGTCTTCCTGACCGCCGGTCTGGCCGAACGCGACCCACTCGCCGTCCGGCGAGACCTGATGGTCGCGGATCGGCTGCGGGGTCTTCAACACCCGCTGCGGCGAACCCACCGTCTTCTCCGATTCGGGATCGAAGGCGATTTTCAGCAGGGTCGAGCGCCAGTCGAGGCTGGCGTAGGCGACGCGTTTCCCGTCGCGGGAGAAGCTCAGCTCGCCGCTCCAGAGCGACGGCGTCGTGACCGGCTCGGGCTCGGCGAGCACGCGTCCCGTCTTCTCTTCGATCCGGGCGCGCCAGATGTTCATCGTGCCGCCGCGATTGCTCGAGAAGTAGAGGAACTTCCCGTCCGGCGACCAGGTGGGGCTCCAATCGAGCGCGGTGTCGTTGGTGACTTCGACGGCCCCGGCATTCGCCTGAGATCCGTCCGCCGCCACCGTCCACAGATCGCGTTGGCCGCTGGAGCCGCGCAGTCCCCAGTACGCGATCCGATCGCCGTGCGGCGACCAGCTGGGCTGCATGCCGTCGGCGCCCTTCAGGATGTCCCGCCGGCGGCCCGTGGCCGCTTCGACCGCGAAGAGTCCGAGGCTCTGGCCGCCGCGATCCGTCGGGTAGTAGAAGCTCGAGTCCGAAAGCGCGATCTCCCGCCCGTCCGGGGACCACGAGGGGTTGTACCCGGAATCGGTCACCCGTTTGACCGACTCTCCCGTCGAGCCCATCACGAAGATGCCGCCGCCATCCCGCTCCGAACGAAACGCGATCCGCTCGCCATCGGGTGAGAAGGCGGGCTGCCAGTCGTCGGCCGTCGAATCCGGCGTGAGCGCGACCGGGTTGCGCCCTCCGACCCGCAGCAGGTAGAGAGCCTTGCGGTCGCTCAAATCCCGCACGTACACGACGTTCTTTCCGTCGGGCGAAAGCGCCGGCGAGGACTCGACTCCCGGCGCGTCGGTGACCGGGAAGAAGGACACGGGCCGGAGGGCGCGCCCGGCGGCCGCCGACGCGGCCGGCCCCTGCCAGCGGCGTCCCGCGAAGAACGCGGCCAGGGCGACGGCGGCGAGCGCGAGGCCCGCGAGAGGCAGAAGGGGAGCCCGCCGGCGCACCTCCGGCGCCGGCGCGACGGCCGCCGCCACCCCGCTCGTGACGGTGCCTCCGGCGGCGGTTTCGAGCGCGAACGCAAGGTCGTGGGCCGTGTCGAAACGGTGCTCGGGGCGCTTCTCGAGGCAGTGGCGGAGGATCCGATCCACGACCGGGGAAAGCCGGCCCGTCGGCATCGAAAGCTCCGGCGGATCCGTCTGGACGATCGCCGCCATCGTCTCCACCGCGGAGTCGCGGCGGAAGGCGCGGTCGCCGGTGAGCATCTCGTACATCACGCAGCCGAGCGAGAAAATGTCCGACCGCGCGTCCGCCGGCCTGCCGCGCACCTGCTCGGGCGACATGTATCCGGCCGTGCCGAGCACCATGCCCGGCTCGGTGAGCGGCGACGCCTCGGTGGGCAGCGCCGTGAGGCTGTCTTTCGCCATGGAGTGCGCGGCGGTCTGGTCCGTTTCGGCCGCGTCGAGCGGGCGCCGGCTCGCCAGGCCGAAGTCCAGGATCTTCACCCGCCCCTCGGAGGTGATGAAGAGGTTCTCCGGCTTCAAATCCCGGTGGACGATTCCCTTTTCGTGCGCCGCGGCCAGACCCTGGGCGATCTGCAGGCCGTACTCGAGCGCTCTTCTCTGCGGGATCGGCCCCTCTGCGAGCCTCTGACGCATCGTCTCGCCCGTCAGGAGCTCCATCGCGGCGTACGCGACGCCGGAGTCGCGGCCGAGCTCGTAGATGCCCAGGATGTTCGGATGGGAAAGAGCCGCGACGGCCTTCGCCTCCCGTTCGAATCGTGCGAGGGCGTCCGCGTCCGCCGCGAGCTTCTCCGGGAGGACTTTGATCGCCACGGCCCGGTCGAGCCGCGGGTCGTGCGCCTTGTAGACCTCTCCCATCCCGCCGGCGCCGATGGACGAAACGATCTCGTACGCGCCGAGGCGCGAGCCGCTCGGAAGCGTCATCCCCGGAGTGTCCTCATTTCGGAATCTCCGAAGTCCAGTTCGCCACGATCCGGAGAGGCAGCGTCGCGTGCGTGCTCTCCGGCACGGAGGCGAGGAAGCGTCCATCCGCCGCCACGTCGAAGGCTCGCCAGCCGCTCGCCGAAAGGGAGAAGAGCGGTCGCGGCGTGCCGACCTGCAGGGACGGCGACGTCACGACCGGCACCGAGAAGAGCTGCTGGCTCGGGGAGGTGTAGAAGATCTCGTTCCCATCCCGGCTCCAGCGCAGGAGTACGGCGCCGGCGGTCGAGACGCGCACGCTCGGCGCGCCCGTGGTCATCTGCGATACGTAGACCTCCGGCCGGCCCGATTCGTCCGAGATGTACGCCAGGAACCGGCTGTCGGGAGAGAGCCGCCCGATCTCCTGCTGGTGGCTCGAGACCACCACGGGAGTCGGAGACGCGGGGCCTTTCAAGGAGAGCGACCAGATCCCCGAGCCGAACTTCTGTCCCCACTGCGAGAAGAGGAGCCGGCTTCCGTCCGCTGTGACGTCGAGCGCCTGCTGGAACGTCCCCGGCTCGAGGAGCGGCTCCTCGACGCCGCTCGTGAGATCGCGTCGGACGAGCTGCGGCAGATTGTCGTGGACGACGGAGTAGACGAGGTGATTTCCGTCCGGGAGCCAGACGGGGTCGAACTCCGTATTCGGCTCCGAGGTCAGCCTCGTCTCGACGCCGCGGGAGAGATCGATCCGCCAGACGTCGAATGTCCCGAGATCGGAGCGCGTCCGGTCGAACGCCGCGTTCCGGCCGTCCGGTGAAATGGCGACGCCGATCGTTTCGCCGTTGCCGGACCCGACGCCCCCGAGGCTTCGTCCCGATCGGTCGAACCACGTCAGCCGGCTCACGTTGCCCTGAGGTTGATAGGCGATCGAGCCGCTGCGGGAAACCGTGAAGCCCGCCCATTTGCTCGTGTAGAAATAGTAGACGGACGGAGCGACGGAGAGGAGCGGCCCCTGGACCGTCTTGCTCTTCAGATCGAACCTCTGGGCGACCACGGCACCGTCGCGCGCGAAGACGATCAGCCCCGGTTCCGAATACTCGACTCTCGAGCTCATGGGCCCGAGATCGCGCGGCGGGGAGGAGTCGAGGGAGGCGGCCATCAACCGGCCGGTGCCTCCGGTTCCGGTTGCGATGTACAGGAACGACCGGCCGTCGGGGAGAAAGTGCGGCCATGAGATGCGCATCTGGCCACGCGCGCGATCCGCCCGGAGCAGAGCCGTGGGCGGGCGGCTGCCGTCCGCCGGCACCCGGTAAAGGACGCCTTCGAAGGTGGACCCGAACAGGATCTCGCCATCCCCCCATGTGGCGGAGAGTGTGAGTCCCTGCATTGGAAGGTCGCAAATGGGAACAGGCGATCCCGAGCCGAGGTCGTACCTCCGCAACTGTCCCGCCGCGACAAAGCCGATAGACTTTCCGTCCGGCGCCCAGAAGATGGACGAAGCGCCTTCGGTGCCGGCCAACGCCCTCGGCTCCAGGCCGGACATGTCGCGGATCCACACTCTTCGGGTGAGGCGGTTCTCCGGCACCACCTCTCTGGTCGATTCCGATTCGTCCGCCAGAAAGGCGAGCCGGGACCCGTCCGGGGAGAACGCGAGGCCGACCGTGTCGAATCGAGAGGCGAACTTCGCCGCCGGCGGCGGTGGAACCGTGAATCGAAGCACGGGCGGCCGGACCGTCGACGCACCGCGGCGCGCGAGCTGCGCGGCGAGAACAGCGGCCGCCAGCACCGCAACCGCGCCGAGGGCGAGACCGAGCGCCCTTCTGCCCCTCCTGGCGGGAGCCGGGCCGGGAGAATCCAGGTGCCGGCCGGTCAATTCGGACCAGTGGTCCCGGACGAGGTCGAGCTCCGAGGCGAGGTCGCGGGTCGACGCGTAGCGGTTTTGAGCCTCCTTCGCCAGACATCGCTCCACGATCCACGACAGGTTCGCCGGGATGGAGGGGTCGATCCGCCGCATCGGTTCCGGCTCGTCCCGGATGATGGCGGAGAGCGTCTCGGCCGCGGACGTCCGGCGAAAGCTCGGCTGCCCCGAAAGGATCTCGTAGAGCAGGGAGCCGAAGGCGAACTGATCCGATCGAAAGTCGACGGTGTCGCCGCGCGCCTGCTCGGGCGACATGTAGGCCACGGTTCCCATCACGATCCCATCCGTTGTCTTCAGGCCGTCGGACGTCGGCAGCAGGGAGGACGAGCCGTCCGAAGCCTCTGTCAGCTTCGCCAGGCCAAAGTCCCCGATCTTGGCTTCTCCGTTGCTGCCGATGAAGACGTTTTCCGGCTTCAGGTCGCGATGGACGACGCCGCGGTCGTGCGCGGCTGCGAGCCCGGAAGCGATCTGGGCCGCGAGATCGACGCCCCGGCGAAGCGGGAGACGCCCTCGGGAAAGGAGGCTCCGCAAATCGCCTCCTTCCACGATCTCGGTGACGAGGTAGAGAACTTCGTCCGAACGGCCGACGTCGTAGACCGCCACGACGTGCGCGTGAGAAAGAGCCGAAGCGGACCGGGCCTCGCGCTCGAATCGGGCGGCGCGCTCCGGATCGCGGGACAGCGCCTCCGACAGGATCTTGATCGCGACCAGACGCGAGAGGCGGGTGTCCCGCGCCTTCCAGACCTCTCCCATCCCGCCCGCCCCGAGGGACGCGAGAATCTCGTACGGCCCCAGACGGGCGCCCGGCGAAATGGACATCTTGGGTTGCTGGATTCTACGACGCGGGAGTCGCGCTCATGCCCTTCTCACCGGAGATCCGTCGCTTGGGATTCCGCGAAACAGAAGTTCTACTTCCCGCCGGCGCCGAGCTTCTGGAATCGGGGGTTCTCGCGCAGCGGATCGAAGTCGGGGTCGATCGCGAGCCAGCCGGGCGAGAGGATGTACGGGGTTTTCAGCAGCGGCTCGAGGTGGTCGAGCGCCTTCTCGGTTTCGCCCACCCGGGCGTAGATCCGTACGAGGTAGTGCTGATAGTAGGGGCCATCGTACGCGTCCCTGTCCAGGGGAATGAGGGCGGCGGCGCGCTCGCCTTCCCGCACCGCCTCCGCCTCGTGCCCCTGGCCCATGAAGGCGAGAGCGAGGCCGAGCAGCGCGTGCCGGCTGGCGTCGTCCGGGGTCGCCCGAAGCTGGGCCTCCGCCGCCGCGCGTGCCGCGTCCGCGTACTGCCGGGCCTTCTCGGCGTCGCCGCGGAGCGAGGCGGCGTGGGCGAGCGCGAGGCCCCAGGCCAGGCGGTCGTCCCCGAAGCTGGCGGGGGAGAGCCCCAGCAGAAGAGTGCGCTGCTCCTCCTCCAGCACCCACGTCAGGTGGTTGTACGTCGCCATGTAGGCCACGAGAGACTTCGGATCCACCTCACGCGATGCGGCCCGGAGGACGGACCGCGCGCCCGCCAGATCCCCCCGCGCGAGCGAAAGCATCACCTTGGTCTCGACGATCCCGAGCGATTGCGGCGCGAGAGCCAGGCCCCGGTTCGCGGTCTCGAGGGCCTCCGGGTAGTGCCGAAGCAGGAGATGCGTCCGCGCCAGTCGCCGCGCGGTGAAAGCCGAACGCGGGTCGATCGCCTCCGCCTGACGGAGCGAGGCCAGACCCTCATCCCACCGGCCGGTCCGCTGCTGAACCAGGGCGGTCGCGACGAGCAGGTCGGCATCCCGCGGGGCCTGTTGCCGACCGAGAGCGTACTGCTCCGCCGCGCGGAGCCAGTCCCCGCGAGTGGCCTCGTAATAGTCGCCGAGAGCCAGATGGGCGGCCGGAAGTCCGGGAGCGAGCGCCAGCGCGCGATCGGCAGCCGCTTTCGCCTGCTCGCGCTCGGCCGGCGTCGGAACGCTGTTGGAATAGTGGAAGGAGTGGGCGCGGGAGAGTTGGGCCCACGCCTGCGCGAAACGCGGGTCGAGCGCCACCGCCTCTGCGTAATGAGCGGCGGCGCGCCGAAGACTGGGCGGATCGGTGGCCCCCAGTCCCTTCGAAGCCTCTTCGCCCCGCAGGAAGGCGTCGTAGGCGTCGAGGTTCTGCGTGGGTTTCTCGGAGAGCCGCTGCTCTTCGCCCGCTCCGAGCGCCACGCCGAGAGCCTGCGCGACTCGCGTGGCGATGTCCGACTGCACCCGGAAGACGTCGGTCAGGGCCGCGTCGAAGGGCTGCTGCCACTTCGAAGTCGGGGCATCCGGGCGCGTGAGGTCGACCAGCTCGGGGGTGACGTGGACGCGATTTCCGCCTGCGACCTTCTCCCAGCGCAGGGTGCCCGTCAGGATGTAGGAGACGTTCAACTCCCGGGCGATCTGCTGGGGAGTCTTCTTCGTCCTCTTGTAGGGCGTGGAGCTGCTCCGCGCGATCACCTGGAGGCCCGGCAGGGACGTCAGCTTGCCGCGCACTTCGTCCGCGATTCCGTCGGCGAAGTAGTCGTCCTCGGGGGCGCCCAGGTTCTCGAACGGCAGCACGGCCAGGCGCTGGACTCCTCCGGAGCCGGTCCCGACGCCGTCCGTCCGCCGCAGAAAGAGCGCCGCCGCGATCGCGATGAGGACGGCGAGGATCGCGAAAGCCGTTGCGATGACGGCGCGCCTTCTTCCGGCGGGGCGGGCGGGATCGGACACCGCCTGCGGGCCGCTGCCGGGACCCGGCGAGGACGCCACCGAGAGCGCGAACACGATGTCCTTGGCCGACTGGAACCTGTCCTCCCGGTTTTTCTCCAGGCAATGCCGGACGACGCTTTCGAGACCCGGCGGGATGCCGCTCCCCGACTCCGACAGCCCCGGGGGCTCGTCCCGGAGGATCGCGGCCATCGTGTCGCCCGCGGTGTTTTTCCTGAATGCCTTCCTGCCCGTCAGCAGCTCGTAGAGGATCGACCCGAACGAAAAGAGATCGGAGCGGTGATCCACCGGGAGACCGCGCGCCTGCTCGGGCGACATGTAGCCGGACGTCCCCATCACCTTGCCGGGCCCCGTATCGGCCGGGCTGACCGGGGGACTCGTCTCCTCGCCCGGCGAAGTGGGTTCCATCCTCTTCACCAGCCCGAAGTCGAGGATCTTGACGTGGCCGTCCGTCATCACGAAGACGTTTTCGGGCTTCAAGTCCCGGTGGACGACGCCCTTCTCGTGGGCCGCGGAGAGGCCTCTGGCGATCTGGAGCGCGTAGTCCACGGCCTGCTTCTGTGGGATCCGCCCGCCGTCGAGCTTCCCGCGTAGCGTCTCACCCTCCAGAAGCTCCATGACGGCGTACGCGACGCCGTCATGGTTGCCGAAGTCGTGGATCGCCAGGATGTTCGGATGGGAGAGGGCCGCGACCGCCTTCGCCTCACGCTCGAATCGGGCGAGCGCATCCGGATCGCGCGCGATCGAACGCGGGAGGACCTTGATCGCCACGTCGCGATCGAGCTTCCCGTCGCGCGCCCGGTACACCTCTCCCATCCCCCCCGCGCCGAGCGGCGAGAGGATCTCGTAGGTGCCCAGGCGAGTCCCGGCTGCGAGTGTCATCGCTGCCGAAGACTACTGCGGCTGCGATTCCAGGAGAGAGGGATCGGGGCCCGCGTCCTCTCAGCTCCCCCCTCTTCCCTCTCTCCTCTCACCTCAGGATAGGAGAGGTCCGAGGTCGGAGGAGTCCTCTCACCCCTCACCTCCCTCTCAACTCTCACCTCTTCCCTCTCACCTCCCACCCAGGAGCTTCTGGAACCTCGGGTTCTTGCGCAGCGGATCGAAGTTGGGGTCGATCATCAGCCACCGGGATGAGAGGTAGTAGGGGATCTTCAGGAGCGACTCCAGCCGGTCGAGCGCTTTCTCGTGCTCGCCGGCGAGGATGTAAATCCGAACCAGCTCGTGCTGGTAGTAGGGGCCTCTCTCCGCATCCTTCGCCACCGGATCGAGCGCGACGCCGCGCTCCCCCTCCCGTATCGCTTCCTCTTTTCGGCCGACGTAGGCCAGCGCGAGGCCGAGAGCGAGGTGGCGTCGCGCATTGTCGGGTGTTTCGCGAAGCTGCTCCTCGAATGCCTGCCGGGCCTTCTCGGCGAAGGCGCGCAGGTTCACAGGGTCGCGTTCGAGAGCGTACGCCTCGGTCAAGCAGCGCGCCCACGTGCCCCGGTCGTCGTCGAACGCGCTCGGCGTGAGACGCAGGAGAAGCCTTCGCTGCCCTTCGTCGAGGACCCAGACGAGATCGTTGACGTTCGCCACGTAGGCCACGAGCTCGGCCGGCCGGACATCCGGGGGCACGGCGTGGAGCGCCGTCCGGGCGCCGGCGAGGTTCCCTTCGCCGAGAAACGTCATCGCCTTCTCCCCGATGAGACTCAGATTGGCGGGCGCGAGCGCGAGCCCGCGTTCGAAGGCTTCCCGCGCTTCGGGATACCGCCGGAGACGCTGGAGCGCGAAGCCGAGAGCCGTCCGATTCGTCGCCGATCGGGGGTCGATGCTCGCCGCCAGCCTCAAGTGCTCGACGGCCGCATCCCAGCGCCCGAGGCCCTCTTCGGCCCGCGCCGTTCCATAGAGGAGATCGGCGTTGCCGGGCGCGATGAGCCGGCCCTTTTCGTACTGCTCCAGCGCGCGGTGGAAGTCTTTGGAGACCAACCGTTCGTAGCGTCCGAACGCCATGTACGCCTCCGGGCGGTTCGGCGCCAGCGCGACGGCCTTCTCCGCCGCGTTCCGGGCACGCTCCGCGAGCGCGGTCGTGGGGATGCTGTTGAAATACAGGATCGAGTTGCTGGCGGAGACCCGCGCCCACGCCTGCGAAAAATCGGCGTCCGCCGCTACGGCCCGCTCGTAGAAGCCGAGCGATTTCCGAACGCTGGGGGTGTCGTCCCCCGTGCTGTTCCAGACCTCCTCGCCTTTGAGGAAAGCGTCGTATGCGACGAGGTTTCGAGTCGGTTTCTCGGAGAGCCGCTCCTCTTCGACCGCTCCCAGCGCGACGCCTAACGCCCCGGCGACTCGTGTCGCGATGTCCGACTGCACCTGGAAAACGTCGGTCAAAGCCGCGTCGAACGGCTGTTGCCACTTCGAAGTTGGCGCGCCCGGTCGGGTCATGTCCACGAGCTCGGGGCTCACTTGCACGCGGCTCCTGCCTCCGCTCTTCTCCCAGCGCACCGTGGCGGTCAAGAGATACGAGACATTCAGCTCTTCCGCGATCTGCCCGGGAGACTTCGTCGTCTTCTTGTAGGGTATCGAGCTGCCGCGGGCGATCACCTCGACACCCGCCAGAGAGGTCAGCTTGCCCCGAACCTCGTCCGCAATGCCGTCGGTGAAGTAGTCGTCGTCGGGCGATCCGAGGTTCTCGAACGGCAGGACGACCAGACGCTTCACGCCCTGGGCCTCGCCGCTTCCCCTGTGTGTCCGTCGCATGAAAAGAACGCCGGCGGCAGCGAGAAGGGCGAGGACCGCTGCGGCGGCGAGAGCTCTCCTCTTCCCCCCCGGTCTTGCCTCGAATGGAACGCCGCTCGTCGTCGTCGAGCTCGAGGGTTCGGAGAGCGAGACCGCGATGGCCCTGGCCGACTGAAACCGGTTGTTCCGGTCCTTTTCCAGGCAGTGCCGGACGATCAGGTCGAGAGCGGGCGACACGTCGCGTCCCGACACCTCCGGCGGATCGTCCCGAAGGATGGCCGCCATGGTGTCGCTCGCCGTGTTTTTCTGGAACGCCTTCTCGCCGGAAAGCATCTCGTACAGGATCGCTCCGAACGAGAAGATGTCCGAGCGGTGGTCGACGGTAAGCCCGCGAACCTGCTCGGGCGACATGTAGCCCATCGTCCCCATCACGGTGCCCGGATCGGTATGGCCGGGAGCCGTCGGCGCATCCGTCTGCTCCTCGAGGGGACTCGCTTCGATCCGCTTCGCGAGCCCGAAGTCGAGGATCTTCAAGTGGCCGTCCGCCGTGACGAACAGGTTCTCGGGCTTCAAGTCCCGGTGTATGACCCCCTTCTCGTGGGCGGCGGAGAGGCCCCTGGCGATCTGGAGCGCGTAGTCCACCGCCTTCTTCTGAGGAACCGCGCCGGCGTCGAGTTTGCCGCGCAGCGTCTCTCCCTCCAGAAATTCCATGACGGCGTACGCGATGCCGTCCTGGTTGCCGAAGTCGTGGATCGCGAGAATGTTGGGATGAGAAAGCGCGGCGACCGCCTTCGCCTCGCGTTCGAACCGGGCGAGCGCGTCGGGGTCGGACGCGACGGCCGGGGGAAGGATCTTGACGGCGACGTCCCGGTCGAGCTTCCTGTCCCGCGCCCGGTAGACCTGCCCCATGCCTCCCGCCCCGAGCGGCGACAGGATCTCGTAAGGGCCGAGTCGGGTCCCGGCGGAAATGGTCATCGGATGACGGCAGGGAGGATTGCTTCGCTCACCCTCTTCTCAACGAAAATCCTTCGCCACGAAGATCCGCGAAAGACTTCGCGCGTAGCTGTAGGCGTACGACCCTCCGTCGCCCGCGAAGTGCGGCGGCCGGATGAAGGTGACTCCCGTCGGATCGGAGGGAAGCAGCTCCTTCCACGGCTCCCGAGCGCCCGTCGCGACCTCGAGGCGGAAGACGCGCGCGGGCAGCTCGCCGGGCCGATAGACGAAGAGGTAGCGGCCCGACGTGTCCCAGCCGGTCGGCAGCTCGCCGGCCGCGAGGCCGGGAATCCGGCGTGGCTCGCCGCCTCGCGTCGGGAAGAGAGAGACCGTGCCGTCGGCGCCGATCGCCGCGACGGAGCTCCCGTCCGGGGCGATGGCGTTGGCGTATGGAATGAGGTGGACCCCTTCGGCGCTCACGGGCTTCGCCGGGCCTCCGTGGACGCCGACGGCGTAGAGGCGGGCGCCGTGACCCGCCTCGCCGCCCGCCACGAGGATGCTCTTCCCGTCGGGGACCCAGTTGGCCCACGCGACCCGAAACGGAACGGTTGCGATGGAACGGGGCTCTCCCGCGCCGACGGGCAGCAGCCGCAGGGTGTGGGAGTCGCGCCCCGATCCCGCCAGCACCGATTTTCCGTCGGACGTGAGCGACATCGAATAGCCTGAGCCGAGCCGCACGGGCGGCGATCCATCCGTCTTTCGCAGAAAGACGGATCCCTCGTCGCCGCCCCCTTCGGATGCCTCGTCGAAAAGGATCAGCCTGCCGTCGGGAGAGATGTCGCGGAGAGCGGAGAAGTCCAGCCACGAGAGGTCGCGCTCGAGCGACTCGCCGGGCGCCCTTCCGACGATTCCAAGGCGCAGGTCCTCGTCGGCGATCAACACCTCCTTCCGCGGAGAGATGTCAGAGAGCGTGAGCGATCCGGTCTGACGATAGACGAGACGGAGATCTCCCGAGGGCGTCACCGAGTAGAGCGACCGATTCCCGCCGCCCTTCGTTCCCGTGAACCAGATTTCCTTTCCGTCGGGCCACCAGGCGAGGCCCTGGATGCTCGACCAGCCCTCGGAGAGGTTCTTCGCGTGGCCCGTCAGGTCGACGATCACCACCGACCCGAGGTCTCCGTTGCGGCCCCAGTGGTCCAGAAATGCGATCACGTCCCCCGCCGGCGAGAACCGAGGATTGCCGATCCAGCCGGCCGACTCGTACAACACTTTCCCGACGGGCGACTCGAGACGATTGCGGCCGCCCGCGTCCCTCACCACGGCGAGGCGCTTGCCGTCGGGCGACCAGTCCGCCCACTGCACTGCCTGCATCCGCTCGCGAGGCGCCTCGCTGCCGCCCGCCGAAGCGACCGCGAGCGTGCCCGTGGAAACGTAGGGCTCGACGAGGTACATCCCGAGCTGCAGGGCCAGCTCACCGGAAGGGCTGATCGCGAGAACGTCGGCTCCGGCCGGAACGCCGACGGCGCTCGGATCGTGGCTGCCGGATCGCACCGAGAAGACCGTCAGAGGCTTTCCGTCCCACGCCGCCGCGAAGACGATCGTCTGGCCATCCGGCGTGAAGCGCGCGCCATGGACTGTCCCGCGGCGGAACGTGAGTTGCCGGATCGCGGGAATCGGCCCGGCCCCCGAGCGGCGGCCCAGCCAGAAGGCGGCTCCGGCCAGGGCCAGAACGGCCAGGAGCGCGAGGCCGAGGATGCGCGTCCGCGCGCGGGGGGTCGACCCGGAATGGTCAAGGGGCCGGCGAGCCGTCGAGATACCCGAGAGGGCCTCGAGATCGAACGCGAGATCGCGCGCGGTCTGGAATCGCTGCTCCGGAGTCTTCTCGAGGCAGTGGCGCACGATGCGATCCAGGCCCGGCGGGACGCTCTGGTTCGTCTCCGAGATATCGGGCGGGTCTTCCCTCAGGATCGCCGACATCGTGTCGGCCGCCGAGTCGCCGCGGAAGGGGCGCTGCCCCGCGAGCATCTCGTAGAGGATCGCGCCGAAGGAGAAGAGATCGCTCCTCGCGTCCGCGGGCTTTCCGCGCACCTGCTCGGGCGACATGTAACCGATCGTTCCGAGAATCATCCCGGGCTCGGTGAGCGGGATATCGACGGTCGGAAGGGCCGTCAGGCGGTTCTCCCCCGCGGGATCGTGCCCGGACTCCGTTTGCTCTCTCTCAGCGGCGTCGAGCGGCCGCCAGCTCGCCAGGCCGAAGTCCAGGATCTTGAGACGCCCGTCTTTCGTCACGAAAATGTTCTCGGGCTTCAAATCCCGATGGACGATGCCCTTCTCGTGCGCCGCGGCGAGACCGCGCGCGATCTGGATGCCATAGTCGATCGCTCGGCGAGGCGCCAGCCGGCCTCCGGAGAGAGCCTGGCGCAGCGTCTCGCCCTCGAGGAGCTCCTGGACGACGTAGGGAGCGCCGTCGTGCTCGCCGATGTCGAACACGGCGGTGATGTTGGGGTGGTTCAGGACCCCCGCGGCGCGCGCTTCCTGCTCGAAGCGCCGCAGCCGGTCGGCGTCCGCGGAGAACGAGGCGGGCAGGACCTTGATCGCGACGTCGCGGCCGAGGCGCGGGTCGCGGGCGCGATAGACCTCGCCCATCCCGCCCGCGCCGACCGGCGCGAGGATCTCGTAGGGTCCCAGGCGGGAGCCGGAGGGGATCGTCATGAAATGGTCGAAGATTCTACCGTTCGGACGACGTTCGAGAGATCCAGTCTGGTGTCAACTCAGCCCGGCGCTCCGGCGCATCTGCCCGACCAGCTCTTCGAGACGAGCTTTGATCCGATGAAACCGCGGGTCGCTTCGCAGCGAATCCAGAAGCGGGTCTCGCGTACCCAGGGGCCAGCCTCGCCAGCCGGCTTCGACGGCCTTGTCGAGCCAGCGGAAAGCCTCGTCCTTCTTTCCTCGCAACGCGTGCACACAGGCCGTGTCGTACGGCACGGTCCAGTCCTCGTTGCCCTCGTCGGCCGCCCGGAGGTCCGTCGCGAGGCTCTTTTGGAGGAGAGCCTCGGCTTCGCCTCGCCGCCCGGTTCGAAGGAGAAGATACGCGAGATAAGTGTCGGCTCCCGCTCCGGCTGTCCGCACTCCCTGTCGTACGGATCGGAAAGTCGGGGGGACCTGCTCGAAGAGCTCCTCGGCCCGCGGGAAGTTGCCGGTCACGAGCTCCGAAACGCCGGCCGTGAACAGCAACATGGGGGAGTCCGGAATGAGTGTGATCGCGCTGCGCGCCTGCCGCAGGCCCTCCGCGTCGCGCCGCTGCTGAAGGTAGAAGTAGACGAGATGGGCGTTTCCCTGACCGAGATCGGGCTGGAGCTCCAGGCTTCGCTTCAACCAGTGCTCGGCCTGCCTCGCATCACCCAGCGCCGCATACAGGATGCCGATGCCGGCCGCCCCGACGGCGCTGGTGGGGTCGAGCTCAAATCCTCGGAGGGCCCAGGGGAGGGCCTCGTCCAGCCTTCCCATGTGCCTGAGCGTCACGCCGACGTTGCTCACGGCCGTCGCGTAATTCGGGTTGACCTCGGCGGCTCTCCGGGTCGCGTCCAGCGACTCCCGGTATCTCCCCTTTGCGGTGCACGCGAGGCCGAGCGCTTTGTACCCCTCGGCAAGCTCCGGATCGAGAGCAATCGCTTTCCGGCTCATCTCGAGGCTGTCGTCCACCCAGGATAGAGGCAACCCGAAGCGCACATTCCGTTGCGCGTAGGCGTCTCCCAGGCCCGCGTACCCGAGCGCGAAGCCGGGGTCCAGCGCCAGCGCCTTCTCGAAGAGGTCGATGGCACCTTCGTTGTCCGTCTTGCGGTAGCGGTTGTAGAGCTCCCGGCCCTTTAAATAGAGATCGTACGCAGCGAGGTTTTGCGTCGGACTCTGTTCGATCCGTTTCTTTTCCGCCGGGGAGAGAGTGGCCTTGAGGGCGGCGGCAATCCGCTGGGCGACCTCGCTCTGGATGGCGAAGACGTCCTTGAGCTCGCGGTCGTAGGTCTCGGCCCACAGGTGCTCGTCGCTTCTGGCGTCTATGAGCTGGCCCACGATCCGAACTCGATTCCCGGCTCGCCGCACGCTCCCTTCGAGAACCGTGGCGACGCCGAGCTCCGCCGCAATGGTCTGGATCGGCTTTTCAGTCCCCCTGTAGCGCATCACGGAAGAGTGAGAGATGACCTTCAAATCGCGGATCTTCGCGAGCTGCGTCAGGATGTCCTCGGTCATTCCGTCGGCGAAGAAAGCGTTCTCCGGGTCGGGACTCAGGTTCTGAAAGGGGAGCACGGCGATGGATTTGCGATCCGATGAGGATGAGACCGGCCGCGAAGCGCCTCCGTGTCGCCCTCGCTGCCAGAGGAGCGCCCCTCCGGCGATCACCGTGAGCGTGATCGCCGCTGCGACCCAGGCGAGCCGACGCCGCGTCGAGGGGCCGGAGGCGACCGGCTTGCCCGACAGGGCGCCCAGGTCGAACGCGATGTCCTGCGCGGATTGAAAACGCTCTCCCGGATTCTTCTCGAGGCAGTGTCGAATAACCCGGATCAATTCCGGAGGGATTTGCGCGCCCGAGCCGGAGAGGGGCGGAGGCTCCTCTCTGAGAATGGCCGTCAGCGTCTCGGCGGAGGTATCGCGCTGGAACGCGCGCAGCCCCGTCACCATCTCGTAGAGGATCGCCCCGAAGGCGAAGATGTCTGAGCGTTGGTCCGCCTTCTGTCCGCGCACCTGCTCGGGGGAAATGTAGCCAACAGTCCCCATCACCATCCCGGGCTCGGTCAGCGGGGCCTCCATCGTGGGAACCGCCGACAGGCCCTTTCTTGCCGTGGGACCCTCGGAAGCGGCTGCGTCGAGGGGTTGCCAGCTCGCCAGCCCGAAATCCAGGATCTTGACGCGCCCATCCTTCGTGATGAAAAGGTTCTCCGGCTTCAGGTCGCGGTGCACGATCCCCTTCTCGTGCGCGGCCGCGAGCCCGCGCGCGATTTCGACGGAGTACTCGATCGCCTTTCTCGGACCCAGGCCGCCCGGCATGAGCCTCGCCCGCAGGGTCTCCCCCTCCAGGAGCTCCGTCACGACGTACGGAGAGCCTCCGGCCTTCCCGACATCGTGGATCGTCAGGATGTTCGGGTGATTGAGAGCGGAGGCGGCGCGCGCCTCCCGCTCGAAGCGGCGCAGGCGATCCGGGTCGACGGAAAAAAACACCGGCAGGACTTTGATCGCGACGTCCCGTGCGAGACGCGAGTCGTGGGCACGCCACACCTCCCCCATGCCGCCCGCGCCGATCGGCGCGAGGATCTCGTAAGGGCCGAGCCGGGAGCCGGCGGAAATGGCCATCCTCTTAGGGCGATGATACGTGCGAGAGGCGGGATCGGCGGCTTGTCGTGAGATGGCTGGCCGGAGTCTCCGCCCATTCCCGCGCAGGACGAAGACCTGCGACCGGACGATCGACGTCCTTTCGAGCGCCGTGAATCGCGCGAAGGTCGCCGACTCGGAGAAGGTGGGCGCTTTGAAGCGCCGGGCGCAATTCGAGAAGGAGGGCGCCTCCTCGTCTTCGCCCGTCTGACTTCGCCTCCGGCGGCGGCGTAAGATGCGCGCATGCGATCGCTCGTCGGATGTGCCGCGGGCGTGTTCGCGAGCGGCGTTCTTCTCGCCGCCGGCGCTCCGCCGGATTCCCTCGAGGCGCGCATCGCGAAGCTCGCCGCCTCGTTTCCCGGCGAGATCGGCGTCGCGGTCCACGACCTCGACTCGAACCGCGAGGTCTCGGTGCGCGGCGACCAGCGCTTTCCGACCGCGAGCCTCATCAAGCTCGCGGTGATGGTCGAGACCTACCACCAGATCGCGGAGGGGAAGCTCTCGCGGGAGAAAGCGGTCATTCTGCAGGAGGGGGACAAGGCGGGAGACGAGGCGGTCGTCCTGAACATGCTTCACCCGGGCGTCTCGCTCACGATCCCGGACCTGTTGAACCTCATGATCGCGTACTCGGACAACACGGCGACGAACCTTCTCGTCCGTGAGGTCGGAGCGGCCGCGGCCGACCGGCGCATGGAGTCCTATGGGCTGAAGGACACGAAGATCTTCCGCCCGACCTTTCGCGACGGGCACCCGGACGTCTACCCGGAGCTCGAGAAGGAGTTCGGGCTCGGCATGATCACCCCGCGCGAGGCGGCGCGCCTGATGGCGCTCGTGGCCGAGGGGAAGGTCGTCTCGCGCGCCGCGTGCGACGAGATGCTCGCCATGCTCGGCAACCAGTACGACCGGCAGATGATCCCGCGGTCGCTCCCGTTCGAGAAACAGAAGATCACCGTCGCGAACAAGACGGGCTGGGACGAGGAGAAGTTGCCGGACGCCTCGGGGCTCAAGGGGGAGATCCGCACGGACGCCGCCTACGTCAAAGGCCCGAAGTCCCGTTACACGATCGCCATCTGCACCCGGCGCGGGAAGGACAAGCGGCCCGGCGCGGACAACGCCGCCCTCGTCACGGGCGCCGCGATCTCGCGGCTCGTCTACGACGAGATGGAGTCCCTAGCGGCGGCCCGCGCGAAGCGCGGAAAGCGCGCCGCGTCTGATTCGGGCACGCGCGTCCCACGCGGGCCCGAATCAGCTCAAAGACAGCAGGAAAGGTTCATCCGCCTGGCCCGCGGCGGCCCGCGCGAAGCGCGGAAAGCGCGCCGCGTCTGATTCGGGCACGCGCG
>JBDTOO010000003.1:0-106264 GCA_039933215.1 Acidobacteriota bacterium
GCCCCCCGAACCCCCGGGAGGCCGACGCACGGGTTCGAATCCCGTTGGGGCCGCCATCCTTTTGCCTCGCTGGTTGTTCGACCTACTCGCCGTGTCGGACACGGCTGGCTTCCATGAGCGGGGGGCCGATGCGGCCCCCCGAACCCCCGGGAGGCCGACGCACGGGTTCGAATCCCGTTGGGGCCGCCCTTCCGGCGCCGGAACGGGACGGTGATTTCCGGGCGGCCGGGGATTCCGGACGCTCTCTCCGCTGCGGCGATGAGCGCCGAACCACTCCCGCAGGACCTCAGGCGGAGTGCTGCACTCGCGGGCGGGTGTTGCCCTGTTGCGCGGCCGCCGCTTCCTCTGCCCTCTGTGCCAGGCGCTGATAACCGTCTTTCTGGCTTCCCGCGGCGCGGCTGGCCGCCATGCGGGCGTGAGGCAGGGCGCTGATCGGGTCCCCGAGGTCGAGGTAGACCTCCGCGAGGGAGGCCTGGCCTTCGGCGCACTTCGGGTCGAGGCGCACCGCTTCCGCGAGCTGTTCCAGGGCCTCGTCCCGCCACCAGCGGTTGCGCATTTTCGATTGGCCGAGCAGCAGCCGGTATTTCGGGACGTCCGGGGCCAGCCGGACGGCCTCCGCGAGCATCTCGATCGCGGGAAAGACGTCGTTCTCCCCGATCAGCGCGACGGCCCTTTCGTAGTTGGAGCTCGCCATTTCGCGGCGCGCGTCGGGCGAGAGATGCGAACCGCTGACGACGTCCGTCAGCTCCATGGGCGAGCCGAGCTGCGACTCCGACTCCTGGATACGGGCGTCGAGAGCGGCGCGGCGGATCGGATCGTTCAACGTGTCGTAAGCCTCCCGGGCCCTTTGCGATAGAACGGTGAGCTGCCGGCCACAGTCGGCGAGGTCGGGCCTGTGGCGCAGGGCCGGATCGAAGAGGGCCGAGAGCCGTCGATAGGCGTCCGCGATTTCGGCCCGCGTGGCGCCGGTCGAGACACCGAGCAGGTCGTAATCGGAGAGCCAATCGATCCTCAACCACGTCGACATCACCTTGGAGCGGTGGTCTCGCGGACCCGGCGCGTTCGGAAAGCTGCGCCGGGGAGCCGCGCTCGCCGCGATACCGACCGGGCGCGCTCGCGCGGGATCCCGCATCTCGACGAATCCGCAGTAGGCCATCGTGAAGAGAACCTTGGCGGCCGTGACATTAGAGCCCGGAGCGGCGTCGAGCAGGGCGCGGGCGTTGCGCTCGCCGTCGGCCAGCCGAAGGATGCCGGCGGCCTCGTCGGGTAGCGCCGCCGTCTCGAGTTGCGACGCGAGCGCCGAAACGCGATGCGGGACGCGCGAAAGGTCGCCGAGGAGGTTCACGAACCGCTCGGACTCCGGAACGCGACGGATCCCCTCCACGATCATGGCCGTCACAGAGAGCTGGACCGCGATGTCCTCGCCGCTCTCTCCGCCGGCGCTGGGCACGAACTCGAAGCGGCCCTCGGGCCACGAGAGCGCCGACGACACGATCTGTTCCATGAGCCTCCGGGCCTCGGCCTCGACGACGCTTCGGGCCGCGTATCCGAGCTCCACCAGGACGGCCCCGAGGCGCCCGCCGGCGCGGCTCTGGGCCTCCAGCGCGCGGCCCACCTCCTCCGACGTGACGTACCCCCACTGGACGAGCGAGTGGCCGAGCGAATGCTCGAGCCGGCTGGATCGCGCGGCGAGAAGCTCTCCGCCGTCGAAGACGAGATGTCGTTCCTCAGATTCGCGGCAGACCCGGAGCGAGCCGGTTGCGCGCGCCATCTGGATACGGCGCATCAGCGCAAAGAGCGGAACTTGCTTCAGGTCGCCCTCGAAGGGCTTGTTCTGTTTCATCGTGTCGGTGTCCGGGGGACGCCGACGGAATCGCAAGAAGGATGCCCGGAAGCGACGCGGAGCCGGGTCTGCATTTGCCGTGGTTTACGTCCGCACATCGGGTCGGGAACGTCGTCTCCGGGTCTCTCAGAAACATGTCTCAGGTGGGACGAGAGGCATCGGAGAGAAGAGGCAGACTCGGACCGGCTGTCCGGTGGACGTCGGATGTTCCTGGAGCGCGGCGGCCGGATCCAGAGTTCGGCTCTCCGCACGCACCCGAACCGGGAGGCTGGACGCCCGCCTTGCGTCCTCCGGCGACCGGTCGTCCGCGGAACGGCCTGCGATTCCTGCCGCGGTCGCGGGGCCGACCGGCGCGGATCCTGCATGAATTTCCGCGCCAGTGCATCGGGTCGTTTTCTGCCCGAGCGATGCCGTCCCGACCGATGTACTGTCTGGACATCGCGGCGGTTACTCCCCGCGGGCCCGGATTCAGTTCCTGGATTCGGGCGAATTGTCAGGCGTTCCCGTAGGACCGCACGAGTATCGGCGATAGCGCTGGGCGGATCGCAGGAAAAAGAGAACGTGAGGAGGCCCATGGGATTGACATACGAAGACGCGCGGGTGCTTTGCGACGCTGCTCTCGATGGGGTCGCGTTCGATCGCACGTTGACGCTGGGCCACCAGCGTTCCTATCTCACCGCGGGAGACCTGGCGGAGCTTTCCAAAGACCTCGGCGTGAACCTGCCGCGCGATCTCCTCGCTCCGGGCGCCTACAGTGATTCCTTCTTTCGGGATCTCCTGCACACTTCGACCCTCGACTCCCTGGACGCCTCCGCATTCGAAGGAGCGACTCTCGTCCACGACCTCAACGCGCCGGTGGACGTGGAACGGGAACAGTCCTACGACGCCGTGATCGATGGCGGAACCCTGGAGCATGTCTTCAACTTCCCCATTGCGCTCGCCAACTGCATGCGCATGGTGCAACCGGGCGGCCGGCTGTTCGTATTCACGAACGCCAATAATTTCCTGGGTCATGGCTTCTACCAGTTCAGTCCCGAGCTGTTTTACCGCGCGCTCTCGGCCGACACGGGTTTCGAGGTCGAGCAGATGCTCGCGGTCGAGTATCGATTCATCGGCGCGGAGTTCGGATCGCTTCGTCCGTGGTATCGCGTCGTGGACCCCGACGTCGTGCGGAAGCGTGTGCTCGTCACCAACGCGCATCCCCTCGGCCTTTCCATCCGGGCGAAAAAGGTCGAGCACCGGACCGACCCGTTCGACCAATACCCGCAACAGAGCGATTACCTGCGCTCCTGGGCCGGCGACGACTCGCCGAAGGAGGAGTCTCGAAGTGCGCTGAAGACCTTCGCGCGGAAGCACCTTCCCCTGTCGCTCCGCGAGAGGATCAACCGCGTCCGGACTCTCTGGCAGAACCTTCACGACCAGAGGACCCAGTTCAGTCTGAAGAACCGCGACCACTTCACTCCGACGGCGCCGCGAAGCCTCCGCGATCTTCAGCTCCCCGCCTCGAGTCCGGGGGGCCGCCGCAAACGCGTCTGAGGAGACCAGGTGCGCGCGGAGCGCAGCAGAACGGGACGGCAGGACGGTCCGCTATGCGGCGGGCCTGGGACGAGGCGTAAGGCCGCCCGCGACCCGTCGGGGGCCGCCGACTCAGAACGCCGAGGTGTCTGCGACGCTCGAGAGCTGCCCGTTCGGGTTGGCGTAGACCTTCACGATGCCGGTCTGCGTGTCCGTGACCGTTACCGTGTATTCGACGTTCGAGAGCGCCCCGTAGAACACCCAGAACTTTCCGTTCACCGGCCTTCCGTCGACGACCTTGACGACGAGCTCGATGTTATTGGCGGAGAAGAACCAGAAATATCCCGTGTCGGCGGTCAGCGGGACGGCGGAAGCCGTTCCGTGCGCTCCGGTGGCGGGGACGTGCCACTCGACTTGCGTCTTGAACCGCCCCGCGTTCAGGCAGAGCGTCGAAGTGCCCGGCACGCACGGCGTGACGACGAAAGACTCGTACGAATATCCCTGGACGAGCGTTCCGGTGCCACCGGCGGGGCTGGCGACGGCGACGTCCACCGTTCCGGCGGAGTGCGGCGGCGTCGTTGCGGTCAGGATCGTGGGACCCACGAAGACGACGTCGGTCGCCGGGACGCCTCCGAAGGACACCGTCGAGCCGGACACGAAGCCGAATCCCGTGACGATGACGGAGCGTCCGCCCGGTGACGGACCCACGGATGAGCTGACGCCCGTGACCCGGGGTGAGACGAACCCGGCCGGCGCGATCGTCAGGGGCACCCGGCCGACGCTCGTCGCGTCGAACGCGGTGACCTGGATGCGCAGCTTCTGTCCGGGCGTTCCCGAGACCGTCAGGACGGACGACTGCGCGCCGCAGGTCGTGTCCTGGGAGTCGTCGTTGCAGCCCCCGCCGATCTGGGTGTACGGCCCGCAGGCGGGGCCGGTATAGACCGTGAGGACCGAGTCAGAGAACGTGCGGCACGTGGAGATCTCCCACGCCCCCGCGGTCGGCGGATCGAACTCGAACCACACGGATCCGAAAGTCCCCGTGCCCGGCATGACGCAGGAGGGGGCGGGGTCCGTCGCCTCCGACGTGGTGCTTTCGGTGGTCACTGCGATCGTGTATGGAAACGGCCCGTTGGTCGGGATGACGAACGGCGCCGCGCACGAATCGCCCGATGTCTCGGTGATCGTCACGACCGCCGTCGCGCCGCTGACCGCGCCGTGGCTGTCCCGCGCGTTCAAGACGACCGGGAAGATCCCCGCCTGGTGAAACGTGTGCGACACGGATGCGGAGCCGCCGGAAAGCGCGACCGTCTGGGACGTGTCGGGGAAGAACCAGGTTCCAGCGGCCGTGTCGCCGGCGTCGGGGTCGGAGACCGCCCCCGAGAACGCGAGCGTCGCGCCCTTCGGCGCCGAGATCGCCGCGGCCGGAGCGACGATCGTGACGGCGGGCGGGGTGTTCCCGGTCGGCGGCACCTGGAGCTCCCAGACGCCCCGGCCGTGGGTGGCGATGCGCAGCACCGAACCGTCCTCCAGGATCTGCATGTCGTGGATGGATGTGCTCGGCAGGCCGGAGCCGAACCTCGTCCAGCTCCCGCCGCGATCCGTCGATCGGAAGACGCCGACGTCTGTGGCGACGAACAGGATGCTCGGATCGGTCGGATCGATGCGGAGCGCCTGGGCGGCGAAGAGCGGGAGGCCGTTCGCGGCGGCCGACCAGGTCGTCCCCCCGTCCGTGCTGCGATACACGCTCGGCCCCTGCGTCGTGACGATGCACGCGTACGTCAGAGTCGAGTCGGTGGGATCGATCTCGACGTTGATCACGATCGCGTTCGGCAGGCCGGTGCCGGCCTTCCACGTGTTGCCGCCGTCGGTCGACCGGTAGACCTGCCTCTCCTTCGCGACGAGGAGAAAGAGCGGGTCGGTGCGCGAGAGGGCGATCCCGGTCACCGTCGTCTGGGGGCTCCAGACCGCGCCGGACGTCGTCGCCGTCGAAAGGGGAATCCACGTGTCGCCGCCGTCCCGCGAGCGCCAGACGCGGTAGGAGCCCGTGTAGATCGTGTTGGCCGCTCGAGGGTCGGCGCGGACGATCGACAGGAAGGGCGTCATCTCCCCGTCCTCGTACGGGGGGGTGACGTTCTCGAAAGGGGGCCGCGCGGGGAGCCCCGCCTGGCGCGTCCGAAGGACGGCGCCCTCCTGGATGGTTCCCCAGGCGACCTGCGACGAGTTCGGATTGATCGCGCACTCGAATCCGTCCGATCCGAGGACGTTGCGCCACTCTCGGGCGTCCGTGCGCTGCTGAGTGCCGTTGTCCTGCGCCCCCGCGAGCACGCGGTTGCGCTGCGAGGAGTCGATCGCCAGACCGTAGTACTGCCGGGTCACCAGGCCGTCCACCCGCGAGGCGGCCGTGACGCCGTCGTCCGTCGACGTCCAGACTCCGCCGTCGTTGGCGATCCACAGCGTCGATCCCTGGTAGCGGAGATCGTGCGCGTCGACGTGCACGGCCGACGACGTGAACGCGGTCGAGAACGACGTCCCGCCGTCCGTGGTCCGCACGTAGGTCGTGCCGCCCGCGATCAGCACGTTCGAGTTCGACGGCGAGACGGCGAGCGTGTTGTTGTACCAGGACTGGTCGGCGAGATAACGCCTCCCGTTGCCCGACAGCGCCAGAAGGTCGGTCCACGAGTCCCCGCCGTTGGTCGACTTGAAGATGTGCGAGACGAGGGTGTCGCCCGAGAGGATCGCCTTGGACGCGTAGAGAACGCTCGGCGTCGAGGGGCTGATCGCGATCGCCATGCGCTCGTCGGACCCCGTGGCGGTGCCCGCGGGCAGCCCGGCCGACTTCTCCGTCCAGGAGACGCCGCCATCGGTCGACCTGAGCACCCGCGCCGCCGTCGTCGAGCACGCCTTCGAACGGCACCACGTCGTCGCATAGAGGATTCTCGGATCGCCGGAATCGCGGACGATGTCGGGCACGTCGCCGTACGTCCCCCGGGCGATGACGTTCGTCCAGGACGCGCCGCCGTCGGTGGACCGGAACGCACCGCCGTTCGTGCCGGCGACGAGCTCGTTGGCGTTCGTGGGATGGACGCTCAGCCGATAAAACGTCGTCGCGATGACCGACGCCGGAAGGATCCAGTTCGCGCCCCCGTCCGTCGACTTCAAGAAGCCGATGCCCGGGATGAAGTCGATCGCGTAGCCGCCCTCCCCCGTCCCGAGATAGATCGTGTTCGGCGCCGAAGGGGGAATCGCGACGGCCCCCACGGAGAGATCGTTGATCCCCTCGGTCAGCGGCTGCCAGGTGGAGCCGCCGTCCGTCGTCTTCCAGACGCCGCCGCCGGCCGCTCCGGCCAGGACCGTCCCCGCGGCAGTGGGATGCGGCGCGATCGCCGTCATCCGCCCGGCGCCGGTCGTGGGACCGAGCGAGATCCAGTGCGAACCGCCCACGGCCCGCGTGGACTTGCCGCTCCGCTTCTCGTCTTCGCGCCACCGCCGGTATTCTTCCGAGACACGTCGCAGGCGAAGCTCCGGATCGATGCGCCCGCCGTCGCCGTGGCGCATGAGGTAGAGACGGGCTCGGGCGCGCATGAGCTCCGGCCCCTCTTCTCCCCCCTCTTCGATCACGGCTCCGGGGCGTGATTTCGGATCCACCTGAGCGCGCAGGAGCGGCGCCGCGCCGGCCAGGAGCAGTCCGAGGAGGGCGACGGCGCGCCGCGGGAGGTCGGGAAGGAGTGTCGTGGCGCGAATTGTAGGCGGAAGGGGGGTCAGGCGAAAGGGCGGATCCCAAAAAAACGGGGCGGCGGTGCCGCCCCGCAGGAAACGAGAGAAACGAAGTTACATCTTTTTCATTTCGCCGACGTGGACCCAGGTCGCCCACATCTTGCCGTCCTTCTCCGTGCCCTTGTAGTGGACCATCGAGCCTTCCTTCAGCTCGCCGCCCTCGACCTTCGTGGCATCCGTCCAGTAGATCGTCGACTCGGCGCCGGCGCTGTCCTTGACCGTCATCATCTTGCCGGCCATGTCGACCTTGCTGATCGTGCCTTCCATGGCCATTCCCTTGCCCTTACCGGCCATCTTGTCGTCGCCCGCAACGGCCACGACCGCGAGACAGAGAACCGCCACCAGCGAGAGAGCAAAAACCTTCTTCATTCCGACCTCCTCTTCCTTCGGCCGCAAAATCGCGCCGAGGTCACCAAAACAGCGGCGAGGCCCCGACCTGCCCATCCGGAGGCTTTCTGGGACGTTCCGCACCCACCAGACACCGCGAGATTCCTTTCGGCGGGTGCCCAGGAGGGCCACAACCGTCACACCCGAAAGAGTCATGAGCATAGCATCTTCGCGAGGGTTTGACTCCCCCCGGCCGGGCCCCGATAATCGGCTCCCGCCGCGTCGAAAGAGGCGCAACGTCCTTGCCCAACACACTCAAGACGATCCTCGTCGGGAAGGCCCGCGACCCGCTCGACCCGCGGATATTTCACCACGTCACGCTCGTGGCGTTTCTGGCCTGGGTGGGTCTCGGGGCGGACGGACTCTCCTCCTCCGCCTACGGTCCCGAGGAGGCCTTCAAAGCCCTCGGGGAGCACGCCTACCTGGCGGTCCTCCTCGCCCTGATGATCGCGGGGACCGTCCTGATCATCTCCGCCTGTTACAGCAAGGTGATCGAGCTCTTTCCGGGCGGCGGCGGCGGATATCTCGTCGCGACGAAGCTGCTCGGGCCCCGGTTCGGCGTGGTGTCCGGGTGCGCCCTCATCGTCGACTACGTCCTGACGATCTCGACGTCCGCGGCGTCCGGCGTGGATCAGATCTTCAGCTTCCTCCCCGTTCCCCTGCACCGGTACCAGTTCGTCTCCAAGCTCTTGATCCTCGGCCTGCTCGTTCTTCTGAATCTCCGGGGCATCAAGGAGAGCGTCACGATCCTCGTGCCGATCTTCCTGCTCTTCATCGTGATGCACTTCGTGATGATCACCGCCGCCATCGCGCAGCACTTCTTCTCTCTGCCCGCGGTCTTCGCCGGCGCGGTTCGGGAGACGCGGAGCACTTCCTCCGCGATCGGATTCATCCCGATGTTCATGATCATCCTTCGCGCGTACTCGCTCGGCGGCGGGGCCTACACGGGAATCGAAGCCGTCTCGAACGGCGTGCAGATACTCCGGGAGCCGAAGGTCGCGAACGCCAAACGCACGATGCTCTACATGGCGGTCTCGCTGGCGTTCACGGCGAGCGGCATCATCCTCGCCTATCTGCTGACCGGATCCCGTCCTCACCCGACGAAGGTCATGAACGCCGTGCTGGCCGAACGCGTCTTCGGAGGATGGAGCGTCGCCGGGCTCCACGTCGGCTCGGTGCTCGTCGTCGTGACGCTCATCTCTGCGGGCTGTCTTCTCTTCGTGGCGGCCCAGACGGGATTTCTGGACGGACCCCGGATTCTGGCGAACATGGCGACGGACTCCTGGGTGCCCCGGCGCTTCGCCCAGCTCTCCGACCGGCTCGTGACGAACAACGGGATCTGGTTGATGGGCCTCGCCGCCTTCGCGACGCTGGTCTACACCCACGGCTCGGTCTCGCAGCTCCTCGTCATGTACGCCATCAACGTCTTCGTGACTTTCAGCCTCACGCTCCTCGGCATGACGCGGCACTGGTGGACCGAGCGGGGAAAGCCCGGGTGGAGGTTGAACTTCCTCCTCCAGCTCACGGGCTTCGTCTTATGCGGGTCGATCCTCGTCGTCACGGTGTATGAAAAGTTCGGCGAGGGCGGATGGGTAACGGTCATCGTCACGTCGGCGGTCGTCGCCGCCGCCTTCTCGGTGAAGCGGCACTATCTGCAGGTGCGGGAACAGTTGAGCCGGCTGGACGACCAGCTGCTGAACGTGCCCGTCCGCGAGCACGGGCCGACGGAGGCGACGATCCCCGAGGGCGAGTCCGTCGCGGTGCTGCTCGTCAACGGCTTCTCGGGCCTCGGCGTCCACACGCTTTATTCCATCCAGAGCCTCTTCCCGAGGCTGTACAAGAACTACGTCTTCGCTTCGGTTGGCGTCATCGACTCCTCTCACTTCAAGGGCGCCGACGAGATCGAGGCGCTGAAGGCCCAGACGATCGACGACCTCCAGAACTACGTCGAGTTCGCACACCGGCTCGGCTTCCGCGCGGAGTACCGCTACGGCATCGGCACGGAGGCCGTCAGCGCCGTCGTGGACCTGTGCGAGGACGTCCGCAAAGAATTCCCGCGCTCGATCTTCTACCTGGGGCAGCTCGTCTTCGAGAACGACCGCTTCTACTACCGCCTGCTCCACAACGAGACGGCCTTCGGCATCCAGCGGCGGCTCCAATTCGCCGGCCTCCAGGCGATCGTGCTGCCCATCCGGGTGCTCGAGACGAAGCGGCCCGCTTAGACGCGGGCGCGGAGACGCCTCCGGTCACTCCGCCTTGAGGGCCCGCGTCATGAGGCTCTCGACGGCCTCCCGGGGATCGACGCCGCGATAGAGAACCTGCACGACGGACTCGGCGATCGGCGCGTCGGTGCCGATCGTCTCGGCCAGGAAAGGCACGGCAAGACAGGTGCGCGCGCCTTCCGCCACCTCCGGCATGTCGACCAGGATCTCCTGCAGGCTGCGCCCCTGGCCGATCTCTTCCCCGACTCGCCGATTGCGCGACTGCCGGCCCGTGCAGGTGAGCATCAGATCGCCGATTCCCGCGAGCCCGGCCACCGTCCGCGCCTGGCCGCCGTGGCCTTTGACGATGCGTCCGATCTCGGCGAGGCCGCGGGTTACGAGCGCGGCGATCGTGTTCGGCCCGAACCCGAGTCCCGCCACGATTCCCGCCGCGATCGCCACGACGTTCTTGACGGCCCCGGCGAGCTCGACCCCGATGACGTCGTCGGACCGGTAGAGCCGGAACCGGGAGTCCGAGAATTCGCGCTGGATCTCGGCGGCGAGCGGCCCGGCCGCTCCGGCGATGACGGCCGCGGATGGATCGCCACGCACCACGCCCTCCGCGAAAGTCGGCCCCGACAGGGCCACGACGTCCGCGTCCGGCCTGCACTCGAGGATGATCTCCGACATCCTCAGGAGCGTCTCCGGCTCGACGCCCTTCGCCGTCGAGACGAACCGGCGCGGGCCGCCCGGCGAGCTCATCGAGCCGAGCAGGTCGCGATAGGACTCGCACGGTACCGCGATCACGGCGGTCTCGGAGTGCGCCAGCGCGGCATCGAGCTCGCACGTCGCGCGAAGGCCCGGGGGGAAGGCGATTCCCGGAAAGCGCCGGGGATGGCTCCCCGTCCCCGCGATGTGCGACGCCACTTCCGGGTCGCGCGTCCAGAGGAGGACATCGTGGCCGGCGCGGCCCAGATGGATCGCCAGCGCGGTGCCCCACGAGCCGGCCCCGAAGACCGAGACCTTCATCGGCGGCCGAGCCGGCGCTCTTCACCGCGCGCGAGCCGCTTCAGATTCTCCAGGTGCTTGAAGGCGACCAGGACGGCCGCCAGCGCGGCGGCGGCCACGGCGGGCATCGGGGCGCCGAAGAGACCGGCCGCGATCGGGAGAAGCGCCATCGCGAGAACCGAGCCCAGAGAGACGTAGCGCGAGAGCGAGACAACGACGACGAAGACGGCGATGCAGGCGAGAGCCGGGAGCGGCGCGAGGACCAGGAAGGCGCCGACGGCCGTGGCGACGCCCTTGCCGCCGCGAAACCCGTAGTAGAGAGGAAAGACGTGCCCGAGGATCGCGGCGACCGCCGCGGCCGCCGCCGCGCGCGGATCCGCCGTAACCGCGCGGGCGAGAAACACCGCGGCGGCTCCCTTGGCGACGTCGAAGAGCGCGACGAGAAGGCCGAGCGTCCGCCCGTGAGCGCGGAGGACGTTCGTGGCCCCCGCGTTGCCCGAGCCCTCCGTGCGGATGTCCTTTCCCGTCTTCCAGCGCACGAGGAGCACCGCGAAGGAGATCGAGCCGATCAGGTAGCCCGCTCCCACCGCCGCCCACGCCGCGGCGCTCAAGCCGTGGTTCCCCTCTTGCCCCCTCCGAGCGTCCATTCGGCGAGCGGCGTGTGCGCCGCGCCCTTCGGCCCGAGGCGGCTCGCATACAGCACGCAGGTGCGCGTCTGCCACGGTGGAAAGGTCCAGCCGGCGGCGGCCGCGCGGAAGCGCTCGATCGCGTCCGCCGGCCAGCGGGATCGGAGGCGGGCGAGTGTCACGTGAGGATGGAAGGGACGCTGCTCCTCCGCCAGGCGCAGGCGGCGCGCGGCAGATTCCGCGGCCGCGGCGAGGCGCTCCACCCCTTCGAGCGCCGCGCCCGTGAATCCGACGGCCAGCACGCGCGGGGTCCCGCGCTCCGGGAAGATCGCCGCGCCGGCGGCTTGGAGCTCTCCCGGCGCCGTGGCGGCGGCCGCCGCCGCGATCTCATGCGCGAATTCCTCGAGCACTGCCCGCGGCGACTCCCCCAGGAACTTCAGGGTCATGTGCCAGGCGTCCGGCCGCGTCCAGGCGGCTTCCGGAGACTCGGGACGCACGGCGCCGACGAGGCCCCGAGCGCTCTCTCCCCACATCGGGTCGGGGGGCAGAGCGAGAAAGGCGCGAACCGGACCTCCGTCACTCAACGGGCCACCCCACGAGGTGCCGGCGGACAAGCTCCAGCGCGTGGAACGACGCGTATCGCCGGATGAGGGCGCGGTCGCCGCCGAAATTCCGGCGCCGGGACGTCTCCCGCCCGTCGCGATCGGAGACGGCGAACCAGACCGTGCCGACCGGCTTGTCGGGCGATCCGCCCCCCGGTCCCGCGATGCCCGTGACCGACGCCGCGAGATCGGCGCCGAATTGGTCGAGGGCGCCCCGCGCCATCTCCCGTGCCGTCTCCTCCGACACCGCGCCGTGCACGCTCAGGGTGGCGCTCGAGACCCCGAGGAAGCGGCTCTTGGCGTCGTTGCCGTAGGAGACGATCCCTCCGAGGAAATAGTCGCTCGACCCCGGGATGTCCGTGACGAGCGAGGCGATCATTCCGCCGGTGCAGGATTCCGCGATCGCGAGGGTGCGGCCGCGCTCGCGCAGGAGACGGCCGACGGCGGCGGCGAGCTCGTCGCCGTCCTGCCCGAACACGCGAGCTCCCAGCACCGACCGGAAATCCGACTCCATCCGCGCGAGCAGTTCCGCGGCGGCGGCCGGCTCCCCGCGCACCCCGAGGTGGAGCTGCACCTCTCCCGGCGAGGCGAGGATCGTGACCGGGTGTTCCTTCCAGCGCTCGTAGACCGGCGCGACGAGCTCCTCCACCGCCGATTCGCCCATGCCGGCGATGCGCAGCACCCGGCGGACGAAGACCGTTCCGGCGGATCGCCCGGCGAGCTCGGGAAGAACGGAGAGCTCCATGATTTCCCGCATCTCGGATGGGACGCCCGGCAGGACGACGATCTCGCGCCCGTCCTTGCGCCCCCAGAAGGCGGGCGCCGAGCCGCGCGGGTTTTCGAGGACCCGGGCTCCCTGGATGAAATCGGCCTGTTTGTCGTTGACCGCCGGCATCCGGATGCCTCGCGCCGCGAAGCGCTCTCGCATGCGGGCAAGGAAGTCTTCGTTGCGGACGAGAGGAGCGCCGAGCCATCGACCGACGGCCGCGACCGTGATGTCGTCGGCGGTGGGACCGAGGCCGCCCGTCGTCAGGATCAGGTCGGCGTCGGAAGCCGCGCGCTCGAGCTCCCCGAGGATGGCGTCCGGATCGTCGCCGACGATCGATTTCCGAACGACGCCGATGCCGACCTCCTCGAGACGCGCCGTCAGCCAGAGGGAGTTGGTGTCCTGCCGCAGGGGCCCGAGCATCTCGCTGCCGATGGCGACGATCGCGGCCCGCCCCGCTCCCTTCACGGCCGGGAGCCCGCGCGCGCGGCGTCTTCTTCGGACAGGCGCGCCCACTCTTCGACGAGCAGGTCGAGATCCTGCTTCCGGGCGGCCTTCTCCGCGGCGAGATTCCGCGATTCGACGGGCCCGAGGGTCAGGGCTTCCTCCCAGAGTCGGGCTTCGAGGCGGTCGACGTCCGCTTCCAGGGAGGCGATGCGCTCCTCGAGGGCCTTGATCCGCCGCTTCCTCTTCGACCCCTCGCGATCTCCCGCGGCGGCGGAGTCGGACGGCTCCCCGCGGCGCGCGCCCGCGCGCGTCTCCGCCGGAGGCTTCGAAGCGCCCGGAGTCGGCTCCCCGGCGGGGGCGGAAGGCGGACGGTCGCGCGCCGGCTCACGGTCGGGTGCCGCGGCGGCGGTCTCCGGCCGCTTCCGGCGCTCGGCGCGAGCGACGGACGTCTCCGAATAGTTGCCGTCCATCGCGACCGCGCGGCCGGCGCGCAGGTCGAGCACGCGCGTCGCGAGCCGGTCGATGAACGCCCGGTCGTGGGAGACGAAGACGATCGAGCCCGGAAATCCGTCGAGCGACTCTTCGAGCGCCTCGCGCGAATCGAGGTCGAGGTGGTTCGTCGGCTCGTCCAAGAGGAGCAGGTTGTGCCGCTGCATCATGACGACGGCGAGAGTCAGCCTCCCTTTCTCGCCGCCCGAGAGCCCCGAGATCGGCGAGAAAACCTCGTCGCCGCGGAACGCGAACCGCGCGAGATAGGAGCGCATGACCTCCTCCGTCGCGTCGGGATTCTGGTCCCAGACGGCGTCGATCGCCCGCTTCTTCGGGTCGAGGTCCTTCAGCTCCTGGTCGTAGTAGCCGACCGTCACGTCGTGCCCGGTCTGGACGGAGCCGGTCAGGGCCGGCAGGCGGCCGGCGAGGGTCTTCAACAGAGTCGTCTTGCCGGTCCCGTTCTCGCCCAGGATGGCCATCCGCTCGCCGCGGAGGAGCTCGAACGAGACGTCCCGCACGATCGGCGCGCCCGCGGCGTACCCGGCGTCCAGGTGTCGCGTCCGCAGGAAGCTGCGTCCGCCGATGCGCGCCGCGTCGAAGCGGAAGGCCACAGCCGTGACGTCGTCGGTCGGCCGGTCGAGCACTTCCACCCGCTCGAGCTTCGTCCTCCGGCCCTTCGCCTGCCGCGAATTCTGGCCCGCGATGTTCCGCCGGATGTACTCCTTCTCCTTGTCGATGAAGTCCTGCTGCTTCTCGAAGGCGCGCGTCGCCGTCAGAATTCGCTCGGCCTTCTGCCGCTTGTAGGAGGTGTAACCGCCCCCGTACGACGAGAGACGCCCGCCCTCGAGGTCGATGATCTCCTCCGCCACGCGGTCGAGAAATCGCCGGTCGTGCGTGACCACGAGGTACGCGCGCCGCGAGCGCGACAGGTACTCCTCCAGGAACTCGACCGCGTTGAAATCGAGGTGGTTCGTCGGCTCGTCCAGGAGGAGCACGTCGGGGTTGGCGAGGATCGCCCGCGCGAGCATCGCCCGGTTCTTCTGTCCCCCCGAAAGCTCGGCCATCGGACGCCCGAAGTCCGCCCGGTCGAAGCCGAGTCCGGAGAGGGCCTTCTCCACCTCGGCGACCATGTCGTAACCGCCCTCGTTCTCGAAGCGATGGGAGAGGGCGTCGTACCGGTCGTGGAGGGCGGCGGAGTTGTCGCCGTCGGCCATCGAGTGCTCGAGCCGGCGCATCTCGGACTCGATCCGGTGCAGGTCCGCGAACGCGCCGGCCGTGTAATCGTGCAGCGTGTCCGGGAGGTCGCGCTCGGCGAGCGCCTGGTCGACCGTCTGGATGCGGAGGGCGTTCGCGCGGACGAACTCGCCGCCGTCTGCCTCCTCCCGGCCGAGGGCGATGCGCAGGAGCGTCGTCTTGCCGGCGCCGTTGCGGCCGACGAGTCCGACCTTCTGTCCCGGGTTGTGCTGCCACGTGACCTCGCGGAGGACTTCCCGCGGGCCATAGGACTTGCGAACCCGGTCGAATCGATAGAGCACGCCCGGATTCTAAACGGTCGCGGCCGCCTTCCGGCCCCGGGGCGCCGCCGCCGGACCCGCGTTGACGATCCCTCGGAGCGCCTCGGGATCGTCGGTCAGGATCCCGTCGACGCCGAGGCGGACGAGCTCCCGAAGGCGCTCCGGCTCGCTGATGGTCCAGACGACGACCGACGCGACTCTCCCCCGCTCACGGGCGCGGACGACGTCGGCGACTTCGAGGCGGAACTCGTTCCAGAACCTCTGCCCGACTCCCATGCTGATGTGCGAGATCCCGAGCGCGCGGGCGGAAGCGAGGACGCCCGGGAGCTCGAAGTCCGCATGGATGTCGAGGGCCGGAGGCAGGGGCGCTTCCCTCGCGCGCGACGCGACGGCCTGGAGGACCTCGCGCTGCGGGCTCAGGTAGTGGAAGGTCAAGCCCGGACGCGCGTTTTCGCGGAGAACGCGCTCCCGCACCAGATCGAGCAGCTCGACCGCCCGATCCGTCTGCCGCGCCTCGAGCTTGACGTCGAGAAAGACGTGCGAAACGCGAGTCTCCCGGTCCGCCCAGGCGAAGAGGTCGAGGAGTGTGATCGTCGGAATGTCGGGAGGGCCTTCGGTCCCGACGAGATCGGCGAGGCCTCCGCGCCGCGGCGTATACCCGTAGTGCGCGCGGAACTCCGCCAGGGTGAGCTCGCACACCGCGCGCCGCCACCGCGATCCGAGCGTCGGAACGTCGGGGGTGCAGAGGAGCTCCTCGCGCCCCGCCTGCCGTGCCAGGGCGATCTCGCCCCCGGGATCCGCGTCATGCCACACGACGAAGTGGCCGTCCTTCGTGACGCAGATGTCCGCCTCGATCGCGTCCGCGCCGAGCTGGACGGCGCGCCCGTACGACTCGATCGTGTTCTCCGGCGCGATCCGGGCGGCTCCCCGATGCCCGATGACCCACGTCGGGTGCGCGGCCGCCCGTCCCCGCGGGCGCCGCGGAACGAGCGCCGCGATCGCCCGGCCGACGCGCACGAAGACGTTGCCGCGGCCGACCATCGTCATCGGGAGGCTCCCTCCTCGGGCCAGGAGAGGGCGAAGCGGTCGAGCGCCTCGAATCGCTCGCCGCCCTTCGGGATCCCCTTCATCTCGATGTCGAGCCCTTCGGCGCCGACCGACGCCAGGAGGTAGTGAAAGTGGCGGATGGCGGGGCCTTCGAACAGGTCGTCGCCGTGGCGGCGCCGGTCCCCGGCGGCGAGGCGCGACCGGGGCCCTCCGCCGCCGCCCGCGACGATGTAGGTCTTTCCGGAGCGGGAAAACCGCTCGTAGCTGTGGACGTGACCGGAGAGCATCGCCACCGCCTTCCGGGAACGCTCGAAGGGCGGAACGAAGGCCCGCTGCACGTGGAGCTCGTCCCGGGTGACCGTGCTGTTCGTGTACGGGGGGTGATGCACCAGCGCGACCACGCCCCGGACGGCCGGATCGGCGTCCGCGGCTTCGAGAGACGCGGTAAACCATTTTCTCTGCTCCTCCCACGCCGCGGGCGCGAGGAAGCGAAGGTTTGAATCGAGGGCAATCACGGCGAGAGGCCCGTAGCGGGCTTCGTGCCAGTGGCGACCGCCGAGCGCCGGAAATCGAGCGAAGAAGTTCCGGAGGGCCGGACCGCGGGCGAGCCAGTACTCGTGGTTGCCCAGGATCGGGACGACCGGGATGCGGGCTTCCCGGAGAGGCGCCGCCAGGGCGTCGAAGCGGGACCACTCGCCGGCGGAGGATCCCCGGAACACCAGGTCCCCCAGGAGCGCCACGAAATCCGGGGCCTCCTCCGCGATCGACCGCAGGATGCGCTCTCTCTCGCGGTCGTTCGTCTCCCGCCAGACCTCGGCGCGGGACGTGCGCTGCAGGTCGCCCACGGCGGCGAACCGGCCCGACTTGAGGACGATCTCGCCGGAATGGGGCTCCACCGGGCGGATACGCCGGCGCCGCAGGAACCGTTCGCGCAGGCCCGGGGGGCGGGGACGTTCCACGCAGCGATTCTAGGTGAGCCGGCAGCGCGGAGGCTTCGGCCTCGCCGGCGCGCGGATTGATAGAGTCGTCCAAAACCCGCACGCCTCGCACATCACAAGCGAAGGAGAAACATGAAGAATCGGGTATTCCTCTCGATCGCGCTCGGGCTGGCCGTCGCCGTCACGGCCGCCGCACAGCAGCCGGCGTCGGCGTCTCCGGCCTCATCGAACCGCACCGACCTCTACCACGTCCACTTCGTGAAAGCGGCGCCGGGCAAGACGACGGAGCTGCTCAACAGCCTCCGGACTCCTCCCGCCGACACGGCGATGCCGACGCACGAGCTGATCCTCCGGCATCTCCAGGGCGACGACTGGGACTTCGCCGTCATCCAGCACCTCGGGACGAAGGCCGTCGTCGAGCTTTCTTCGCCCGCGCCCGCGGCGGAACGGGAGCTGCGGGCCTGGCACAGCGACACGTACGTCCAGGGTCCTTCCTGGGCCGAGTTCTCGAAGGCCATGGGGATCGGCGGCCCGCAGTCGGGGGCAGCGCCGGCCGGCAGCGACCTCTACATCGTGGGCGTCTATCAGGGAGCCCCGGGACACCGCGCCCAGCTCGAGGACACGCTGAAGAAGGTGATCGCGAGCGGCCTGCGCCCGGGCGAGGACGTCCTCCTGCAGCATCGCGAGGGCTCTCCGTGGGACTACGTCCACATCACTCACTTCAACGGCTGGAATGACGTGGCGGCGCAGCAGGACGACAAGGAAGCGCCCGCACGAGCGAAGAAGGCCGGCATGACGCAGGACCCCGGGCTCGAGCTGCGGCAGCACGTGGCGTCGCACCACGACACCATCGCGAACCGCGTCGCGGTTCAGTCTCCGGCGTCGAAGTAGCCCGGATCTCCCATATCGGAGGCCCCGGGTCGCCAGCCGAGCGGTCACCGGAATGTTCGGCCGAAGGCACGCCCCCTCACCCTGTCCCTCTCCCCCGGTTCGCGGGGGAGAGGGAACATCATCTGACTCTCGTCCCTCGCTGGTGCAGACCCATTTCGCCACCTTCGACCATCCGCTCGCAGCGTGAGGAGTCTCCCGACCGAAGGGAGGGAGGAGCCTCCCGCTGCGGGAGCCGGAGCGGTCGCGCAGCGAACGCGGAGGCGACGTCAGAGCCGCTCGACGGCGAGCGGCGGAGGGGCGGAGGGCGAGTCTCCGATCTCGAACAAGCCCGCCAGCTCCTTCTCGAAGTCGGGCCGCGGCGCCGGGCGGTCGCCCAGGCAGAGGATCGCCAGCGGCTCGCCCTTCTCGACGCGGTCTCCGACCGTCTTCTCGACGAGGAAGCCGGCCGCGAAATCGATCTCGTCCTCCCGTTTGCGGCGGCCGCAGCCGATGTCGATCGAGAGGAACCCCATCCTCTCGGTCCGGATCGAGCGCACGAATCCCGAGCGCGTGGCGAGAGCCGGGATCTTCTTCCTGGGCTGAGGGAGGCGCGAGGGATCACGCACCACAGTCGGGTCGCCGCCCTGAAATTCGATGAGCCGCTCGAAACGCTCCGCCGCGCGGCCCGAGTCGAAGGCGTCCTCGAGCCGCTTTCGGGCGTCGGCTTCCGAGAGCCCCGGTTCGGCGAAGCGCAGCATCTCCGCTCCGAGGACGAGGCAAAGCTCGCGCAGCGGCGCGGGGCCCTCGTTTCGCAGCGCGAGGATCGATTCCTCGGCCTCGAGCGAGTTGCCCACCGCCCGGCCGAGCGGCCGCGACATGTCCGTGATCCATCCGGTCGCGTCCCGGCCGGCGGCCCGGGACGTGTCCACGAGGGCGCGGCCGAGGGCCCGGGACTCCTCGACGGTCTTCAAGAACGCGCCGTCCCCCGTCTTCACGTCGAACACGATGCCCGTGGTGCCCGAGGCGAGCTTCTTCGAGAGGATGGAGGCGACGATGAGGCCGAGCGACTCGACGGTGCCGGTGACGTCCCGCAGCGCGTAGAGCTTCCGGTCGGCCGGGGCCACCGTGTCCGTCTGGGCGAAGAGCGCGGCGCCGACCTCGGTGAGCGCCCGCCGGACGCGAGGCAGGTCGAGGTCGGTGCGGAACCCCGGGATCGCGGCGAGCTTGTCGAGCGTTCCGCCCGTATGCCCGAGGCCGCGTCCCGACATCATTCCCACGCGCCCGCCCGCGGCGGCGACGAGCGGCGCGAGGACCAGAGTCGCCTTGTCGCCCACTCCCCCCGTCGAGTGCTTGTCGACGACGGGCGCGAGATCCGACAGGTCCCACGAGTCCCCGGAATCCCGCATCGCCTCGGTGAGCGCGGCCATCTCGGGGGTGCTCAGCCCGCGGATTACGGACGCCATGAGAAACGCGGAGGTCTGGTAGTCGGGGATCTCCCCCGACACGACGCCTTCGACGAGAAACGAGATCTCGTCGCGGGAGAGCTCGAGGCCGTCGCGTTTCGCCCGCAGGATCTCATAGACGCTCTTCACGGTCGCGCTCCTTCCAAAGGGGGCCCGGAGAGGGACGCGTCGATCTTTCGGCGCCACGACGCGGCCTTCTCGAGGATCGCCCGCTCATCGAGCGTCGTCGGACGGCCTGCGGCGAGAAGGCGGCGCCCGTCCACCCAGACGTCCGTCACGTCCGACGCCTTCAAGGAATAGACCAGGGCGGAATACGGGTCGTCGAACGGGACCGCGTGGGCGGCCGTCACGCGCACGGCGATGAAGTCCGCCTGCTTTCCCGGCTCGAGCGATCCGACCTTCGCGGCGAGCCCCAGAGCCGCCGCGCCGCCGCGGGTCGCCGCCGCGACGATGTCCCGGGCCGGAAGCACCGTCGGATCCATCTTCGACACCTTCGCGAGCTTTCCGGCGAAATCCATGGCCTCGAACATCGAGAGGTCGTTGTTCGACCCCGCCGTTCCGTCCGTCCCGAGACCCCACGCGAGCCCCGCCTTCTGCCACGCGACGACGTCCGCGATTCCGGACGCGAGCTTCATGTTCGACTCCGGATTGTGCGACAGCGAGACGCCGTACTGCCGCGCGATCGCGACGTCCGCTTCGTCCATCCACACGCCGTGGGCCGCGACGATGGGCACCCTCCGCCCGTCCGCCGCCGGGTCGAAGAACCCGATCGAGGCGAGCCGGAGGAAGGGGCTCTGCTGCCAGCTCCTGCGGGCGTCGTCGATCTCCTTGCGCGTCTCGGCGACGTGGATGAGGAGCGGGATTCCCTGGCCGAGGGCGAAGTCCCGCGCCGCGAGCAGCGTCTCCTTCGAGCAGGTGTAGGGGCTGTGCGGCGCAGCGGCCGGGACGATCCGGGGATGCCCCTTCCAGCGCCCGATGAACTCCTTCATGACGGCGAGCGTCGCGGGAAGATCCTTGTGATCGGGGACCGGGAAGTCGATGAATGTCTCGCCCAGTACGGCGCGGAGACCGGCGAGGTCCACGGCCCTCGCCGCCTCGGACTCGAAGTAGTACATGTCCGCGAACGTCGTGGTGCCGCCCTCGATCATCTCGAGCGACGCGAGCAGTGTTCCGTCGTAGACGAACTCCGGCGAGACGTTCTTCGCCTCGGCCGGGAAGATGTGGTCCGTCAGCCACCGGTCGAGCGGGAGGTCGTCCGCGAGGCCCCGCAGGAGCGCCATCGCGGCGTGGCCGTGGGTGTTGACGAGGCCGGGGAGGACCAGGCTGCCTCCGGCCTTCCAGGACGTCTTCGCGGCGTAGCGCGACCGCAGCTCGTCCGAGGTCCCCACCGCGAGGATCCGGCCGTCCCGCACCGCGAGCGCTCCGTCTTCGACGACCCGCCAGGCGGCGTCCATCGTGAGGAGACGCGCGCCGGTGACGAGCAGGTCCGCGGGCTCCCTTGCCGCGGCGGCCGAGGCGGGCGCCGCGGCTCGCTTCTTCGCGGGTGCCGCGGCGGCGGATGAGCCCGGTGCGTCGGACGCGAGGACGGCGGCGAGGAACAGGCCGGCCATCGAGACCCCGATCGCGAAAGGCCGGCGGACGGGTCCCGTCATCTCAGAAGTCGAAGGGCTCGGGGAAGAGCTCCGCGAGCCGCATCCGCTTTCTCCGACCCGAGGAGGTCGCCATCACGACCGGCACGTCCCCGGCGAACTCCCAGAGTATCTGCCGGCACGCCCCGCAGGGAGGCGTCGGCTCCTCGGCGCCGGTGACGACGGCGACCGACCGGAACGCGCGCACCCCCTCAGACAGCGCCTTCCAGATCGCCACGCGCTCCGCGCAGACGGTCAGGCCGTAGGTGCTGTTCTCGACGTTACAGCCGCCCCAGATCTTCCCCGCCGCGTCCTCGAGGGCCGCGCCGACCGAGAAGCCGCTCCGCTTCGAGACCGCGTTGTCCCGGTACCGCGCCGCGGCCTCGACGAGGCGGTTCTCGAGCTCGGGCCCGGGAAACGGAGCAGGGGTCATCGACTCGCCGCCGCGATCTTCGGGACGGCCGCGGTCAGGAGCCGCACGAATCGTTCGCCGACGCGCTGCGTGGTCTTTACGACCTCGCTGTGATCGAGGGGCCGCTGGAGGATCCCCGCCGCCATGTTGGTGATCGTCGAGATCCCGGCGACGCGCACGCCGGCGTGGCGAAGGGCGATCGCCTCGGGGACCGTGGACATGCCGACGGCGTCCGCCCCGAGCCTGCGAAACGCGCGGATCTCGGCGGGCGTCTCGTAGGACGGGCCGGTCAGCCCGATGTACACGCCATCCTTCAGCGGAATTCGAAGCTTCGCCGCCGCGGCGTGGATCACGCGCCGGAGGGCCGGGTCGTAGACGTTCGTCATGTCGGGAAACCGCGGGCCCAGGTCCTCCTCGTTGGCGCCGATCAGGGGATTCGTCCCGAAGGCGTTGATGTGATCAGTCAGGAGCATCAGGGTTCCCGGCCTCCAGGTGACGCGGATTCCGCCGGCGGCATTCGTCAGGAGGACCGCCCGCACGCCGAGGCGGGCGAGCACGCGCGCAGGAAATACCGCCTCCGCCATCGTGCGCCCCTCGTAGAAGTGGACGCGTCCCGAGAGCACCGCGACCGGCGTGCCGCCGACCGAGCCCAGCACGAGCTCGCCGGCGTGGCCGACGACGCCCGTCGAGACGGGGAAATGCGGGATGTCCGCGAACGGGATCGCGACGCGGTCGTCGAGCGCCCGGGCGAAGCCTCCGAGCCCGGATCCCAGGACCAGCCCGACGGCAGGCGCGGCCGCCGAGCGCTTGCGGATGAACGCCGCCGCCGCGGTGAGGCGACTCGAGAGGGCGGGCTCGCTCACCGGACGGGGACCCCGGCGATCTCCCAGATCAGTCCGGCGATCGCCGCCGTCATGAAGCTGACGAGAGACCCGGCGAGCAGCGCGCGGAACCCGAGGCGCGCGATGTCGGACTTGCGCGATGGCGCGAGTCCGCCGATCCCGCCGATCTGGATCCCGATCGACGAGAAGTTGGCGAAACCGCAGAGGGCGAAAGTGGCGATCAGCTTCCCCTTCTCGGAGAGCTGCCCGACGATGTCCTTCATCATGGAGAACGCGAAGAACTCGTTGATGACGGTCTTGTTCGCGATGAGATTGCCGACCTTTTCGATGTCCTGCGCCGGCGTGCCGAGGATGAAGGCGAGAGGACCCAGGACCCACCCGAAGATCATCTGCAGCGAGAAGTCCGGCCGCCCCGCGAAGCCTCCGGCCCAGCCCAGGAAGCCGTTGAGCATCGCGATGAGCGCGACGAAGGCGATGAGCATCGCGGAGATGTTCAGGACGAGAGACATCCCCTGGGTCGCGCCGGTCGCCGCGGCGTCGATGAAGTTGGCGCTCGTCTTCTCGACTTCCATCCGGACCTTGCCCATGGTGACGGGCGTCTCGGTCTCGGGCCAGAGGATCTTCGAGATGAGGAACGTCCCGGGAGCCGCCATGACGGAAGCGGTGATCAGGTATTTCAGCGGCGCGCCCATCGTGACGTATGCGAGCATCACGGCGCCGGAGACGTGGGCCATGCCCCCCGTCATCATCGTCAGGAGCTCCGAGGTGGTCATGGCGGGGATGTATGGCGCGATCAAGACCGGCGCCTCCGTCTGCCCGATGAAGACGTTCGCCGCGACGCAGAGGGCCTCCGCTCCCGAGACCTTCATCGTTTTCTGCATCACCCACGCCATCGCCTTCACGAAGATCTGGATGATTCCGAAGTAATAGAGAAGCGAGAAGAACGAGCAGATGAAGATGATGATCGGGAGGACCTTGAAGGCGAAGATGAATCCGCCGATGGGCATCCCCGTCTTCGCCCCCAGGTCGTCCATCGGTCCGGCGAGCCACCCGAAGAGGAAGGACGAGCCCTTGTCGGCGTAGCCGATCGCGTTGCTCACCTTGTTCGAGAACGCCTCGAGGGCGTCCTTGCCGCGATCCCAGTACAGGACCAGAAAGGCGAAGAGGAGCTGGAGGGCGAAGGCCCATCCGATCGTGCGCCACCGGATGGCGCGGCGGTTCCTGGAGAGCGCGAGCGCCACCGCGAGGATCACGACCATTCCGACGAGGCCTATCCATCGCATGCGAGCCTCCGTTGTCTGAAAGGGCGCGGGGATGTTAACAAAAGACGCGCATGCGGGCGCCGTCGGCGGGGGCATGAAGGAGAGAGGATAGAGGTGAGGGGTCAGAGGGCGCGCTCTTCTTCCGGGGGTGTTCTTTCTGTCCGGTATGTCCCGCGAGAGGGTGTCGCCTCAACCCTAATGGCCCCACTCCCCTCTCACCTCTCCCCTCTTTCCTCTTTTCTCTCTCCTCCGTCAGAACCCGGCTTTCCGCGCGTCGAACGCCCGCCCCCTCCAGACGAGCTGCCGGCGCACCGCCCGCTGCCACACGGAACGCACGAGAAGGGCCGCCCAGACGGCCGCCATGAGGGGCTGCGTGACGGCGAAACGGATCCGATCGCCCGAGAGCGCCGCGAGGATCGCGCGCGCGAGTACCAGGCCCGAAAACGCCGCCGCCGCGAGAAGGAGGTCGCGCGGCGGAGCCCCGAGCACGGAAGGGGCGGCCGCGGCCAGGACGAGCACCGCCGGAGGGAGGATCGAGACGGCCGTCCAAGCGGCGGCGATCGCGAAGAAGACAGCCCCTGTCCATCCGCCGAGCGCGTACGCGACGTTCTTCGTGAACCCGTTCCACACCTCGCGGAAGCCGTGGTACATGCGCACCGCGACGCGGTCCTTCGCGAGGACCACCCGAGTCCGGAATCCCGCGGCGCGGATCGCGAGGGCCAGCCGGACGTCGTCGATCACCGAGGTGCGCAGCGGCTCGTGGCCTCCGATCGCCTCGTAGGCCGCGCGGCGCACGAGGTTTCCGGCCCCGCCTCCCGCGGCGAGCCAGCGCGGACGGTCTCGGTTGGCCAGGAACGCGGGACCCAAGAAGACGGCGCAGTCGAGGTTCGGCATGAGGACGGATTCCCAGAACGTCACCGTCTCCAGGCGCGGGAACAGGCACACGAAGTCGGCGTTCCGGCGCGACAGGAAGGCGACGGCCTGCGACACGGCGCGCGGGTGGTAGCGCACGTCGGCGTCCACGAAGAGGAAGAGCTCGCCTCTCGCGGCCCGGGCTCCCTGCCAGAGGGCGTGGGGCTTTCCGAGCCACCCGGCCGGAGGCTCGGCGCCGGTCACGACGCGGAGGCGGTCTTTCGCCGGAACCGCGTCGAGAATCTCGCGGGTGCGATCCGTCGAGCGGTCGTCGACGACGATCACCTCGAAGGACGGATAGTCCTGAGCGAGAAGCGACGCCACGCCCTCGCCGACCGCTCGCTCCTCGTTTCGGGCAGGAACCACGATCGAGAGAAACGGCACGGCGCCCTCGAGCGGGCGCTCCCGCGAAAGCCGCGGCAGCGCGAGGACGTTGACGAGGAGCAGGACCAGGCACGAGGCCGAGTAGACCGCGCACGCCGCGAGGAGGACGTGGAGCACGGCGGCCCTACCGCGCGAAGAGCGGGAGCGCGCTCTCGCCGCGGGGAGCCGGAATTCCCAGCCAGTCGCCGGCCGTCGCGGCGACGTCGCAGAACCCGCTCCGAAGCCCGGCGTCCGCATCCTCGCGGACCGCGGGTCCGGCGGCGAGCAGGGGCACCCACTCGCGCGTGTGGTCCGTCGAGGCATCGGTCGTCTCGCAGCCGTGATCCGCCGTCAGCAGGAAGAGGTCCCCGGCGCCGAGCATTCCGAGCGTCTCGGGCAGCATCGCGTCCAGGGCGGCGAGGTTCCGGGAAAACCCCGCCGCGTCGTTGCGGTGGCCGTACTTGCTGTCGAAGTCGACGAGGTTCGTGAAGACGCAGTCGGCGGTCCCTTCGCGGAGGGCGGCGTTCGTCACGCGCATGCCCTCGGCGTCCGAGCCCGTGTGCGTCGAGGAGGAGATGCCGCGGCCGGAGAAGATGTCGACGATCTTGCCGACGCCGAAGACCGACCCGCCGCGTGCGACGACCCGGTCGAGCCAGGTCTCCCCCGTGGGCTCCACGGTGAAATCGCGCCGGTTGGCGGTCCGGGCGAACGCGCCTTCCTCTCCGGCAAACGGCCGGGCGATCACGCGTCCGACGTTGTGCTCGCCGTGCAGGAGCCGTCGGGCGAACCGGCACAGGTCCCACAGGCGCTCCGGCGGCCAGATCGACTCGTGGCAGGCGACCTGAAACACGGAGTCGCCCGAGGTGTAGAGGATGGGCCGGCCCGTCGCGAGGTGCTCGGCGCCGAGCTCCCGGATGATCTCCGTCCCGGAGGCCGCGCGATTCCCGAGCACCCGGGCCTCCGCGTAAGCCTCGAACGGCCGGACGATCTCGTTGGGGAAGCCGTCCGGGTAGAGAGGAAAGGCCTTCTCGGTGACGAGGCCCATCATTTCCCAGTGCCCCGTCGTGGTGTCCTTGCCGGCCGAGAGCTCGTAGGCCCGCCCGCGCGCCCCGCCCGGTTGGCCGCGCCCGATCAGGGCGAGGAGACCGAGCTTCTCCAGATTCGGCAGGGCGACCGGGAAGGCGTCGAGGGCGTGCCCAAGGGTGTCGCTTCCCGCGTCGCCGTAGAGATCGGCGTCCGGCGCGGCGCCGATGCCGAGCCCGTCGCACACGATGATGACGACGCGCCGGCGGGTCACCGCAGCCCGCTAGAGCTTCTGTCGGGCGTCGGATCGATAGGGGGAGTTCGGGTAGTCGCTCACGAGGCGCTGGTACGTCGCGCGGGCGTCCGCGGCCGCACCGGTCTGCTCGTAGATCTCGGCGAGCGCGAACATGAGGGCGTCCTTCGGGGCGGGGGTGTCGTTCGACTCGATCGCCCTCTTCAGCCGGTCGATCGCCTCGGCGGTCTTCCCGCCCGCGGCGAGCAGCCGCGCGTGGTCGAGCTCGGCGACGGCGGCGACTTCCCCGCGGCCCGAGCGCGCCGCGCGCGCCAGCCGGTCCGCGGTGTCGGCCGCCTTGGGGTCGCGAGCCGCGAGGATCACCCCGGCGGCGCGACCGGCGACGGTGCCCTTCTTCTCGGCCGCCTTGCGGAGGTGATCGAGCGCCTCGCGGTCTCTCTCCGCGGCGGTCGGAAACGTCCGCGAGGCGGACGCGGCCGCCGGGGAGCCCGCGAGAGGCGCCGAAAGGGCGGCGAGCCCGGCCGAGAGATCGCGGCCGGCCTCGTTCTCCCGGAACGTGCGGAAGAGGACGAACGCCGCTGCCAGGATGACGACGCCGACGGCGATCGCGATCCCCTCCGTGACTCCGCGCCGATGCGAAGAGACATAGTCGACGGTCTTCCCCATCGACTCGACGAGGTCGTTCCGCTTGAGGTCGCGCCGGCTGATTTTGTGGGGCATCCCGTCTCCAGCCGGCGATTATGTCCGAGCGGGTGGGCGCGTTCAAGGCGCGGACCGCGCAGGCCCCCGGGCGATCCGCGTATGATCAAAGGATGCCCGACGAGATCCGCATCACGGGCGAGCCGTCCGAGAAGGGCGACCGCTGCAAGTACACGGTCGACCGGCCGCTTCTTCCCGGGGAGTCGGGCTTCTTCTCGGGTTCCATCGCCCCGGGCATCTCGCCGCTGGCGGAGGAGATGCTCGCGATTCCCGGCGTAGAGAGCGTCCTGATCGCGGACAACGTCCTGACCGCCTCGGGGGCGCATCCCGTCGACTGGCCGGCGCTCGCGCTCGGCAACGTCATCCGGAAGCACCTTCGGAGCGGGGCCCCGATCGTCTCCCCCGATTATTTCCAGGACCTGCCATCGGAGGGCGACCTCAAGTGGGCCATCGGGGACCTCCTCGCCCGGGAGATCAATCCCGCGGTCGCGCAGCACGGAGGCTACGTCGAGCTGATCGACGTCCGGCGGAACAACGTGTATTTGCGTCTCGGCGGAGGCTGCCAGGGATGCGGGGCCGCCGACGTCACGCTGAAGCAGGGCATCGAGAAGGCGATCCGGGAGCTCGTGCCGCGGGTCGGCGAGATCCTCGATACGACGGACCACGGCGCGGGCCGCAACCCCTACTACTCCCCGGGGAAGTAGGCCTCCGCGGGGTCGACCCCGCCCGAGGACGTCAGGCCGGCGCCTTCTCTCCCTCCTCCGACTCGAACCCGAGGAACGCGTGCGCGTCGCGCAGCGATCGTTCCGCGTCGGCCGGCGTCTCGCCCCGGCTGAACAGAAACCCGAGGTACCGCCACCCCTCCGGAAGCGGCACCATTTCCTGGCCGAGGCGAAGGGTGATGGTCGCCTCGACGATGCCCGGCACCGCGCGCGCGGCCTCCAGCCCGGTGACCCGCGCCAGGCGGCCGGAGTATCGGATCGGAATCATCATCACGCCAGCGGCGGCCGTCTCGCGCGCGGCGCCCGGCGGCAGCCGGAGCGCGTGGCGCAGAATGACTTCCTCGAGAGACATGCCCGTGCCGAACCGCAGCGTGCGGGAGCAGAGGCCGCCGATCGACCGCGCGGCGATCTCGATGACCGTGATTCCCCGCCGGTGGACGCGCAGCTCCGCGTGCACGGGACCTTCCGTGAGGCCGAGCGCCCGGGCCGCCCGCTCGGTCTCGCCCGCGATCGACGCCTGGTTCGCCTCCGAAAGCCGCGACGGCGTCACGTAGATGGTCTCCTCGAAGAAGGGCCCCTCCATAGGATCGGGTTTGTCGAAGATCGCCAGGACCTGGAGCCGGCCACCCGTCAGAAGGCCCTCGACGGCGACCTCGAGGCCGGCCACGAAGTCCTCGACGAGGATCTCGCCGGCGGCCTCGCCGCCTCGGAGCGCGACGTCCGGATCGTCGAGGATGCGGCCGATCCGGCGCCACGCCGCCTCGAATGCGCCGGGCTCGTCCGCGCGGATGACTCCGCGGCTCGCCGCGAGAAAAGTGGGCTTCAGGACGCACGGGTATCGAACGTCCGCCGAGAATCGGGCCGGGTCCTCCCGGCGGTCGAAGACACGAAACGAAGGAGCTCCGACGCCCGCGTCGGCGAGAAGGCCCCGCATGGTGGGCTTGTGCCTCGCCGCGGCGGCGGCGGCCGGCGGGTTTTGCGCGAGCCCCAGAGCGGCGGCGATCGCGGCGGCGGCGGCGCTCGTGTCGTCATCCACGCCGAGCACGGCGTCGATCGGCTGGCGGCGCGAGAGCTCCGCGACACGCGCCGCCGAGCCCTCGGGGTCGCGGAAGTCGAGCCTCAGCAGCCCGTCCGGGTTGAGGCTCGTCACCGCGCTCGGCTCTTCGGACGCGACGGTGACGTCGGCGCCGAGCCTCTCCGCCGCCGCGAGGAAGTCGGCGGCGCGGTAGGTCGTCGTCGGCAGGAGAAGCAGCACGCGAGGCATCGGGACCATCGTAAACCGCGCATCCGGTGAGAGGTGCGAGAGAGAGGTGAGAGGAGAGGGGTCAGAGGTGAGAGGGAAGAAGACGAGCGACAGCTCCGGCCGCGGCGCTAACATCGGCGCGTGGAGACGGTGCTGCTGACTGGCGCGACGGGATACGTGGGCGGGCGGCTTCGTCCCGTCCTGGAGTCGCGGGGCGTGGAGTTACGGTGCCTCGTCCGCCGGCCCGACGATCTGCGCGGCCGCGTCCCCTCGTCCACGGAGATCGTTCGGGGGGACCTTCTGTCGCCCGAGACCCTCCGCTCCGCGCTCGAAGGCGTCACGACCGCGTACTACCTCGTGCATTCGATGGGCGCGGGAACGGACTTCGCCCGGCGGGACCGGGAGGCGGCGGCCCATTTCGGGTCCGCGGCCCGAGCGGCCGGCGTCGGACGGATCGTCTATCTGGGGGGGCTCGGAGATTCGCGCGCGGGACTCTCGGAGCATCTCCGCAGCCGGCAGGAGACGGGCGACGTGCTGCGGGACTCGGGAGTTCCGGTCGTCGAGTTCCGCGCGTCCGTCGTCATCGGATCCGGCAGCCTCTCGTTTGAAATGATCCGGGCGCTCGTCGAGAGGCTTCCCGTGATGATCTGTCCGAGGTGGGTCGCCGTCGAGACGCAGCCCATCGCGGTCGAGGACGTCGTCGCGTACCTGGTGGCCGCGCTCGATCTTCCCGCCGGCGCCGAGGGCGTGTTCGAGATCGGTGGGCCCGACCGCGTGACGTACGGGGACCTCATGCGTGAATACGCGCGCCAGCGCGGCCTGCGGAGGTTCCTCATCCCGGTGCCGCTTCTCACCCCGCGCCTGTCCAGCCTCTGGCTCGGCCTCGTCACGCCTCTCTACGCACGGGTCGGAAGGAAGCTGATCGACAGTCTCGTCAACCGGACCGTCGTCGAGAATCCGGCCGCGCTCGGAACATTTCCGGTCCGGCCGCGCGGGATCCGCGAAGCCATCTCCCGCGCCCTGATCCGGGAAGAACGCGAGATCGAGGAGACGCGCTGGTCCGACGCGTTCTCCGCCTCGGGGCTTCCCGCGGCGCGGGACTCCAGCCGTCGGATCGGCTCGCGGCTGGTCGACAGCCGCGCGGTCATCGCGCCGGTCCCGGCGAGCGCGGCCTTCGCGGCGGTGCGGAGAATCGGCGGCGAGGAGGGCTGGTACTACGGAAACGCCCTCTGGAGATTTCGGGGCTTCCTCGACCTGCTCGCCGGAGGCGTCGGCATGCGGCGGGGCCGCCGGCACCCCGACCAGCTCGCCACGGGAGATCCCCTCGACTTCTGGCGCGTGGAGGCCTTCGAGGCGGGGCGGCTCCTCCGCCTGGCTGCGGAGATGCGGGTGCCGGGTCGCGCGTGGCTCCAGTTCGAAACGACCCCCGCGGCGGGGGGAACGGAGATCCGCCAGACGGCGATCTTCGATCCCGTGGGCCTCACCGGGCTCGCCTACTGGTGGATCCTCTACCCGATCCACCGCCGCATCTTCGCCGGCATGCTCTCCGGAATCGTCCGCCAGGCCAAACACATCTCCGCCGAAGAGAACAGAGAGCCCCTCCCCGCGGAATGATTCCCCCATTCCCCGGCCCTCTCCCAGCCGCGACACGGATCTCTTTTTCCGGCGAACTCGTTCACGCTGCGGGAGCCGGAGCGGTCGCGTAGCGAACGCGGAGGCGACGGTGGAGCCTCACGTGGCGGGAGCCGCAGCGGTCGCGCAGCGAGCGCGGAGGCGACGGTGGCGACGGTTTAAGTCGGCCGACGATTCTCGAAATATCCGTGCAGCTGTCGCAGCGCGTCGCGGTCCACGCGGCGATGGCGGACGGATTCCTGGAGGAGGGACCAGGCGGCCATCCCTTCGGGAACCATGTTCTCGGCCTGGATGACGGGAAGGGCCGTCAGGAGCTCGCGGATCGCTCCCCGCTCGTCGCCCGTGTCGAGCTCGAGGTCGGCGAGCAGAAGACTCATCGTGGCGACGTCCGAGCGCATCTGGAGCGCCACGAAGCCTTCCTTGGCGGCGCGGATCGCTTCGATCGCTCCGGCCAGGTTTCCGCGCGTCCGCATCAGGATTCCGATGCCGCATTGGAGCTTCGCGAGGCCGACGCGGTTGTCGAGCTGCTGGAAGACCTTCAGCGTCTCCTGCGCCTGTTCGAGGGCCTCCTCGGAATGGCCCAGGAGCCCCTGGAGCGAGACCAGGTTGTTGCAGGCGACGGCGAGCAGGCTCTCGTTCTTCAATCGCCGCGCTTCGACGGAGATCTCGCGAAACAGGCAAACGGCTTTGTCGTACCGCTGGGTGTTCAAGTCGATGACGCCCTCGAGGAAGCGGCACTTCAACGCCTCGTTCGACATGCCGAGCTTGCGGAATGTCTCGACGAGCGAAGGGAGCAGCTCGAGGACTTCCTCGAACTCCCGCTCCTCGGTCCGGAGCGCCAGGCGCTGGTACGCGACGCGAGCCCAGTCCGCGATGGCGTTGACGGTGTGGCGAAAGGCCGTCTCGGAACGGTCGAACCAGCGGCGCGCCTCGTCGCGGCGGAAGAGGATGCGGCTGGCCGAGCCGGCGAGGAGAGCCGTCTCTCCAAGGAAGTATTCCTTCTCGTCGAAGACTCCGACGGTTCGTTCGGGGACGTCGATCCACTTGTAGAAAAACTCGGCTTCGTCCCGAACCTCCGCGGGGCCGGTCTCGAGGCGGCATCGGAGGGAGGCGCACACGGCGAGAAGAAGCTCCGGCTCTTCCATGGCCTTCTCGATCGCAGGCCCGTCGCGCTCTTCGGGGGGAAGGGCGAGGATCCGCGCCGCCTCGATGGCCGCTTCGGAAAGCGACCGCGGGGTCAGTGGGAATTGAAGGACGCGTCCCGTCACAGTCTGTGCCCGGTCATACCGGTTCGACTCCTTGCGTCGAGGCGCGCGGAAGGACTTTCGTGCTTCGACGAGCGTTCGGCGAACGCGACGAGGTTACAGGACTCCGGATCGTCGGTCAAAGCGACCGGGAAGTGTCGTGTTTAGCAGGGGATGTGACCCAGCAAGCGGATGATGAATTTCTGATCCGTCGTCTCGGGGGCGGGAGCCGCCGGGATCTGAGGCTCGCGCTCGGGAACGGGGACAGGCGTCGGGTTCGATGACATAACGGACTCCTCTTTCGCGAAGCGCCCGGAGAAGAGTCCGGGCGAAAATCGAATCGGGGTCATTGGACCACAAATCCGCCCCGTGGGTATCCCCCCCCGTCAAGTCCGCCCCCGGGTCCATCCGGGTTGCCCGGCCGGACGGGCCCGCGGCCCCAACCCGTTGTGGTCTCCGACGGGAGCCTGCGCGAGGGAGGGGCCGCGACCGATAGAATCCCCATCCTCGAGAAGGAGGAATCCCCGATGTCGCGATGGCGCACGCTTGCCCTTATCCTGCTCCCCCTCATGGCGACGAACGCGACTCCCGCCGGAAAGTCCGCGCCGAAAGCGCGCGCGGCCGCCGCCGCCGACGTCCTGCCCTTCGCTGCCACCGAGACCACGCTGCCGAACGGTCTGAAGCTCATCGTCGTGCAGACCGGGTTTCCGAACATCGTCTCGCTGCAGATCCCGGTCCAGACGGGCTCGCGCAACGAAGTGGAGCCGGGCAAGTCGGGGTTCGCTCACTTCTTCGAGCACATGATGTTCCGCGGCACGAAGGCGTACCCCGCGTCGAAGTATCAGGAGATCATCACGCGCGTCGGCGCGCGGCAGAACGCCTCGACCTCCGACGACTTCACCAACTACTACACGACCTTCTCGAAGCAAGACCTCGAGACGATGCTCGAGGTCGAGGCGGACCGCTTCCAGCGTCTCGACTATTCGCTCGAAGGCTTCAAGACGGAAGCCAGGGCGATCCTCGGCGAGTACAACAAGAACAGCGCGAACCCCTTCGCGAAAATGGAAGAAGTCCAGCGCGAGAGCGCGTTCACCACGCACACGTACCGGCATACCACGATGGGTTTCATCAAGGATGTCGAGGACATGCCGAATCAATTCGATTACTCGAAGACGTTCTTCGCGCGCTGGTACCGCCCCGCCTACACGACGATCATCGTCGCCGGCGACGTCGACCCGGTCGAAGTGCGCCGACTCGTCGAGAAATACTGGGGCGCCTGGAAGGGCGGCCCGAACGACGTGGTCATCCCGCAGGAGCCGGCGCCGAAGGGGCCCGTGTACGCGCACGTCCCGTGGCCGAGCCCGACCCTGCCGATCGTCTGGGTCGGCTTCCACGGACCCGCCTTCTCGACGACGCGCAAAGACTTCGCCGCCGTGCACATGCTCTTCGACCTCTACTTCGGCCCGACGTCCGATCTCTACCGGCGCCTCGTCCAGCAGGAGCAGGTCGTGGACCAGCTCGCCGCGTTCAAGCCGACGAACGTCGATCCGGAGATCCCGGTGATCTCGGCGAGGTTGAAGAAGCCCGAAGACGCCGTCGCCGTGCGCGACGCCATCCTTTCGACGATGGCCGCGGCGAAGGCGTCCGCCGTTTCGGCGGACCGTCTGCGGGAGGCGAAGTCGAACGTGCGATACGCCTTTGCGAGGACCCTCGACAACACCGACACGATCGCCGCGACGCTCGCCCGGTACGTGCGCATCGCGCGCTCCTACTCGACGCTGAACGACTTCTACCGGAGCCTGGACGCGCTGACCCCGGCGGATCTTCAGGCCGCGGCGGCCCGATATTTCACCGACGACCGGCTCGTGATCACGACCCTCTCGAAAGAGCCGCTGGCGGCGGGGATCGCGACGACCCCGTCTCTCGCCTCGCTCGCTCCGCGCGAGGCATCGTCCGCGGCGGCCTCCGCGGCGGCGGCGAACATCCCCCTGATCCAGCAGAAATCTCCGCTGCCCCAGCTCATGATCAAGCTCCAGTTCCGTGTCGGTTCCGCCGACGACCCGAAGGGCCGCGAGGGCCTGGCCGCGCTCGCGGCCGAGATGGTCGCCGACGCGGGCTCGAAGGGGATGCGCATCGACGAGATCCGCAAGGCGTTCTACCCGATGGCAGCGGGGTTTGCGCCCCTGACCGACAAGGAGACGACGACCTTCACGCTGCGGATCCACCGCGACAACTGGAAGCCGTTCTTCGACATCGTCCTCCCGATGCTGCTCGAGCCGGGGATGCGCGGCGAGGACTTCCAGCGGGTTCGCGACTCCCAGCGCAACGAGCTGACGCAGGATCTGCGCTCGGACAACGAAGAGGAGCTGGCGAAGGAGGTGCTGCAGGACGCGCTGTTCGCCGGCACGCCTTACGGGCACCCGGTCCTCGGGACCGTCGCCGGCATCGAGGCGATCACCCCCGATGAGGTGCGGGCTTTCTGGAAGGCGCACTACACCCGCGGCAACCTCACGATCGGCGTCAACGGCGCGGCGCCGGAGGAGCTCGTCGCGCGGCTCCGCTCCGAGCTCTCGAAGCTGCCCGAGGGGTCTCCCGACACGGGGCCCGCGGCGCCCGCAATCTCCGGGCGGCGTCCGTCGGGGATGGAAGTGAACATCGTCGAAAAGGACACGCGCGCCACCGCCATCTCGTTCGGCGTGCCCATCGAGGTGACGCGCTCCCACCCCGACTACGCCGCGCTCGCCGTCGCGCGCGCGTGGCTCGGCGAGCACCGCGCTTCGAGCTCGCATCTGTACCAGCGGATCCGCGAGGCGCGCGGGATGAACTACGGCGACTACGCCTACATCGAAGCCTTCCCCGGCGGCATGTACTCGATGCTGCCGAACCCGAACGTCGCCCGGCGCTCGCAGATCTTCGAAATCTGGATCCGGCCCGTCGTCCCGATCAACGCACACATGGCGATCCGCGTCGCGCTGCACGAGCTGCAGTCGCTCATCGAGAACGGACTCTCCGCCTCGGACTTCGAGAAGACCCGCGCCTACCTGCGCAAGAACGTCTATGTAATGACGGCGACCCAGAACCAGCAGCTCGGCTACGCCTTCGATTCGAAGTTCTATGGCACCGGCGATTTCGCCTCGACGATGCGCGAGAAGCTCGCGGCCCTGAAGGTCGAAGACGTCAACGCGGCGCTCCGGAAGCATCTGAGCTGGAAGGATCTGTCCTTCGCGATCGTGACGAAGGACGCGAAGGGACTGCGGGACCGCCTCGTCGCCGACGAGTTCTCTCCCATCCAGTACGACGCGGACAAGCCGAAGGAGCTTCTCGACGAGGACAAGGTGATCGGAGCGCGCAAGCTCGGCATCCGCGCGGCCGACGTGAAGATCATTCCGGTCGACGAGGTCTTCGCGCGCTGAGGTGGTAGAAGCCCGGACGGCGGACCGGACGGGCCCGCCTCGCGTCGTCATCGTCGGTGCCGGATTCGCCGGACTCGCCGCGGCGCGCGCCCTGCGGAAGGTCCCGGTGCGGGTCGTCGTCGTCGACCGGCGCAACCACCACCTCTTCCAGCCGCTTCTCTACCAGGTGGCCACCGCCGTCCTGTCCCCGGGCGACATCGCGTATCCGATCCGGGCCATCCTCGCCCGGCAGGCGAACGCGGAGGTGCTCCTCGCGGACGCCGTCTCGATCGACGTGCCCGCGCGCGAAGTCGTGCTGACGGACGGACGCCTCCCCTACGACTACCTCTTCCTCGCGACGGGCGCCACGCACTCGTATTTCGGACACGACGAGTGGGAGAGCCGGGCGCCGGCCTTGAAGAGCCTCGAGGACGCGCTCGAGATCCGCCGGCGAATCCTCCTCGCCTTCGAGCGCGCCGAGCGAGAGCCCGACCGGGAGCGTCGCCGGGCGATGCTCACCTTCGCGATCGTCGGAGGCGGGCCAACGGGCGTGGAGCTCGCCGGCGCGATCGGAGAGATCTCGCGCCAGGTCCTCGTGGACGACTTTCGCGCGATCGACCCGCGGGAGGCGCGCATCGTGCTGATCGAGGCGGGCCCGAGGGTCCTGGCCGCCTACTCGGAGACTTCGTCGCGCCGCGCGGCGGAAGCCCTCGCCCGCAAGGGAGTCGAAGTCGTCGTCGGCCGCGCGGTCGAAGCGATCGACGAACGGGGGGTCGTCTACGGCGGCGAGCGCCTCGCGGCCGACACGGTTCTCTGGGCCGCCGGCGTCGCGGCCTCTCCACTCGCCCGCTCCCTCGGCGCGCCGCTCGACCGGGCCGGGCGGGTTCTCGTGTCGCCCGACCTGACGGCGCCCGGACATCCGGAGATCTTCGTTCTCGGAGACCTCGCGTCTCTCCGGGACGCGGCCGGAAAGCCGCTTCCGGGGACCTCGCCCGTCGCCATCCAGGAGGGCCGTCACGCCGCCGCCAGCGTTCGCCGGGCGGTCGCCGGATCTCCCGTGCGGCCCTTCCACTTCCGCGACAAGGGCTCGATGGCCGTCATCGGCCGGGCCTCGGCGGTCGCCGAGATCGCCGGCGTGAAGCTCTCCGGGGTCATCGCGTGGCTCGTCTGGTGCCTGGTCCACATTTTCTTCCTGATCGGGTTCCGCAACCGATTCGTGGTGATGTTCGAGTGGGCGTGGAACTACGTGAGCGGAAAGCGCGGTGCCCGCCTGATCACCGGACGGATCGACGCAGCGAGAGGCGGCCCGGAGTCGCCGTGACGGCCCCCGCATCCGGTGCCGGGAACCTTCCTGGCCATCCGGTGTCCCGGTATGCAGGAGGCCATGATGACCCTGCGACCGAAGATCGCCCTCGCTACCCTCGTTCTCGCCGCCGCCGCGTCTCGTCTTCCGGCCGCGGGTCTCGGCGACTACTCCCTGACGGTTCTGGTCGACGGCGCTCCCGTGCCCGAATACGGGGCGCGCGGGAGGGTTTACATTGAAGCCCTGAAAGGACGGACGTTCTCCCTGCGCCTGACGAACCCGACGTCCGAACGGGTCGCCGTCGCGCTGTCCGTCGACGGCCGCAACGTCATCGACGCGAAGCGCACCGACGCGGGCACCGCGACCAAATGGATCCTCCTCCCGGGCCAGACGGCCGAGATCCCCGGGTGGCAGATCTCCGGCGACACGTCCCGCCGCTTCTTCTTCACGGAGACTCGCCGCTCCTACGCGAAGTGGCTCGGCGACACGGCGAACGTCGGAACGATCGAGGCCGTCTTCTACCGCGAGAAGCGCCGCGTCGCGGCCGCCGCCCCACCGCCGCGCTGGATGCCCTGGCTCGAGAAGAAGGCCGAGGCGGAGCGCGAAGCGTCCGCGGCTCCCGCGGCCCCGGCCTCCGAAGAAGGCCAGGGGCAGATGACCCGCCGCGACTCCGCCGCCGGGTCGCTAGCCGAGAACCGGCAGACGCAAGCAAAGGCGCAGGCGAAGACCGCGGACTCCTTCGCCGCCACCGGCATCGGCGAACGGACCGCCTTCTCCGTCGAGTGGGTGTCCTTCGACGAAGAGTCCTCCCCGGCGGCCCGCGTGTCGCTCCGCTACGAGTTCCGTCCCGAGCTGCTCCGGCTCGGGGTCATTCCTCGCGAGGACGAGCTCTATGCCCGAGATCGGGGACGCGGTTTCGACCGGGAGTACGCTCCCGACCCGTACCGCCACCGCTGAAATCCTCTCCGGGGTTCCGGACGAGCGTCTCGTCGCCCTCGCGCAGCAGGGCGACGAGGCGGCGTTTTCCGAGTTCGTCCTCCGTCACACCCCGACGGTGCACCGGTGGATGGCCCGGGCCGTGGGCGAGCAGGATGCCGACGACATGACGCAGGAAGTGCTCATCAAGGCGTACCGCGGACTCGCGCGGTTCCGCCTGGACGCGCCGCCGAGGGCCTGGCTGGCGTCGATCGCCCACAACGCAGTCAAGAACCGCTACCGTGCGCGGAGCCGCTTTCGCCGCATCTTCAGCGGCAGCCCGGACGATGATTCCTCGCCCGAAGCGGCGGAGACGTCGGCGGGGCCGGAGGAGCGGGTTCACGCGAGCGAGGCGCGATCCTTCGTCGCCGAAGCGTTGAAGCGGCTGCCCGTCGAGTTTCGGATGCCCGTCGTGCTCCGGGATCTCGAAGAATGGAGCTACGAAGAGATCGCCGTTTCTCTCGACCTTCCGGTCGGGACCGTCAAATCGAGGATCGCGAGAGGCCGCGGCCAGCTGAAGGCCATCCTCCTGCCGCGCCTCTCTCCGGAAAACGAGTCCCCATGACGAGCCAGACAGAGCACCCCGCCCGATCCGCCGAGTTTCTGTCGCGCCTCCACGACGGCGAGCTGACGCCCGCCGAGCGCGCGCGCTTCGAATCCCACCGCGCCCACTGCGCGGACTGCCGGCGCGCCGCCACCGAGTTCGAGGACGCCCTCTCGCTCTATCGTTCGAGCCGCCCCGGACCCGCCTCCCCGGATCTCGCGGCCCGGATCCTCCGGAAGCTCCAGACCTCCACGCCGCCGCGTCGCGGCCGGTTCGGGCCGTCCTTCGGCATCGATCTGCGGTGGGCGGGAGCCTTCGCCGCCGCGGTCATCGCGTCGATCATCGGCTCGTCGATCGTCGCCCGCTACGAGACGCCGGGCGTCTCCGTTGCCGCGCCCGCGTCGGCACCGATTCCGGTCGTGCTCGGGACTCCCCGGCCCCGGCGGGCGGAAGTGCGGCAGGCGGCGGCCCCGCCCGCGAACGGTCCCGAAGACTCCCTCGCCGCCCTGCGGACGAAGGCCGTCGCCGGCGAGGGCGGCGCGGCGAGCCCTCCCCGGCGGCCGAGTTCTCGCGAGGACAAACGCCAGACCTTCGCCCCGAACGTCCCCGAGCCGGCGCCCGCGGTCGCGCTGCAGAAGTCGAAGAAGCTCGACGCTCAGCGAGATCGGGCGGCCTCCGCCCCCGATCCGTCCGAGAGCCCCGAACGCCGGAACGCGGAGGATTCGCCGAAGATCGCCGCGTTCTCGCAGCGGCGCGCGGAGGCTCCCGCCGCGGCGCCGCCGGCCGAACGCCCGGGCGGCGAAGGGGCGAGCGGGGCGTCCGGAAGACTCGGCGAGGCGGCGCCGCCCGCCGCCCGCGTCCGCCTCGTCGTCGAATCGATGGACGCCCTACGCTCCGTTCCGGCCCTCGCTCCGCACCAGTCCATGGCGCTGCTCGAAGCGTGGAAGGGCCGGACGTACCTTCTTCTCATCGATGCGGGGGGACGCGTGCAGGAGGCCTTGCGGCACGGCCCGGCGAGCGGCATCGAAGCGGACGACCGCCGGAGCAAGGACGACCTGACGGAGCTGAGGACCCTCCGGTTCGAGCCCGGGGACCGGCCGCGCCGCGTTCTCCTCCGCATCGAGTGACCTCGACCGCATCGAGGAACGCGCCGGTATAATCCGCGCGCTTTCATGAAACGCGTCGACGCGCTCCTCGCCGACTACGGTTCCTACCACCGGGCGCGCGGCAACCTCATCTGCCACTCCTTCGGGATCCCGCTCATCGTTTTCGGCATCCTGACCTTCCTGCAGAGGGTCTCCCTGTCTCGATCGGGATGGACCGCCGCGGAGGTGGTGGCGGCCGCGGCCCTTCTCTTCTATGCGGCGCTCGACGTCCCGCTCGCTCTCGCGATGCTCCTTCCCCTCGGGGCGCTCGATCTCGCGTCGCGCCTTCCGGGAAGCTGGAAGGCGGGCCTCGCGGCTTTTTTCGTCGGCTGGATCTTTCAGGGAATCGGTCACGCCCGATACGAGGGAAACTCCCCTGCTTTCCTCCGCAATCTCGTGCACCTGATGATCGGGCCGCTCTTTCTCGTCAACGAGCTCTTCCGGCTCCGGCCGGGCCCCGCGGGGGCGAATCCGGCGCGGACCGCGGAGAAGTAGAGGGGCGCATCCCCGCGCCCGGTCCCATGTTTCCGATCCGAGATACCGTCCGCTCCCGCCACGTGCCGGTCGCGACGTGGACCCTCATCGCTCTGAATCTCTTCTTCTTCTTTCGCGAGCTGTCGCTTCCCGCCGCGCAAGCCGAGCAGCTCATCTATCTGTTCGGCATCGTGCCGGCCCGATTCGTGGACCGGCATGGGCGGACCGGGTCGGCTTTCCGCATTCGTACCTGCCGTTCATCACCACGATGTTCCTCCACGGCGGGTGGCTCCACGTGATCGGAAACATGTGGGTGCTGTGGATCTTCGGCGACAACGTCGAAGACCGGATGGGGCCGATCCGATTCGGTTTCTTCTACCTCGCCTGCGGTGTGGCGGCGGGAATCATCCACGTCGCGACGAACGCTCAATCGCACGTTCCCGCCGTCGGAGCCTCCGGGGCGATCGCCGGCGTGATGGCCGCCTATTTCGTGCTGTACCCGCGCGCGCGGATTCTGACGATGTTTCCGATCGTGTTCTGGCCCGTGTTCTTCGAGATCCCCGCGTGGGTCTATCTCGGCTTCTGGTTCGTGACGCAGTTCTTCAGCGGCACACTCGCGATCGCGTCGCGCTCCCAGGTGTCTGGCATCGCCTGGTGGGCGCACATCGGAGGCTTCGCCACGGGGATCCTGACGTTCTGGGCCTTCCTCCGGCCGCAGGATAGTCCGGGCAGTCGCGCCATCGGGTCGTAGGCGGCCGGAGGGAGGTGAGAGGAGGGAGGTGAGAGGTCAGAGGGAAGAGGGAAGAACGACGAGAAAGCTCTTTTCTCCTCCCTCTCTCCTCTCACCTCTCCCCTCTCACCTTCCTTCCCCTCTCTCCTCTGACCTTCCCCCTCAGCAGAACGTCGTCATCACCGCCTGGGGATGATCCAGGCGGTACCCGTCGCCGGCCGGATCGGGGTCGAGCTCGAGCACGGCTCCGGCGAGCGTGCGGTAGGAGTAGTCGTCCATCACCACCGGGATGCCCGCGGCGACGAAGCGATGCCCCTCCTCGGGCGGGTTCTCCTCGACCGAGATGCGGAATCCGCTGCCGCCGCATCCGAGGACGTGGCGCACCGACAAAACCGCCCGCGAGAAGTCCGCTTCCGAACGGAGCCTCTCCGCGGCGGCGGGCACGATCGAGAGCGGGTCGGACGGCATAGGATCCGATTCTAATGGCGATCCATCCCGAGCCCCGCCGCCGTCCGGCCGTCGCGCTGTCGATCGCGGCCTCCGATTCCGGCGGCGGCGCCGGAATCCAGGCGGATCTGCTCACCTTCGCGGCGCACGGCGTGTACGGCACGACGGTCCTGACGGCGGGGACCGCGCAGAACACCCGGGGCGTGACGGCGATCGAGCCGTTCTCGACGCTCTTCGTGCGTCGGCAGCTGGACGCCGTCTTCTCCGATTTCCGCCCCGCGGCCGTGAAGATCGGGATGCTCTTCGACGCGGCGCGGGCGCGGGAAGTGGCTCGCGGCCTCGCGCGCCACAGAGCCCGCCGCGTCGTGCTCGACCCCGTCATGGTCTCCAAGAGCGGCGCCGCGCTCCTCGCGCCGGCGGCGACGCGGGCTCTGCGAGATCTCTTTCCTCTCTGCGAGCTCGTCACGCCGAACCTGCCCGAGGCGGAAGCTCTCGCGGGTATCGCGATCCGCGACGCCGCGGACCGCCGGCGCGCCGCCGAGATCCTCGTGGACCGGGGCGCCGCCGCCGTCCTGATCAAGGGTGGACACGGTCGCGGGGCGACGGTGTCAGACCTCCTGTTCGACGGCCGCCGCTGGTGGGACTTCGAGCATCCCCGGGTCCGCACGCGCGCGATGCACGGGACCGGTTGCACGCTGTCTTCGGCGATCGCCGCCCGTTTCGCGCTCGGTCACGACCTCGCGGACGCGGCGGCTGGGGCCATCCGTTACCTCCAGTCCGCACTCGAGAAGGGCCTCTTCCCCGGAGGAGGGTGGGGGACGCCGGATCGCTTCGCCGTCCTCCGGCGCCCTACTCCCAGAGGGAAAACGCGTAGCCCAGCTCGCGGTACGCGGATTCCGAGACCGCGGTGAGGTCGGGGTCGACGTTGCGGTCCATATCCTTCAGATTGCCGACGATCCGGCGCCGCGCAGTCTGGACGAAGAGCTTCGCCAGCCGCGCCTCCTCTTCGCTCTTGCGGACGTCGGCCGCCTGAAGGGCGGACGTCGCACGGGAGAGCACCGCGACCGACGCGTAGAGATCGATCATGATGTTGGCGAGACGCTCGAGGTGGTACTCCTTGGCGATCACGCCCTTGCCGTACTTGCGCAGAAGGGTTTCGACCGCTCCGCCCGTCACGCGCGCGTAGTTCGCCACGAGCTCCCCTTCGGTCGCGAGCTCGGGGTGGATCGACGACAGGCGCGACGCGGGCAGCGTGCGTCGGACCCGCCGGGCCGCATAGTCCGACAGGATGCCGAGCGAGGAGAGCGGCGCCTTCAGCGCGCGCCCGACCTCCTGGAGACCCTCCCCGACGTCCTTCATGCCGGATAGAGCGATCAGGACACGCAGGATCTCGTTCGTCCCCTCGAAGATCATGTTGACGCGCGAGTCGCGCAGCGCCCGCTCGTACGGATATTCCTCCATGAATCCATTGCCGCCCGCGATCTGGAGGGCGTCGTTGATCGTCTGCCAGACGCTCTCGGTGCCGAACACCTTGCAGCACGCGCCTTCCAGGGAGTAGTCCGCGAGGCCGCGGTCGACGAGCCCCGCGGTCAGGTAGACCATCGACTCGAGCGCGTAGGTGTTGACGACCATCCGGGAGAACTTCGAACGGATCATCTCGAAGTCCGCGATGCGGGTGCCGAACTGCCGCCGTTGCGTGGCCTGGGCCGCGGCGAGGGCGATCATCTTCTTCGACCCGCCGACGCATCCGGCGCCCAGGGACGTCCGGCCCGTGTTGAGAATCTCGACGGCGATCTTGAATCCCTGCCCCCGCTCGCCGAGCACGTTCGCGGCGGGAACCCGGACGTCCTTCAGCTCGATCGACACGGTCGACGAGGCCTTCAATCCGAGCTTCTTCTCTTCGGGCCCCGGGTTCACGCCTCCGAGGTCCTTCGTGACCACGAACGCCGTGATCCTCCGATGCTCGTCTTTCGCGTCGAGCTTCGTGTCCTTGGCGAACACGGTGAAGAACTTCGCGAAGCCGCCGTTCGAGATCCAGTGCTTGGTCCCGTTCAGCACGAAAGTATTCGTGGCCTCGTCGAACTCCGCCGTGGTGCGGATCGAGGCGGCGTCGGATCCCGCCTCGGGCTCCGTGAGTGCGAAGGCGGCGATCATCTCCCCCGCCGCGAGCCCGGGCAACCACTTGCGCTTCTGCTCCTCGGTGCCGAAGAGGACGAGCCCCTTCAACCCGATCGACTGGTGGCCCCCGATCAGGATGCCGAGCGAGGCGTCGGTCCGGCCGATCTCTTCGGTTACTCGACAGTACGCCGACGAAGAAAAGCCGTACCCGCCGTAGGCCTCCGGGATGATCATGCCGAACGCGCCGAGGTCGGCCAGGCCTCGGACGACGTCCGGCGGGATCGCGTGCTCGCGGTCGAAGCGGCCGGGGTCGACGTGGTCCTTCGTGAAGTCGCGGAACGACCCGAGGAAGGCCGAGACGATTTCACGCTCCTCCGGTTCTATCCGCGGAAAGGGAAAGACGACGTCCTCGGGCACCTGTCCGAAGAAGAGGGTCTTGACCGGAGACGCGATCACCGCCGCGTTTCCATCCCGGGGGATCGGCGGCGCGCTCACGCCGCCTCTTCCGACGAAAATCCCCGGCCGCCCTCGGCGAGCTGCCGGAGGAGCGGCGCGGGGGTGAACCTGGGTCCGAGGCGGGCGGCGAGCTCCGCCAGCCGCTCCACGACCTCGGGGATACCGAGCGTGTCGGCGTATCGCAGGATGCCGCCGCGAAACGGAGGGAACCCCGTGCCGAAGATCATGGCGAGGTCGATCCTTTCCGGCCTGGTGACGACGCCGTCCTCGAGGCAATACGCCGCCTCGTTGATCATGGGCATGAGAAGGCGCGTTTCGATCTCCTGGTCCGAGACCGGGGGTTTGTCGGCCGGCCGCGCTCCGAGAGCCGCGTAGGCCTCCTTCGACGGGTTGGTTCTCTTTCCGCCCTCGTAGTCGTAGAAGCCGCGGCCGGACTTCCGCCCGAGCCGGCCGGCGGCCACGAGCGCTTCGCTGCCCGACGCGTTCATCCGGTCCGGGAAGGCCGCCTGGAGCACTTCTCCCGCCTTCGCGGCGACGTCCAGGCCGACGTCGTCCAAAAGCGCGATCGGACCGACGGGCATCCCGAACCGGGTCATCACCCGGTCGACGTCCTCGATCCGGCTGCCGGCCTGCACGAGGCGAACGGCTTCCAGGAGGTAGGGCGTCAGGATCCGGTTCACGAGGAAACCCGGCGTGTCCGCGACGGCGACGGGCGTTTTCCCGAGCGCCTTCGCGAGGGCGAAGACCGTGGCGACCGCCTCGTCGGAGGTGTCGCGCCCCCGGATCACTTCGACCAGCGGGAGACGATCGACGGGGTTGAAGAAATGCATGCCGACGACGCGGGACGGCACGCGCGCGCCCGCGGCGATCTCCCCGATCGGGAGGGTCGACGTGTTGGACGCGAAGATCGCGCTGTCGGGAACGACGGCTTCCCACTCCTTCAGGACGGAGCGCTTGACGCCGAGCTTCTCGACGACGGCCTCGATCGTCACCTCGCAACGGGAGAACCCCGTGTAGTCGAGCGTTCCGGACAGAAGGGCCATCTTCGAGGCCAGCTCGGCGGGCGGGATTCGCTTCCGGCGGCTCTTCTCCCGCCAGACGGCCGCCGCCGCCGCAAACCCGTGCGCGAGCGCCCCGGGCTCGATGTCCTTCATCCGCGCCGGTAGGCCCTTGTCCGCGGCGAGCTGCGAAATGCCCCCTCCCATGAGCCCGGCGCCGAGGACGCCGACTCGCGTGACGGGCCGTGCCGCGACCACCTTACCGGGGACGCCCGTTTCCTTCTTGACCTCCTCCGTCCAGAAGAAGATCCGGAGCAGGTTGCGCTGGACGGGACCGCCGAAGATTCCGACGATGCGGCGGGCCTCGATCTCGAGGCTCTCCGCCACGCTCTTTCCCTGGCCCTCTTCGATCACCGCGATCGCCTCGAGGGGCGCCGGATAATGTCCGCCCGTCTGCTTGCGGACGGTTTCCCGCGCTTTCGCGAAGAGGAGCCGCCGGCCGATCGGATTCGACTCGAGCGCGAGTTCCGCGAATCCGCGCTTCGCTCGCCGGCCGCGTGGCTTCTGCCGCCCCATCCGGTCCCGCGCGAAACGGCGGGCCGTCTCCTCGAAGATCGCCGCCGGGATCGCCGCGTCGACGAGGCCGACCTTTCGCGCGCGCCGCGCGTCCAGAGACCGGCCCGTCAGGATCAGGTCGAGCGCCTTCTGGATCCCGATCAAACGCGGGAGGCGAGTGCAGCCTCCCCAGGCGGGGAAGATCCCGAGCTTCACCTCCGGCAGGCCGATCTGCGACTTCTTCGCGTCGGACATCACGCGGTAGTCGCAGGCGAGGGCGAGCTCCGTCCCGCCTCCCAGGCAGACGCCGTGGATGGCCGCGACCGTCGGATATGAAAGGTGGGCGAGCTGCTCGAAGAGGGCCTGCACGGCGCGGACCGCGTCGCCGGCCTCCGCGGGGGCCGTCGTCAGAAACTCCTTGACGTCGGCGCCGGCGATGAAGACGTCCGGCTTTCCGGAGCGCACGAGCAGCGCGCGGATCCGGGGCTCCCGGTCGAGGCGCAGCAGGACCTCCGCGAGCTCGCGGATCACGCCGCGGGAGAACTTGTTGACCTTCTCCCCCGGGAGGTCGAAGGTCAGGATCGCGAGGCCGTCGTCCTCGAGCGCGAGGGTGAACGCCTCGCCCGGATCAGGCGGCATGCGTCTTTTCGGCGGCCTGATACATCGCAGCGATCAGGTCGGCGTAACGCTTCTCGAGGATGCGGCGTTTGACCTTCAGCGTGGGCGTGATCGAGCCGTCCTCGACCGTGAGGTCCGCCGGGAGGATCGCGAACGCCCGGATCTGCTCGTGATGGGGCTTGCCGTGGTTGTACCCGTCGATCTCCTTCTGGAAGAGCGCGCGGATCCTCGGGTTGGCGTCGATCGCTCCCGATCCGAGATCCACCTGCTGCGCCGCGGCCCAATCCCGGAGGCGGTCGAAGTTCGGGACGATCAGGACCGCGAGGAACTTGTGGCGGTCGCCGAGGACGATCGGCAGGCTGATGTACGGCGAGCCCTTGAGCTCGTTCTCGATCGGCTGGGGGGCCGCCTTCTTGCCGCCGGCGAGGACGATCAGGTCCTTCTTGCGGTCCGTGATCGCCAGGAACCCTTCAGGATCCAGGTGGCCGATGTCGCCCGTGTGAAACCAGCCGTCGCCGTCGATGCACTCCGCGGTGGCTTGCTCCTTCCCGAAGTAGCCCTTCATGATGTGCGGCCCGCGCGAAAGGATCTCGCCGTCTTCCGCGATGCGCACCTCGACGTTCGAGAGCGGCCGGCCGACGGTGCCGAGGCGCCAGGCGCCGGGACCGTTCACGGCGATGACGGGCGAGGTCTCGGTCAGGCCGTAGCCCTCGTAGATCGTGACGCCGGCCCCGATGAAGAACTCGGCGATCTCCCGGGACAGGGGCGCCCCGCCGGAGACGGCGAACTCGAACCGCTTCCCGAGGAGGTCGCGGATCTTGTGGAGCGCGAGACGGTCGGCGATCTTCCCCCGGGCGGCGAACGCTCCGGAGACCGCTTCGCCGCGCTCCTGCAGCGCGACCCGGCTGCGGCCCACGTCGACGGCCCAGCGGAAGATCTTCTTCTTCAGGCCGCTGCTCGCCTCCACGTTGTCGAGGATCCGCGCGTGCAGCTTCTCGTACACCCGCGGCACGGCGCCGAAACAGGTCGGGTTGACCTCCTGAAAGTTGTCCCGGAGCTTATCGATCGATTCCGCATAGGCGATCGAGCAGGCCCGGTACATGTAGGCGTAGTCGAGCATCCGCTCGAACACGTGCGACAGGGGCAGGAAGGAGAGCGCCGTTCCGTCCCCGCGGATCGGGATGCGTTCGAGCGAGCCCTCGACGTTCGAGACGAAGTTGCCGTGGGTCAGCATGGCGCCCTTCGGCTCGCCGGTCGTCCCGGAGGTGTAGATGATCGTCGCGACGTCTTCCGGCTTCACGCGGGAGGCCCGCTGCTCGAAGAGATTCGGGCTCATCTCGAGCGTCGCACGGCCCTTGTCCACGGCCTGCAGGAAGGTCAGGAAGCCGGTCTCGGCGGGCGCGGCCGCGCCGATCGAGATCACGTACTCGAGCGCCGGGCACTGCGGCTGGATCTCCCGGATCTTGGCGAGCTGGTCCGCCCCCGAGGCGAACACCGCGCGCGCGCCGCAGTCCTTCAGGAGGGGTCCGATCTGCGCGGCAGGCAGCGTGGGATAGATCGGGACGGACCACGCGCCGGCGCAGAGGATGGCGTAGTCGGCCATCGCCCACTCCGGCCGGTTCTCCGCAAGGATCGCCACGCGGTCACCCGGCTGGACTCCGAGCGCGTTCAATCCGAGCGACAGGGACCGGACGGTGAACCCGAAGTCCTTCGCCGAGATCGGCCGCCACTCTCCATCCACCTTGAAGATCAGGAGGTCGGGCTTCCCGGAGCGTGAGGCGGACAGGAAGATGTCGCAGAGAGTGCGGATCTCGCCGGGCATTCGACCTCCGATCGCGTGCGTTCCGATCGATTCTGTCCCGGCCCCACCAACCGGTCAAGGCTGGTGGAAGGTCAGAGGTGAGAGGTGAGAGGTGAGAGGGTTTAGAGGACAGGAGCGGAGGTACCGGAGGGCTCCTCCCTCCGACTCTCCCCTCACCTCTTATTTCCCTCTGACCTCTGACCTCTGACCTCTTTCCTCTCACCTCTTTCCTCTCACCTTCCCCCAACAGGCTATCCTGCGCGCGATGTCCTTCGCCCTTCTCCTCACGACGGCTCTCGCGCTCGCCGGGTTTCTCGTGACGTCGACGCAGGGATTCGCGGTCGCGGGAGGGATCGCCGCGCACTCCCTCGCGATGAAGACGCTCGTCGGCCGGCACTTCGTCTTCGCGATCCCGACCGTGCTCCTGTCGCTCTTCTCCCAGTCGATGACGATCTTCTATTTCATCGGGACGGGACGGCTCGTGAAGGACGAGGTGGCCAGCTATCCCGAGCCCCAGAAGACCGTGATCCTCCGGGCCCTGCGCCGCTTCAAGGCCCGGACGTCTCCCCCCGCGACGTTTGCCCTGTTCTCGGCGATCCTCGTCTTCGTCCTGGGCGGCGCGGTCCACACCCGGTTCCTCTCCCCCTGGACTCACCTCGCGGCGTCCATGCTGGCCGTGGCGCTCCATCTCTGGGCCCTCGTCGCGCAGTGGGCGGTCTTCCGGGAGAACAACCGCCTCATGGACGACCCGCGCCGCTACGCCCTCGAGGCAGGGAGCCCCGCCGCCCGCTGACCGGTCGCGCGCACAGGCCCGCGGTCAGCGCAGGTCGATTCGGGTCGTCTGCCCTTCGTGGACGTCGAACGGGTAGCTCTGGCCCCCTGCCAGCGTCAGGGTGTAGTGGCCGGGCGCGAAGTGGTCCCAGCTCGCCGCCGGCGGGGCGACGCTCACCCTCCCGTCCAGCCGGAACGGACTCATGAGGTAGACGGCCCCCGATCCGTCGGTCACGCGTCCTGTCGCCGCAACAGCCGAGTGAACGTCGACGCGGCCGCCAGGAGTCATCGTCACTGTCGCGGTGGGCGACGGGACGTCCACCGAGGGAAGCGCGCGCGCCGCATACCCGTCGGCGAAGAGATAGAGGGAGTAGCGGCCCGGCGAAAGGGAAGAGACCTCTCCCTTCCCCGTCGCGTCGAGGCTGATCGAGCCCTGGAAGGCGACACCGCCGCTCGCCGAGAACGCGAGCACCGAGAGCCCGCGCATCGGCAGACCCGTGAGCCCGTCGGCGGCTCGGATCGTCAGCCCCGCGCCCCGCGAGAGGGTGAAGTTCGCCGTGACCGGGTCCGACCCCACCGAAACGGTCTGCGTCTTGAGCTCATATCCGGCCTTTCGCGCCGAAACCTGGTAGCTCCCCGGATCGACGCCGTCGACCTCGTAGTGGCCGGAGGAGTCGCTCCCGCCGCTCTTCATCGAGAACGATACGGACTCCTGTCCGGTCTCGGCCTGGATCGACGCGCCCTCGATCGGATCTCCCGAGCCCTCCTCGGTGACGAGGCCCGAGATCGTCACGGCGGGGATCGCCACGTCTCCGATCGTGTCTCCCGAGACGGAGAGCGTCTTGTGGTACGCGGCGCCCTGGCCCATGACGTTCAACTGGTACGTGCCGTCCGACAGCCCCTCGATCGCGTACTGGCCGTTCTCGTCCGTCTGCCCCGTCCCGCGGCCGCCGTTTCCGGACGGCGGGTCGGGGCTGGCGGAGACGAAGAGGCCGGAGAGCGGCTGGTTCGCCCGCGTCACGCGGCCCGCGATCCGCGAGGTCCCTTCGAAGACGATCTCGACCGGGACGTCCGCCGCCCCGTCGGGGACCTCGAGGTTCTTCGACGCGGAGCGCCCGGCGAGGAAGCTCGTCGTCGCGGAGAAACGGACCACTCCCGCCGGCACGTCGTTCAACGTGAAAGCGCCCGCGTCGTCCGTCTGGGCGGTGTCGTTGTAATCCTGCCCGCTCGCGAACACGCGGACGCCTCCGAGCTTCGCGGCCGGCAGCCCCGAGACCGTGCCGCGGATGCGCGCCCCCGAGGCGTTCATCGAAAGGAGGATGCCGTCCTGACGCTGGCTCTCGGCGAGCACGACCTCCTTCGGCGCCGTCTTGCCGGAGGCCGACTCCGCCGCGAGCTTGTACCGGCCGGCCCCCAGGTGATCGAACTGAAAGCGGCCCGATCCGTCGGTCCGCGTCGAGTCGCCGCCGCCCCCGAAGCCGAAGCCGGAGGCATCCCCCTCCGGGTCGAGCGAGACGAGGGCTCCCGCGGCCGGCATGCGGCCGTCCTTTCCCACGACGGACCCGGAGATAGAGCCCCCCGTCCCGAGGGTGATGTCCACGCTGCTCTCCTTGTCGGGATCGACCTCCCGGGAGGCTTCCAGATAGTCGGCGTGCTCCGCCGTCACCGTGACGCGCCCGGGCGCCAGGCCGTCGAAGTGGAACCGGCCGTCCGCGTCGGTGGAGGTCGCTGTCCCGCGATTGCCTCCGAACATGGCCCCGAGGGGACCGCGCCCGCCCTCGTCGCCCGCCGCCTGCCACGAGACGGAGGCGTTCGGAAGCCCCGCCCCCGACGCGGGATCGAGCACGCGGCCCGAGAGCGAGCCTCCCTTGCGGATTCCGATGACGATCCCCTCCTTCGTCTCGCCCTCGCCGACCTCGACCCCCGAGGTCTCGCCGTTGCGGTAGCCGGCGGCCGCAGCGGTCACCGTCCATTTTCCCGGCGGCACGTCGGGGAGCTCGAAGGAGCCGTCCTCGGCCTGGAAGGAGCGGTTCGAGTTGCCGCCCGCGCGGCCCCCGCCGCCCGTGGCGACCCGGAAGCCTCCCATGGGACCGCGCGGCGCAGCGAGCGAGATCGTGAAATCCGTGACGGGACGCTTCGAATCGCCGTCCTCGACGCGCCCGCGCAGAGTCCCGGCCGATTTCAGCACCACAGCGACATCCTCGGCCGGGGCGGTGGCGTTCTTCTGCGTCGAAGCATAGCCGTCGGCGGACACGTTCAGCAGGAGCTGCTTCTCGGCGGCGAGACCGTCGACGCGGAACCGGCCTTCGAGGTCGGCCGTCGTGATCTGGGGCCGACCTCCTTCCGCGATCGAGATCCCGAAGATCTGCGCGCCCGGGATCGGCTGGCCCTTCGTATCGCGAACGAAGCCCGTGATCGCGACTCCCGGCGACAGCGTGATGGGCGGCCAGAGGTTTTCCTTCCCCGCCTGAACCATGAGACCGGAAGCGGTCTTGCGCGCGTAGCCGTCGCGGGAGGCGGTCGCGCTGTACTCCCCATCCGAAAGGCCGCGCACCACGAAGGTCCCGTCCGCGGCGCTCGTCGCGTCCGGACGATCGGTCTGGCCGAGGACCGCCATGCGGATCTGGGCGCGGGCGTTGTTCAGGAATCCGGCGCCCTTCCCGGCGACCCGCACCTCGGCGCCGCGGACGGGCTTGCCCTCCGCATCGACGACGCGGCCGCGAGCCTCGATCCCCTTCTTGAGGATGAGCGTCATTCCGGCCGCGGCCTCGCCGGTGCGCAGGGTCACGCCGGGACGCATTGCCGGGGCGTAACCGGTCTTTTCCGCCTCGAGCGACAGGCTCCGTCCCGCCGCGAGGTTGCGGATGCGGAAGGCGCCGTCCGGGCCCGACAGGCCCCCGGGGCCGCGGCCCAGGAATGCCCCCGGTCCCCGCCGCATCATCGCGCGGAGGCCGCCTTCGCGCGAGATGCGGACACGTGCGCCGGGAACGGCGGTTCCGCTCTCGTCGACGACCCTGCCGGCGACGCTCGCCGCCTTGGCCAGCGCGACGTGCGCCGTGCCGGGCGCGGCCGTCGATGCCGCGACTCCCGCGATCGAGGACGTCAGCCATCCCTCCCGCGACGCCGAGACGGTGTAGGCGCGCGACGCCAGGCCCGAGAGGCGGTAGCGGCCGCGCGCGTCCGTCCGCGCGGAACGCTCGGTGCGCCGCCGGTTGAACGCGAAACCTCCGCCGCTCGAGGCGGCGAGCCGCGCCCCGGCGATCGGTTTGCGCGTGGTCTCGTCGATGACAGTCCCGTCGATGGCGGCCGCGCGCGCGAGGCGCATCGGAGCGTCGGTCTCCTCGCCCCGCCGGATGCGGAGAGCGTCCCGGCGCGCCGCGAAGTCCTCCTTCCAGAGCGCTTCGACGGCGCGGACTCCTGGCGGGATGCCCGCCAGCCTGTAAGTGCCGGCGGCGTCGGTCTCCGCGGCGAGGTCTTCCGCGACGACGAGGGCCCCGGCCGCCGGCTTTCCGCCGGGGTCCAGGACGACGCCATGGATCGTGCCGCCGCGCTGAAGGACGATGCGGGTGTCGGGCCGGGCCTCGGACTGGACCTCTCTCGCCGGGACGAGCCCCGAAGCCCGGGTCTCGACGACGCGCTCGCCCGCCGGCGCCTCCGGAATCGAGAACGCTCCGTCCGCGCCGGAGCGTCCCTCCCCAACCGATTGGGCGTCGTCATCGGAGAACGGGTCCGCGGCGATCACCCGCACCTTCGCCCCGGCGATCCCCTTCCCGGCCGCGTCGACGACCCGTCCCGACAGCGGCGCCGCCGTCCCGGCGCGCAGGTCGTCGAGCGCGACGTCGTCGGCTCCGTCGAAGGGGCCTCCGAGGCGGATCGTCGGAGAGCCCGGCGGCGCGATCCGCAGCGAGATCGCCGCGGCCGGACCCTGGATCGAAATGCGGAAGCGGCCGTCGGCGCCCGTCGCGGTCTCTCCGAGGACCGCGGGCTCGGCGCCGTTCGTGGCGTCTAAGAGCGCGCGGTCGTCGTCGCGATATCCCGTCCATCGCACGGGCGCCCCCGCGACGGGCTTTCCGGACGCGTCGAGGAGGCGGCCGGAGACCGAGCCCGCCAGGAGGAGCGGCGCGAAGGCGAAGGTGAGCAGGAGCGCGGGGGCGAGAAGCGAGAAAAGCGGCAGACGCCTGGGCATCGAGACCTCCGGTGCTGGGGCTGCACGGAATACGGTGCGGCGCGACGAAAGGTTACGATCCGGGGATGCCGGACCGGGTTCTGGAAGGCCGCGCGGCGCTCGTGACGGGCGCCGGGATCCGCGTCGGCCGCGCGATCGCCCTCGCCCTGGCCGAGGCCGGCGCGGACGTCGCCGTCCATTACTTCTCATCGGAGGCTCCGGCCAGGGAGACCTGCGACCGGATCCGGGCGCTCGGACGTCGAACGGTGCCGGTCCGGGCGGACCTTTCCGACGCGGAGGCTTGCGCGGCGTCCGTTTCGGCGGCGGTCGAGGCCTTCGGCAGGCTGGACCTTCTCGTCCATTCGGCCGCCACGTTCCACCGCGCGTCCGTCGCGGACACCACTCCCGCGATCTGGGACTCCGCGATGGCGGTCAGCGCACGGGCCGGATTCTTCCTCGCGCGCGCGGCCGCGCCGCACTTGAAGGTCCGGGAAGGACGGATCGTCCTCATCTCGGACTTCCTCGCCGTGCGTCCGGCGGCCGCGTACGTCGCGCACGGCGCGTCGAAGGCGGCGGTCGAGGGCCTCGTGCGCGGCCTCGCCGTGGAGCTCGCCCCCGAGATCTCCGTCAACGGAGTTTCGCCGGGGACCGTGCTCGTCCCCGAGGGGACGACCCCGGACGAGGCGGCGCGGTGGGCCCGGGCCGTCCCCGCGCGGCGCAACGGCGAGCCGGAGGACGTCGCGCGCGCCGTGGTCTTTCTCTGCGCCGGTCCGTCGTACATCACCGGCCAGATCCTGCGGGTCGACGGAGGCAAGACGCTTCTCTGATTTTCGGCGTCGCCCGGGTCATGCGAACTCCCCGTATTCCTGCCGGAGCTTCTTCGCGAAGTCGCGCATCGTCTCGCGCCGCGGAGCGGCCAGGGCTTCCGCAGCCGGGGTGCGCAGGCCGACTCCCGCCTCCTCTTCGATCGCGGCCGCCATCTCGACGAAGTCCTGCCGTTCCCGATAGCCCTCGACGAGGCTTCGCGCGATCCCGTAGGCGCCGAGCCGGTCGAGGCGCACCGCGTCGTGGACGATCTCCTCTTCCGGAGTCCGAGGGTCCGTGTCGAGGCGCTCCAGGCTCCGGAAGAGCGCGGAGACGTCCCGGCGCGCCACGCCGAGGGACGCCAGGAAGAGCTCGGTTCGGCTCCGATGGCCCATGCGGCTGACCCACTTCTCCTGCCCCGAGAAGACCGCGAGCAGGAAGAGGCGATCCGCGTCCACGTCCGGCCGCCCCCTCGCGATGAGATCGGCGGCGGCGGCGACCCTCTCGACGTCTCCGTAGTTCGTGACGCCGTCCAGGCCCACCGCGAGCGGTCGGACGTATTCGGTGATGCGGGCGCGCGTCGTCTCGTCCATCCGGCCATCGTAAGGCCGGACCTGTGACCGACGTGTGAGGGCCGCGTCTCGTCGGATCGGACGGGAGCGCTATCTCCCGCCGGAGCGTCTCTCCTGCCGGCGCTCGCGCATCTCCTGCTGAAGCTGGCGAAGCCGGTCCCATTGCTCGGGTGTCAGCACCTGCTTCATGTCGAGGATCATGATCGCCCGGGTCTTCTGGAGCTCCGCGCGCGCGGTTTCGACGCCCTCGATCTGCCGCTCGACCGCCCGCCGGTCCGCGGATCGGTCGTCCATGGCCGACTGCAGGGCGAGCTGTTTCTTCTCGAGATCGGCCTTCAGATCGATGAGCCGGGTCCGGGTGCGCACGAAAATCGTCTCGATCTCGCGCGACTGCTCGGGGGTCAGGTGGATCTCGGCGGCGAGGCGGGGGCGCTTCCACCACTTCCCGTCGGGCACCTCCGGGGCCGCGAAGAGAGGCAGGGCCGCCGCCAGGAGGAAAGTCGCGATCCAGACTTTTCGGGAGCTCACAGGCTGTCCTCCTCGCCGCCGGCCGCGGGCGCGCCCGGCTCCGGCGCCAGACTGGTCCAGGAGCCGGCGTCTTCGCCGCGCGAGAGGCGCGCCACGTCGCGCAGCAGGGTGTCGTCCTTCAGGTCCTCGGCGGAGAGCTCCGACGCATGCTGCCGCCCCGCACCGAGGCTCTCCGGCCTCCAGCGCGCAAAGGGCAGCGCGAGAGCGAAGAGCAGCAACGAGGCGGCGATGCCGACCGTCCAACGGAGCCCCGAGCCGCGCCGCGGCGCGCCGGCGCTCCGGATGGCGTCGAGCGTCCGGTTCTCCGCGGCGGTCCACTCCCCCTCGGTCCGGCGCGTGATCGGCGCGTCGCTCTCGACGGCGAGCTCGCGCACCGCCGCCTTCCACTCCTGGAGCGCGCGGCTGCAGACCAGGCAGTCCGAGAGGTGCGCGGGCAGCGCCTCGGGAGCGCCGGCCGCAGGCACGGCGAGGCCGAAGAGCTCGGATTCCGTCAGATGCGCGTTGGTCGTCACGTTTTCCTTCCTCACGTCCGGCGGTAGTCGCCGAGGCGTTCTCGGATCTTGTGCGCCGCCCGGAAAAGATGCGACTTGACCGTCCCGGAATCGAGCCCCATCAGGTCGGCGATCTCCGGGATGGACAGCTCTTCGAAATGTTTGAGCACGAAGACGCTCCGCTGTCGGGGAGAGAGCGACTCCATGGCGCCCCGCAGGCGCTCGCGGATCTCGCGGGAGACCGCCCGGCGCTCCGGAGACGGATCGTCGGACACGGCCGTGTCCCGCGGACCGGGCCCCTCTTCCTCGCGCTCGGGCGGCGCCTGGTGGAAGTAGAAGACCAGGCGCCGGCGCTTCAGCCGGTCCTTGCACCAGTTGATGCAGATCCGGGTGAGCCACGTCTCGAAGGTCGAGCCCTCGCGGAAGTCTCCGAGATTCTGGTACGCCCGCAGGAAGCTCTCCTGCGCGGCGCAGTCGGCTTCCCCGGCGTCCCGCAGGAGGCGGTAGGCGACCCGCGTGATGCGCCGCTGATACTTCCGCACGAAATACTCGAACGCGTCCGCATTGCCGGAGCGGACCTCGCGGATGAGCCGCGCCTCGTCGACGCCCGGATCGGTTTCGCGCGGGATCATGGCGAGAGCTGGCACACCAGGTTAGACGAGCCCGGGGGTTCCGGGTTTACTTGCGCCGGGCGAGGAAAGAAGCGGCTCACAGGCGGCCGAGGATGTCCCGCCGTTTGGCGGCGTATTCCGCTTCGGACACGATCCCATTCCGGCGCAGGTGCTCGAGCTCCTCCAGCCGTTCGGCCGTGCCCGAACGGGCACCCGGGATCGCCGCCGGGGAAACGGCCGCCGGCCGGGCCGCCGCGTTCCCCGTGCGGGTCCAGATGGCGCTGCGGAGCCCCTCCGGAGCGGAGATCGCCGGGAAGAGGAGCGTGCCCCGCTCGGAGGCGGTCTCGAGGCTCACGTCGCCGAAGTCGAGCAGGCGCCCGAGGATGCTCTGCGTGACGGTGATGTCCTGGATCTTCTCGATCGGCGCCTGCTCGTGCTCCCGCGACAGGAGGCCGACCGACCGCATGACGCGGCGCTCCGTCACCACGAATTCGTCGTTGGACGCGCGGAGCGCGCGGGCCGCGAGCAGGATCACGCCGATTCCCGCGAAACCGAGCGCGAGATACAGGACGGGCCTCGCGACGCCCGCCTCCGGCGACGCCTTCGACGCGTAGAGCGCCGAGGCGCCGAGGATCGCCGCGAGCAGGAGGACGAGCAGGGCGGAACGGTAGAAGATCCAGTGATACCGGGCTCGGTAGACGATCGACTCTCCCGGCGCCAGGTTCTTCTCCGCGTAGCCCATGGTGCTCGACGGAAGGGTAACATCGCTGGATGCCCCCGCCGCAGACCGTCCTGATCACGGGGTGCTCGAGCGGCATCGGCCGGGCCACCGCGGTCGAGCTGGCGGCCCGGGGGCATCGCGTCTTTGCGACCGCGCGGAAGCGGGTGGCGATCGCCGATCTCGCCGCGCGCGGCATGAAGACCCTCGCCCTGGACGTCACGGATCCGGAGGCCGTCGCCGCGGCCGTCGCGGAGGTCCTGCGCGAGGCGGGTCGGGTGGACGCGCTCGTCAACAACGCCGGGTACGGGCAGTACGGCGCGGTCGAGGACGTGACCGCCGCGGAGTGGCGTGCGCAGTACGACGTGAACGTCTTCGGAGCCCTCGCGATGATCCAGGCCGTCCTCCCCGCGATGCGGGAGGCGGGCGCGGGCACGATCGTGAACGTCTCCTCGGTAGCCGGGAAGATCGCGATTCCGTTCGCTGCTCCTTACTGCTCGTCGAAGCACGCGCTCGAAGCGATATCCGATTCCCTCCGTCTCGAGGTGGCGAGCTTCGGCGTGCGCGTCGTGATCATCGAGCCGGGGCCAATCGGCACGAAGTTCGGGGAGCGCGCCCGGGCCGGCGTCTCGAAGCTCCTCGGCCGGCCGGGACCCTACGCCCCGTTCTACCGGGGAGCCGAGCGCGCCATGGACACGGACTTCGCCGCGGGACGCCTGCCGCCGGAAGCCGTCGCGAAGGCCATCGCGGACGCGATCGAATCCCGCCGCCCGAAGACCCGGTACCCTCTGACCCGGATGGCGAAGACGTTCATCCCTCTCAAGCGGTTCTCGACGGACCGGATGCTCGACCGGCAGATGGCCAGGTCGCTCGGCATCAAGAAAACGAAGTAGGAGGCCGCGAAGCGGGCTGTCGCTTACGCCGTTAAGATTCCGGCGTGAACCACGAGACCGCGCTGCTGGCGACGATCGCGGCAGGCCTGGGTCTGGCCTTTCTGTTCGGGTTCCTCGCGACGCGCCTCGGCCTGCCGCCGCTCGTGGGCTACCTGCTCGCCGGCGTCGCTCTGGGCCCGTTCACGCCCGGTCCGGTCGCGGACATCGGGCTGGCCGGGCAGCTCGCCGAGATCGGCGTGATCCTTCTGATGTTCGGGGTCGGCCTGCACTTCTCGATCAAGGACCTCTTCGCGGTCCGGCGGATCGCGGTGCCGGGTGCCGCGGCGCAGATCGTGGCCGCGACGATTCTCGGGGCCGTCGCATCGCATCTCTGGGGCTGGACCTGGCGAGCCGGAATCGTCTTCGGCCTCTGCCTCTCCGTCGCGAGCACGGTCGTGCTCCTGAAGGCACTCGAGGAGCGCGGGATCCTGGACACGGCCAACGGCCGCGTCGCCGTCGGCTGGCTGATCGTCGAGGACCTCGTCACGGTTCTCATTCTCGTCCTGCTGCCGGCGTTCGCGTCGTCCGCGGGCCAGGGGCCGTCGGGCGCCGGGGCCCTCTCCCTGGCGGTGGGGTTGACTCTCGGAAAGGTCGCGCTCTTCTTCGGGGTGATGCATTTCGCGGGACGCCGGGCGGTCCCGTGGCTCCTGGAGCGGGTCGCTCGAACGGGCTCGCGCGAGCTCTTCACCCTCGGGGTGCTGGTGGTGGCTCTCGGCATCGCCGTGGGCGCCGCGTCGCTGTTCGGCGTGTCCTTTGCCCTGGGCGCGTTCTTCGCGGGCGTCGTCATCAGCGAATCCGATCTGAGTCACAGGGCCGCCGCGGACGCCCTCCCGTTGCAGGATGCGTTTGCCGTTCTGTTCTTCGTCTCGGTCGGGATGCTTTTCGACCCGACCGTGCTCATCCGCTATCCCCTCCACGTGCTCGTCGTCGTCCTGATCGTGCTGGTCGGCAAGTCTCTGGCTGCCCTGGCCATCGTCCATTTGTTCCGATACTCATTGCGAACCGCGTTGACCGTCTCCGCCGGTCTCGCACAGATCGGGGAGTTTTCGTTCATCCTCGTCGGCCTCGGCATTTCCCTCGGCTTCCTGCCGAAGGAGAGCCAGAGCCTCGTTCTCGCGGGCGCGCTGATCTCGATCACCGCGAATCCGTTCATCTTCAACACCATCGAACCGGTGTCCCGGATGCTCGCGCGGCTCGGGCTGGAGAGCGATGCGGAGAGAAGCCGGCGTTTGCCGCCCCTGCCGGAGGACGTGGCGACGGAGGCGCTCCAGAACCACGCCGTCATCGTCGGATACGGTCGGGTGGGCGGAACGATCGGAACCGCGCTCGCGCGCCGCCAGATTCCTTACGTCGTCGTCGAGAACCACCGGATCGTCTTCGAGACCCTTCGCCGGCAGGGGGTGCCGGCGATCTACGGAGACGCGACGCGCCCCGGAATTCTCCAGCATGCCCACGTGCGGTCCGCCGCCCTTCTCGTCGTGGCCTCGCCCGATCGCGATCAGGCCCGGGAGATCATCCACCTCGCCCGCGTGCTGAATCCGGACATTCGCACGGTCGTCCGCACCCACAGCCTCGCGGCGCAGTCGGAGTTCCGGAAGCTCGGCGTGGGGCGCGCGTTCATGGGAGAGCACGAGCTGGCGCTCGGAATGGCGCACTACGCGCTGCTTTCCCTCGGCCGGACGGATGACGAGGCGGACGAGACGCTCGAAGCGATGCGGGCGGAAACACCCGCCATCACGTGACCGGACGGGATCCCTCGCCGGATGCGCCGACCGTCGCCGTCCGGATCGTGCCGACACCGCGGAAGCGCGCCGGCGACCGCAGCGGGGAAATCCTCGGCGATTTCTCCTCGCTCCCGGACGGAGGCCGCCGCCGCCATGGCCGGGTGCCTTCTACGGCGGGCTCTCCGTCGGCCGCGCCAGGATCAGGTCGCGCTGGGGATCGTCGCCGACGCGGAAGACGTGCTCCCCCACGTCGCGGAACCCGCACTTGCGGTAGAACGCGATCGCGCGGGGGTTGTGCTCCCACACTCCCAGCCAGACGGTCCCGGCGCCGCCCGCCGCGGCGCGCGCGAGGAGCTCCTCCATGACGATCCGCGCGAGACCGCGCCCGTGCCAGGGGCGGTCCACGTAGAGGCGCAGGATCTCGGCGGGCCGGCGTCCGGGTACGCAAGGCGGAGGCTCGACCCACCGCATCTGCGCATAAGAAATGAGCTCCCCGTCGCGATCGACGACGACATTCTCGTAGAGAGAATCCGCGATCTCGCGCCCCTGGATCTCCTCGGAAAACGCCGAGGCACAGTGGGCGTCGAGATTCTCGGGAGTATTCGCAGGCCCGAACGTCTCCCGAAACGTCCGGTCAGCCAGGCGAGCGAGCGCTCCCGCGTCGGTAGGCCGGGCAGGCCGAAGGACGCCAAATTCCCCAATCCCCTCACCAACCCGCTCATCGCCCACGAAGAAAAGTCTAAGCGAGGAGCCTTTCTTGGGTTGTAGTCGGAGTCTTTCATCCAAATCTCTCCGAGAATCTACGAAGTCTCCCCGGAGCTCAGAGCGCTCGAAAGGACCGATTCGCGTTGACCCTCAATGACCGCTCGCAGCGTGAGGAGTCTCCCGAGCGTCGCGAAGGGAGGAGCCTCACGCTGCGGGAGCCGGAGCGCCAGCGCAGGCGACGTGCGAGGAGCCTCACGCTGCGGGAGCCGGAGCGTCAGCGGAGGCGACGTTGGTATGCTCGCCCCCCTCTCCGGGGCCGTAGCTCAGGTGGATAGAGCAAGAGTTTCCTAAGACTTCCGAAGCTCTCCACCGCCGTCCGTCACGTAGCGTGATTCGTCAATGAATACGGGGCTATTCGCCTCTTGCTCTCGATCGACCGTGACGGACGAAAGTATGCCCAAACGGACCATCGTGGGCACGAAAGCGGCCATACAAATCCACAGGCTTCTACACAGGCCGATTTTGTGTTGTAGGAGCCGATTTGAGACACGACTTCCGCAACACGATACCGGCCTCGGAAACGCGCCGATCGGGGCGCAGCGGGGCAGGGGACGCGAGTGGGGCAGGGGAGAGGGGCCGAATAGGCTGAATCAGAGCAGGGGAGCGCGCGGGAGAGGAAGGTCACTTCTGACCGCGCCGGACCACCGGGTAAAGCCCCCGGCAGTGCCGCTACTGGTCAGCCATCTGGACCACCGCGCGATCCACGCCTCACGCCCCGTCGATGTCGGGAGCGGCGGGCAACAGCGTGACGCTCACGGTCTCCACCGTCGTCGTGATCGCCCCCGCCCGCTCTTTCGCCTCGCGCGTGGCCTCGACTTCGCGCATGACGTCCTCAAAGCTGCTGCCGGTATAGCTCATGTCGGCGGGCGCCCGCACGATGCCATGCGCGTAGCCCTTGAGAAAGCGCCAGACCTCGAGCTTTTCGCGGATCGAGCCGCGCTCCCATACTTCGGCGATGAGCTGGTCTTCGCGCGTGTCGAGGAAGGCTTGGGCGTGTTCTCTCGCCCGGAGCGCGCGTTCTCTCGGTATCGGCGGCGCCGTTGGTCGCATCGGGGCAGGAAGTTTGGAGCCTTCGGTCCTCTTCGGACGGCCGGCGCCTGGACGGGATCCACCACGGGGCATGTCGATTCCTTTCGTGCGCGGTGGGCGCGCTCGGGTTAGAGTCTTGGAAAAATCAAGAGAGGCGCCGCGCATGACAGCCAAAGAACTCTTGGACTCCATCCGAGCCAACGTGGCGGCCGCCGCACAGAGTGGCGCCGAGCCGCCGTCGTGGAACGTGCTGGACATCTATCTCGCTAGCTTGGAGCCTCGCGCGATAGAGCCGGCGGCGAGGCCCGACACCGTAGACCGCCACGAGCAAGCGAAAATCGACGTGGCGAAGCTGACATACCAACAGAAGCACTCATGGAGCGTTGAGTCTTTTAAAGCAGCGAACGAATCGGGTCGAGAGGCGATGAAGGCGAGCATTTTGATCAACGGCGGGGCGGCGGTGGCGGTATTGGCGTATGTGGGGCATTTGTCAACTCTGGGCAGGGGGGCGGGAAGCTTCGCGGGTCCGATGATGGTCTACGTTATCGGCGTCTTGGCGGGCGCTCTTGCGCTTGGATGCACCTACCTCGGGCAGATCGTCGCGCCCAAAGGTACGGTGTGGTTCTGGTCTTTTAACGGGCCAGCGATTCTGCTCACCATCTGCGCTTATGCCACATTCGCGCTCGGCGGGTTCTTGTCCTACCTCGCGTTTCGGGGGTGTTGATATTGAACCGGACCGGTGAGGCAGTCTGCGGATCCTGCTATGCCGACGCTCCGAACGTCTTCGTTTCTCTCACCGAAATTCGTGGCGGTCTTGGCGCCTTCACGAAGCTGTACGGAAATCGGATGTGCGCGGCATGCCTCGAAACCGGCTACCGCTGGTGCCAGCGTTCGAATCTCATCTACGGCTGGTGGGGGCCGCGTTCGTTCGTCCTGACGCCGATCTACACCTTCCAGAACTGGCGGGAGTACCGGCGGGCGAAGGTGGCGTTGGGCGGGGGAGTATGAAATTCACCACTCCATGCGCGCAGTGCTCCAAGAAGGTGCTTCCGCTTTCAGGCATGAGACTCGGAAGCGAGATCTTCTGCTCAGTAAAATGCCGTCTGATTCGGCGTCCGATCGCGTTCTGTGAGGAATGCATAAGGACCACGACTTCGGACTCGACCGGCAGGCTGGAGCGCACCCCCGCGCCTGAGCGCCGCTTTTTGTCGGTCGTTTGTTTTCAACGGTTTACGCGACCGGGGTACAGGGTGTACAGGCCTGCCGCAAACCCCCCTAGGACTTTCAAACTCGCGGCTCCTAGGGAACTCTCCGGCAACCCTGTACACCCTGTACCCCGGCTCATCCTTGGACCCCGTGCCATGGCATTCTCGGGATCGGAGGCGGGGTATCGTCGTCGACGGCGTCGTCGTCCTTACCGAAGTAGCTCAAACCCTCGCGCGTCCGGAAGCCTTGGCCGTTTAGTTTGCCGCGTCCCTTCTTGAAGCCCTTCTCGGATAGGCGAGCTCCGAATGCCGCCGCCGTCATCGGTTCGTCCGTTGACGAGCAATACTTCTGGTACAAGATCGCCGCCGAGCACGAGCGTCCGGGACCGAGAATGCAGCAGTCGTCGATGAAGGCCTGCACGTCGTCTTCCTCGGCTCGGTATTCCTGCGTGGCCGCCAGAACCTTCTCCGGCTCTCCCAGGCCCCGCGCCTGCCACTCCAGGCAACCCCGAACGGCCCAGGCCAGGATGCCTTCGCCTTCGGCGGCCAGCTTGGCGGCCAGATCCTGATCGCGCTCTTCTTTCGGAATCGTGACCTCGAACGGGACGAGGCGTACCCGGCGCCACATGCTCTCGTCGGTCCCGCTGATCGATGGCCGTTTGTTCGTACCAATTGCGATTTTGAATTGCGGCATGAAACTGAACGGGGCCTGGTATTTCGCCTCCGCGTTGATCAAATCGCCTCCGGTCGCCGCCTTGACCTTGGCGTCGTCGAAGGCCCGGTCTTCGCCGACCTCGACGGTGACCGCGAGTCTCACACCTGGCAAACGCGCCATGTCCGAAGGCATTTTCTCGTGGCGCGTTTTCAAAATCATCTCGATCGGAAACTGCGCCGCATAGGTGCCCATGACGTGCTGGAGCGCGCCGAAGAACTTCGACTTTCCGTTGGCGCCCGACCCGTAGGCGATGACGAAGACCTCCGCTTTGACCGATCCGGTCAGGCAGTACCCGGCGAAGCGCTGAAGAAAGCCGATCATTTCGGCGTCGCCGTCCATGATCCGATTCAAAAACGCGTCGAACGTCGGACACGCGGCCGCAGGATTGAACTTCGCCACGGTCGCCCGCGTCATCAATCGGTCGCGATCGTGCGCCAGGAGCTCGCCGGTTCGGAGGTCGACGACGCCATTCGGACAGTTCAATAGCATCTCGTCTTTATCGAAGTCGTCAGGTCTAGCGACAATCTCCGGCTCGCACCGCGCAACCTTCACCATCGAGTCGAGGCGATACGAACTCGACGACGCGGTGATGTGGGCCCGAAACTGGTCACGCGGTGAGGTCCGCTGCCCCGCAAGGCGAACGTCAGAAAATTCGTCAACGTGGTCGCGCATGTGATCGACGGTTAGTTTCGCGAGCGACTCGACCGTCGTTGGCGCTTCGTCTTCGCTCCAGGAGACCCCGTTCCAGGTGTACCAGCTTTGTTTTTTCGGAACGTACTTCACCACGTCGCCGCATTCGGTCGCGAACCGTCGCGCGTTGAACATGTCCGTTGCGCCGAAATTGGTGACCTCCGGCTCTGGCCACGACTCGGCGCTTCTCAGAATGTTGTCGGCCTCCGCCTGTGTCCCGCCGAGCTCGCGAACCGTCCCGCGGGTGATGATCGCCATCGCCTCGGGGGTGTAGCCCGCGCGCTTCATGAGGCCGACGTGGCTCGTCACATGGTCGTTGCGCTGTCCTGGCGCGAACGTGATCGGGCCCTTAGTGGCGAGCTTCCCGGGAGCCTCACCAACCGCCGGCGCGACGTAGTGATCGCGCATGAGATCGCTGATCGTGTAGACCGCCCCCGAGCCTCCCTCGAAGAGCGTCACGCGGTACGGCGCGCCGACCAGGCCTTTTCGCGCGTTGACCTTGACGTGATCGAAACCGGCGAGGCGAAACACGCGCTCGATTCCGACGGCCGCCATGTCTCCGCCTAGGCGCTCCGCCATGCGGCGCTGACAGGCTTCGAAGCGGGATTCGTCGACGCCCTTCTCCGGTTCGATGTTGAAGTACGCGTGAATCCCGGCGCGCGAACGAACGACGAACGACGGCGCGACCACGAATTCCGGATCGACCCCGTCGAACTCGACGGCCACCGATCGCATGCCGATGACGTTGGCTTTCGTTCGAGCTCCGCCGTCCACGATTGGATTCGCAGTCACGAATACGCCGGCTCCGTTGGCGTTTCGCCTGGCCAGGTCGTCGAAGCACTCGTCGATGGTGCCGTGGATGACGGCGGCCTTGCTCCTATCCTTCACGTCGGCGTTGTCGTCGAATACCTGGAAACACATCCGCGCATCGGGCGAACCGGTCAGCGCGGCAATGTGCGCCCGCGCAGCGTCGAGATCAGCTCCGGTCTTGTTCGTCGGCTCGGCGGCGGCGTTCGCGGCAGCGTCCACGTCCTGGGCGCTCTCGTCAACGTCGCCGAGCGCTCGTGGCGTCGGCATTAATCTGTCCCCTCTTTCTTTTCGATGCGTTTCGACTCCGATTCCCTACGACCCGTGCATTCTCCGAACCTCGTCCTCCGTGAATGCGATCGGCATTCCGCCGTCGCCCGCGATGTCAATCAGCAGGAACAGCAGGCGGACTTTTAACTCGAGCGGTAGGTTGTGGATCAACCGGTCGACCGTTCGCCGGAATCCCTCAACGTCGTCAAACGCGGCGCCGGCCACCTGGCGCAGGTCGTCGGCGGCGCTGCCCAAGGCGGCCACCGCTACGATGGCGCGACTCTCGTCGCTGTCTGTCTTTCCACGTTGCGCCAACACCGTCGCCGCGCGGAGTAAGGAGACTTGAACCTCGTCGAGCCGTGTCACTTCTCACCCGCCAGCCCGGCCCAGAACGCCTCTTCATTCTCGTGCAGGCCGTACGCCAGCAGTGTTTCGAAATCCTCGGCGCGCACGCGGAGCGTGGATCCCGCGCGCGTGGCTGGCAACCGCCCGTCGGCAATCAATCGCTTCGCCGTATCTTGAATAATCTCGTCGTTCGTCATCAATCATCCCAACCTTTCCGTTGTGCAGCCCGCCTGGCCGCGATTTCCCGCTCTTCCCGTGCGTTGTTTGCCGCGCGCAGTTCCTCGCGCTTGGCGTTCCGGCGCGCCAGCACGTCGGCCTTGTAGCGCGCGTCTTCGACCGCCGCTTTAGCTTTCTCTTCGGCTTCGATTCGATTGGCCCTGGCGGCGAGTAGATTTTCGCGATTGGCCTTGTAGTAAGTGAAGTCGTCGCGACCCCGCTCTTCGTCGAGCGGTTTTCCGTCGACCGCTGTCAAGACGTTCTCCGCGCCTTTCAACGTGCCGTCCTTGTACCGCGCCGGCTCTACTGGCCGCTCGCGCTCGGGCACCAACGCCGCCGCCGCCGTCGCCGCTCTGGAGAAGATGTCGCTCATCGCGGCGCTCGCTCGCCAAATTTGGCAATAAAGATCGCGTCGCGGTTGGCCTGGTAGACCCTGAAGTCATCCGCGCCACGTTGGACGATCGTTCGTCCGTCAGGCGGTTTCATAGCCTCTGCCGACGCGCGGCCGCCGGAGCCCGGTGCGCCCTGCGCGCGAAGGAGCCCGGCCGGAATGCGTCCGACGCTCTTCAACGTCTCGCGATCGATGGCGACGTTGCCATCCGGGCCGGCCAGCATCGGCACGCCGTTTTCGAAGACGACGTTAACGCCCCGCGCCCGCATCAGGTCTAGAGATGCCTCGGGATCGGTCGAAAACGTGGCGAGGGCTTGGCCCAACGCCGATGCTTCGTCGCGATTGCGGATAATTTCATTCGCGATGTCTTGCGGCGTCTGAGCGTCGGAGACCGGAGGCGGCGTTTCGGGGCGGACCGTCGCGCTTACCTCCGTCGCCTGTACTACGCCTCCCGCCGATTCAACGGCCTGCCGTTGAAGTCGATTCAGCTCGACAGCGGCGTCCGCGATGCTGGCTTCTCGTCGCCGGATCTCGCGAACTACGCTGGCGTCTGATGCGGAAAATTCATCCATTGGATTCCTCTCTCGGTGGGGCGGACGGTGTTGGCGTCTTCGACGCCAGTTGGCTTTTTAGATCATCGATCTGCGAGCGCAGATCTCTCAGGACGATGCGGCGATCGGCCGCCACGTCGCGTAATTTGTTTTCGGCTGCCAGCCGATGAAGCTCGGAATCGTCCATCCATTTTCTCCAAAAAAAAGAGCCGCGTAATGCGGCTCGGGTGTTGAACGTGTGGCACCCGGCCGGATGTAGTAGTCGAGCCAGCGCGCCGCGCCAGCTTTGGGGGAAGAATCAACCCGCCCTCACCCCACCGCCGGCGCCGGTGAAGCGCGAGCGGGCATCGACGGAGGAAAGGGTAAAGCTCCGTGGGGTGAGGGCGGGAGAAGTCGTTACTTTTTTCGGTGCAGAGGATTTGGCGAGTAGACCGTCGCCTTTCCTTCGGCGCGGGCCTTTGGATGTCGGATTGGCTCGACGGGGCGCTTCGCGGATTCGCGTTCGGCGCGGGTGCGGTTTTCGTGGGAGGGGTTGGGCATGTTGACCTCTTGAAGTTGCGTGCGGCCGGAATGGCGCGCGCGGGTGGTGGGGCTTAGAGGCCTAGTCGACGGATGAACCGACGTAGGCGCTTGTGGCGTTTCAATGGCGGGTGCTCTCACATACATACTTTCTCCGCGGCCCGTCAATCTCGGACAAGGAAGTCGCCACCCGGCGCGGTTCCCCTCGGACGCGTTGCGACGGCGGGCATCCGCCGGTCCTGCGAACTGACCGACGACCAGAGCTCAGAGAGGATCTCCGGCCCCCAGGCGTTCACGCGGCGACGGATGCGGCGACGGATCGTGGCGTACGCCGACTTTGTTAGCCCGACCTCCGTCCGGATCCGACGTGCGCTATGCCCCGCTGCTAATCCCTCGACCACTGCGGCGGCGGCGGGGTCGTTGGCGAAGACGCGGTTAAGGGTTTCGCTACCGAACTCCTCGCCCGGCTCGCGTACCGCGCGGGGGTACAACGTCACGTCGATTTCTCTGGCGCTGACCAGCAGCGCGTCAACCTCTCGCACATTTCGCCGGTTCCGGCGCGTCCAAGATTTCGCCGCGCTCGACACCATGGAGCCGACCACGTCGCAGACGGTGTCGACGATCGGCTCGCCGCGCGGCGCAGTACGCTGACCGGACCGGAGGCGCGCGAAGGCGTCGGCGACGATCTCGTCGGCCGTGAACGACTTCCCGACGCCGCGACGAAGGCGACGGATGGTGTAGGCGAAGATCTGGTTTCGCTCGCCGGGTGTCAACGCGTCGAGAGCGGCGGCGACTTCGGCGGGGGACTGGCGGGGGCCTTTCGAGACCGTCGAACGATTTTCAACGGTCTGGAGAGGCCCCAGCATTGCCGGGGCTGTACGGCTACTCATGCATGGGCCTTGCACGGCGGATCGCAGTCGATGCGAACGACGCCGGGGCTTACGCGCGTCACGGCGTAGCTGCCCGGATTCAGATACTCCGCGCGGATGGCCTGCTCAAGGTCGGTCTTCTGCCAGACCGGGTCGCGGAAATGAATCTCGCCGTGGTGGTCGATACTGAATCTTGCGAGCATCAGATCCCCTTTTCGCGCCGAATCGCGGCTGGCGGATTCCCGTTCGTCCGTTCGCGTCTTACCGATTCGGCGTACGCCTCGAGATCGCTCTTGCGGACTCGAGTAGCGCGTGCGCCGAATGGGTAAGAGGCGAGGCGACCGTCGCGGCACATCTTGCGAATCGTTGACTCCCGGAAGCCACCGAGATACTTCCCTGCGTCCTTGTAGGTCAAAAACTCCGAATCGGTATCCATGTCTCCCCTTCCGTTTCCTGTTCGGTTTGTCCGGGTGCATCCCGGTCCGTCGCAGCCAGAGTGCGCCGGCTTCGTGAGTCACGCAAGCAAAAACGAAGTGACGCTCAGGGGACACACAGCGTCCTAAGCTGGATGTCATCGGGGGCCAAGAGGCAAGCGGGCATGCGTTTTTGCGCTGTGCCCAGACGTACCGCACTGGTGCGCCCCATTTGCACCCCACGCAAATAGTTTCTTCCAATTAACCTGCAGGTAGGTTAGTATTGCGGTATGGACAAAGCGATGAAGGACGCCATTCGCCGACTTGCTGCCGCCGGCGGACGCGCCCGCGCGGAGAAGCACACCAAGAAGCAGCTCTCGGAGTGGGGAAAGCTTGGCGGACGGCCGAGGACCAAGAAGAAGGCCACCAAGAAGGCGGCGAAATGAAGCTCACCAAGCGCGGCGGCGTCTACTGGTACGAGTTTCGGATCGAAAACCGACGCGTCCGCGAGTCGACGAAGCAAAACAGCCGGAAAGTCGCCGAGACCATGGCCGACGCACGAAAGAGCGAACTCGCGGCGGGTGGAATCGGGGTTGCGCGGAGGCGGTCGGCGCCGACTCTGAAGGCATTTCGTGACCGATTCGTCACGTCACGGAAGGCGGAGTGCACGGCGTCGACGATCGCCTATTACGAGAAGCACCTCGACCGCCTCTGCGAGGGCATCGCAGAGCCGCTGGACCGGATCGACAAGACTCGCATCCAGGACTACGTGAACGGCCGCTTGGCCGAAGGGTGCAACGTCGGTTATCTCAACCGGGACTTGGCGGTCCTGCGCACGCTGCTCCGATACGCGGAAGGCGAGGGCGTACTCCGGTCGGTGCCATCGGTCCGACTTCTGAAAGGCGAGAAGTCGCGGGACTACGTCGTCTCGGCGGACACCGAAGCGGCGTATCTGGCCGTGGCGCCGCAACCCCTAAACGATCTGTTCGTACTCCTGATCGACACTGGCTTGCGTCTCGGGGAGGCGCTGGCCCTCACCTGGACCGACATCGAGCTGCCCGCCGCGCCCGGTTGCAAGCACGGCGTCCTGCGGGTCAGGGAGGGCAAGAGCAAGGCGGCGAGGCGGGTAGTGCCCCTGACGCGCCGGGTACACCTGATGCTCGCGGGACGGTCGGGAAGCGGGTTTGTTTTCGAGAGCCGGACGGGTGGCGCGTACACGAAGACCACCATGGATCACTTGCACGTGAAGGTTCGGGCAGGCCTCGGGATCGGGAAAGAGTTCGTCCTTCACAACTGCCGCCATACGTTCCTGACGCGACTGGCTTCGACGAACCTCAACCCGTTCGCCTTCCGGGCGCTGGCTGGCCATTCCGACCTGCGGATCACGGACCGGTACGTTCACACAAGTAACGAGGCAGCGGGTTATGCTCTAGCCGCGCTGGACGAAATCAATGGCCGAAATCAAAAACTTCTCACGAATGGTTGAATGGTTGGCCACGGTGGCGAACGTCCGAAAAGCGGGCATGCCACCCGGCACCCCTCCACCTCAGTTAACCGGTTTGTGGGCACGAAAGCGGCCATAGCACCATAGCGCAGCGTCGTAAGTCATTGAGGGGCCGTAGCTCAGGTGGATAGAGCAAGAGTTTCCTAAACTCTAGGTCGGCAGTTCGAGTCTGCCCGGCCCCACTTCAAAACAAACGGGTTAACGGTAACTCGTCGTTAGCCTCAAGGCGACTGTGACCACCGTCTGTGACCACCCGACGCAAAAAGCGCGACCCGGGGGGTGCCGGTACGCCCTACCCGTTTCGAGCTGCAAAGGCGCGGGCCAGCTTTCCCCGCGTCCGCTCTTCTACTGCGCTATTCGGGCACGTGACCGCGAGGGTTCGCTGCTGGAGCATTCTCTCGGCTTCCTCGCGTAAGCAACCGTGCGCCGACACCTTCTGAGTCAGGGTCGGCCTTTGGCGACCTTGCTGATCTCACTCCACTCTTGGATCTTACCGATGCAGATCAAGTGTTCCGCCGGGGATATCACTGTAGGGATGGCCGCCGAGTACTAGGTCGCTGATGACGAGGTGAATATTTGAGGAGGAGACCGTTCCGGTAAACGTGCCGGTGAATCCGCCAAACGGAGCGGTCGGTCCGCCTTGTTTCACGGAACCCGAGGCCGTCGCGACTCCAGCTACACTGGATCCGATAAATCCTGAGAAGCCCCCGCCGAAGTCGCAGGGAAGCCCCGACAAGTCGGTGTTGAATAGGGAGCCTGTCTGGCTAACGGTCAGAGTCAAGCTGACAGTCGCCGGACTGCAGTTCGCGGAGGCCCTGGTGACGAAAGTTCCAGCCCAGTTTCCAGATATGTCGAATGGTGTGGGACCCGTCACTGAATTTTCGTTGCCGCAATGGCTGCCGGTCGCAAAGGTTAGCGCGATGAATGCTGCAGCGACGGTCGCGATTCGACTTAGAAGGTGACGATCCTTTGTCATGGTGGCACCTTACTTTCGTGACGGCATCATGACACAAGGGGTCGTCGAACACTTCGTTTGCCTATCACTGGACCAGCTCTAGGCAGCGACGAGATACGCTCCAGCGCCGTTTGGCTCAAGGTGAATCCCTCTTTGTCAAGAAACGCGGGTTAACTACCTGCCCAGGCAGTTAGCTACGTATCGGAACGCGAAAAGCGGCTCCGACCCGGAAGAGATTCCTGGACTCTAGGTCGGCAGTTCGAGTCTGCCCGGCCCCACCACAACCGCCGCGCGATCTATTCCGGCCGGGCTCCGGACGCGGCAGGCGTCGGGGTTGGCGCGACGGGTGCGGCCGGCGCAGCGGAAATCGTCTTGTAGGCGGTCCAGGTGATTCCGCCTCCTCCTCCCGATCGGCCCGATCCGAGTCTCCGGCCGCCGCCCCGGCCACCGTGCCCGCCGCCCGTTCGGCCGCCGGATCCGGACGGCGGGGACTCCGCGGACTCCCCGGTCGGACTCGCTTCGCCCTCCGAATCCGCGGAGGATCCGCGCCCCTCGCGCTTCCCGGTGCGTTTCATCGTCCCCTTCATCGAGAGTCCGTCGATCGTCCCCGTGGCGTGCTGGCTGCCGGATGGTCCGTCGACGTCCCACGAGACCTGGTCTCCCGAGATCGCGATCTTCGTCAGCTCGAACTCGTTGCCCTCGGCGCTCGTCCAGGTCCCGACCAGCACGCCGTTCGTGTTCGTGAAGTGCAGGCCGCCTTCGAGCGTCCGGCTTCCGACTCTGACCTCGAGGAGCCAGTTGCCGGCGAGGGCCTGCGGCGGGACGGACCGCGCTCCATCGGAGGGTACGAATGTCGGAGGCGCGGGCGAGGGGGACGATGCCCGCGCCGGGGCCGGCGGCTCGTTCGAGGCGCAATACGCCAGCAGACCGGCGGCGAGGAGGAGAGCGGATGCATGGAAACTCGAACGACGCGGGGATCCAATTTCGGTTCGCGCTGGAATCGTCACGTTTCGCTCCTGTCTCGGCCCCGTTCCCCGATGACGGGAGTTCCGGTGGAACGATTACGGAAAGCCCTCGGACCGAAACGACCCGGGGACGAGCGCTAGGGCCCGGAAGCGGCCCACCCGGCGCTGATCGGCGACCAGCCTTCCGGAGTCCAATGCAGCAACTCGAACACGGCGTCCGGGAGGCCATGCCAGTGGAAACAGCGGGGACACGGAACGCCGTGGTGGGGACCGGCCACCGCCAGAACCTGGACCTTGAAGGCCGCCCGGAGGATCTCTCCGCAACCGCACGGGATCGTCACACGCGCCAGGTTCACGAAAGGAGTCAAGCAAGTTGTACGCCATCGTACACGGGCGATGGGGCACCGATCTCGCAAAGAAAAGGGTATGGATGGCTCCCCGCAACCCTGCTGCCGCGCGCGCTGCCCCGGGTGGGTGGCCGTTCCGGGTGGTGCGCCCGGGGCCTGGATCCCATCCCGCTGTACCGAGGGGCACGACTGCTGGGTGGTCCTCGCTCCGGGCAAGATCCTGATTCTCGAGCGCGATGGCGCTTCCCGGAGCCCGCAGACCGAAGACCGCTGGTAACTGGTTCCGCGCGAGGCGGCCCCGAAGCGAGGCGGACCCGAAAGCGCCGCATATATTGACTCGATGCCGTCGTCGAACCTGGCCGGGCTGCGGGAGCGGTTCAAGCGGGCCATCCCCGCCCCGTGGCGCCGCCGCCTCCGCCGGTGGATGACCGAGGCCCCGTTGCGCCTTCGCGACGCCCTTCCCGACGCCATCGACGCGTTCCGGGCGAGGCGGATGCCCCCCGCCGCTCAGAGGCGGAGCGTTTCCCTGACCAGCAGCCGGCACGAGTTCGACCACGCCGGCCGCCTGGCCGCCGCCGACGTCCTGCGCGCCTTCGAGACGTGCCGCGATCCGGATCGGTCGTATCCGCGCTGGCTCGATTTCGGATGCGGCGCGGGCCGCGTCGCGCGCCACGTCGTGGACTCGCCGCACGTCTCGGAGCTCCACGGCGTGGACGTCGACCGCGGGGCGGTCTCCTGGCTCGCCGCCCGATCCGGGTCCGTTGGCGCCTTTTCCGCGATCCCCGTCCACCCACCCACGAGCCTCGCGGCGGCGTTCTACGACGTGATCTACGCCGTATCGGTCTTCACGCACTTCGACGCGAGGCTCGAGGCCGAGTGGCTGGAGGAGATCGCGCGACTGCTGCGTCCCCGCGGGCTCCTCGTCGCGACGACGCTCTCTCCGAAGCTCGTCTGGACGCGCCCGGATCTGACGGAAGCGCAGCGCCGCGAGCTCGCCGACACGGGATTTCTCTTCGCGCCCGGCAGCGGACCCTTCAACGAAGATGGGGCATTCTCATCCCGCGGCCGGCTCGAGGCGGTCTGGGGCCGGCGACTGCGGCCGCGGCTCTTCGAGGAGCACGGCCTGGCGGCTTACCAGGACCTGTCTGTGTGGGAGAAGGCGGATGAGGATTGAGATGAATCGGGAAGCGGAAGACTCACCGCACCGAAGCGAGTCGCGCGCGGCTCCTACCCGCCCCAGCGCGCCCGCTTGCCGCGGGCGTCGATGTGGACGAACGGTCCGTGCGCGGACGTCGCCGGGTAGATCCCGATTCCGCCGGTGAGCTCCGGGTGGGCTTCTTCGACCGCCTCCGCCGCACGCGCCAGGATGCGTGCGTCCTTGAGGTCGACGCGGCCGTCGCGGTTCAAGTCGTCCATGCGCCCCCGGTCCCGCGTGTCGGGGTAAACGTCCGCGGCGTCGCCGTACTGGTGGCGCGAGACCGCGGAGCGGCCGCCCGCCCCGACGCCCGGCTCGTTGTAGTCGGGCGTGCGGAATCCGCTCATCACGAAGAGCCCCGACACCGGGTGCCCCTGGCGCTTCAGCTCCGCGATCGTGAGCTCGAGCTTGTCCAGAAGGCGCGGCTGCAGGACGAGGTACTTCGGCCAGACGTTCGCCTGGTTCTTGGTCAGGAACTGGCCGAGGGAAAAGTGCTCGGAGACGCGCGTGCGGAAGTTCTCGGAGGTGACCTGGATGAACCCGCGAGGATTCGCGTAGGCCGGATCGGAAGGATCGCGATGCTCGAACGGCCACTCGCCCATCCGGTATCCGCCGATGCTCCCGTTGACCTTCGAGGAGAAGGGCGTCAGGACGATCCAGCGGAGCGCCCCGTAGCCCGCCGCGGCGAACGCCCGGAGCGAGTACACGCCCGGGCGGCGCGTGACGGCGGGGACCTCGGACGTCGGCACTTCGTCCGGCAGGGTGAACACCGCCAGGAGCTTTCCGGAGCGCCCCGCGAGAGCCGGCAGCGAGCCGAAGCCGGACGGCGTTCCGCCCAGGCTTCCGAAGAAAACGGCGGAGCAGAGCCCCGCAAGGGCGGCGATCCGGATTCGAGTATTCAAGGAGAAAACCAGTGTACGGAGGGGTCTGAAGAAGGTCAAGGCGAACCTCGCGTCCGGGGCCGGTGGCCGTTACGGTTCGGGCCACCGGTGCGGGCAACCCCTGCGGAGACCCGGGAGAACCGGCGGCCGGGTGCGGCCATTCCCGCCCGAGGGCGAATATCCGCCGCCTAGTAAATGATGACCTGGTCTCCGACCTTGCTCATCTCGTAGAGGGTCTCGAGGTCCTTGTCGGCGAGCCGCACGCACCCGTGCGAGGCGGCACGGCCGAGCTGGTTCACGGCGAGGGTCCCGTGCAGCGCGTAGCCGCCGCCCAGGTTCAGCCGGTACCGCCCGAGCACCTTGTCGAAGCGCCGCTGAGGGGTCGTCACGGGCGGGATCACGACCGTCTTGCCCGCATGGATGATCTCCCCGGGGGGAAGCTCGCTCTTCGATCCGTCCGGCGCGACCCGCACCACGGATCCGTTCACGACGGTCAGGACGGCGCGCTTCGGTTTGTCCTTGCCCTGCAGCCAGGACCACACGCCGCCCGAGCGGTCGTCCGGGGCGATGGGCGTGCCCGTCGCGGCGTCCACCGCCTCGCCCGCGCGCAGCCGCACCACGGCGCCGCCCTTCTTCCGCGCCTCCTCGACGTAATGCCAGTCGGGCGGGACCCAGACGGGGTTCTCCTCCTTCGAGCGGATCTTGAACCTCCCGGTGGGCGTCTCGAAGATCATCGTCCGCCCGTTCTCGACGAGGGTGGTGCCCTTCCCCGTCGAACAGATCGCCTGGAAGACCGTTTTTCCGCCCTGCCGCACGAAGACCCGGTTCTCGGCTGTCGAGACGATGATGGTCTGCGAGGAGTCGGCGGAGTCGTCCAGGCGCACTTCGGTCTTCTCGACTTTCGAGCGCAGCTCCGAGACCCTCCCCGCCCGCGCCCCGGTGGCGCTGACGAGATCCCGGTAGCTTCCCTGGAGCCGCGTCGCGATCAGCGCGTCGATCTTGTCGAGCCGGTCCATTCGCCGCGCGTCCCGGATGTTCTCCGCCTCGGCCGCGACAGCCAGCGCCAGCGCGCCCGCGGCGATCACGAACAGACCCCACGCGCCGAGAAATCCGATCCGGAATTTCATCAGAACACGTACACGCGCGTTCGCGGACCGACGCGTTTCCAGATCGCCGCGAGATCCGCCTCGGGGACCTGGAAGGACCCGGGCTTCACGCCGCGCAGAGGGCTCTCCGGAGGAGGCGGCGAATGGATCACCGCGTCGCCCGTCAGGACGATGACGAACTTGCCGAGGCCCGACGCGACGCGCGGAAGCGGGCTCGGCGGCTTCACCCCGTTCATGGCGTACACCCAGGCCGGCACCTTCCAGTCGGCCTCCTGGAGCTTCTCCCGGATCGAGTAGGCGCCGGAGAGCGGGGCGAAGGTCCACCGCTCGGTGCCGAGCTCGATCGTCCGGCCGGCCCCGGGCTCCGCCGGCGCCTCTCGCACGACGCGGTCGCCGTACTGGAACCGGAGGCGCTTCCTCGCGGTGTCGAGGACGATGAAGAAGTCCTCGCTGCCGACGCTCTCCGCGTACTTCATCCGCGCGTCCAGGGTGGCGGCGAGGGTCTTCTCGTCCGCCTCCAGATCCGTCAGGTCGCGGCGGGCCTGCTTGATCTCGAACGGAAGGCCCGCGCTCTGGCGCACCGACGCGGCAAACCTCCCGTCGAGCGACTTGCGCTGCATGGTGGCGCCGGCGCCGAGAAGCGCCGCGACGGCGAGCAGGACGAGGCTCAGCTTCCAGGAGGGGCGCGTGCGCTTGCGGGGCCTGCGGAAGGCCTGCGTCTTGCGCAGGAATCCCGTCTTGATCGCGAAGATCCCCGACTGGTCCATCGGGCCGGGCGGACGACCCGGCGGGGCTCCCGTCATGGAGTCGCCGGCCTCTCGGATTCGGACGGGTTCCGGGCCTTCACTTGACGCGGACGAAGTCGCGCGCCGGGCCCGTCGCCGGGATCTCTTCGGGCACGCCCAGGTAGAAGCCCTGCCCGAACGGGATCCCCAGCCGGCGGCACTCCTCGAGGTCTTCCGGAGTCTCGATGCCCTCGGCGATGCAGGTCGCGTCGATCCGCCGCGCGAGGTTGACCAGCATCTCGACGACGTCGCGCTTGATCGTGTCCGCGTGGAGGCCCGTGATGAGCGTGTTGGCGACCTTGAGGTAGTTCGGGCGAAGCTCGGCGATCGACTGGAGCGACGCGTAGCCCGAGCCCGCGTCGTCGATCGCGATCCGGAAGCCCTTCTCCCGCAGCGCCGAGAGCGCCTCGCGGAAGACGGGGATGTCGCGGATCGCGGACCGCTCGGTGACCTCGATGACGACGCGCTGGCGCAGCCGCAACAGGGGCTCGAGCGTCTCCTTCTTCGTGGTCAGGGCCGTGATCGAGTCCGCCTCGCAGTTGATGAACAGGTTCCCGCCGGGGCTCGCCATGTAGTGCGCGGCCGCCGACTCGATGCAGAGCTGCTCGAGCTCCCAGGTCGACTCGTGATCGCCCGCGAACTGGAAGAGCAGCTCGGGGCTCTCGAAGGCGGTGTCCGCGGGCCCGCGCGTCAATGCCTCGTGCCCGTGAAGCGCCATCGTGTTGAGGTCGAAGATCGGCTGGTAGACGGTCCGAACGCGCCGCTTGCGCAGGATCTCCTGGAAGGCATCGCGCAGGAGAGACTGGCGCTCCTCTTCTTTGGTCGTCGCGATCGCGATCGCCTGCCGCAAAGCGCGGTAGACGAGCCGTTCGACGCGCATCTGCGGATTCGAATGGATGACCGAGTACCCGACGAAGACGCCGATCCGCTTGTGGATCCGCGAGCCGAAGGTCTCATCGAGAGACCCGCGAAGCGATTCCTCCACCTGCCGCGCCTTGCGCTGGAGGCGGCTGATGGCGTCGTCCCCCGGCTCCATGCTCGTGAAGACGTAGAAGTCCGAGCCGCCGGCCCGGTTGACCGCGACGAAGTCTTCCGTCGCGAACACCGTTCCGAGCATCCGCCGGAGCGCCTTGCCGGTGTGCCTCAGGAGCTGGTCGAAGACCTCCCAGCCGTAGGTCTCCTCGATGTGGCTGTACTGCTCGACGTCGATGAACAGGACGCCGAGGTCGCGGTTGTCGAGGAGCCGGTCCCGAAGGGCGTCGATGATGATCGGAACGGTCGGAAGCTCGGTGACGCCGTCGAAGAGGAGATTCTTGAACCGCACTTCCTCGTTCTCGGACGGGATGTACGGCGGAGCCTCGTCCCCGCGCTCGTCGAGCAGCTTGCGGACGGTCGAAAGCAGCTTGCGCCGCGTGAACGGCTTGGTGATGTAGTCGTCCGCCCCGACCTGCATGCCGGTAATGAGGTCGCGGATCTCGCTCTTGACCGTGAGCATGGCGATCGGGATCTGGCGCGTCTCGGGGGCATTCTTCAGTGTCGTGCAGACTTCCCACCCGGAGAGCTCCGGCATCATCACGTCCAGGAGGATCAGGTCCGGACGGAGCTCCAGGGCCAAGTCGACGCCCTCGCGACCGTTGTGGGCGGTCATGGCGGAGTAGCCCGCCGACGCGAGAATCGTCTGAACAATCAACAGAATGTCTTCGTCGTCGTCGACGATGAGGACTTTTTCAGCGGCCATTACGCGGTTCGAGCTCCGGATGTGGGGGTCGAATGACTCGTTTCATAGTACCAGCACCGAGTGGACGGGGGCCCTGGGACCGAGCCGAGCGCGGCCTCCGAGAGCCGCCAGCTCGATGAAAAAGCTGAGTCCCACGACCTCCGCTCCGAGCTCTCCGGCCAGCCGGAGGCAGGCCTCCGCGGTTCCTCCGGTCGCGAGCACGTCGTCGGAGATCAGGACTCTTTCTCCGGGGGTGCAGGCGTCGCAGTGGATCTCGAGGGTGTCCTTGCCGTACTCCAGGCCGTAGCTCGCCCGATAGGTCGCGCGGGGAAGCTTCCCCGGCTTGCGAACCGGGACGAACCCCACCGAGAGTTCCCGCGCGAGGGCCGCGCCGAACATGAAGCCCCGCGCCTCGATGCCGAAGACCTTTCCCGGCGGATCTCGCCGCCAGGGCTCCGCGAGCGCAGCGACCGCCTCGCGGAAAGCCTCCGGCGAGGCGAGCAGCGGCGTGATGTCGCGGAAGAGGATGCCGGGCGTCGGAAAATCGGGCACGTCGCGAACCCACGCGCGGAAATCGTTCACGAGATCAACCCGTGATCTCGAAGACCTGGAATCCCTGCGGCGGCAGCTCCTCGACCGTCATCTTCGTCACCTTCCCCCCCACCGGACCCTCGCGCAACCGCTCGAGGTAGCGGGCGACGGCGTCCGGCTCCCCTTCGACCGCCGTCTCGACGCTGCCGTCGGCGACGTTGCGGACCCAGCCCCGCACGCCGGCCTCCCGCGCGGCTCTCTGCGCGAAGGCGCGGAAACCAACGCCCTGTACCCGGCCGGCGAGCACCGCGCGGCGGGCGGCGGCGCTCATCCCGTGACGCCGGCGCGCCCGAACTTGCCGACGAGCGGCACGAAGACGACGACCTCGCCATCCTCCTGGGCGAAGTCCGTCTTCCGTCGGCGCACGACGCGAACCCGCTGGCGCTCGGGCGGACCGATCGGAACGACCAGCCGCCCTCCGACCGCGAGCTGCGCCAGGAGAGGCTCCGGAACCTCGTCCGTCCCGGCGGTGACGAGAATCCGGTCGTAGGGAGCCGCCGCCGGATACCCGTACGTCCCGTCGAACGTCTTGACGGAGACGTTGTGGCATCCGAGCGACCGGAGGAGGCCGGATGCCCGGCGGGCGAGCTCGTCGATGCGTTCGAGCGAGTACACCGTGCGGGCGAGCCGGGAGAGAACCGCCGTCTGGTACCCCGAGCCGGTTCCGATCTCGAGGACCTTGTGCCCCGCCTCGATTCCAAGCCGCTGGGTCATGATCCCGACCACGTAAGGCTGCGAGATCGTCTGCGCCTGGCCGATCGGCAGCGAGTGGTCGCCGTAGGACTTGCCTCGGAGGGGCTCCGGCACGAAGAGGTGCCGCGGGATCTCGCGCATCGCGGCGAGGACTCGGGGGTCGTCGACTCCTCGCGGCGCGACGTACCGATCGACCATTTCCCGGCGAAGAGTCTCCTCGCGCGAAGGCGCGGAGGATCGCGTCGGGGTGGACGGCATCTGCCTCATTTTAGGGGGGGTTGCGCCGGAAGAAAAGGAAGGAATTGGCGGGAAGGCCCGTTAGAATATGCGTTCGTCAGAGCGACGGGAGGCGCCGTTGACCGAGGAACAGACCGCGCAGCTCGACCGGCCGTCGGAGCTCTCCGACGCTTCGCGGGAAGAGCTCAAGAAGTGGTACGCGATGATGCATCTCTCTCGCGTGCTCGACGACAAGGCCCCGAACTACCTCAAGCAGGGGCTCGGCTGGAGCTACCACGCACCGTGCGCCGGCCACGACGCGATCCAGCTCGCTCTCGGCATGACGTTCCGCCCGGGCCGCGACTACCTCTTCCCCTACTACCGCGACCTCGCGACGTGCGTGGCGGCCGGGTTGTCAGCCGAGGAGATCCTGTTGAACGGCATGTCCAAGGCGACCGACGTCGCTTCCGGCGGCCGCCACATGTCCAACCACTTCGCGAAGCCCTCGATCGGGATCCAGAACGTGTCGTCGGCCGTCTCGAACCACGCGCAGCACGCGGCGGGGCTCGGGCGCGCGATCAAGACGTACGGCGGCGACGCCCTCGTTTACTGCTCCGTCGGCGAGTCGTCCCTCTCGGAGGGCTACTTCTACGAGGCCGTCAACGGCGCCTCGCGGGAGAAGCTCCCCGTCATCTTCGTCGTCCAGGACAACGGATACGGCATCTCGGTCCCGAAGCAGGACCAGACCGCCAACCCGATCGCCTCCGACAATTTCTCGGGATTCGAGAATCTCCGGATCATCCATTGCGACGGGCTGGACGTGTTCGCCTCCTTCCGCGCGATGCGCGAAGCGGTGGCGTTTGTCCGCTCCGGCGAAGGCGCGGCGATCGTCCACGCGACGGTCGTTCGCATCCATTCGCACTCGAATTCGGATCGCCACGAGCTGTACCGCACCCCCGAGGAGCTCAACTCCGCCCGGCAGGCGGATCCCCTTCCGCGGTTCCGCCGGACCCTCATCGACCACGGCGTCTTGAGCGCGCAGGAAATCGAGGCGATCGAAGCGCAGAACCAGCAGACCTACGAGGATGCGGCGGACCGCGCCCGCCAGGCGCCCGAGCCCGATCCCGCGTCCATCTTCGAGTTCGTGACTCCCGAGGCGTGGACGCCGGAGTCGTGGCCCGAGGGGATCCCCGACGGGACCGGCGAGGCGCAGACGCTCGTCCAGGCGCTGAACGACACGCTCAAGGAAGAGTTCCGCCATAACCCCGACACCTTCATCTGGGGTCAGGACGTCGCTTACCGGGAGAAGGGCGGCGTCTTCAATGTGACGAAGGGGATGCAGCAGGAGTTCGGCGCGAAGCGGGTCTTCAACGGACCGATCGCGGAGGACTTCATCCTTGGGACGTCGGACGGCTTCTCGCGGCTCTCGGACAAAATCCGCGTCGTCGTCGAGGGCGCGGAGTTCGCGGACTACTTCTGGCCCGCCGCGGAACAGATGGTCGAGATGTCCCACGAGTACTGGCGGACGAACGGCCAGTACGTTCCGAACGTGACGGTCCGGCTGGCGTCGGGCGGATACATCGGCGGCGGCCTCTACCACTCGCAGAACATCGAGGGGTGGCTGACGACGCTGCCGGGCATCCGCGTCGTCTACCCGGCGTTCGCCGACGACGCGGCGGGCCTCCTGCGCACCTCGATCCGATCGCGGGGCATCACGCTCTTCCTCGAACCGAAGTTCCTCTACAACAACCCGCTCGCCCGGGCGAGCGTGCCGAAGGGGTTCGCCGTGCCGTTCGGGAAGGCGCGCGTCCGGCGCGAGGGGACCGACCTCTCGATCCTCGCGTACGGCACGCCGGTCCACTTCGCCCTCGAGGCCGCGGAGGTCCTGGCGAAGGAAGGACGCTCCGTGGAAGTCCTCGACCTGCGCTCCCTCGTTCCCCTGGACATCGAGGCAGTCCTCGCGTCCGTACGCAAGACGAGTCGAGCGCTCGTCGCCCATGAGGACAAGGTGCACGCCGGTTTCGGCGGCGAGATCGCGTCGCAGATCCAGGAGGCGGTGTTCCCGTACCTCGACGCGCCGGTCGGACGCGTCGGGTCCACGTTCACGCCCGTCGGGTTCAACCGGATTCTCGAGCGCGCGGTGCTGCCGAACGCCGAGAAGGTGACCGAAGCGGCGCGGCGCGTCCTCGCCTACTGACCCCGCGCGATCCCTGCGCTTCGCCCGACCGGGGCTAATCCACCTCGGAGCCGAGCCGCTTCGCGACGTCCTCGAGCAGCGGCAGCGATCGGTAGTCCGTGAGGTCCAGGTGCAGGGGCGAGAGCGCGATCCACTTCTCGGCGATCGCGGAGATGTCCGTCCCCTCCTCGAGCTCCCCGGTCGGGATCGTCGAGCCGATCCAGTAGTAGGGGCGCCCGCGCGGATCCTGCTTCTCGATCACCGCCTCGCCATAGCGGCGCTTCCCGAGGCGGGTGACGCGCACGCCGCGCGGAGCGCCCGCGGGCACGTTGACGTTGACGAGCGTGCCGGGGGGAAGGGGCGCTTCCAGAAGCCGCCGGGCGATGCGCACCGCGAAGGACGCCGCGGCGTCGAAGGAGAAGCCCGTCTCGATCTCCTGCGAGATCGCGACCGACGGAATCCCGAGGATCGTTCCCTCGAACGCCGCCGATACCGTGCCCGAGTAGGTCACGTCGTCCCCGAGGTTCAGCCCGAGGTTGATTCCGGAGAAGAGGAGCTTCGGGCGGTCGTTCTTCAGAAGGTGCAGCACGCCCCAGTTGACGCAGTCGGTCGGGGTCCCGTCGACGGACCAGCGGTCGGGGCCGACGAGCTTCGCGCGCAGCGGGTGCTGCAGCGTGAGGGAATGCCCGGCGGCGCTGCGCTCCTGGTCGGGCGCGACCGTTGAGACGTCTCCAACCTGCGCGAGGGCCTTCGCGAGCCGCTCGATGCCCTCCGAGAAGATTCCGTCGTCGTTCGTGACGAGGATACGGGGGCGGCTCACGGAGCCGCGGCGTCCGCGCGCGGCATCACGAACATCAGGACGATGTAGGCGAGGATCCCCGGGAACGCCGCGGAGACGATCGAGACCAGGACGTACAGGACCCGGACGACCGTCACGTCGACGTCCAGGTACTCCGCGAGTCCCCCGCAGATGCCGGCGATCATCTTGTGCCGGCTCGAGCGGACGAGGCGGCGAGGCGCGGAGGTCGGCGGTGCCCCGCTCACGTTCCGCCTCCCTCGTAGACGACGCGGTTCTTGTCCGTCTCGTGCAGGCTGACGCGAACGAGGCGCGCCGGGGCGACGCGCGGCGCGAGCTCCTTCCAGATCGCGACCGCGATGTTCTCGGCGGTCGGGTTGATGCCCGCGAGAAACGGGACGTCGAAGTTCAGATGCCGTCGATCGACCTTGTCCACGACGGCCGTTCTGACGGTGCGCTTCAGGTCCGCGAAATCCATCACGTAGCCCGTCTCGGGGTCGATCTCCCCTTCGACCGTCACCTCGAGCTCGTACGTGTGCCCGTGGCCATTCGGGTTGTTGCACTTGTCGAAGACGCGCCGGTTCGTCGCCTCGTCCCACGCGTCGCGATGCAGACGGTGCGCGGCCGCGAAATAGGAACCGGAGACGAGGCGGATTTTCATGGCTTCATCGGAAACATAGCCCATCCAGGTATTGTCCCGGCCCGCCTCCCGTCTGAACTCTTCTCGATCCGCGCCGAGCGGGGGAAGAGGAAGGGCGAAGGGCGGGGAGCGACGCGCGGCGCGACGGCCGAACACGGAAGCGGTCCCATCACCCGGACCCTCTCCCCCGTCGCAGGGGGAGAGGGAAGATCCTCGTCGCTGCCTAAAACTGGACCCGGACGCCCACCTGAAGCTGGCGCGGGTCGCCGACGCCCGCCTGCACCGTTCCGTCGAAGTTGAAGATCAGGTTCGTCACCTGCGGGCGGCGGAGGTTTTTGCTGTTGAAGACGTTGAAGACGTCGATGCCCGGCTCGACCGTCACGCCGCCGAACGCGAAAGACTTCGCGATGCGCAGATCGAGCGAGTTGTACTGGTTGTCCTTCCGGCCGAGGTTGCGCCGCGTGACCGTCCCGTCCGGATTGATCCGATCGCCCGGGCCGTTCGTGGGGACGCCCGCGGCCGTGACGTCGAGGGGCTGCGCCGAGCGATACGAATACCGGAAGTTCACGTCGACCTCCCCGGGCGTCGTCCAGAGGAACCATGCGTTCAGGCGATGACGCTGGTCGCGATCCGAGTATCCCCACTCCCTGGAAAATTCGGCCGTCGGGTCCGACGGGTCCTCGTGAATTTTGGCGTAGCGGAACGTGAACGGGTCGCGCTCGTTGTCGTCGTCCGACTTGTCCTTCGAGTACGTGTAATAGACCTGGAACCCGTAGCGGTTCTCGAACCGCTTGTTGAACCCGACCGTCCAACCCCAGTAGCGGCTCGAGGCGGTGGACTCGACGGTCGTCAGCTGGCCGATACCGTTCGTTCCGCCGGCCCCGAGTCCGGTTCCGAAGGGACGGCCGAGCTCGGCCGCGTTCCGGTCGACGAACCGCGTCAGGTGAACCGTCTTCGACTGGTTGTACTTGACGACCGCGGCGATGCCGGGAACGATCTCGCGGTCGAAACCCAAGCCCACGGAGGTGGTGCGCGGATTCTCGAAATCCTTGCTCGTGACCGTCACGTCGGGATGGTCCGGGATGCTGTTGATCTGCGACTGGGGGACGATGTCGGGATAGGCGGGAGGAGGCGCGCCGAAGGACGACGCCCGGACGATCGTCTGGCCGATGCTGCCGTTGGTCGAGCGGCTGCCGGCGAGCACGAGCCCCGGGATCCGCGCGTAGAAGATGCCCGCGTTCGCGCGCACGACCGTCTTGCCGTCCCCGAACGGGTCCCACGAAATGCCGAGCCGCGGCTGCCACATCTTCTTGTCCGAGGGAATCGTGCCGTCCGAGGGGAAGGTCTGACCGTTCACGGTCTGGCCGATGAAGCCCGAGTAGAAGACCTGCGACGGGGGGGTGATGGGATCCGGCTCGATCTGAGCCTCCCAGCGGAGGCCGGTGGAGATCGTCAGACCGGGCGTCGGCTGCCAGGTGTCCTGGACGAACACCGCCGGCTCCGACTGGCGGATCGTCTGAGTCCCCGCCTCGGCCGCCGTGAGCCCGCCGACGCCGGCGAACTGGAGATACAGGAGGACGGGGCCCGTGATCGTCGACCCGGCCGGGCAGGCGCCGATCTGGGACGACGTCCCGTTCGAGCACTCGACGTAGCTCGGGTTCGCGACGTAATTCAGGAAGCCGTCCGTCGATCCGAAGATGTAGCGGCCGTTGGCAAAGCCCACGAACGTCTGGAACGCCTCGGTCCGGTTGTACTCGACGCCGGCTTTCAGCAAATGCTGGCCGAGAAAATAAGTGACGTTGTCGTTCAACTGGATGCGCGTGTCGTGGTAGTCGACGGGGATGAAGAACGGCTCACCGAAGCGGTAGGAGCTGCCGAAGTCGAAGGCCGTATCCGGAAGCGGCCGGTTCTGCCCGGTGATGTTCGGGCCGAGGTATGCGCGGGGGCGGTCTTCCCGAGCGTACTGCCCGCGGAACTCGTTGGCGAGGTTGCTACCAAGCGTCGACAGCAGCGAAACGGTGCCGGAGTTCGAGTGGTCGAGCTCGTCGGCGTTCGCCGTCGCTCCCCACGAGTCCACGTCGAAGGTGCCGTTGGCCTGGTCGGCCCACGTGTAGTTGTAGCGGAACGTAGCGAGGTTCGTCGATGACAACTGCCAGTCGAACTTCGCGAGGAACACGCGGGCGTCGTTCGTCCGCTCGACAGGACGATTCTCGTCGGGGCTGCCGAGCGCGGCGAGCGCCGCGACGACCCTGGGCTCGATGCGATCCGGGTCCGTCTGCTTTGTGGTCCGCCCGCGCTGGTAGTCGCCCGAGAGGAAGTAGAAGAGGCTGTCCCGCACGATCGGGCCACCAAGCGCCGCTCCGGCCTGGTACTGGTTCGAGTCGAACTCCGGCTGGCGGCTCCCGTCGGGGTTCTCCGGTCGCGCGGAGAGATTGTGGTCCTTGTAGAAGAGGTGAGCGCTGCCGTGCATGTCGTTGGTGCCCGACTTCGTGATGACGTTGACGAAGCCGGCGGACGAACGCCCGAACTCGGCGTTGGCGCCCTCCGCCACAACCACGACTTCCTTGACGGCATCCAGGTTGAACGTGAACGCGGGTCTCTGGCCTCCGCGCTGCTCGCCGAAGAAGGGATTGTTGAAGTCCGCGCCGTCGACGGAGATGTTGTTCTGGATGCCCTTCTGCCCGTTGATCGTGAGCTCGTCGCCGTCCGGACCCTGGACGGTCGTGACGCCGGGCGTCAGCTTGGTGAAGTCGAGAAAATTGTGCCCGTTGTTCGGGAGGTTCTCGACGGCTTTCTGGTCGATACGGGTGGACGATTCGGTCCTCGCCGTCTCGATCAGGGGCGCTTCGGCGGTGACTTTCACCTCCTGCGTGACGGTCGAGAGGTCCATCCGCAGCGGGAGATTCATCGTCTGGCCCACGTCGAGCGTCAGTCCTTCGCGGACGAGCGTGCGGAACCCGGACAGCGTCACCGTGACGCGGTACGGTCCGAGCGGAAGCAGGACGCCGCGGAACCGGCCTTCGCGATCCGTGGTGACCGTCTGCTCGAAGTTCGTCGCGACGTTTCGCATCGCAACGGAGGCGCCCGGCACGACGCCGCCGCTGGCGTCGGTCACGACCCCCTGGATGACACCGGTGGTCGCCTGGGACTGAGCGAGGGAGACGAAGGGCACCGCGAGCGCGAGCGCGAGCGCGGCGAGAGAGACGCGCAGGAAGGACCGGGGCATGCCCACCTCCTTGATAACGGCGATCCGAATCGATTTGGCCGCATCCTGACGCCGCCGCGCGCCGCCGTCAACCCCGATCTTTTCGCGCCGCGTCGGCGCATCGATTCCCGGTCAGGCGGGACGGCGACCGTACCAGCGCCGCGAGCGAGAGCGCTCGGACGGCGCGAGGCCGCTCTCGAACGCGCGCGAGCATTTCGGGTAGTGGAACGTCGAGGACGAATCCGGCCGCGGCGAGGCTCCTCCCTCCTCCCGGAACACGAACACCTCCATGAGCTCGCTCGTCGAAATCGTGCGCCCGCACTGACGGCATTCGAGCTCGGGGACCGGGGCCGACCGCTCCGTCGACATGGCTGCCTCCTTGCGACTTCGGAAGGAGTCTGCGCGAGCGCGTGCGAGCCTTCCGCGAAGGCAGCGTCAAATCCGCGCGAGCGATCCGGTCCCGTCAGACCAGGACGGATCGGGCGCGCAGAAGGGGCTCGACGAGCGCGGCGTCGCCCGACACGCGCAGCCGGTCGCGGGCCGACGACTCCGGCAGGGCGTTGTAGAACAGTCGCCAGAGCGTGTCCGCGTCACCGCGGAGCACGGCGGCCGGGTCGGGCGCGACGCCCTCGACGACGCGCCAGCCTGCGCCGTCCGCGACGACCGACCATCGCAGCGCCGGCACTCCCTCGACTTCGAGGGCGACGACCGTCCCTGGCGCCGCGTGCACGCCGGCGTACGCTCGCGGGAGAGCGCGGACCGAGACGTCGAGAAGCGGACGGAGCCACCGCTCGTCGAGCAGGAGATGCGCGCCGACGGCGTCCCGGATCTGCATCTGGTGATGCCACCGTTCCGTGTACTCGCGACCGGTGTCCATCCAGTTCTCCGACCGGGACTCCCCCGCCCAGTCGACCGGGAAGATCGATTCCCCGTGAGGGGGAAGCTCGAGGACGAGCGCGGATATCCACCGGCCGGTGACGTCGAGCAGATCGACCAGCAGGCGCGGCGAGAGACGCCGGCCCCAGGCGACGCCGCCGGCATTCAGCTCGTTGATGAACCCGACGAGGTCCCGGTACTCCGAGAGATTCCGGTCGCTCAGCGAATGCCCGTCGCGGTAGACGGCGATCTTCCGGAGATCGCCGTCCAGCAGGTGCGCCGCGACGTCGCGCACCTTCCAGGCGGGAGCGAGGGTTCCTTTCTCCCAGGCCTCCGCCGGGATGCCGCGCAGCAGATCGACGAGCTCCGCGAGCAGCGGAGCGAAGAGCCCGGCCGTATAGATCGGCTCCAGGGGTTGCACGTGCCGAGAAGATAGACCAGCACCGCCTCCGGGCTCTCGGATAGTGATCCTGGGAAGTCCGGAGCCAGACGACGAAGGACTTGCACGACACCGGTGCGACGGATATAGTTGTGGCGTGCAACGACTTCCGTCGGCCCCCACAGGGTGTTGTGGGACGGCCCCGTCGAATGCTCCAGGCCGGCCCGACGCCGATCCACGGCTCGCCGCCGACGCCGCCGACTTCTACGAGGCTCTCTCGGACCTGATCCGCAGCTATCGCCTTCGCAACATGGAAGAAACCTGTTCGTTCGGAATCACTCTGACCGAGTGTTACGGTCTCGAGGCGCTCGTTCGTAAGGGCCCGCTCACGTTGATCCAGTTCGCCGACGCTCTCGCGCTGGACAAGAGCACGGCAAGCCGGGCCGCTCTCTCTCTTCAGAAGAAGCGGCTGGCGCACCGCCGTCCGCATGCGCTCGACGGCCGCTCGATCCAGCTCGCGCCAACGCCGAAGGGCCGGACGCTCTACGAGACCATCCGCAGGTGCGGCATCGAGTGCCACGGGCAACTCCTCTCCCGGTTCGACGCCGAAACGCGGCGAGCCGCCACGGCGCTCCTGCGGGATGTCCACCGCGCTTCGAAACCCGCTGCCGCCCGGGCCCGCCGGAGCGCCTGAAACCAGTGCCAGAAATGTCGCCCGATTTTCGGCGCCTCGATCGTTGCATCACGCAACGATCAGCCTTTCATCGACCGGCCCATGGAGAACGACCATGATCATCCGCATCCCGCCGCGCTGGAGTCTTCCGGAGAGACTGACCACGAGCGAGTCGAGCTATCAGGACCGCCGAGCCTTCCTCCGAACTCTCGGAGGCGGCCTCGCCGCGGCGGGCCTTCTCGGATCTCCGTCCTTCGCCGAGCCCGCGCCGCCGGCGCCATCCAGGGGCGCCGCGTCGGGATACCCGGCTCGCCGCAACGACGCGTACACACTCGACCGCCCTCTCACCGCCGAGCTCGTCGCCGCTCGACACAACGTTTTCGACGAGTTCTCGGTTGAACGCGACAAAGTGTGGAAGCTCGCGACGGCGCTGCGCACGAAGCCGTGGACGGTTCACTTCGGCGGTCTCGTCGAGAAGGCGGCGACCTTCGACGTGGAAGACCTGGTCAGGCGTCTCGGCCTCGAGGAGCGGTTGTACCGACATCGTTGCGTCGAGGGCTGGGCGATGGCGGTTCCGTGGACCGGCTTCCCGCTCCGGAAGCTGATCGACCTCGCGGGTCCCCTCGGGAAGGCGAAATTCGTTCGGATGGTGAGCTTCGCCCGTCCCGAGCAGGCGCCGGGCTGGAACGCGGGACGGCGCGTCTTCCCGTATTACGAAGCGCTCTCGCTCGAGGAAGCGACCCACGAATTGGCCTTCATTGCGACAGGCATCTACGGTCATCCCCTCCCGAACCAGCACGGTGCTCCCCTGCGGCTGGTGGTCCCGTGGAAGTATGGACTGAAGGGCATCAAGTCGATCGTCGCCTTTCAGTTCACGGAACAGCGTCCGGGCACCTTCTGGAATGAGCTGGCGCCGGGGCATTACTCCTTCGAGTCGAACGTCGACCCGACGTCGCCGTCCCAGGCGGAAGAGGAGATGATCGGGACGGGCGAGAAGCGGCGCACGCTCCCCTACAACGGATACGCAGACCTCGTCTCGGCGCTCTATGCGTGAACAATTTCACCGGCTCGCCGCTTCGCTCCTCCTGGCTTCAGTCTCCGTCTTCGCGAACGCGGGCGACATCCAGGCCGCCGCCGCCGTCCCGCCGCCACCTGAAGTCTCCTCCCGCGCTCGCGGACTCCTCCGGCACGAGATGCAGGGAGTCGACACGGAGTCGGGCTCGCGGCTCGAGTTCTGGTTCCGGCGAGGGCTTCCGCCGCGGTCGCGACGGCCCGAGGGAGGGATTCGCGTGCATTACACGGCGCTCGTCCCGGGCGAGCTCCTGGGCGCGATCCGGGTCTCGGGTGGCTGGTCGGACGCCCGGGGTCAGCACGTGGAACCTGGCGTGTACCTGCTCCGCTACGCCGTCCAGCCCCTCTTGAAGGGGCACCTCGGAGTCTCCGAATATCGTGACTTCCTGCTTCTCACGGGGGCGGACCTCGATCCGGGCCGGGCGGCGATTTCCCAGGACGATGCGGCTCGTCTCAGCCGAACCTCGTCGGGCGGAGGGCACCCCCTCGTAATGAGCCTCCGTCCTGTGGGCGACGCTCCCGCGGTTCCGGGCCCGAAGGAAAGCGAAAACCGGGACAGGATCCTCGTCGCCCGGATTGGGGGGCTGCGTCTCGCAGCGGTCGTCTCCGGCGGTTCCCCTCCCTCAAATCCAGAAGGGATGTGACGTGACGTACGGGCCCGCTCCACGCATCGAGTCCGCATCGGAGCGCGATCTTCCCCATGTCCGCGCGCTTCTCTCGGAAAACCGACTTCCGCTCGCGGGGGTCGAAGGGTGCCTGGACGGGATGAGGGTCGCTCGGTTCGGCGGCCGGATCGTCGGCCTGGCGGCTCTCGAGGACTACGGGCGCGAGGGGCTGCTGCGATCCGTAGTGGTCAATCCGGAGGGCCGGCGCGCCGGATTGGGAGCCCGTCTGGTCGCGGCCGTGACGGAACTTGCCCGGACCCGGGGAGTCCGGCGGCTCTACCTGCTGACAGAGGACGGCTGAGGGCTTTTTCCGGACCCTCGGTTTCACTCCCCTGAAACGGCAGGACTCCCCGGACAGCATCCGGGTATCGGCCGAGTTCGCGTCCGCCTGCCCCGCGAGCGCCGTATGGATGGTCATGGAAGTCGATCCTCCCGAAGGGTCTTGACAGGGAACCTATAGATCCATATTCTTAGATATATGGAACCTGTCAGCCGCCTGGCGGCCACCTTCAAGGCACTCGGGGACCCGACCCGGCTGCGGATCCTCGAGCTCTTGAAAGCCAAAGGACGGTCGTGCTGCGACCTCATCTCCCCTTCCGAGAAGGGTCTGTGCGCCTGCGACCTCGAAGCGGCCGTCGGTCTGTCCCAGGCGGCCATCTCCCATCACATGGGCTGGCTGCGCCGCGCCGGCCTCGTCCGGGCCGAGAAGCGCGGCCGCTGGGTCTACTACTCCCGCAACGAGGCGGCGATCGCGGGACTGGCGGAGGCCGTCGCGAAGGCCGTCTGAAAAAAATTTACATCCACGTATCGAACTTTCTCGATACGTCAACCGGAGGACGGGATCATGGCTTCATCCGTTCACGTTTCTCTCACCGTCTCGGACCTCGGCCGGTCGGTCGACTTCTACCGCGGCGTATTCGGCGAGCCGAGCAAGCTCAAGGGCGATTACGCCAAGTTCGTGAATGCCGAACCGGAGCTTCACCTCGCGCTCCGGCCGGGTCTCGACCGCGCTGCCGCCGGCGGTCCCCTGAACCACATGGGCATCCGCGTGGACTCGATCGACGAGGTCCGCCGCTGGCGCGACGGGATGAAGTCCCGCGGCGTCGTCTCGGAGGAAGAGAAGCGAGAAGACTGCTGCTATGCCCTCCAGGACAAGTTCTGGCTGACGGACCCGGACGGAAATCGCTGGGAGGTCTACACGGTGATCGAAGACCGGGACGAGGCGATCGAGGGAGCGGGCGCAGCCTGCTGCGCGAAGTAGACACACGAGTCGCCGGGCGGCGCGTTCGTCCCGCCCCGGCAGGCCGAAGGGAGAGAACGTGCCCGAACCACCTCTGCGGGTCCTGTTTCTGTGCACTGGAAATTCCGCTCGCTCGCAGATGGGCGAGGCGCTTCTGCGCCACCTTTCGCGGGGAGGAGTGGACGTCGCCAGCGGGGGAAGCCATCCGAAGGCGGAGATTCACCCCATCGCACGGAGTGTGATGAGAGACGTCTTCGGCCTCGACATGGCCCGCCAGCGGCCGAAGTCCCTCGATTCGGTGGCGGGCGAATCCTTCGACGACGTCATTTCCGTCTGCGATCGCGCCGCCGACTCCTGCCCGGTCTTTCCGGGCGACCCGGAACGGATCCGGTGGAGTCTCGAAGATCCGGCGGCCGTCGAAGGAACCGATGAGGCGAAGGCCCGCGCGTTCGAAGCCACGGCCCGAGACCTGACGGCGCGGATCCGGATCTGGCTGTCCCTGCCGGCCGTTTCGAGCCGGATTCCCCGTGACGCATAGAGCGGGGTCTCTCGGCCGCCGGTCCGCGGCCGAATGGTCGGGGACGGCCTTTCTCGTCGCCGCGGTCGTCGGATCCGGAATCATGGGGGAGCGGCTGTCCGGGGGAAACGTGGCCATCGCGCTCCTGGCGAACTCGCTCGCCACCGGCGCCGCCTTGATCGCCCTGATCCTGGCGCTCGCTCCCGTTTCCGGCGCCCATTTCAACCCGGTGATCACCCTGGCCGAAGCGGGGCGGGGCGCCATCCCCTGGGGCGATGCCGCCGCGTACGTGCTCGCGCAGGTCTCGGGCGCGCTCGCGGGCGTCGCGGTCGCGCACGTCATGTTTGGCGAGGCCCTCTTCACCGCTTCGACGCGCGTTCGCGCGGGATCACCGCAGGTCTTCGCCGAACTGGTGGCGACGTTCGGTCTTCTCCTGGTGATCCGCGGCGCCGCGAAGAGGGATCCTGTTCGTCTCGCGGTCGCCGTCGCCGTGGGCTGTTACATCGCGGCGGCCTACTGGTTCACCGCCTCCACCTCGTTTGCCAATCCGGCCGTGACGATCGCGCGCACGCTGACGAGATCTTTTTCGGGTATCCGGCCTGCCGACGCTCCCCTGTTCGTCCTCGCGCAGCTTGCCGGAGCGGCGGCAGCGACCCTCCTCTCCGACAGGCTCTTCGGACGCGACGCGTGATCGGCTCCGGCGGTCAGTCCTTCACGCGGAGCACGACTTTTCCGAGAACTTAGCCGCGAGCGAGGAGGGTGGGCCGCGGCGGCGCTCGAGAGCCGAATGCGGCGCCGAGCACGATCTCCGGCCTCAACGATTCGACGGCGCATCGCAGGCGACCGAGCTCCCGGTCGCCGTCTCGGCGTCCAGGGGGCGAGGCGAACGCCTCGCCGATTCCTCGGCTCAGGCTGGATGCCTCGCGGATCCGCCAGGGCGCCTCCGCGTCGGAGAGCGTCGAGCCAACGCGCGAGCGCCTTGCCGCCGAGATTCCGCGTCGACCCGACCTTATTTTCCGGAGCGCTACTTCGACTTCACCTGGCTCCAGATCTCGTCGTAGAGCCTGAGATCCGGGCCCAGGTCGTGGAGGAACTCGAGCTTCCCCATGGTCTCGGGAGGCGGATAGATCGCGGTGTTGGCGAGGTCCTTCGGGTCGATGAACAGCCGGGATGCCCGGTTCGGGGTCGCGTACTGGTTGAAGTTCGAGACCCGGGCGCCTGTCTGCGGCTCGAGGATGTAGTTGATGAACTTCTCCGCCATGTCCCGGTGCGGCGCCTTCGCGGGGATGGCGAGGCTGTCCATCCAGATCTCTCCGCCTTCGTCGGGAACGAAGAACTCCGTCTCCGGGTCGTCGCGCATCCCGCGCACGGCGTCCCCGTTGTAGGCGACGGCCGCGACGGCTCCCCTGGCGAGGACCCGGTTCTTTCCACCGACGCCGCCCTCGAACCCGGCGGAGCGGCGCTTCGCCTCGAGGAGGAGGTCGCGCGCCTCGAGGAGCTCTCGCGGGTCCGTGCTGTTTAACGAGTGGCCCCGGTACTTCAGGGCCGCGCCGATCATTTCGCGGATGTTGTCGATCATGAGGAAGGCTCCGGGCTGCCGCGCCGGATCGAAGAAGAGCCCCCAGGTCTGCGGGACGGACTCCCCCGCCGGGCGCCGGACGTAGATCCCGACGGTGCCCCACTGATACGGGACCGTGAATCGGTTGTCCGGATCGAACTGTGGACTGGTGAAGCGCGGCTCCAGGTTGGCGAGGTTCGGGACATTCGCGTGCCGGATCTCCTGAACCAGGGCCAGCCGGCGCAGCACCGGCACGACGTCCTCCGAGGGCGTGATGACGTCGTAGAGCGAGGCTCCTCCCTGCTGGAGCTTCGCCATCATGCTCTCCGCGTCCTCGAACACGTCGAGCGTCACGCCGCAGTCGAACCTCTTCTCGAAATCCGCGACGACCTTCGGGTCGATGTACTCGCTCCACATGAGCAGGTTCAAGCGGTGCGACGGAGCCGCGGCGCGGGTCCAGACGCAGGCGCCGACCGCCAGGGCAACCACGCCCAGAAAAGCCCGGACGCGGGCGCGCGGCGGCAGGGCCATCACCAGGACCCCGATGACGGAGGCGAGAACGATGAGGGTCGACAGGGCGTTGATGTCCGGGGTGATCCCCCGCTTCACCGACGCGTAGATCAGGATCGGCAGCGTCGCGGAGCCCGGGCCAGCGGTGAAAAAGCTCACCACGAAATCGTCGAGCGAGAGCGTGAAGGCGAGCAAAGCGCCCGCGACGACGCCGGGAGCGATCAGGGGCAGCGTGACGTAGCGGAACGTCTTCCACCCGTCCGCGCCCAGGTCCCTCGCCGCCTCCTCGATCGACGGGTCCATCCCGGAGAGCCGCGACTTCACGACGATCGCCACGAAGGGGATCTGGAACGTGACGTGGGCAACGATCATCGTCGAGAGGCCCAGCTCGAACAGCCCGAGGCCGCGGCGCAGCAGCGCGAAGAAGAGCAGCATGGCGACGGCCAGGACGATGTCGGGGATCACCACCGGGACGTACATGAGCCAGGAGAAGAGCTTCTTGCCGGGGAAACCGTACCGGGAGAGTCCGTAGCCGAGGAGCGTGCCGAGAAGCGTCGAGACGGCGGTGCTCGCGGCCGCGAGGACGAGGGTGTTCTCCGCGGCGAGGATCTTGTCGGGGCTGTCCATCAGGCGCCGGTACCACTCCGTCGTGAAGCCGCCCCACACCGAGCCGTACCGCCGCGCGTTGAAGGAGTAGATCGCAACGACGGCGATCGGCGCGTAGAGGAAGACGTACGTGAGGAAAGCGGAGACGCCGAGCGCGGGCGACGGGCGCCTCACAGGAGATCCTGCCCCTCGCCGGCGGTCCGCGCGTGCACCCAGAGGCCGATCAGGACGACCGCCATGCCGACGAGCGCGAGCGCGGAGCCGAAGGGCCAGTCGCGGCTCGGGCCGAACTGCTGCTGGATCGCGTTGCCGAGGATGGCCGTCCTGGCCCCTCCCAGGAGATCCGGGATCACGAACTGGCCGACGGCGGGAACGAAGACGAGGATGATCCCGGCGACGAGGCCGGGCGCGACCTGCGGCAGGACCGCATGCCGGAAGACGCGGCGCGCGTCCGCACCGAGGTCCATCGCCGCCTCGGCGATCGACCAGTCGATCTTTTCGACCGCCGTGTACAGGGGCAGGACGAGGAACGGGACGAACGCGCAGAGCATCCCGACGGCGACGGCGAAGGTCCCCGGATAGAGGGCGCCTCCCCGGGGGATCACCCCGAGGGCGGACGCGCCGCGCGAGAGCGGACCGCCGGCCGCGAGAAGGATCTGCCAGGCGTAGGTGCGGATCAGGAGGTTGGTCCAGAACGGGACGATGACGAGCGTCAGGGCGATCGTCTTGAACCGCGGCGGAAGCCGGGCAATGAAGAACGCCATGGGGAACGCGACGAGGACGCACGCGGCGGTCGTCCAGGCCGCCAGGAGAAGGCTTCGCAGGACGATGAGCGGGTAGAGCGGATCGAACCCGAAGAGGCCGAACCCGGCGAGTCGGCGGAAGCTCTGCAGGGTGAGTGGCTGCCCCACCTCGCCCGACGCGCCTCGGGTCAGAAACGCCATGACGGCGACGGCGGCGAGCGGAGCGAGGAGGAAGACCGCCACCCAGAGGATCCCCGGCCCGCTCGTGAGCGCGGATCGCAGGAGCTCTCCCGAGCGGGTCAGCCGCTCTCCGAAGCGAACCTCTTCCGCCCTGCGAGGCGCCATCAATCTTCGAGCACGACGAGCGACGCGGGGGGAAGCACCGCGACGGCGGCGTCGCCGGGGCGGAGCTCGGGGCCGGTCCCGCCGGCGTTCATGGCGTACGCCGTCAGGCTCTGCCCCGCCGATTCGAGCTCGTAGTGCGTCTCGGACCCGATGTAGACGAGCCGCGCGATCCGGACGGGAATGCGATTGTCGCCGGGGGGAGCCGACGAGGGCAGCATCGCGATCTTCTCCGGACGGATCGCGAGCGTAACGCGGCTGCCCGGCGCGCGATCGAATGTTCCCTCCCCGACGGTCAGCGGACCGAAGGCGCTCTCCACCCGCGCTCCCGGAGTCGAGAGCTCTCCCACGACGGCCTCGACGATGTTGCACGAGCCGAGGAACTGGCCGACGAAGCGCGTCCTCGGCCACTCGTACAGCCGGCGCGCTTCGTCCAGCTGCTCGATGCGTCCGGCGCGCATGACCGCGATCCGGTCGCTCATGACCAGCGCTTCTTCCTGGTCGTGGGTGACGTAGACAAACGTCATCCCGAGGCTTCGCTGCAGCGCAGCGAGCTCGACCTGCAGCTCCTTGCGGAGCTTGGAGTCGAGCGCGCCGAGCGGTTCGTCCAGCAGGAGGACCTGCGGTTCGTTGATCAATGCCCGGGCGAGCGCGACCCGCTGCTTCTGCCCGCCCGAGATTTCCGACGGCCGGCGGCCCGCGAGCGGACCGATCTGGACGAGCTCCATCGCCCGTGCCACCCTTCGATCGATCTCCTGCCCGGGGAGCTTCTTCATGCGAAGCCCGAAGCTCACGTTGTCGCGCACGGTCAGGTGCGGAAAGAGCGCGTAGGACTGGAAGACGGTGTTGACGGGACGCCGGTACGCCGGGACGTCCCGCATGTCGGCGCCGCCGATCCGCACGGTCCCGGCGTCGGGAAGATCGAGGCCGGCGAGGATCCGGAGGAGAGTCGTCTTCCCGCATCCCGACGGCCCGAGAAGCGAGAAGAATTCGCCTTCGCGCACGGTGAGCGAGATGTCGTCTAAGGCCAGGTGTCCCGCGAACCGGCGGCGGACGCCGGCGACGTCGATCGCTCCGCTGCCGGGCGCCCGAGGCGCCTGCCCGTCACCCACGATTGGCGGCCATCGCACCCCCGCCGGGCGTTTTCCGCCCGGGAATGGCGCGGATCGTACCATCCGATCCTTGCGGAAGGCGCTGCGAATCAGCGGTTTACAATCGCCCGTCCCCGGCCGGACGCCCGGCGCCGGAGGTCGTGAGGAGGTCCGGATGCCCATCGAGTCGATCAATCCCGCGACCGGCGAGACCCTCCGCCGCTTCGAGGCGGCGCCGCCGGACGAAGTCGAACACCGCGTCGCACTCGCGGCCGCGGCGTTTCGCGCGTGGAGGACGGTGTCGTTCGCGGAGCGTTCCGCGCGCATGTATCGCGCCGCTGAGATCCTCGACCTCGAGAAGCGCCGCTGGGCGGAGATCATGACCCTCGAAATGGGAAAACCGATCGATGCCGCGGTCGCCGAGGCGGAGAAGTGCGCGTGGGGCTGCCGGTACTACGCCGAGAAAGCCAAACGCTTTCTCGCCGACGAGCCGGTAAAGACGGACGCGAAGGAGAGCCGGATCTCCTACCAGCCCCTCGGCGCGATCCTCGCGGTCATGCCCTGGAACTTCCCGTTCTGGCAGGTGTTTCGGTTCGCCGCGCCGGCGCTGATGGCCGGAAACGTCGGTCTCCTCAAGCACGCGTCGAACGTCCCGCAGTGCGCCCTCGCGATCGAGGAAATCTTCCGGCGGGCGGGCTTTCCGGACGGCGTCTTCCAGACGCTGCTGATCGGCTCGGATCGGGTCGCGGCCCTCGTCGCCGACCCGCGGATCGCCGCGGTCACGCTCACGGGCAGCGAGGCCGCGGGAACGAGCATCGGCGCCGCCGCCGGAGGCGCGATCAAGAAGGTCGTTCTCGAGCTCGGCGGCAGCGACCCCTTCATCGTCTGCGCGAGCGCGGACGTCGCGGCGGCGGCGGCGACCGCGGTGAAAGCCAGGACGATCAACAACGGGCAGTCGTGCATCGCCGCCAAGCGGTTCCTGGTTCACGCCGACGTCGCGGCAGAATTCGAGCGGCGATTCGTCGAGGGGATGAAGTCGCTGAAGATCGGCGATCCGATGGATCCTGCGACAGACATCGGACCGCTCGCGACGCCGAAGATCCGCGACGAAGTCGACGACCAGGTCCGCCGGACGGTTGCCGCTGGCGCGAGGCTGCTCCTCGGCGGGAAACCCATCGAGGGCCCGGGAAACTTTTACCCTCCCACCGTGCTCGCCGAAGTGCCGGCGGGAAGCCCGGGCGCCGACGAGGAGGTTTTCGGACCCGTGGCGAGCCTCTTCACGTTCGGGAACCTCGAGGAGGCGATCGCGCTCGCCAACCACCCGCGCTTCGGCCTGGGCGCCTCGGTCTGGACGCGGGACCCCGGGGAGCGGGAGCGGCTCGTGCGGGACATCGAGGCCGGCTCCGTGTTCGTCAACGGCATGGTCAAAAGCGACCCGCGCGTTCCCTTCGGCGGCATCAAGCGGTCGGGATTCGGGCGCGAGCTCTCCTCCCACGGCATCCGGGAGTTCGTCAACGTCAAGACGGTCTGGATCGCGTAGCCGGCCTCGCGCGGCCTGTCTCCCAGGCCTCTCCCGCGGGTAAACCTGGACAGGGCCCGCGACCCGCGACGGTTGGCTGTACGATCGACGCAACCGCGAGAGACCCGGTCTCCCTTCGCGGAACACCCAGGACGTTCCATGAAAAAGTCAGTCGCACGATCCGGCCGCGCGGAAGAGTCCAGTCTTCCGGATCTCGAACGGGAATCCCGCTGGGAGGAGTCCGGCCGAAACGCGCTCGCGGACCTCGCGGCGCGCGGGCTCCCGTTCACCTCCGCCGACGTCGTCGGGATGGTGGGCGACGCTCCTTCCCACAGCCTCCTGCCATCCCTGCTGCGGTGGGGCCACCGCCACCATCTGATCCGCCGTTCCCGAGGCGCTCCCGTGGGCACCGTCTGGATCGGTGTCGAGCCGAGCGGCGCGAAGGCCCGCCTCGGAATCGGGCGCCGGCGGTGCGACGTCGAGTTGAACGGCGTCTGGCCGGAGGTCCACGAGCGGGCCACCCGGGACGGCATTTCGGCGAGCGAGCTCGTCAACCGCGCCGTCCGCGCTTACCTCGGCAAGCGTTAGGTCGTTCGCCGCGGTCTACTGACGCAGGACCCGTCGGTGTATCGGAATCCGCCCGATGACCAGGTGCGGCTTGCCCGCGAAGAATTCGAATGCGGGTCCCCTGGGAGAGGGATCCTCGGGAAACGATCCTTCGAACGCGATGCGCACGGTTCCGCTCTTGAGCACCGTGTAGGTCCACGCCTGTTTCGGACAGACACCCGATCCCAGTGTGAGGAGCCTGCCCGGCCAGTGGCGGCCGCGCACTGCGTCCCGCTCGATCCGCGCGTCGACGACGAGCGCGGTGAGCTCGGCGTCCACCTCGAACCGGGCCACCCGGACAAGGGAGCCCAGAAGACTGGGCATCGCTATTGGAAAGATTGGATCGTCCTCGTCCTGCGCCTCTGCGCGAAACGCTTCCGCCGCGATTTCCTGCAAGGCGGAGCTCGTCCATCCGCAACGACTCCGGCTGCGGAACTCCTCTCCGATCCGCTGGAGCGCTCGGCCGAAAACGCCCTCCTCGCCGGTCAAATCCGAGCGATCCGAAGAGACCTCCCACACCTCGTTCTCGAATGCCGCGACCGTTCCCGCGAGGATCGATCCGCTCCGAAGCCGTTCGGCCCAGCCGAAAGCAGGCGCGTCAATCTTGCGAAGCACGCCGGCGAGCAGACGGGCGCCGGAGACCGCGACGAGCTGGGATATCAGCTCGGGCCTCGAAGCGAGAGCCTCGTTCAGCCGCCATGAGGCCTCGACGGTTCGAAGGGCTTCGTCGGCTCGCCCGCCGCGCGCCTCGAGGAGCGCGCGCGCCAGGAGCAGGCGTTCCATTCGGATGATCCCGAGGAGATTCGGAGCCGGGCCCCTGACACCCTGCGAAACGTCGACTTCCCAGGAAATGTCGGCCTCACCGAGAAGGACGGCGCGAATCTCGTCCAGAACGGCCGAGTGGTTATCGAAGTAGCGCAAGACATCCGGAGAGGGGTCGCCGATGTGCTCCCGAGGGCTGGCGATCTCCGCGGAGAGGTAGGTCCCGGCGAGCGGTCCGTGTTCCTTTTGTTCCTTCGCGGCCTCGGCCGTCGGCTCCGACCGGCCCGTGTCGTAGCGAGGCTTGAGACCGAGAGACCCGGCTTCCGCGGGCGCTCGCGGCGCGAGGGGCACGCCCACCTTCGCCGCCAGGTCCTCCAGAGCAAGCGCACCCGCCGAGGCCCCGGCCGTGGGGAATTGCGCCTCGTAAGCGGACCGGAATGCGGATGGCTCCGGGATCTGCGCGGCGCTCGCGCGATCGGAAACCGCGAGGGCCGTCAGGAGCGCCGCCGCGGAACAGACACTCCGCAACGCGCCGTGTGTCATCCCATGTCTGTCCGTAAGAATCAGCGTACTTCGATTCGGAGAGTCGCGATGGCACCGTTGTCGCACGGGCTCCAAACATGACCGATACACCCGTGCCCGCCCCGGATTCCGCCTCGCGGGACGACCTCTGGAAAGGCGCCGCGGCCGGCTTCGTGGGGGGCGTCGTGGCGTCTTTCGTCATGAACCGTTTTCAGGAAGTCTGGACCATCGCCGCCGTGGGGCCCTCCCGGCTCCCGTTTCACTTCGAGCAGGGCGGCCAGATCAAGAAGAGCGCACGCCACCGGCCCTGGAGCCTCGAGAAATCCGAGAGCGCCACCTCGAAGGCGGCGGGCGCCCTTTCGAAGGGGCTCCTCGGCCGGAGTCTCGGCCGGCGCCAGCGCCGGCGGACGGGAAGCGCCCTCCACTACCTGTTCGGCGGCGTCACGGGCGCCCTGTACGGCGCCGCGGCGGAGCGGGTCCCTTCCGTCGCCGCGGTCCGCGGCGCCGCGTTCGGAGCCGGGGTGTGGCTGCTGGCCGACGAGATCTCCGTTCCGGCCGCAAAGCTCGCGAAGACTCCGGAGAAGTACCCGGTCTCCGCCCACGCGCAGTCCCTCGCCGCCCACTTCGTGTACGGGGCGGTGACCGAGGCCGTGCGGGGGGCGATGCGGAAGGCGCGGAAGACCTCGTTCGCGAAAGAGAAGGATCCGGCGAGCGCGATGCGGGAGCGCGACCCCGGGCTCCCCGGGCTCGATTCCGCCGACGCGCCGGCCGCTCCGTAACCGCGAGGAACGGGAGAGCCGGGTCTCCGTCCCGCTCGCCGTATCCCCGAGTCCGAATCAGTCGTTCGCGAGGATCACTCCCAGGATCGCCCCGACGACCAATCCGAATCCGAGAGCCGCGAGAACCGCCGTGACCGGTTCCGCTTTCACGTATTCGCCCACACGGCCGGGCATCTCCGACCAGGCCTCTCCGGACGGCCGACCGGCTGGTTCCCCGTCCGGACCGAGTACGGCCCCCGCGGAGCGCTCTCGTTCACCCTCCGTTTGGGGCGTGACGACCGATTTTTTCTGCGGATCCTTCGCCTCTTTCGCGCCTCCGGAGGGCTCGGAGGGGTTGTTCCGCGTCCCGTCGCGATTCTTGCCGGTGGTGGTTTCCATATTGGTCCTTTCGAGCGAGGTCGATCCATGCGCCTCGGATGCTCGCGGTGCAACGAACACGCCACGGGCGCGGACCGGACCGGACCGGCAGTGTCCGGGCGCCGGATCGAGAGGGATGCTTCCTGCCCGAGAGCAGTAACGTCCCGCCGTGCCGCCGCCACGTCGTCCGCCGGGTTCCCGAAAGACGGCTGGCCCCGGGGCGGCGAAGGGGTCGCCGTCGGCGCAGCTCGCCGGGTTCATCGACAAGTACGACCCCTCGGTCGCGAAGCTCGCGCGAGCGGTGCGCGCCGCGATGCGCCGGCGCTTCCCCGCCCCCAACGAGCTCGTCTACGACAACTACCAGTTCCTCGCGATCGGCTACTCGTCCACCGAGCGCGCGTCCGACTGCCTCTTCTCGCTCGCCGTGTCGCCCAAGGGCGTCGCTCTCTCCTTCTATTACGGAGCGTCGCTGCCGGACCCGAAGAAGGTCCTGCTGGGAAGCGGGAACCAGAACCGCTTCATCCGCCTGGAATCCGCGGCGACGCTATCCGAGCCCGCCGTCGTCACGTTGATGTCCGCCGCGAACGCGCACGCGAAGACGCCCCTGCCAGCGGAAGGCAAGGGCGTCACGATCATCCGATCGATCTCCGCCAAGCAGCGTCCGCGGCGAAAAGCGAAGGCCTAGCTCAGGGCCCCGGAATCCCCGTGTCGACGCCCCCGCACAACAGCCCGGGCGTGCCGCTCGAGCTCGTGTAGGTGCGCACCGCGCTGTGCTGCGTGTCGACGACGCTGATCAGATAGTCGACGTCCGTGAGCGGCGCGTGGAAGAACCAGAATCCTCCGCCGAGCGACGGCGATCCGGTCGCGTCCACCATCTTGACGACGATCTCGGGGAACGAGGGGTCCTCCGTGAAGTCCGGGAGGCTGAAGTAGCCGGCCCGGTCTCCCAGCGGGACCGCGTAGCCCGAAGTCGTGCCGTTGGTGCGAGGGTTCGTCGCGCTCAGAAAGACAACGAATCGTCCGTGAAGCAGCGCAAGCCCCCGGTCCTCGGCATGGACATAGACCGCCGGGCCGGTGACGGGCACCGGAATCGACGGGACGATGTCCGTGACGACGTCGCCGTCGACCCGAAAGTACGGCGGGAGAGGCGGCGGAGTCACTCCCGCCGGAGCCGCCTGGCCGGCGGTGACAGGACTGCCGCACTCGGTGAGCTTCGTGAGCGCGATCAGGTCTCCTTTCCGAAGCCGCATTGGCGGATCGAGCGAGACGGTCTCCTGTCCGACGGTCACGTCGAACGGGCCTCTCTGCCCCAGGAAGATGTATCGGCCCCCCGACGGCCGGAAGAACTTGAGCTTCACGGCTCCGGGACAGGGAGACTCCGACCACCAGAAGCCCGCCTCGTTGACCGCGCCGTCGTGGTTGGCGGGATACCCCGTCTGCAGATACGTCTGGACCCCGGGATCCGGAATCGGGAGGCCGCCGCTCCCCACGACCCCTACGTAGAACTGATCGCCGGCCGCAAGTCCTCCGCCGAGGAGGATCACGCAGAGAAGGACGGCGGATCGGCGTGCCATGACGGCGACGGGTCGCACGGCGTCCCATGGCTGAGTGGGTTCAGAACGCGAAGACGGCGCCCGACGCATCGGGAGAGGATAAGCCCATAGTCGGTCCGGAGGCGGAATCGAGAAAAGGAACAGGGCGGGCCATCGCGGCCCGCCCTCGTGTTTCAGGAGGGGACGAGCGTCCCCTCCGTTCACATCTTCTTCATCTCTCCCGTCTTGACCCATGTCGCCCACATCTTGCCGTCCTTCTCCATCGCGGTGAACCACACCATCGCGCCCTCGGAAGGAGCACCGCCCTCGACCTTGGTATCGGCGTTCCAGTAGACCGTCCACTCCTTGCCGGACTTGTCGCTGACCATCATCATCTTCTGGTCGGCGTCGACCTTCGTGATCTTGCCGGACATCTTCTTGCCGCCCATCTTGTCGTGCTCGGCGAGCGCGACCGCGCTCAGGGCGAAGACCACCACCAGGGACAGAGCCATGATTCGTTTCATCGGAAGACCTCCTGAAACGCGGTATTGCGCTTCCCTCGGAATACGGAGGGCAAGGTGAATCGGATCCATGCGGGACGTCCGGCTTTCCCGCTCCGTACACGAAGGGATGCCGGGATGCATGCGTGGGACACAGCCTGGCGGCGATCGACCCGCAAGGCTAGAATGCCCGGCAAATCGGCGACGATTCGCCAGTCCTTCAAGAAAATGACGATCACATCGAGGCCCGACCCCCGCGCTTCCCGCCTTGCGGCGGGAGTCCTGGCCGTCTCTCTCGCGTTGGCAATCTCCGGTTGCCGGCGCGACGAGCCGCCAGCAGCCCGCCTCGTCGCATCCTCGACGAGCATCCGGCTCGGCTATCCCGAGAGCGTGCCGCTGACACTCTCGTGGACTGCCCTGGAGCCGCTCCGGAAGCCGGGCATGCGCCCGACCGTATTCGTCCATCTGATCGATCGCCCCAACCACGTGCTCCGGACTTTCGACCACGACCTGCCGGGCGAGTGGAAGGTGGGCGTCACGCGGAAGGTCGAGATCGACCTCTTCCAATCGGCGCTCGGGCCGCCGCTCCCCGCGGGCTCGTACACGCTGACGGCGGGGCTCTACGACCCGGCGCTCGGCTACCGATGGGCCCTGGCCACGCAAGGACCCGACGTGACGGGCCACCGGGAGTATCGTGTCGCCTCGCTGTCGGCCCTGCCCGGGCGTTCCGGCGACGCCCTGTTTCGATTCGTCGGCGGGTGGGCGGGGACCGAGCGCGGCGCCGACAAGCAGATCCTCCACCGGCGCTGGCTGACGGGATCCGGGACTCTCGTCGTCGAGCCGTCACCTCAGGCGCGGAGGATCCGGATCGGAACCAGAATTGTTTCCGAGGAGGGCGCGGTCCGCGGCGGAATGACCGCGACGTGTGAGACCACCGCCCGCGAGATGGCGGCCGGGGCTGGTTCCTTCGAGGCCGTTCCCCTTCCCGGGCAGCCCTGCGAGATTCGCTGGGAGCGACTCGAGGCAGCGCCCCCGCCTTTCACGGCCCCGGCGCGATGGCTCGCCCTCGAATCGCTCGCGGTGCGTTCTCCCCCCCGCCCGGACTAGAACGCGTGATCGCCGCGCCCGCACCTGGCTCGCTAACGGGACGTGAACGAGACCGAGACGTGGACAATCGTCCAGTACGCGAAGCTCTTCGAGTCGAGGAAGACCTTGAATCCCAGAAGACGCGGGTCCTGCCGGAAGCCGTAGGTCCAGACGCCCGCGGCCGCCACCATGAGAATCACGAGACCGGCATGCAGGAAGGTGAACCCGGATGGAGTGCCTCGGATCCAGGACCAGCTGCCGCGCGCGGGAGACGGCGCGGGGGCGGGGCGCTTGCGGAGCTGGCGGACGCTGAAGACGTACCAGGCAGACACGTGCAGCAGGATGATCGTGTGCGAGCGAAGACCGAGAGCGAGGCCCACGGCGATGAGCACGAAGCTCGCCACGAAGACGCGCACGATCGGGACGTGCGCACGCAGGAAGGCGGCGATCGAGCCGAGGTCCGCCGACCGCCAGCGCCGCCGAAGGGCGAGAACGGCGAAGACGACCCCCACGGCCGGCGCGATCCCCAGGACGCCTCGGAGAAGATCGGGCAACGCCGCCGCCTCGGCCTGCACCCACTCGCCGCCGAGGCCGAACAACCCGACGCCCAGCGCGAGCGCGGCCACCACCGCCGAGACCAGGAGGAGAGGAAGGCGCACGAGAACCCATTCCGCCGCGGTCCCGCGCTCCGACGCGGACCCGTCGCCGTTGGCGTAGTAGAAAAAGACCTCGTCGCGGCACTCGTGGATGAAGAAGTAGGAGAACAGGAGCAGCTCGGCGAGCGCCGGAGCCGCGAAGTCCACGTGCCGGAAGCCCAGACAGAGAACGCCGCCCGCGGCCGCGAGAACGGCGAAGCGCGCCCACGCGCGGCCGGATCGCATCCGGCGCGAGTAAGCCGTGAAGAGAAACGCGATCAGGAAATGCGGAATCCCGACGAAGCTCATCGCCGACCGCCCCGGGTCCACGATCGCGCGAGCCTCGGGACTCCAGCGGCCCGCGCGGATCTCGAACTGGTGGATCACGGCGCAGACGATGACGCTCGCGGCGACGAGAAGGGCCGAAAACAGCCAGTTCCGCTCCGTCTCCGTGAGCCGACGGAGAATCGAGCCAGCGCCAGGAGCCCGGGGAACCCAGGTGGACGACGCCATGATTGTCCTTCCGCGGAAAAGTTTTGGGAAGACTATCGGAAGGGTTTTCCGGGGGGAAGCACGATTTTATGACCCGCGAAAACGTTCTGCGCGGGGCGGAATGGCGGTGCCGGGTACGGAGGGCGGGCTGCCGTCTGCTCCATTTCGGACGTTCACTTTGCCGGAGACCGCTCCCGCATTCCGCGCGCTGCGACCCGCAACGCGGATGGGCCCACGGCCGTAGACATCCATGGATGTTGCCGTCGAGGGTCTTTCCCACATTGATTCTTGCCGGTCTTCTGTCTGTCTTCCCCGGCTCGGCGCGTGGACAGCGGATCGACGAGTTTCCCGTTCCAAACGGCGCTTCCGAAATCGTTCTCGGCCCCGATGGCGCGCTCTGGTTCGTGGAGTTGGGCGGAAGCTCGATCGGCAGGCTCACCATCGCCGGTGAGGTTTCTCGCGTCGCATCCCCCGGAGATCTCGGCCGGATTGCATGGGGACCGGACGGCAACCTCTGGTTCACACAGTTGCACCACCGGTTCCTAGGGACGCCGGACCTCGCCGCCGTGGGGCGAATGACTCCCGGCGGCGTCGTGACGCGGTATCTCTTACCCGATCAATCCAGTTCTCCTTATGCGATCGCGGCGGGACCGGACGGCAACATGTGGTTCACGGAGCAGAGCGCGATCGGACGAATCACTCCGGATGGCCGGTTGACGGAATTCGTTCTCGATTTCAAAGGCTTCCCCTTCGACATCATCGGCGGGCCGGACGGAAACGTGTGGTTCGCTGCCGATGGGATCGGCCGGATCACTCCCTCCGGGGAGTTCACCGAATTCCCGCTGCCCGCACCCGCCATCTACGCGAATTCTCTGGCTCGAGGGCCCGACGGAAACATCTGGTTCACGGGCGGAAACCGCGACCTGAGCGGTGTGGTCGGCCGCATCACGATGGCGGGAGTGATCTCCACCGTTCCATACCCGGATCTCCCCACCGGTATCGCCGCCGGTCCCGACGGAAACGTCTGGTTCACGGCGAACCTGGCGCTCCCTGGCCTGCCTGAAAGCAGTATCGGCCGCATCACTCCGGCCGGGGTCATCTCCAGGGCCTTGACACTCGATGGCAGAGATCTCGGAAAGATCGTTGCCGGCGCGGATCGCAACCTGTGGTTGACGGAGGGGAACCGGGGGATCGGGCGCCTGACGATTCAGACGAGCGGTAGTTGCCTTCCCGACTCCACGACTCTCTGCCTGGCCGGCGACAGATTTCGCGCGGCCGTCGCCTTCCGAACGGCCGCGAACCCGCCGGCGCCCGGAACGGGCTACGCGGTTCCCCTCAGTCCCGATGCGGGCGCCTTCTGGTTTTTCTCGAGCGGAAATCTCGAAGTCGTCGTGAAAGTGGTGGATGGACGGCCGTTCAACGAACGGTTCTGGGTCTTCGTCGCAGGCCTCACGGACGTGGAGTACGAGCTGACGGTGACCGACACCTTCACGGGCGCGATCTGGACTCACCGCAGCCGCCCCGGCACGCTCGCCAGCTTTGCGGACACCGGAGCGTTCGGTCCCTGATTCTGCGCGTTCCTCGTCGGGGAAGTTTGGTCGGGACGCCGGGATTCGAACCCGGGACCCCCTGAACCCCATTCAGGTACGCTACCAGACTGCGCCACGTCCCGACCGGAGCGGGCATTTGAGCAGGGATCCCCTGCCGAGTCAAACGAGAGGGCGGCGGATCAGTGCGCCGAGCGGGGCCGGTCGAGGAGCTTCGCGATCTCCTTCAGCTCCTTTAAGACCCGCTGGCGCTCGGGGAACTCCCCCTTCGAGGACGCTTTCGGCGCGCCGGAAGCGGAAGCGGACTCCGACAGGAAAGAGCCTCCGGACTCCGAGACACGTGCCTGAGGCGCCGGCGGGGACGACGCGGCCTTCTTCGATGACGGCTGCGTCCGCGGGGGCGCCGCCTCCAGGCTCTCGTCGAAGCGGCCCTCCGCGAGCTCCGCTTCGAGCCGCTTCTTGGCGCCCGCGACGGTGAAGCCCTCGTCGTAGAGGAGCTCGC
>JBDTOO010000004.1:0-105657 GCA_039933215.1 Acidobacteriota bacterium
CCTCGATCAGGTAGATGCAGTCGAAGGGGCAGATGTCGATGCAGAACTCGCAGCCCGTGCAGAGGTCGCGGTCGACGATCGCCTTGGGGATGTCCCGCGGCTTGACCTTTTCGACCAGGAAGCCCTGGTGGTTCTGGATGCAGGAGACCGGGCAATACCGCGCGCAAACCGAGCAGTCGATGCAGCGGTCCTCATGGATGACGTATTTCTCGTTCTTGTCGCCCGTGATCGTGTGCGTGGGGCATTTGATCTCGCACACCCCGCAGCCGATGCACGTGTCCGTAATGAAATGGGGCATCTGTCGCAAATCCCTCTGGGAACGCATGTTTCCCTTTGTGAAAAATATCACAAGGGCCTCAAAAGACCTCCCGGCGGGGAACTTTTCGGTCCATGATCCGTTCCTGTGGGCATGAGGGAAGTTCGCGCCGTCGTCCTCGGTCTGGCCGTCATCATCCTCGTGGCGCTGGGGATCTCCTTCTGGCGCCAGCCGTCCCGGGATTTTCACCGGGTCCGCGGCTACCGGGTCGAGATCCGTAAGACCGACGACGGCCAGAAGCGCCATATCGCCTTCACCGTGCCGATGAGCGCGATCGCCCGGCTCGCGTCGCTCGCGCCCATCTCCGACATCGGCGGCAACATGCGCGCCGATTTCGGCGACAGCCACGTCAACGCCCGGGAGATCCTGGAGGCCGCCGGACGAAGCGCACCGGGCAAGCCCGGCATCATCGAGCGCGACCACAACAAGATCGAGGTGATGGCGGACGGCCCCGCGATCGAGATCGTCGTCCGCGACGAATGGGACAAGAACGTCCGGGTCCGGGTCCCCCGCTCGCTCGTCGAGGGATTCTCGGCCGAGTCCCGCATCACGCCCCACGACATCTTAAAGAAGCTCGACGAGCTCGGCCCCGGCGACGTCGTCTCCGTCCACGATCGGGACAACGACGTCACGATCACCGCCGAGCGCAAGTAGCCCTCCGCCTCTTCTCGCCCCGCTTCCGGAATCCCGTCTCCCCGGCTGGCGTTATCGTCTCGCCATGGTGAACCGCCTCGCCGACGAACACAGCCCGTACCTCCTCCAGCACAAGGACAACCCGGTCGACTGGTACCCCTGGGGGGAGGAGGCCTTCGCGCGCTCGCGGGCGGAGGGGAAGCCGATCTTCCTCTCGATCGGCTACGCGACCTGCCACTGGTGCCACGTCATGGAGCGGGAGTCGTTCGAGAGCGAACGGATCGCCGAGGCCTTAAACCGCGATTTCGTCGCGATCAAGGTGGATCGGGAAGAGCGCCCCGACGTGGACGACATCTACATGAGCGCCGTCCAGACGATGACGGGATCCGGCGGATGGCCGCTGTCCGTCTTCCTGACCCCCGATCGCCGGCCCTTCTACGGCGGCACCTACTTTCCTCCCGACGACCGGTGGGGCCGGCCCGGGTTCCTGTCGCTGCTCTCGTCGGTCGCAAACGCCTGGACGACGCGGCGGCAGGACATGGAGACCTCGGCGGCCGAGCTCTTCGCGCATCTTTCCGACGCGGCGGCGGGCGCTCCGGCCGCGGGCACGGCGGGCCCCGAGGTCCTCGACGTCGCGATGAAGGACATGGTCCGGCAGTTCGACGCCGCGCACGGCGGCTTCGGCGGCGCGCCGAAGTTCCCCCCGGCGATGCGGCTGGAGCTCCTCATCCGGCGATTTGCGCGCACCGGCGATCCGGAGGCCCGCGCCATGGCCGAGACGACGCTCACGAAGATGGCGGAAGGCGGCCTGTACGACCACGTGGGCGGGGGATTCCACCGGTACTCCGTGGACGGGCGGTGGCTGATCCCGCATTTCGAAAAGATGCTGTACGACAACGCCATGCTGGCGCGCGTCTACCTGCTCGCGGGCCGCGCCTTCGCGGACCCCGGATACGACCGCGTCGCGCGGGAGACCCTCGACTATCTCCTCCGCGAGATGACTCCGGAGGAGGGAGGGTTCTTCGCCGCCCAGGACGCCGACTCCGGCGGAGAAGAAGGGACCTTCTACTCCTGGACGCCGGCCGAGCTCGAGGAGGCACTCGGACGGGACACCGCGGCCGTCGTCTCGGCGCGATTCGGGGTCACGAAAGCGGGCAACTTCGAGGGGGGCCGGACGGTTTTCTCCGTGGTGCGCGGGCTCACCGACATCGCGCGCGAGACCGGAAAGTCCGCGGAGGAAATCGCCGCGACGCTCGCCGCCGCCCGGGACGTCCTCTACGAGGTCCGCCGGCGGCGCGTCGCTCCCGCCACGGACGACAAGCTCCTGACGGACTGGACCTCGCTCGCGATCTCCGCCTTCGCCCTGGCGGGCCGGCTTTTGCGCGAGCCCCGATACGAAGCGGCCGCCCGCCGGGCCGCCGACCGCATCCTCTCCCGCTGCCGGCGCGGCGGCGAGCTCCTCCACCGCGAGCGCGGCGGCGAAGCGGGGATTCCCGGCTTCGCCTCGGATTACGCGTATCTCATCGAGGCGCTGCTGGATCTCTACGAGGCCACGTTCGAAGCGCGCTACTTCCGCGAAGCCGTCGGCCTCCAGCGGGATTTCGAGGCGCGGTTCGCGGACACCCGAGGCGGGTACGCGCTCTCGACCACCGAGCACGACGGCCTCATTTTCCGGCCGCGCGAGATCCTCGACGCGGCGACGCCCTCGTCGAACTCGGTCGCCGCGATGAATCTTCTGCGTCTCCACGCGTTCACGGGCGACGCGGCGTACCGCGACGGCGCCGAGGGTTTGTTCTCGACGTTCTCGGCGTATCTCCAGCGCGCGTCCTCCGGGGTTCCCCGGCTCCTCTGCGCTCTCGACTGGGCTCGGAGCGGCTCGCGGGAGGTCGTGATCGCAGGCGAGAAGGGCCGCCGCGACTTCGAGGCGCTCCGCGACGCCGTCTTCGCCAGTCCGGCTTTGAACCGGGTGGTGGCGCACGCCGACGCGGCGGGAAGCCTCGAAGGGGTCTCGCCGCTCGTCGAAGGCCGCTCTCCCGAAAACGGCGCCGCCCGCGCCTGGGTCTGCGAGGACTTCGCCTGCAAGGCGCCCACCGCCGACCCCGCCGAGCTCGCCGCGGCGCTCCATGGCTGACGAGATCCGGCCGCTCCGGGTCGTTGCGCCGGGCGAGGCGGCCGGCGCGCCGCCGCGCGGCCGCCGCCCGGGTCCGGCCGTCCTCCTCGTGCTCGCCTACGGGGCAGTCTTCGGAGGCGGGCTCTGGGCGCTCCGCGCGTGGACCCGCCCGGCGCCGCCCGTGCCTCCGGGCGGCGCGTCCCGGCAACGGCGCCCCGGTGGCCCGGTGCAGGACCGGCCCGACCGGCCCGACCCGCCCGACCGACCCCTCCTCGCTCCCGACCGGGCGGCGCTGCTCTCGGGCGAGGGCATCCCGGAGGCGCGCCGCGCCGCCTATCTCGCGAAGCTCTCGACCGAACCATGCACGTGCGGATGCGGCTCGAACGTGCGGGAGTGCCTCGAACGCGACCGCACCTGCGCGCGCAGCCCGGAGATCGCCCGCGGGCTGCGGTCGGAGTTCCCCTGACCGCGCCGCGCGTCGGGATCGTCTTCGACGAGCGGTTCCGCCTTCACGCCGCCCCGGTCCCCCACCCGGAGAGGCCCGAGCGGCTCGCCGCGATCGAATCGCACCTCGGCGCCCTGGGATTGACGGAGCGCTGCCTCCGCGTGCCCGCGCGAGAGGCGCAGGACGCCGAGCTGCTCGCGATCCACACCCGCGCGCACGTCGACACCGTGGACGCCACCGCCCGCCGCGCCTTCACCCAGCTCGATCCGGACACGTACGCCAGCGCCGCGTCGGCGGAGGCCGCGCGCCTCGCGGCGGGAGGCCTGGTGGATCTCGTCCGCGGCGTCGTCGCCGGAACTCTCTCGTCCGGCCTCGCGCTCGTGAGACCGCCCGGCCACCACGCCGAATCGGACCGGGCGATGGGCTTCTGCCTCTTCAACAACGTCGCGATCGCGGCGCGCGCCGCGCAGGAGAACGGCGCCGAGCGCATCCTGATCGTCGACTGGGACCTGCACCACGGGAACGGCACGCAGAATTCCTTCTGGGACGACCCGTCGGTGCTGTACGTCTCCACGCACCAGGCCCCGCTCTACCCCGGCACCGGGGCGATCGAAGAGACGGGAGGGCCGGCCGCCGCCGGGCGCACGATCAACGTCCCCTGGCCGGCCGGCCGCGGCGACGCCGACCATCTCGCCGCCTTCGACGGGGTGTTCCTGCCCGCCGCGCGGCGGTTCCAGCCGGACGTCACGATCGTCAGCGCGGGCTTCGACGCCGCCCGGGGAGATCTCCTCGGAAGCCAGCTCCTTTCACCGGGCGGGTACGCGAGGATGACCGAGCGCCTGCGGGATCTCGCCGCCGGCCGCGTCGTGCTCGCCCTCGAAGGGGGCTACACGCTCGAGGCCATCGCGGCGGACGCCGCGGCGTGCCTGGAGTCGCTCCTCGGAGATCCGCCGGCCGAGCCGGAGCCGGGCGAGGCGAGCGCGGTCGCGCGAAGCGTCCTCGACGAGGTCATCCGGACGCAGCGGCCCCACTGGCCCGGCGTCTTCTGACGTCGCCTCCGCGGAGCGAGGGGTCTGCCGCGTGAGGCTCCTCCCTCCTTCGTCGGGAGACTCCTCACGCTGCGAGCGGATGTTGGAGCGTCGCGAAAGTGATTCCCCCTCTCCACCCGCGGATCGGGGGGAGAAGGCCGGGGTGAGGGGGTGGTGATCGAGCCCTGCTGCGGCTCGATCGAGAGGGGAAGGGCACGGACTGTCGTCTCGCGGCAGCTCGCGAGCCGCATTCCCAGATGGCCCGATGACCCGATGGCCCGATCACCCGATCGCCGACAAATGGCCGGATAGAAACACGGCGCCGCAAGGCGCCGTGTTTCAGATCTCCGACTCTCTTCTCGCTACTTGAGCAAATTTTCCTGGATGAACGACACCGTCGCGTAGAACTGGAAGTCCTGGTTGCGCTTCTTGGAGAAGCCGTGGCCCTCGTCCTTGCCGAGGAGATACCAGACCGGCGAGCCGTTCTTCCGGACCGTTGCGGCCATCTGCTCGGATTCGGGTCGCGGCACACGCGGGTCGTTGGCTCCCTGGACGATGAAGATCGGTCTGGTGATCTTCGAGGCTCCCCCCAGCGGAGAGATCTTCAACAGGAACTCCCGCATCTTCGGGTCGCGCTCGTCACCGTACTCGACCCGCCGCAGATCCCTCCGGTAGGACTCGGTCTTCTCCAGGAACGTGACGAAGTTCGAGATCCCGACGACGTCGAGCGAGCAGCGGATGCGGTCGTTGAACGCCACGGCGGACGCGAGCGTCATGTAGCCGCCGTAGCTGCCCCCGGTGATCATGACGCGGCCGGCGTCGAGGTCGGGGCGCGTTCCGATCCAGTCGAGCAGTGCGCCGATGTCCTTGACCGAGTCTTCCCGCAGGACGCCGTTGTCGAGCTTCGAGAAAGACTTCCCGAAGCCGACCGACCCCCGGACGTTCGGGAAGATGACCGCCACGCCGAGCTCGTTCAAGTAGTAGTTCGTGCGCCCCATGAAGCCGGGGCGGGACTGCCCTTCCGGGCCTCCGTGGATGTTCACGATGACGGGGCGCTTTCCCGTGAACCGGTCCGAAGGCCGGTACAGGAATCCGGAGATCGTCTTGCCGTCGAAGCTCTTCCACCGGACGAGCTCCGCCTCGCGGAAGCTCGCGGCATTCAAACCGCCCGTCTCGCTCTCCGTCCAGCGTTCGACCTTGCCCGTCGAGGCGTCCCACGAATAGACGTCGGCGGGCGAGCGGGCACCCGAGAACGTGAAAGCCAGATCGCGTCCATTCTCGTGCCACTTCGTGTTCCCGATCGTTCCCAGCGCCGGCAAGGGAACCTTCGTTTCCCGGCGGGACGCGGTGTCGAGCACGCGCAACACGCTCGCGCCATCTTCGTTGGTGACGTAGGCGAGCCGCTTGCCGTCGCGCGAGAGGTCGAACCTCTCGACGTCCCAGGGGATCCGCGCCGTGAGGTCCGTCGTCTTTCCCGAAGCGAGGTCGATCGAGACGAGCCGCTGGAATTCCGATCCTTTGTCGGTCGTCGCGTAGATCGACTTGCCGTCCGGGGCGAACAGCCCGTCGCCCCAGGCGACTTTCTCCGCGCCGGCGGCGCCGCGCGGCGTCACGGCCGTCTTCTCCCCCGTCGCGGGATCGAAGAGCCAGAGGTACGACTCGTTGACCGAGATGCCCTCGATGACGAGGATCTTCCGCCCGTCGGGCGACCAGTCGAGCGGGCTCCATCCTCCTCCGGCGACTTCGGCGAACCGGCGATCGGAATCGGGCTTGCCCGGGTCCTGCACGTAGAGGTCGGAGTCCTGGCCGTTGCGGCGCGTCGACGTATACGCGATGCGGTCGCCCTGCCAGGACCACAGACTGCCTCCGTTGCGCGACTTGCCGTCCGTCAGCAGCGTCACGGCTCCGGTCGCGAGGTCGTAGCGGTACGTCTGGTAGAACTCACCGCCCCCGACGTCCTTCGAGAAGATGAAGAATCCGCGCGGCCTGGGCGGATAGGAGGCGCCGCCGACGCGATCCGGGAAGAACGTCAGCTGCCGCCGGGCTCCTCCCGGCAGCCGGAGGAGATGGATCTGCGGGGTGTCGCCGAAGCGCGTCGTAATGAGCATCTCCCGGCGCTCGGGATCCCAGCTCGAAAAGGATGCGGTGCGGCTCTCGGCGTAGGGCCGGACGGCCTCCGCGATGGACGCCGGGATCTTCGGGATCCCCTCGGCCACTAGGTTCTCGTTGGGAGCGACATCGCCCGACTGGGCGAGCGCCGCCGCCGCGGTGAGACACGCCGCGAGACAGATGGAAAGGGTTCGCATCGGACCTCCTCGGTTCGGGGGAATTCTAGTGCCGGCCGAAAATCGCCGCGGTTCACCCCCGATTCACGGAAATGCGGCTAAACTTCCTTTCACTCAACCCATGGATCTCGCCATCGTCTCGAAGGGCGCGGGGCGCCTCCGCCGGACTCTCGTCCGCGGGGTCGCGTTCGCGTTCCTGCTTCTCCCTTCCTACGCCCTCCTCGCCTACGTGCTGCTGCCTGCGGCCTGGCGGCTGCCGGCGAGCCGTCTCCTGGCGCCGCCCGCGGAGCGCGTCACGTTCACCGAAGAGGGCATCCCGTCCGATCCCCTGAACGTCGGGCTCGTCGGTTCCCGCACGGACGTCATCCTGGCGATGCGCCGGGCGGGATGGGTCGCGGCGGACCCGATCGGCTGGCGCTCCGGCATCCGGGACGCTCACAGCGTCCTCTTCGGGCGGCCCTACGCGTCGGCGCCGATGAGCACCCAGTTTCTGTGGAACCGGCCGCAGGACCTCGCGTTCGAGAAGACGGTCGGCGGGAGTCCCCGCCGCCGCCATCACGCGCGTCTCTGGAGGGCATCGCGGCCGCCGGAGGCCTCCGCCACCCTCTGGATCGGCGCCGCGACCTACGACCTGAACGTGGGCGTCAGCCGCTACACCGGCGAGGTGATGCACCACATCGACCGGGACGTGGACGCCGAACGCGGCCGCCTGTTCTCCGATCTGGACGGCGCGGGCGCGATCGCGGAGGTCGATCGCGTCGAGCGCTACCGGCCCGCGGGAACCGGCCGGAACGGCGCCGGGGACATCTACGAGTCCGACGGCGCCCTGCTCGTCGGAACGCTCGCCCCGGAGCGCTGAACCCTAGCAGCCCGTGGAAAAATGGATGCGGGTGTCGCGTTCGGTCTTTTGCAATCGGCGAGAGGCCTCGACGGGATTCTCGTTCTGGAGGTGGGAGGAGTCATTTCTCCGCGTAACGCCGAGCAAAAGCCCGTCCGCCCTGCGGGTTGCGGCGGCGCGGGGCTCTCAACGCCATCCCACACCCTTTTTCCACGGGCTGCTAGTCGTCTTCGACGGCGGAGGAACGGAGGAAGTCCGCGAGGTCCCACGAACCGCCCGCGAACTGCAGGGTGAGCTGTCCGCGCTCGAAGATGGTCCGCTCGAGCGAGAAGTCCACGCCGGGCGGCATCCAGTCGTTCAGGTTCACGACCATGATCCGGTCCTCGGGGTAGTAGGTCAGGAGCCCCGGCGGAGCCTTCTGCACGAGGTAGTGGAGAAGGTGGTCCGGGATCGGGATGAAGGACAGCGCCTGCACCTTGTCGAGGACGAAGGCCAGAAATCCGTCCTTCAGACGAATCTGCGAAAGTGTCGCCTTCGCCGAGAGCGCCACGCCGAAGCGGTGCACGACGACCGTCGCCGCGAGCTCGCCCGGTGTCACGGCGATGCGCAGATCGTGGAGGTCCGGGATCCGATCGACGAGCCGCTGGACCAGAGCGTTCAGGGTTCGCTCATCGAAAATCAGAGAGAGGCCGCTCCACCGAATCCGGTACCCCGGTTCGGCGGGAGGCGGCGGAAGGGCCTCCGCCGTCGCGAGCTTTTCCATGTCCCTCTATTGTAACGCCGTTGGACGATTCTTGAGAGATCCGCGGCTCCGCGCGGCTAGAAGACGTAGGCGAGCGCGAAGCCGACCTGGGCCGCCATCATCAGAAGATACATGTGCGTCCACGCGGGATGGTTCTCGGAGCGCGCGAGCTCGTCCGGATCGCGGACGAGAAGCCGCGCCGCGAAAGCGCCCCACAGAGCGAGGCCGAGGCCGAGCGCCGTCAGCAAGGAGCGGTTGCCGGTCAGAAGCGGCAACCCACCCTGAAGGGGTATCCAGGCGAACAGGGGGATGAGAAGCCACGGCAGGACGAAGAACGGCGCGATCATCCAGACCGCGCGGCGGACCCCGAAGCGGATCGGGAGAGTGATGCATCCGTGCGCGCGGTCGCCCGCCATGTCCGAGAAGTCCTTGGTGGACACGGCTCCCAGCAGAAAGAGCGCGAAGATCCCGCCGATCGCCCACGCCTCGAGGGCCGCGACACTCGCGATGAATGCCCATCCGGCGACCTTAAGAAGACCGCCGCGCGGAATCGCGATCGTGAGGTTCGCGGCGAGCCAGTGGCGCTTCGTGCGCCCGAGCGCCGGAAAGGAATAGACGAGCGTCGCGAGCGCGCCCAGGCAGTAGATGAAGAACGCGGCGTGCAGATGAAGGGGCGCCGCGAGGCGGTCGGCGAGGCGGCTGTAGGGGTACGGAACGACGATCCACACGGGAAGGATCGCGAGCGCGTACAGGGCGATCGCGGCCCGCCATGCGGCGGCAATCGAGATCTCGCCCGTGACGAGCGGCCGACCCGGCTTGTTCGTCCGGTCGATCTCGAGGTCCGCGATCTGGTTGACGACGTTCGACGCCGCGTTCATCGCGGACGCGCACATCGAGCCGACCGCGACCGTGAGAATCACGGCCCACGTCACGCGACGGGACGGATCGGGGTTGTGGGCCGACCCGAAGGCGCAGACCGCGCCCGAGATGATCCCGAGGAGCGGCGGAACCAGCGTGAACGGCCGGGAGAGGCGGATGTAGCGCTTCAAGAGGAGGGTCGGTCCGTCACGTCTCGAACGGGAGGTACAGTGCGCCCTTCGCGAGCGACAGGGTGATCTCGGCGGCGGCGGCCGCGCCGATGAACGTGTTCAGGGCGTTCGCGAACTCGTGGTCGAGGCGGAAGCCGCGCCGGGCTCCGATGCCGGCGAGGAGGCTCTCGCCGAGCGAACCGGCGACTCCTGCGGCGATCACGACGACGATTAGGCCCGCGGGGATCATCCCGACGCCCCAGGCGATCGCCGCGAGCGCGGCGGCGCCCGCCGCTCCGGCGATCGTTCCGGGCCAGGAAACGGCCCCGGGAGTTCCCGCCGGCACGCGCGCGAACGAGACGAGGGAGACCGGCCGGCGTCCGAGGAGCGAACCGACCTCGGTGCCGAGAGTGTCCGCGAGCGCGGCGGCGAAGCTCGCCGTCACCGCCGCGAGCACGGCGTCCGGAACGGAGGGCATCCGGGGAGCCGCCACCGCGAGGATCGCCGCCGCGACGCCGCAGTTGGCCGCGACATGCCGGGCTCCGCGCCGGCCTCCGTCCGCCTGCGCGACGCCCCGCGCGGCCTTGGCCCGGTAGCCGAGCCGGGTCGCCGCGGTGCCGAGCAGGAAGAACGCCCAGAGAATCGCATAAGGCCGCCATCCGCCGAGCGCCAGGATCAGCGTCCCGAAGACGAAGCCCGCGACGACACCGGAGCGGGAGACGACCCCGAGCCCTCCGAGGAGAAGCGCCACGGCCAGATTCACGCCGAGAGCCACGACGACGGCCCGGAGGAAGTCCCGGGAGCCCGCAAGGTCCGCCCATGCGCCCGGTCCGACGGCGAGGAGGCCCCACAGGACGAGCGCGCCGGCGACCGGCGCCACGAGGTTGTCCTCGACGCCGGTCGAGAGGGACTCGGCGAACGCGAACGCCGCGGCGCCGGCGACGATCGCCCCGGCCGCACCCATCGGGAGAGCCCCCGCGACGAACCGGAAGGCGAAGAGAGCCGCGATGCCGCCCCCGGCGAAGTTCGCGAGGACGCCGCTCCAGCTCTTCCGCCGGTTCCACGGAAGCCCCCGCCCGGGAAAAGCGCGCCCGGCGATCGCCGCCGCGGGATCGCCGATCGCCAGCATCGCCCAGACCGCCGCCGCAATTTCGAGATGCCGGCGAAAGAGCAGGACGAGAAGAAGGACCACGGCAGCGTACGAGACGATCCCCGCGTCGCGCGCGCCCGAGCGGTCGCGGTAGATCCCGCGCCCGATGCGGGGCATCGCGAACAGATTGAAGAGGAGCGCGGAGAGAGCCAGGAAGGCGGCGCCCCTCCCGTCGAGAAAGCGCAGCGTGAGAGCGAAGAGGCCCATCCCGGCGTGGACCGCCTTGCGCTTCCCGTCGGGGGACGTCACCTCACGCCTCCGGCCGCGAGCGAAGCGCGAGATATTCGGCGAGGGCGTCCTGCCACGACCGGATCGGAAGCGCCGTGCGCTTCTCGTAGAGCGTCGTGTCGAGAGCGGAATAGGCCGGGCGCTTCGCGGGCCGCGCGAGGGTCTCCGAATCGATCGGCCGGACCGTGACGTCCTCGCGGCCCGCGAGGGAGAGGATCTCGCGCGCGAACTCGAGCCAGGTCGTCTCTCCCCGGTTGGCGAAGTGGAACACGCCCGTCGCGCCCGAATGCAGCAGCGCCACGATCGCCTCCGCGAGGTCCGGGGTGGCGGTGGGGCGGCCGCGCTGGTCGCGGACGACCTCGAGCTTGGATCGACCCTGGTCCACCTGCTTCAGAATCGCCTCGACGAAGTTCCATCCGCCGCGGCCGAAAAGCCATGAGCTCCGCACGACGAGAGCGTTCGGAAGCGAGAGCGCCGCCTCCTCCCCGCGCCTCTTCGTCCGCCCGTACTCGGAAAGGGGCCGGGGCTCGTCGTCCTCCGTGTACGGCGTTTCCTTTGCCCCGTCGAACACGAAATCGGTCGAAACCTGGATCAGCGAAGCGCCGTGGATCGCGCACTCCCGGGCCAGGTTCGCCGGGCCGAGAGCGTTGACCTCCTCGGCGCGCGGGTCGGTCTCGCAGGCGTCGACGCGCGTGAAGGCGGCGCAGTTCACGACGGCCTCGGGGCGCGTCTCCCGGAATGCCCGCCCCACGGCCGCCGGATCCCTTACGTCGAGATCCGATCGGGGTCGGGCGAAGACCTCGTAACCGGCGCGGGCCAGCGCCGGGGAGAGGTCGAAGGCGAGCATCCCGCCGGCGCCCGTGACGAGGACCCGGCGCGGCGTGGCGAGCGAAGGCTGCCGCGAGGGCAACGCCTCGGAGACTGGGGCCGCCGCGGGCGCCGAGCTCAGATTGCTTATCTCCGCGTCGCCGGCTCTTTCGCCGTCGCGGACGACGTCGCGAGGCGCTGCTCGTACTGGGTGCGGTAGTACTCCCGGTAGGCGGCATCCTTTTCCTTCACGGGGCGCCACCAGTCTTCCCGGTCGCGATACCACGCCACGGTTTCCGAGAGCCCCCGAGCGAAGGGGGTGGAGCTTCGAAAACCCAGCCGGGCGAGCTTCGACGCGTCGAGCGAGTACCGGCGGTCGTGTCCCGGCCGGTCGTTGACGAACCGGATGAGCGACTCGGGCTTGCCGAGCTCCCGCAGGACCTGTTTCGTGATCTCGATGTTCTCCGCCTCGTTGCCTCCGGCGACGTTGTAGACCTCGCCCGGCTGCCCGGCGTCGAGCAGGAAGTCGATCGCCGCGGCGTGGTCCCGGACGTAAAGCCAGTCGCGGATGTTGCGGCCGTCGCCATAGAGCGGGAGCTCCCGGTCGTCGATGGCGTTCGTCACGAAGAGCGGGATCAGCTTCTCCGGGTACTGGTACGGGCCGTAGTTGTTGGACGCGCGCGTGATCAGGACCGGGAGGTCGTACGAGGCCCAGTAGGAGTACGCGAGCCGGTCGCCACCGGCCTTCGACGCCGAGTACGGATTGCGCGGATTGAGCGCGGACTCCTCGGTGAAGGAGCCCTCCGCGATCGAGCCGTAGACCTCGTCCGTCGAGATCTGAATGAAGCGCCGGACGCCTCGCCGCTTCGCCTCTTCGAGAAGCACGAAGACGCCGCGCACGTCCGTCTCGATGAAGGAGGCGTCGCCGAGGAGCGAGCGGTCCACGTGCGTCTCCGCCGCGAAATTGACGACGTCCGTGCACCCCTCCATCGCGACGCGGACCACGTCGGGATCCGCGATGTCTCCGCGAACGAATCTGTAGTTGGGAAGGTGCTCGACGTCCGCGAGGTTCGCGGGATTCGCAGCGTAGGTGAGCTTGTCGAGGTTGACGACGGAGACGCCGTCTCCCCGCGATTCCAGAATCTGCCGAATGAAGTTCGAGCCGATGAATCCGCTGCCGCCCGTGACGAGAACCTTCATACGATTCCGATCTCCGAGTTGTCGCCGATCAGGAAGCGATGCACCCTCGGCCGCTCCGCGCCGGGGTGGATGCGCACGTTGGTTCCGATGAGCGAGTCCGCGATCCGTCCAGGGATCCGTTCGAGCTTCGAGCCCCGAAGGACGATGGAGTTCTCGATCTCGCAGCCCTCGACGACGCAGTCCGGCCCGATCGCCGTGTAGGGACCCACGAAGGCGTCCCGGATCTCGGAGCCGGCGCCGATGATGGCCGGGCCGCGAACGATGCTCCGAACGAGGCGCGCGCCCTCTTCGACGACGACCTTTCCCTCGATGCGGCAGCCGGAATCGATTCCGTCGAGCCCGCCGCGCTCGAACGTGTCGAGGATGATTCGGTTTGCCTCGAGCATGTCTTCGATCTTCCCGGTGTCCTTCCACCATCCCGAAACGAGGTGCGGGTGGACGGACTTGCCGTGGTCGATCAGCCACTGGATGGCGTCGGTGATCTCGAGCTCGTTGCGCGGGCTCGGACGGATCGCCTTCACGGCTTCCCAGATCGTGTCGTCGAACATGTAGACGCCGACGAGCGCGAGGTCGGACTTCGGCTCCTTCGGCTTCTCCGTCAGACGGAAGACGCGCCCGTCGTCGAGCTCCGCCACGCCGAATTGCTCCGGGTTCGGCACCCGGGCGAGAAGGATCTGGGAGTTGCAACCGATCCGCTGGTATTCCGCCACGAGGCTCGAGATGCCGTCGGCGATCAAGTTGTCGCCGAGGTACATGACGAAGGGCTCTCCCCGGAGGAAGGACTCCGAGATCAGGACGGCGTGGGCGAGTCCCCGGGGGGCGTCCTGCTCGATGTACGTGAACTTCGCCCCGAACCGGGAGCCGTCGCCGAGCGCGGCCTGGATCTCGTCCCGCGTGTCGCCGACCACCACGCCGATCTCCCGGATCCCGGCGGCGACGATCGCCTCGACCCCGTAGAACAGGACGGGCTTGTTCGCGACCGGAACGAGCTGCTTGGCGCGCGTATAGGTCAGGGGGCGCAGACGGGTGCCCTTGCCTCCCGACAGGATCAGTCCTTTCATTGGGGGGCGATCATAACGAAGACGGCCGCCGCGCGATTCAAGGCCCGAAGATGCGATCCACGGACTGGTGGATGTCGAACAGCGTTCCGATGTCCTTCAGGTTGACCACGATCCGGAGGTCCCGGCGGGGAGACGGAGGAAGACGCAGCTGCCGGAGCTCGACGAACACCGTGAAACACGAGCCTCGGTAGGTGACGAGCGAACGGTCCTCGAGCAGGAGCTTCTGGCGGGCGTCGTAGTTCAGCTGCGTCTCGACGCGGAACGCCTTCGAGAGATCGGCGCCCGCGGAGACGCGAAACTGGTCGGAACCGGGAGAGGGGCTTCCCGGGGGAAGCGGTGCGGCGAGGATGGGTCGGCTCGCGAACCAGGTCGCGTTCACGAACGACAGCTTGTGGCTCCAGGACGCGGAGAGCGAGGTGCCGGTCACCTGCGAGGCCTCGGTGTCGTAGGACAGTCTCCCGTCCAGGTGAAAGCCGGCGTCGGGGACGAGCCGCAGCGTCGCCTCCACGGGTCCCTTCTTCGACACCGTGGTCTGAAACGTCGTCGCGCTCGAGAGCAGGTTCTGCGGCAGCGTGAACGCCCGGGTCTGCCCGATCTCGAGGGAGGCGATCTCCACCGCGCCGCCCGCCTTCGGGTCGGCCGGCCGCGCGAGGAGCCGGTTGACGAGCGCGTATCGCACCTGGTTCTGCCCGAGCTGGAGGTCCACCTCGTCGTACTCGGGAATGCGCTCCGGGTCGGCGACGTCGGAGACGTAGGAGTACTCGACCCGGGGCTCGATGATGTGCTTGAACTTCGCGAACGGGCCGATCGCCGCGTCGTAGATGCGCGAGAACGATGGCCCGACGATGGAGAGGCCGGCCTCGCCGTATTCGCGGCTGAGGGAATGCCCCGTGAAGACCGTCTGCGCGGAATCCGTCGAGTCCGTGTACTCCGTGAAGCGGCCTCCCACTTTCGCCGTTGCCGAGAGCCAGGGGATCCGCTTCCAGGGTAGCGAGAGAACCGGATGGACGTCGGCACGCGCGTAGTCGCCTCGCGGGAGGTTCGGACCGCGATCCATGTAGAGCCAGGAGAGTGAGGACTCCGCCGAGAAGAACAGGGGCGTGTTTCCGACGGGCGACGTGCGGCGGGAGTACTCGAGGCTCGGCAGACGCTCCTGCGTCACACGCGTTCCGAAGAACGTCTCGCTTCGCTCGAACCGAAGGTTGATCGAGTCGTCGCCGAAGTTCTTCGTCAGGAACGCCCGGGACAGGATCTGGCGCGCGGACGTCAGCGCGAACGACCGCTCGAAATCCTGAAGGTACTGGTCGTCGGAGTAGTCGCGGATCGCCACGACGCCTCGGAAGCCGAACGGCAGGTCGTCCGCGACGTGATCGAGACGGACTTTCCAGCGTGTGAGGGTCTTCCGGACGAAGATGCCCGGCCCACCGTTCGGGAGCGTGCAGGCGCCCTCCCCGCCGACGGGGTTGTCGAAGATCGACACGCAGACCGTCGCGTCGGTGTCGCGGACCACGTACCCCTGAAACACGCCGGCGGACTCGGGGGTCGGCGTCCAGCGGAGCTCCTCGCCGAGCCCGATGGTTCCCCGCGAGTAGAGGTCGAGATTCGAGGTCAGGTCCGTCGACCGCCCGCTGACCCAGTAGTGCGTCAGGCCGACGTAGGCCCCTCGCCCGGAGCTGAAGCCGAGACCAGGCACGAGGAAGCCCGTCGCGCGGTCTTCCTTGGTCGGCCACACCAGATAGGGCGAGTAGAGAAGGGGCAGCGAACGCGCGCGGAAGGAGACGTTCTTCATCCGCGCGTAGTCGTCGAGCGTCACGACCGCCTCGGACATGCGGAAGGACCAGTCCGGCTTCGGCACGTCGCAGGCGGTGAAGACCCCATCGCGGATGCGGTAGGTCGCCTCGCCGATCTTCTCGATCGATTTGGCGATGACGTGGTACGTGGGCGCGAGATCGGCCGTCGCGTTGTCGATCGTCCCGGTCTTCGCCTCGAGCGAGAATGTCGCGTGGTCTCCCGCGAGGCGCGTCGGCCCCTGGTCGATGACGACGTGGCCATCGAGCGTCGCCGTCTTCGTCGGGAAGTCGTAGTGCGCGGCGTCGGCGCGGATTTTGACGTCCTGGTACTCGATCAGGACCTCGTCCGACCCGTCCCATGAAACGTCCTTCTCGTAGCGCACGGGCTTCTTCGTGTAGAGCCGGACTTCGTCTCCCTTCTGGGGGACGCGGAAGCGGATCTGGAAATTCGGCTTGGCCTTGAACTGACCCTCGAAGGGATCCGAAGCGCCGAACGGATCCTGGGCGGATGCGAGAGCGCCCGCGAGCCATGCGGCGGCCGCGAAGAGGACCGCCCGGCAAAGAAAGGCCTCGGGCGTCCGGCCGCGGGCGAGCCCGGCGGGACGCTTCACGCGTCCATGGTTCGGACCTGCGGGGCCGCGCGGAACGCCGCTTCGGTACGAGCTCGGACCTCCCCTTCCGTCGTCTCCGGGGCGAGCTCCACCAGCACGAGCTCGCCCCGCTCGGGGTCGACGTCGAAGACGCAGAGGTCCGTGATGATCCGCTGGACGCAGCGGACACCGGTCAGCGGGAGCGTGCAGCGACGCAGGATCTTGGGCTCGCCCGCGCGGGACGTGTGCTCCATCGTGACGACGAGGCGGCGGGCGCCCGCGACGAGGTCCATGGCGCCGCCCATTCCCTTCACCATCTTCCCCGGGATCATGTAGTTCGCGATCGAGCCTTCCTGGTCCACCTGCATCGCACCCAGGATGGACAGATCGACGTGACCTCCCCGGATCATCGCGAAGGATTCCGCCGATGAGAAGTACGAAGCTCCCGGCCGCACCGTCACGGTCTCCTTGCCGGCGTTGATCAGGTCGGGGTCGATCTCGCGCTCGGTCGGGTACGGACCGAGGCCCAGGATCCCGTTCTCAGACTGGAGGATCACCTCGATCCCCTCCGGAATGTGGTTCGCGATCAGGGTCGGCATACCGATGCCGAGGTTGACCGTGTAGCCGTCTTTCAGCTCGCGGACGGCGCGCCGGATGATCCCCTCGCGGTCGAGCATCAGCCCTTCCTGACCGTGCGCCGCTCGATGCGCTTCTCGCGCGGCGCCACGACCACCCGGTTCACGAAGACGCCGGGCGTGTGGACGCTCTCGGGGTCGAGCTCTCCGACCTCGACGAGCTCCTCGACCTCCACGATGGAGACCTTTCCGGCCGTCGCGGCCATGGGATTGAAGTTCCGCGCCGCCTTGCGGTAGACGAGGTTGCCGAGGCGGTCCCCCTTCCACGCGGCGACGAGCGAGAAGTCGCCGACGATCCCCCGTTCGAGGAGGTACTCGCGTCCGTCGATCTCGCGCGTCTCCTTCCCCTCGGCGACCAGCGTTCCGACGCCCGTCGGCGTGAAAAACGCGGGAATTCCCGCGCCGCCGGCCCGCATGCGTTCCGCCAGCGTGCCCTGGGGGACGAGCTCGACCTCGAGCTCTTTCGTCAGGAACTGCCGCTCGAACTCGGCGTTTTCGCCGACGTACGACGAGACCATCTTGCGGATCTGCCGCGTCGCGAGGAGGCGCCCGAGTCCCCAGTCATCCACGCCGCAGTTGTTCGAAACGACGGTCAGGGCCCGCACGCCGCGACGCACCAGGGCCTCGATGAGATTCTCGGGGATCCCGCAGAGGCCGAACCCGCCGACGACGAGCGTCGCGCCTTCGAACACGTCCGCCACGGCGGCGTCGGCGCTGGCGACGACCTTGTCGATCATCCTCGGATCATAAGGCGGGAGCGAGGATCTTCAGGCGGGCGAAGCCACGGCGAGAAACTCGACGGCGTCGAGATCGGAGGACGCGCCCGGGAACCGGGCGAGCGCCGCCAGCCGCGCCGCTCCTTGCGGCGACGGCGGCGAAAGGACCGCGTCGATCGCTCGGACGCGGTAGCCGCACGCCTCGAAGAGGTCCCGCAGCGTCTGCCGCGTGAAGAATCGGACATGGGTGCCGGAGAGAATGGAGTAGGGCACGTACTCGAAGCGGCCCTCGATGAGGTCGGCGATCACCGACCAGTGCCCGACGTTCGGCACCGAAGCGACCACGACGCCCGACGCCGAGAGCCAGGGACGGACCCGCGCGAGCGCCGCCGCCGGGTCCTCCAGATGCTCGAGGACGTCGCCGAACAGCACCGCGTCGAAGCGGCCCGGAAACTCGTCGCGGATCGCCTCGAGGGGCTCGCGCAGCACGCGGTCGTAGACCCCCGCCGCCTGCTCCGCGTCGCCCGGGTCCGGCTCTATGCCGAAAATCTCCGCGACCCCGGCCTGGCGCAGCGCCGGCCCCGTCGCGCCGCGCGAGCACCCGACGTCGAGCACGGAGCGCGCTCCCGCGGGTACGCGGGCGGCGAGATCCTCCCGCGCCTGGCCGTCCATCTCGCCGTAGCGGTGGAGGTAAGCCCCGGGATCGACCGCCACGGACCGTCCCGCCCGGGACGCTTCCGCGACGACCTCGTCGAGAAACGTCCCGGGAGGCATCGACGCGACCGCCGCGCGCCGCGCCGCGAACACCGGCGACCGAGCGGCGACGCCGGCCCGCAGCGCCCCGCCGCGCGCGGCCACGGCCGCGGCGGCTTCTTCGAGGAGCGCTGGAGTCTGGTACGCGAAGGGCGGATCGCCGCGCGTCTCGACGCTCCCCGGCTCGTTCGAGACGGGAACGACCACGTCGGCGCCCCCCGCTTCGACCGCCGCGAGGAGGCGCCTGGCGGCCAGGGGAGCGAGATAGGCCTCCGGGTCCGCGTGAACGAGGACGATCGGACTCTCGCCCTCGAGGTCTCCGACCGTCGGCCGCACGCGCGGGCGTTCGACGAATCGCCGCGCCGGGAGGCGCCGCGCCCACCTCCGCGCAAGCCGCCACGCCCACGCCGACTCGGCCTCGAAACGCGGGATCCCTCCGATCAGGAGGTCGAAGGGGGTCGGCACGAAAGGCGTCGCCGCGGCGGCCCCGGAGGGCGCGGGACTACGCGACCTCGACCAGCATCGCGGTCGCTTCTCCGCCTCCGATGCAGATCGCCGCGATACCGCGCTTCTTTCCGTCGCGGCGCAGCGCATGGACGAGCGTGGTCAGGAGACGGGCGCCGGAAGCGCCAATCGGGTGGCCGAGCGCCACGGCTCCGCCGCGGACGTTCACGCGCGCCGGATCGAGGTCGAGCTCGCGGATCGACGCCATCGCGACGGCCGCGAAGGCCTCGTTGATCTCGAAGAGGTCGATGTCGCCGGTCTTCAGCCCCGTCTTCGAGAGGAGCTTCTGAACGGCGCCGATCGGAGCCGTCGTGAACCACTCCGGCGCCTGAGCGACCCCCGCCCACCCGAGGATCCGCGCGATCGGCTTCGCGCCGAGCTCGCGCGCTTTCTCCTCCGACGCGAGGACGAGCGCGGCGGCACCGTCGTTGATCTTGGAGGAATTGGCCGCCGTGACGGTCCCGCCCTCCTTCTGGAACGCCGGCTTCAATCCCGCCATCTTGTCGAGCGGCGCCGCGAAGGGCTCCTCGTCCGTGTCCACGATGGCCGGCGCGCCCTTCTTCTGGGGGACCTCCACGGGAACGATCTCGTCGGCGAACAGCCCGTTCTTCGAGGCTTCCTGCGCGCGCCGGTAGGACTCGAGCGAGAACGCGTCCTGCTCCTCGCGGGTGAAGTGGTATTTCGCCACGCACATCTCCGCGCAGTTGCCCATGTGGACGTCCTTGTACGGATCCCAGAGGCCGTCCTTGATCATCGAGTCGACGAGCACGCCGTTGCCCATCCGGTACCCGGTCCGCGCGCGCTCCAGGAGATAGGGGGCGTTCGACATCGACTCCATGCCGCCCGCGATCGCGATGTCGTACTCGCCGGCGATGATCGCGTTGCCGACGTCCATGGCGGCCCGCATGCCCGAGCCGCACACCTTGTGCACGGTGACGCACGGAACCGTATCGGGGATTCCGGCGCCGAGAGAGGCCTGCCGTGCCGGCGCCTGGCCCTGGCCGGCCTGCAGGACGTTGCCGAGGACGACCGATTCGATCGACCCGGGCTCGACGTGCGCCTGCTGGAGAACGCCGCGGATCGCCGCGGCGCCGAGCGCGTGCGCGGGCAGCGACGAGAGCTTGCCGAGGAAAGAGCCGACGGGCGTACGCGCCGCGCCGAGGATCCAGACGTTCTTCATGGCCGCGATGATAACCGCGCCGGAGCGGCCGCGATTCCCCGCGTACGCCCGCCCCGGCGGGCCGCGGAATACCCTTCGGATCGAACGGGTTGGCGTCCGCCGGATCTTCGGATCACGCACGCGCGCCGGCCCCTCTCGTCTTCCCCCCGGCCGTTGCGAGGGCAGCCCCGAGAAAAGCACGGACGATCCGTGATCGGGGCCCGGCCCTGTAAACTCGCGAGCGACATGCCCCGCATCCTGGCCGTGGACTTCGGCGAGCGCCGCATCGGGCTCGCGACGTCCGACGCAAACGGGATCCTCGCGACCCCGCGCAAGACGATCGGTCGCAAGGGCGACGAGGCGGCGATCGCCGAGATCCTCGCCTTCTCGGCCGCCGAGGAGATTGCGACGATCCTCCTCGGGATCCCCCGCTCCCCCGACGGCGTGGAGAGTCCCTTCGGAGCCCGGATTCGCTCGTTTGCCGCGAAGCTCGCCCGCGCCGCGCATGTCCCCGTCGTCTTCCACGAAGAGACTCTCACGTCCGACGAGGCCGCTCGGCGCGTGCCGCCCGGCGCTCCGCGCGAGGCCATCGACCGCACGGCGGCGGCGGTCCTCCTCGAGGACTACCTTCTGCACGAGCAGCGACGGTCATGACCGCGAAACGCCGGTTCCTTCGCGTCGTCCTCGTCCTGGCGCTCGTGAGCGTGGCCGGAGCGGGATTCCTCTTCTACCGGCTCGAGCATCCGCGCCGGCCGGGAAGCGCGCAGCAACAGGCGAAGATCGCCTTCCCGACTGGAACCCCGACGGCGCGCATCTTTCAGACGCTGGAGAAGGAGGGCGTGGTCGCGGACGCGCGACTGGCGGAGATCTACTATCGCGTCTACCGCGCCAGCACGCCGCTCCAGGCGGGCGAGTATCTCTTCGACCGGCCGATGCCGATCGACGAGATCATCAACCGGATGGCGAAGGGCGACGTCGTGAAATACAGCGTCGTCGTGCCCGAGGGGCTCACCGCCGACGAGACGTTCGAGCTCTTCTGGAGCAAGGGGCTCGGCGGTCCGGAGGCCTTCAAGAAGGCCCTCGTCGATACGGAGCTCCTGCCGGGCCTGACGAACGGCGTGAGCGACCTCGAGGGATTCCTGTTTCCCAACACCTACGTCGTGACGCGGTCGACGTCCGCACGGCAGATCGTGGACCGCATGGTGGGAGAGTTTCGGAAAAATTTCACGCCGGAGATGCGGGAGAAAGCGCACGCGCTCGGGTTCACTCCCCGGCAGGCCGTGATCCTGGCCTCGATCATCGAGAAGGAGACGGCGCTCAAGCAGGAGGGGCCGCTCATCGCCGCGGTCTACAGCAACCGCCTCAGAAAAGGGATGCGTCTCCAGGCTGATCCCACCGTGATGTATGCGCTGAAGCGCGACGGCAAGTGGCAGGGGATGCTCCATCGCTCCGACTACGGATACGACTCCCCGTACAACACCTACATGAACGAAGGCCTCCCTCCCGGCCCGATCTGCAACCCCGGCCTCGCCGCCCTGAAGGCGGCGCTGTCTCCGGCGCGGACGGACTTTCTCTACTTCGTCGCCGATACGACCGGCGGCCACACCTTCACGAGGACGTACGAGGAGCACCTCCAGGCGATCGCCACCTCGCGCCGCCTCCGGGCCGCCGCGGGGGAGTCGCTCCGGGAAGAGCCGGACGCCGCGCCGCCCGCGCCCGCGACGCCCGCCGCCTCCTCCCCCGCGCCCCTGCCTTGACCCCCGGCCGCACCGGCCCCACAATCGATCATCCACACAGCGACGTCCATCTCCCCCGCGGTCGGCCCCTCGCGGCCATGACCGACTCTCTGCCGCGGCCCTTCGGCTCGCACCTCCTCACGGCCGAGCTCGGGGAGGATGCCCTCGGCCGTACGTACCGGGCCATCCGGACGACCGGGGAGCGGGAGTTCGTCCGGTTGAGGATCTTCGAGGGCCCCGACATCTCCGAGGACGCCGTCCTCGACGCGATCGAGGAGAACGGGGAAGTCCACAACTTCCTGAAGAACCCCGCCATCGCGCGGGGCGTCACGCTCGATTCCGTCGACGGGACACCGTTTCTCGCGTGGAACGAGGAGAGCGGCCGCACGCTCGACGCCCTGATCGCGCGCGCCCGGCTGCAGCAGCAGACGGTGCCTTACGAGCACGCCCTCCTGATCACCGAGAAGGTCGCGACCGCGCTCGACCATGCGTACAACACGACGATCGACGGGGACCGCACGCTGCACGGACTGGTGTGGCCGGGGTTCGTTTCGATCTCGGACGACGGCGAGACGCGGCTGACGGGATTCGGCCTCGCCGCGGGCTTTCTTCCGTCGCTCGGCCGGCCGCGCTTCGCGCGGGAGATCTCGCCGTATCTCGCTCCCGAGGAACGCGAAGAGAACCGCATCGGGAAGAACTCCGACGTCTACTCACTCGGTGCGATCCTCTTCGAGCTCCTGATCGGCCGCCTTCCGGACGCGGCCGAGCCGATGAGGGACCTTCGGATCGCCCAGCGGGACGGAGCCCCTATCGCTCCCGACGTCGCCGCCGTCCTCCGTCTCTGCCTCGCGCCGCCCGCGGGCCGCTACCAGTCGAGCGGCGAGGTCCGGCGCGAGCTCGGCAAGCTCCTCTTCTCGGGGCCGTACGCGCCGTCGACGTTCAACCTGGCGTTCTTCTTGAACGGCCTCTTCTCCGCCGAGATCGAAGCGGAAACGAACGCGCGCCTGCGCGAGGCCGGCCTCGAGATGTCCGGCGGGGCCGCTCCCCGACCGGGCGCCGCACCGCCGCCGGCGCCCCGCTTCCCCGCGCCGCCTCCGCGCCCGCCGGCTCCGCGCGCGCTGGTCCCGCCTCCCGGGCCGTCGCACCGGCCCGCTCCCCCGGGAGCCCCGCCCGCGGTCCCGGAACCGCCGGAGCGGAGCCGCAATCCCTTCGTCTTCGGAGGCATCCTCCTCATCCTCGCCGCCGCGGCCGGCACCGCGTGGGTCTACCTCCGGCGGACGCCCCCGGCCCCGGCGCCCTTGCTCGCGACGCCGCTGCCGGTCGTCCCGACTGAGACGCCCTCGCCCGCCGTCGTCATCGGCCCAACGACGAAGATGTCGGACGCCGAGTTCAAGGACGAAGTGGCGCGGCGGGTCGCGGTGGAGATGAAGAAGATGGAGCTCGCAATGCGGCGCGCTTCGCCCTCTCCGACGCCGGTCGAGATCCCCCGGGGACGCGGGAACGGCGCCGGGCTCGCCGGCCGGGCGGAGACGCCAGCGACGCCGCTTCTGGCTCCGGCCGCGGTGACGGCCACCAGCCTCGCGGAGCCGGCGCCGAAGGGCGTCGAGGAGCCCCCGCGGGAGGAGCCCCCGCCGCCTCCGACCGCGGCGCCCGCGCCGCCGGAGTCCGTTCCCGCGTCGAATGAGATCGACGTGGCGCCGAAGATCGCAACGGTCGTCAAGCCGTCCTATCCGCCGGTCGCGCTGCGCGCGCACATCGGCGGGGTCGTGCTCCTTCGCGTCCTCGTCTCGGAGGCCGGGGTCCCCGTCGAGATCCAGGTCATCAAGGGAGCCCCGGGAGGGCTGACCGAGAGCGCGGTCGCGGCCGTCAAGGGCTGGCGCTTCGTTCCGGCCAGCCGGGCCGGCGCGCCGGTGCCGGCGTGGACGATGGTGCCGATCCCTTTCGAGCCCTAGATGGTCCGGCCGAGGTCTTAGAAACCTACCTCGCCGCGTAGCTGATCGTCTTGGTCTTCGGGAAGAGCGTCCGCAGGAAGTCTTCCATGACCTTGTCGTCGATCCAGGTGATCTCGGTTCCGTCGATGAAGTACGTGGGCGTCGAGTAGACACCGAGCCGGTACCCCTCCTCGATCTCGCGCCGCACCCGGGAGAAGCTTCCCTCCTGAAGGTAGCAGGCGAGGAAATCCGCGGCGCTGACGCCCTCGGCTTCCCCGGTGGTCACGGCGATCTCGTCGATGCCCGATACCGTCATGCTTTCCTGCCGCGCGTAGACGGCCGATTTGAACCGGAACATCGCGGGCGCCCCGGCCGCCTGGAAGATGCAGTCGGCCGCGGAGGCCGCCTTCATCGCCCAGACGTGTCCGAGCCAGAGAGGGAAGAACTTGTAGTGGCGGCGCACGTTGACGATGCCGGCGTTCGCCTCGAGCAGCCGGTCCATCTGCAGCCCGCGCATCTTGCAGTATCCGCATTCCATATCGGCGAACTCCACGACGTTGATCGTCGCGTCGGGCTTGCCGGTCGTCCGGTTGGCGGACAGGTCGATGCGGCGGCGGCGTTCCTCCCGCGGGTCGGAGCGGAAGTCCCAGAAAGGACCCTGGAGGTACGCCTTGCCGTCGGCGGACACGTAGCCCGGCATGTGCACGACGCCGTACCCCGTCTCGACGGCGACGCCCACGGCCTTGTAGGGCGGCGCGTCGCGCTCGGGGACCAGCCCCACGCGCACGCTCGTCTTGAAGAGCGTTGCGAACTTTTCCTGCACCCAGCCGAGGTCGGACGCGGATCGGATCGGACGCCCCGACGCGTTCGTCACCGAGTCGCCCGGGAAGAACCAGTGGCCGTCGTCGGAGACGTAGTAGAGCTTGTCGACGTTCAGCTTCTCGTAGCGGCCCTTCCGGCGGATCTTCCAGCCCTGCATCCCCGGCAGCCGCTCGGTCCCCTTTTCGGCGGTCACCCGGGAGTCGGGATCCCAGGGGAGGAACTTCCCCGCGTAGGCGGAGACGTCGGCGGCCGTCACGGGAGACGACGCCGCGGCGGGGGCCTGGGCTGCGGATGCCTTCCGGGCGGGAGGCGACGCCGCGAGACCCGTCAGGGCGGTTGCGGCCAGGAGCACGACGGCGGTCTTTCTGGGCATGGTGTTCCTCGTGATCGGAGAGGGTCGCGACGGGAGCCGGGCGGCGGCCGCCGGAGGCGGAACAGAGGGACTCGGCACGGCGCGCAAGGTAACACGGCGGAGGCGCTGGAGGGGTGTCCGAGGGCCGCGCGGGCCTGCTAGAATCGCGAAGCCTTCGAAGGAGACGCTATGAAGGCTTCCGATCGCTTCCGCCCCGCCGCACTCGTGCTTTCGGCCGCACTGCTCGGACTTCTCGGGGGTGTCCCCGCCGCGCGAGGCTCCGCGGAGTCGCCCACCCTGAGCGAGCTGTTCCAGAAAGCCAAGACCGAGTTCCGCATCGCTTCGTACAAGTCGTCCCTCGACACGTTCGCCGTCCTCGAGAAGGCGAGCCTCGAGCCCGGAAACGAGGCGTCGCGGGAGAAGCTCGCGCCCATCATTTCGTTCTACCGCGCGGCCAACCTCGCGGCGCTCGGCCGCGCCGAAGAGGCGAAAAAGGAGTTCGAGAGCTACCTCGAGAGCTCGCCGAACACCCGCCTCGATCCGGGCACCTTCCCGCGCCCTGTCCTCGAAGCCTTCCAGCGCGCCAAGGAATCCGTGGCGCTGCGCAACCCGAAGACGGAGGAGTCCGCAGGGCGCCCCGACGAGAGCGGCATCGAGGCCGCCTATCGGAAGTTCCGCCCGGACCCGTCCCTCGCGCCGATCGGTGTCGAGCCCGGCTCCGAGGCGGCGCTCCGCTTCATCATGACTTCCCGGGAAAAAGACGCGTGGATGCGCGTGTCCGACTCCCAGGAGAAGGCGGAGTTCCTGACCCAGTTCTGGCGGCGCCGCGATCCCAGCCCGACAACTCCTGAGAACGAGTTCCGCGAGGAGATCGAGCGGCGCATCCGATTCGCCGATTCCCGCTTCGCGCAGGAGGAGCACCGGGGCAGCGAGAGCGATCGAGGAATGGTGTTCGTGCTGATGGGGCCCCCGAGCTACATCGGACAGAAGCCTTTCAAGACCGAGGACGATCCGCTTCAGATCGCGCGCAACGCGCCCATCCGCGAAACGACGCGCAACGCGGATGGATCGACCTCCACGATCCTCGTCCCGCGCACGGCTCTCACCGCTCAGACGCTCCAGGGGACGCGGGAGATCTGGTACTACCGGCGGGACCGCCTCCCGAAGCAGGTCCGGTTCACCGAGGTCGACTTCGAGTTCCTGACGCGCAAGGGGATCGGCACGGCGGTCCTGCAGCGCGACCACGAGATCCTGACCACGCTCGATCAGGTCGCGCGCGCCGCGCTCCCGACAAACACCGACTGACGCCGGTCGCGATCCTGCGTATCAGGGAGCGGCCGCGGAGAGGCGGAGCGCTTCGCGGATCGAAGGCTGGTCGGGGTCGATCGAGAGCGACCGCTCGAAACGGCGGCGGGCGGATGCCCGATCTCCTGCGCAGAGCTCGGAGACGCCGAGCAGATTCAACGCGTCGCGCCCGCCCTTCTCCCCGAACGGGGCGAGAGTCTTCGAGGCTCCCGCGCAATCCTGCGCCTCGAACTGGTTTCTCCCGAGCGCGACCGCGAGGGGCTCGGATGCCGGGTAGCGGCGCAGGCCCTCCTCGAGCACGGCGCGCGACCCTCCTTTCGAGCCGACCGCCGCGCTCCACTGGAGGAGCGTCTGCTCGGGGTCGGGGTGCCCCGCCTCGAGCGATCGAAAGAGCCAGTCCCGCGCCGGCGCCATGCGCCCGCGCAGGCGCTCCGTCACCGCCAGATTGAACATCGGCGAGGAATAACCCGGCCGTATCTTCAGCGACTCCCGGAAGGCGCGCTCGGCGTCGTCGTAGCGTCCCGCCTCCCGCTCGAACAGACCGAGGTTGTTCCAGGCTCCCTCCGTGCGCCCGGGCCAGGGGCCACCGGGCGCTGGGGCCGACCGCGTCTCGCCTCCGCTCAGGTAACCGAGCGCGCGGAGTTTTTTCGCGTATTCATCCTGTTCCTCGCGGGACGGTTCCGCCGCCGCGACCCGCCGCACCGCGATCCCCGCGAACGCATCGCCGCGGGGCGACTCACGTGCGGCGGGAAACCAGGACGCGAGGAACTTCCCCGTCATCCGCCGGTCGGCCGGCACGCCGAGCAGCGCGGACACCGTCGGCGCGACGTCGTAGACGCTCGCGCCGCCCCTCTCCGCCGACGCGGCCACTCCGGGTCCCCAGGCCGCGAGGACGCCGTCCAACCGGTGCCAGAACGCCGCCGTGGACCACTCGAGAGACGAGCGGCGGCAGGTCCGGTCCTCGCCCCACTTGAACCCGTGGTCGGAGCAGATCAGGAGGATCGAGCCGTCCTCGGCGGCGCGCCGCATCCACTGGCCGAGAAGCCGGTCGACGAGCGCGTAGTACGCGTCGACAACGCCCGAGTAGCGCGCGAACTCCTCGTCGGGCGTGCACGCGAGCTTCGGGGGAACGTCGGCGGCGAAGACGTGCCCGATCGCGTCGGTCCCTTCGAAGTAAACCGCGGCGAGATCCGGCCGCTCGCGGTCGTAGAGGTCCCGCGCGATGCGCTGGACCGTGCGCGTCGCGCCGAGGATCTTCGCGAGTGCGACCATCCGATTCTCGAGCCCGCCACCGCGGCTTCGCTCGGCGGCGATCTCGGACCCGTTCGCCGAAACGTACGGAGCGAGGTCGGCGTCCGGAACCCGGTTTTCCGCGGACATGACCGCGCGGACGCCCTCCGCGAGCGCCGTCGGAAATGCGACCGAGGAGGTCTGTCCTTCGAACAGGATCGAGCTCGCATGGTCGGTGACCATGTATCCCCCGACTTCTTCGGCGGGGTCCGTCGCCCACCATCCGGTCACGCCGACCCGGAGCCCGGCCGAGGAAACGGTGTTCCACACGGCGGGAACCCGCCGCGACCGGCCCGATATGGGGACCGCGGCGCCGGTTTTCGGATCGAGCTCCTGGAAGTCGAGGACGCCGTGAATGTCCGGAGTGACTCCGGTCGCGATCGACGTCCAGACGACGGGCGAAAGGACCGGCACGAAGCTCCGCAGGTTGGCCGTGCGGCCCTCGCGAACGAGCCGCGCGAGGTTCGGCATGCGGCCCGCGCCCGCGAGGCGGTCCAGGATCGACCAGTCGGCGCCGTCGAGACCGACGACGATGACACCGGTCCGGCCGCGCCGCTGGGCCTTCCGCGGAGGATCCGTGTCTTCGACGCTCGGCCGCGCGGCGGCCGCGAGAGCGGCCTTGCCTTCTCCGGCCGGGGTCCCGCGCGAAGACTCTCCGCACCGGACCGCGAAGAGAACGAGAAGGACGGCGAGAAAAACCGCGACCGGCCGGCCCCTTCGGAGAAAAACCATCCGCGTTCCGATCATAGCAACGGACACCCCGTCACCCATCAGACGTGGGAGGTGAGAGGTGAGAGGAGACAGGAGGCAGGAGACAGGTGACGGGTGACGGCAGACACGTGGCTTTGGATGGATGACGGCCCCCCGATCCCACCTCCCACCTCCCACCTCTCACCTCTGACCTCTCACCTGTCACCTGTCACCTGTCACCACCTCCTCTCGCCGGGATCGTCCGAACAAAAAAAAGGCCCCCTGGCGGGGGCCCCTTTCCAGCGAAACCGGAAGGACTAGAAGCTGACCTTCCCGAAAACCCGCAGGCTGCGGCGGCCCGTGAAGGAGATCGGCCGCCCGTAGTTGGCCTGCTGCGGTCCGCCTTCCGTCAGGTCGAAGCGCTCGTCCTGCTGGAGGACCCTCTGCTGGTTCAGGACGTTGAAGACATCCGCCCCGACGTTGAACTCCGCGGGCCCCATGGGGATCGAGTAGCCGAGGTGGAGGTCCGCGTCGTAGACGGACGGCGTGCGTCCCGCCGTTCCGCGCTGGGTCAGATAGAGCTCGTAGTTGCGGTAGTCGTTGTAGTAGCCCCGCTGGGTGAGCGGCGTGCCTGTGAAGTAGAACGCCGACAGACCCACGGTGAGCCGGAACGGGGTGATGTAGGACCCGTCGAGCTTCAGGGTGCTCCGGCGGTCGTTCGAGAGGTATCCGCGGGCGTTGTCCAGGAACACCCGGTAGTCGTACGCCGAATTGATGTTCGGGTCGAGCTGTCCGGTGGAGGTCTGGAAGACTCCGTCGTAGTTGCCCTGGAGCTTCGAGTAAACGTAGGACGCGATGAACTGGAGCGAGTTGCTGAAGCGCTTCTGGGCGGTCAGCTGGATCGCGCGGTAGTAGCGGCGCGGGGCCACGTTGACAAACTCCTGACCAACCAGCTCGCCCGTGTCGGGGCTGATGAACGTGGTGCCGGGGTTGAAGATGAAGTACTCGAGGTCGCCCGCCGCGTTCACGGCGCCGCCATCCTCGATGACCCGGCCGAGACCCCGGTAGTTCGCTTCGATGCCGACCGAGAGGTCCTGCAGCGGCTCGAACTGGACGCCGAAGCTGATGCCGTCCGAGTACTGGCCCTGAATGCCGGGCTGCGTGGGCTCACCGAAGGAACCGCCCGTCTTGATCGTGCTCTGCCGGCCGGCGGAGCAAACGCGGGACGTCGCCGTCGAGGCGCCGACCGGCGTGAAAAAAACTCCGCAAACCGAAGGATCGCCGACGTCGCTGTTCGGGTCGCGGTTGTAGACCGCCGTCGTGACTTCGAGGCCGTAGGCGCGGATGTTGATGTCCGTGGGCATCGTCTCGTAGAAGCGGGCGTAATTGCCGTACAGGCGGGACCGTCCGCCGCCCAGGAAGTCCCAGGCGAATCCGACGCGCGGCATCCACTCGTCGTTGATGTGGATCTGGGTCAGGTTGCTGATGTCCTTGACCTTCTGATCTTCCCAGCGGACACCGAGGTTCAGCGTCAGGGTCGGGAGGATCTGCCACTTGTCCTGGAAAAAGGCGCCCGTGTTGTTGGTGCGGGAGAGCGTTCCGCCCGGAGCGACGTCGACCTCGATCGGATCCCCAGCCGCGTTGCGCACGCCGCTCGAGTTGTACTCGTGCTGGTAGATCGTTCCTTCGACGAAGTTCCGAACGAAGACCGTCTCCTTCATGCCCGCCGGCCCCGTGTAGAGCCGCTTGCTGTCCGAGGAGTTCTGGGCGTAGTCGCCGCCGACCTTGAACTCGTGCGATCCGAAGAAATTGACGAAGGCGCTCGCGTTCGCCTTGAAGTAGTTGCGCTGGAAGGTCTGGGACTGGTGGAAGCCGTAGCCGCCCTGGTTCGGAATGCCCGAGGGCACGACGGTCGTGAAGAGGCGAAGATCCTCGGCCGCCGGCGCGAAGACGTTCTTCTCGTTGTGTCGGGCACCCTGCAATTCAAAGAGGAAGGCCGATCCCACGACGCCCGACAGGCGGCCCGTGTAGTCCGTGCCACCCTGCTTGCGCACGCCCTGGTAGGTCCCCGGATCGGCGCCGGCCAGCGGGGTGACCAGGTTGGGCCCGAGCTCATTCGGGTCGCCGAAGACCGATCCGGTCAGGGACAGCCCTTCGAGGATCCGGAACGTGAGCTTGCCGGCGTAGAGGTCCTGATTCAGGATCCGGGCGGTCGTCGCACCCGTGAGCGTGCCCGTTCCGGGGCCCGCGTTCCCGCCGATCGTGCCGTTGCCGATCGGGTTATTCAGGAAGTTGTTGCCTCCCGTGTGGACCCGGTCGTAGGCGCCGAAAAACCAGATCCGGTCCTTGACCGCGAAACCGCCGATGTCCGCGCCCCAGTCGGCCGTCAGGGTGTTTCGGATAGGGTCGGCCTGGGACCGCGCGGTGCCCAAACTGTCCGACTTCTCCTGGACGTGCTTGTCCGCCGCGGCCCAGATGTTGCCGCCCGTCGCGTCATTGCTGCGTCCCGAGTAGTAACCGAACGCGTCGCCGTGGAAGGTGTTCCCGCCCGACTTGGTGATGGCGTTCAGCACGCCGCCCTGGGCGTGGCCGTACTCCGCCTGGTAGCCGCCGACCTTGACCTCGACCTCCTGGATGAACTCGGACGGCGCGGCCTTGCCCTGCCGGCCGTACTGGACCTCGGTCGTGTCGACGCCGTCGATGATGAAGCTGTTCTCCGCACCCGTCGAGCCGTGCACGTTGAAGTTCGTGTTGTCGAGTCCGAAGCCCGCCACGACGCCGGGAGTCTTCGTCGCGATGGCCTGGAAGCCGCGGCCGATGGGCAGCGTCTTGACGAACTCCGACGTGAAGTTGGCGCCCGTCGACGAGGAGGTCGCGTCGATGACGGGGGCTTGGCTCGACACCGTCACTTCCGCCGTTGCGCCCGAGATGGACATCGCCGCGTCGACGATGACGGTCTTGTCGAGCTGGACCGCCGCTTTCTTCTCGATCTTTCCGAAGCCCGAGAGGTTGTAGGACACCACGTACTCGCCCGGGGGAAGGAGAGAGATCCGATACTGCCCGTCTCCGCCGGTCGTCGCGGACTTGGTCCCCTGGAGAGCCTGGCTCCGGGCCTCGACCGTTACACCGGGAAGCACGCCGCCCGTGCTGTCCTTGACCTGCCCGCGGATCTCGCCCGTCGTCTGGGCGAGCAGGCCGGCGGCGGCCGAAAACAGTGCCACACAAAGGAAATAGCGAAACGAAGAACCAGACCTCATGAGCCCTCCTCTTGGGTTATTGAAGGGTGCTTTTGCCACACGTTGGACTCCAATTTCCCACATGTAGAGCAATGTCACTGCCAATATGCGACCATTCGCCACAACATGGTATGTCTATGAGCCACAAGGACATGGCATCGTCGAGAGGCGCGACGTTAGGCCGCCGAAACTATAAATTTGAAGGAAAATCCAACCGTTTGGATCTAGGGCTGGACTTCGAGGGAGACGAGATGAGCACCTTTTTCGACGGCCTGGCCGGCGGAAGCCGTGAGCCGGGAGACCCGCCCGGCGACCGAGGCGCGGATCTCGTTCTGCATCTTCATCGCCTCCAGAATCAGGAGAAGCGCGCCCGCGGCCACCGTGTCCCCCTCGGACACCTGCACCTCGACGACGCGGCCCGGCATCAGGGCGCGGACCTCTTCCCCGCTCGCGTCGGAGGCTTCCATCTCCGTGTGCGCGGCGCGATGGCGGGGGTCGGCGAGCGGGACGCGGACGATCGCGCCGCGGCGTCCCACGAGCGATTCCGGACGTCCGGCGACGACGCGGCCGCAGACCTGCCGGCCGTCGGCGAAGAGGAGCGAAAGCCGCCCGTCCGGCAGCCGGACCGCATCGACCTCGGAGCGCACTCCGCCGTCGTCGACGACGGCGCCGGAGGATGTCCATGCGACGACGATCTCCCGCGCCCCGTCGGCACCCCGATAGTGGAGCCGGATCCGGCCGTGCATCAGCGGACCGAGTCCCGCCGGGCGGTCCGGCGCCAGAGCGACGCCTTCTCCTCTCGCGACGCGGACGGCGCGTCCATGCCTTCCGCCGCGAGCCCGACGGCGGCGAGGAAGACGTCCTCCGGCGCGGGCGGCCGGTCGGGAAAGAAGCCCCCGGCGAGCCGGCGGTCGAGCCACTGGACGTCGAACGCTCCCGCCCGGAAATCCTCGTCTTCGACCAGCCGGCGAAAGAGAGGAAGCGTCGTCTCGACTCCCCAGATCTCGTACTCTTCGAGGGCGCGGGCGAGGCGCGACACGGCCGCCGGCCGGTCGGCGGCGTGGACGATGAGCTTTCCGAGCATCGGGTCGTAGTCGAACGGAACGACGGAGCCCTGCTCCACTCCCATGTCGTGCCGGATCCCCGGCCCCTGGGGGAGCCGGAGGGCGGAGATCGTCCCAGGGCTCGGCGCGAACCCGCGGCGGGGATCTTCCGCGTAGATGCGGCATTCGATGGCGTGCCCGCGCGGAGTGAGATCGGAGAACGAGAGCGGCTCGCCGAGGGCGACGCGGATCATCTCGGCGGCGAGGTCCACGCCCCACACCTCCTCCGTGACGGGGTGCTCCACCTGCAGCCGGGTGTTCATCTCGAGAAAGTAGAAGGCTCCGTCCGAAGCGAGGAGAAACTCGACGGTGCCGCACGACGAGTAGCCGACGGCCGCCGCGGCGGCGACAGCGGCTTCGGACATGCGCCCGCGAAGCTCGGCGGAGACGGCGGGAGACGGACACTCCTCCACGACCTTCTGGTGCCGGCGCTGGATGCTGCACTCGCGCTCGCCGACCGCCACGAGATGGCCTCGCGAGTCGCCGATCACCTGGACCTCGACGTGGCGGGGTTTTTCGATGAGCTTCTCGGCGTACACGGAGCCGTCCGCGAACGAAGCGCGGGCCTCCGACGCGACCCGGTCGAGGGCGCTCGCGATTTCGCCGGGGGAATCGACCTGCCGCATCCCCTTCCCGCCTCCGCCCGCCGACGCCTTGAGGAGGATCGGATATCCCGCCTCGCCGGCGAAACGTTCGACTTCCGCGGCGCTCGCCGCCGCCGCGCTCATCCCGGGGACCACGGGGACGCCCGCGGCCGCCATGCGCTGTCGCGCGGCCGTTTTGCTGCCCATGGCTTCGATCGCGGAGGCCGGAGGGCCGACGAACGTCAGGCCCACCTCCCCACAAGCGCGCGCAAACGCCGCGTTCTCCGAGAGAAACCCGTAGCCCGGATGGACGAGAGTCGCCCCGGTCTTTTCGGCGGCGGCGAGGATGGCCGCCACCGACAGGTAGCTCTGCGCGGCGGGCGCCGGACCGAGGCGCACCGCCCGGTCCGCCGCCGCGACGTGGGGCGCCTTGCGGTCCGCGTCCGAATAGACGGCCACGGTCTCGATGCCCAGGTCGCGGCACGCGCGGAAGATCCGGAGCGCGATCTCGCCGCGGTTCGCGACGAGGAGGCGGGGCTTCACCACCTCAGGGCCTCACGCTCCCCGCCGTCACAGCGGAATGTTTCCGTGCTTCTTGCGCGGCAACGTGACCCGTTTGCCCTCCAGGAGGCCGAAGGCCTGGATGAGCTTCTCGCGCGTCTCGGAGGGCTCGATGATCTGGTCGACGTATCCGCGCCGCGCCGCGATGTACGGCGTCGCGAAGTTCTCGACGTACTCCGCCACTTTTTCAGCGCGGCTTTCGGGAGGTCCGTCGGCGAGCTCGCGTCGGTAGAGGACGTTCACCGCGCCCTCCGGTCCCATCACGGCGATCTCCGCAGTGGGGTACGCGAAGTTGAAGTCGGTCGCGATGTCCTTCGAGAGCATCACGCAGTAGGCGCCGCCGTAGGCCTTTCGCGTGATCACGGAGATCTTCGGAACGGTCGCCTCCGCGAACGCGTAGAGGAGCTTCGCGCCATGCCGGATGATCCCGCCGTATTCCTGCTGCGTGCCCGGGAGAAAGCCCGGGACGTCCTCGAACACCAGGAGCGGGACGTTGAAGGCGTCACAGAACCGGACGAAGCGGGCGGCCTTGACCGACGCGTCGATGTCGAGCACCCCGGCCAGGTGCATGGGTTGGTTCGCCACGACGCCGACGGAGCGGCCGTCCAGGCGGATGAATCCGCACAGGATGTTCCTCGCGAAGGCGGGCTGGACTTCCAGAAACGTCCCCGAGTCGGCGACCATCCGGACGAGACCGGCCATGTCGTACGGCTTGTCGGGCTCCTCGGGGATGAAGCGGTCGAGATCGGACCCGGAGACGGCGGGCTCGGCCGGCTCGGCGCGCGGCGGGTCGTCGAGGTTGTTCGAGGGGAGATAGGAGAGGAGCTCGCGGATTCCGGCGAGCACCGCCGCGTCGTCCTTCCGGACGAAATGCGCGACGCCGGAGACGGCGGCATGGGTGCGGGCTCCGCCCAGCTCTTCCTTCGTCACCTCTTCGTGCGTCACCGTGCGGATCACGTCGGGACCCGTGACGAAGAGATAGGACGTCTTCTCCGTCATGAAGACGAAATCCGTGATCGCGGGCGAATACACGGCGCCGCCCGCGCACGGTCCGAGGATCGCCGAAATCTGCGGCACGACGCCCGAAGCCCGCGTGTTGCGCAGGAAGACCCTCGAATACCCGGCGAGCGACACGACCCCTTCCTGGATCCGGGCGCCGCCCGAGTCGTTCAATCCGATGATGGGGGCGCCGTTCTGGACGGCGAGGTCCATCACCTTGCAGATCTTCTCGGCGTTCGATTCGGAGAGCGATCCGCCGAACACGGTGAAGTCCTGGGCGAACACGTAGACGGCGCGTCCGTCGATCCGGCCCGCGCCGCACACGACTCCGTCCCCGGGAAACTGCGTCTTCTCCATGCCGAAATCGCGGCAGCGATGCGCCACGAAGGGGTCGAGCTCGAGGAAGGAGCCGGGATCGAGGAGGCGCTCGACGCGCTCGTGGGCGGTGAGCTTTCCCTCGGCGTGCTGGCGCTCGATCCGGGCAGCCCCGCCGCCCTCCCGAGCCTTCTCCCGCAGGGCTTCCAGATCCGCGATCCGCTTGTCGAGCGTCATGGGATGAAGCTATCAGCTAAATCGTCGCCTCCGCGTTCGCGCTGCGGCGCGACCGCTCCGGCTCCCGCCCCGTGAGGCTCCTCCCTCCTCCGTCGGGAGACTCCTCACGGGGCGAGCAGATGCTTGGAATAGGCGGAAATGTTGCGGCGGTCCTTCCTTAATCTTCCGACGAAAAGGTCGCATCGAAACTAAGCCGAGCCGCAGCTCAAGCTCGAGAGGAACTCAACGAGCGGCACAACCCCAGAAGCGCCCTGGTCGCATCGCGAATAGTCTCCGCGCGATTCCGCGCGGAGGAGGTTCGCGATGCGGGAGCGGAGCGCCGCAAGGGACCAGGCGGACGGTCGAGGCGAAGCCGAGCCGTCCGCCGGCCGCGTCAGCGGAGGTCCCTTGCGACGCGCAGCGACGTTTAGAGGACGATCCCCCGCTGCTCCGCGAGCTTGCGCCGGATGCGCCGGAAGAGCTCCTGGCCGTCGACGCGGCCGGACGCGATCTCGCTGCGCGCGGCCTCCATCATGCGGCGCGCCTCTTCATCGAGCGTCCGCTCCTTGTCGACTTCTTCGGCGAGAGCCGCGAGGACCGAGTTCCGCAACGCTCCCGGCACGCGCTCCTCGAACAGCTGGCGCGCCGCGAGACCTCGCGCGGCACGCACGGCGATGAACTCCTTGCGCGTGTCGGAAACGGACATGGCGAAATCGTATCGCAGACGCGTCCCGAAATCCCTTTACGGCAACGGCGTCTGCCCGTACCCTTGTCGCCCTCATGTCCCTGGACGGATCGCGCATCGCCGGCTGGATCGAGCCGCTCGCCAAGAGGCCGGGCGAAATCGTCGAGGTTTTCGGCGAACGGCGGCGGGAGGCGGTCCTGGAGCTCGCCGACGGAGAGATCGTCGGGGCAGGAACCACCGCCGTTGCGGGCGTCTCCGCCCGGTGGGCGCTCGGTCCGGACGAGATTCTGACGTCGGTGTCGAGACTGGACGAGCCGTCCGCCCGCGAGGCGGTGAGGCTTCTCCAGACCTCTCTCGGCCGGTCCCCCCTTCCTGCGAGATCCGGGTTGCCGCCCGCCCTGGCGGACGAGGCCGCGGAGCTCGAGGCCGACCGTTGGAGCCGCCGGTTGGTTGCAAGCGTCGCGCGCCACGCGCCGCGCCATCGCCTTCGGTGGAGCCTGATCGAGATCGCCCGGCAGGTGATTCCCGCCCGGGGAGCGGAGGCTTCGCACACGCGCCGTCTCGTTTCCCTTGAAGGGACGATCACCGCCGCTTCCCGCCGCGGCGACGAGACGCGCGGCTTCTGTTTCCATGCGCCGGACGCCGATTCCACGCCGGACGAGCTGCGGACGGCCCTCCTCCGGGCCGCGGAGCCGCGAGACGCCCCCGTGCCGTGCGGCGACGGAGCGACAGACATCCTCCTCGCGGACGGCTGTGCGGCGATGCTCTTTCACGAGATCCTTTCGCATCCGCTCGAAGCAGGCGAGACGTCTCCGCTCTCCTCGCTCGAACAGGCCCGCGTGGCGGTGACCGAGCTCGACGTCCGGGACGATCCGTCGAGGCTCGACCTCTTCGGAGGCTACGAACGGGACGACGAAGGCGTGAAGCCGCGCGCCGTGAAGCTTTTGGACGGCGGGCGGCTGGCCGGCCGGCTGACCGATCTCGCGCACGCGCAGAGCTCGTTCGGAGGATCGAACGGCCACGGCCGCCGCTCGAGCGCTTCCGATTCCCCGCTGCCGCGCGGCTCGAACGTCGTCGTCGCGCCGGGACACGCGACCACGGACGAGATGATCCGCCGCGCAGGCAACGGCCTCTGGATCGGAGAGCTCGCGAGCGGCTCGATCGAGCTCGCGAGCGGCCGCTTCCGCGTCCATTTTCCTCGGGCGCGGAGGATCCGGCGGGGACGGCTCGCGGACGAGTGCGGCCCGGGCGTGATCTCCGGCGACATCCTCACCACCCTGAAGGCGGTCGAGGCCGGAATCGGCCGGGAAGTCCATTCCTATCGCCCCCTCGGCTGGTGCTCCCGCGGAGCCCAGGTCGTGCCCGTTCAGGGCGCCGCGCCGGACGTCATCCTGCGCGCGGCGGCCATTCGGTCGACCTCTTGAACGAATCGGATCTCCGCGCGGAGCTCGAGCGGCGGGCTCCGGCCAACTGGGATCTCTACTGGAAGCGCGCCGAGTCGCGCGAGACCACCTGGGCCGGCGCGGCACGGCACTCGGCGTCGCGGTCCGAGGAGGGGTGGGCGGCGAGATGGTGGGAGGGCGATTCTCCACGGTTCGCCGCCGCGTCCAGCGCCGAGGACCTCACGCGGCAGATCCGCGCCGCGGCGCGCCTTCCCGTGCGTGCGGCGCCCGCCCCGGCGTGGCCGGCCGGGAAGAGTCCCGTCCTCGACGCTCCTCCCGCCGTCGAGGCCCCTCCCGACCTGTTCGAGCCCCTCGGACGCCTCCTGGCGGCGGAGTCCCGCGGGGACGCCGTCCTCGCCGGTCTCTCCGTGCGACGGGGCGCGAGGACCGAGCGCATCTGGAACGGCCGGGGAGCCGACGTCTCGCTGCGCGCGGAAATCCTGGAGGGAATGGCCCACGCCATCGGCCGCCGCGACGGAAATGCCTGCGAGGCCCGGGCCCTCTTTCGCTGGGACGAAGAGCCCGCGCTCGAGCCGCTCGCGCGGAGGCTGTCGGATCGCGCCACGCTCCCTCTGTCCGACCGCGGGACGCCGCTCGCGCACGGGGAGTGGCTGCTCGACCCCGCGGTCGGCGCCGCGCTGCTCGCGGCCATCGCGCCTCTCTTCACGGCCCGAACCCTGCCCGCATGGGTGCAGCGGGCGCAGCTCTTCGCTCCGGGCGTGACTGTCGTCGACGACGCGGCCGCCGACGCGCCCTTCGACGGCGAGGCGACGCCGACGCGGCGCATCGTGCTCGTCGACCAGGGAGGCCTGCGAGCCCGATTGCACGATCTGCGTTCGGCGCGCGACAGCGGTGCCGCACCGACCGGGCACGGGGTCCGCGTCTCCTTCCGGACCCCGCCCGCCGCCGGACCCCGCCGCCTGTTCTTCGAGACCTCGCGCGGCGCCGCGCCGAGGGAGCTTCTGGCCGCCGTGCGGCGCGGCCTTTTCGCCTCGGCGCTCACGGCGCCGGTACGCATCGACGTCGAGCGCGACCGGTTCGAGATCGAGTTCACCGGCATTTCCGTCGTCGCGGGACACGCCCAGGGCCCCGTAGCGGGCGCGCGCGCGAAAGGACGGCTCTCTCAACTTCTCCGGCGAATCTCCGCCGTGTCCACCGACCGCCAGTTCTTTCCCTCGCCCTACCCGACGGGCTCGCCGACGCTCTGGATCGACCGCGCCGAGTTCGACTAACGGCGCCCCGCGCGGAGCGCGGAAAGGACGCCGCGTCGTATTCGGGCGGGCGCGCCCCACGCGCGCCCGAATACGCTCAAAGGTAGCGCCGCAGACATGACCAGGACACGCTGCTCGCCGCGCCCCGCGCGCAGCGCGCGTCGCATTCTGGCGCGCGCGGCTTCATGCTACTGCGGCGGAGGCGGTGGCGGAGGCGTCGGCTGCGGAGGCTTCGGCCGCAGCCCGAGCGGATCGTACGCGTCGGGGGGTCGGGGCGTCGTTCCGGGAGGCGGCGGGGGCGCGGCCTCTTCCGGAATCGGCGGCGAGGAGGGAGGGCCCGGCTCGGCCGACGAAGGGGCGGGCGCGGGAGACGCCGGCGCGGGAACGATGTAGGCCGGGCCGAGGTCCTGCGGGCGGATCTCGCGCGGTCCGGGCGCGATCGGGACGGGCCCGGTCGCCGGACGCGGCTCGCTCGCCCGGCTGCGGTCCACGGGCTCCGGAGCCGTCGGATCGGCGACCTCGTCGCTCCAGACCGGGCGGTCGACGGGAGCCCGCCGGTAGGAAGCGAGCGCGGGATCCGCGAACACCCCCTGCGCGGAGAGCGAGGCGCGGGCCATGTCCTTCTCGTAGTTGACGAGCGAGACCCGCGCGAGAAGCTGCGTGTCCGCGACCAGAGGGTTTCGGCGCACGTCCCGCATCGACGGGTCGATCTGGAGTGCGCGGGCGTATTGCTCGATCGCGTCGCTCATCCGCCCCCGCTTCTCGTAGAGCCGGCCGAGGCGGAAACGCGCGGCCGGAAAGCCGCGGTTCCGATCAACCGACCGCTCGTAGGCGCGGATCGCGCGCCCCGTCTGCCCCTCCGTCTCGGCGAGGAGGCCGAGATTGTAGGGAGCGAGAGAGCTCTTCGGATCGAGCTTCATCGCGATCTCATACTGTTCGCGCGCCTCCCTGGGGAAGCGCCGCGCGGCGAGGAGATTTCCGAAGTCGTTGTGAAGGGCCGGCGAGCCCGGATCGGCCTCGACCTTCTTCTCCTGCTCGAGAATGCGATCGTCGAGCGGATTGCCCGGCGCGAGGAACCGGCGGTAGAACGGCTCCTCGGGAGCCTTGTCCTTGCGCTCGGCGGCACCGGCCGCCGGGGAGATCGTCGCCGCCGCGATCCACAGGAGAGCCGTCGCGAGTCTCTTCATGGTTTCTCCGCCCCTTCGGGCATCACGATTTCCGCCTCGCCACGAGCTTGACCTTTCCGTCGCGCTCGGCGACGTCGAACTCCACGTCGGCCCCGCCGAACCGCTCTCGAAGCCGTTCCGTCTCCTTGCGCAGGTTGTCGGCGAAGCGCTCGAAATCCAGGCCGGCGGCCGGCTCCCCCCGGGCGACTTTCGCCGCGACGAACTTCTCGTAGAGATCCCGTTCCCGAACCGGCGCGGGAGCCTCGTCCCGTCTTACGGAGGCGGGGCGCTCCGCGTTGGCCTGGTCCGGCGCCGCGGGACCGGGGGCCGGGCTGCCCTCCGGATCGTGGGCGGGCCGGAAGTGGCCGTACAGCCCGGGGCGCCGGCCGGCCTCCTTTTCGGCCTGAAGGCGCTCCCAGCGCTCCCCGAGCGCGTTCCAGCGACCCTGCAGGGTCGAGAACCGGTATCGGTCGGCGGCGGAATCGGCGTCGCGGCCTCCCAGGCTTCGCATCATCCGCTCGACGTTGCGGCGGCTCTCGACGGGAGGGCGCGCCCCGGTGCCGTAGAGAAAGGCGTCGTACTCGACGGAGACGGCCGCGATGGCCCGCTCGAGCGCCTGCAGATCCCGCTCCCACGTCATGGACCTATAGTACCGGGCGTGCGGCCGTCGGGTGGCGATCGAAGCGGACCAAACGGGAGCCCGGGGGCGCCGGAACCGGTTCTGGCCGGCGCGGCCGCCTCGCCCCGGCGCGTGCCGCCGTCGATGGACTCCCTCCTTTCGGATCCCGCGGCGGCCGGGCTCCTGGAACGATTCGGACGGGAGGCCGTGAAGGAAGCCTTCCGCGGAGCGATCGCCGGGGGCGCCGCCGACCCCGCGGAGATTCTGGCCGGCGGCGAGGGGACCCTGCGGGAGCGGTTCACCCCGAGCCTCCGGACCGCCATCAACGCCACGGGCGTCCTTCTCCACACGAATCTCGGCCGGGCGCCGCTTTCCGAGGAGGCGCGGGCGGCCGTCGCGGCGGCCGCTGGCGGCTACTCGACGCTCGAATACGACCGGGCGACCGGCGAGCGCGGGCGGCGGCAGGACCACGTGCGCGCGGCCGCGTGCGCGCTCTTCGGCTGCGAGGACTCTTTCGCCGTCAACAACAACGCCGCGGCGGTTTTCCTCGCGCTCTCCGCGCTGGCTGGGGGACGGCGCGTGCTGATCTCACGGGGAGAGCTCGTGGCGATCGGAGGCTCGTTCCAGATCCCGGCGATCCTCGAGGCGAGCGGCGCCCGCCTCGCCGAGGTGGGAACGACGAACCGAACGACGATCGAGGATTACCGCCGGGCATTAACTCCCGACGTGGCCCTCCTCCTGACCGTGCATCCGTCGAACTACGAGATCCGGGGGTTCACGGCCCGGCCGGATCCCGCGGAACTTTCCAAACTCTCCCGGGAGGCGGGGATCCCGTGGCTCCATGACCAGGGGACCGGATGCGTCGCGGATCTCTCGGACTTCGGCGTCCCCGACGAGCCGACGGTCGCCGGGTGCCTCCGTGCCGGGGCCGACGTCGTCACCTTCTCGGGCGACAAGCTCTTCGGCGGCCCTCAGGCGGGAATCGTCGTCGGCCGCGGCGACGCCGTCGCGAGGCTCGCCCGCCACCCCGTGGCTCGCGTCGTGCGGCCCGACAAGCTCACGCTCGCGGCGCTCGGCGCGACGCTCGCCGCTTGGCAGACGGGAGCCTGGCGGCGGATGCCCATATACCGCGCGGCCGCCGCGCCCATCGCGGATCTCGAGCGGCGCGGCGAGGCGATCCGCGCGCGGACCGAAGGGTCCGGGGTGCGGGTCGGCGTGGTCGAATCGCTCGCGCTCTTCGGCGGCGGGACGAGCCCGGAAAAGCGGTTCGCGTCGCGCGCGCTCTCGGTCGAGCGGCCCGGAAGGTCCGCGGACCGGCTCGCGAGAGACCTGCGCGCGCGCGACATCCCGCTCGTCGGACGCGTCGAGGATGATCGTCTGCTCCTCGACCTGCGATCGATCGCGCCGGAGGAAGACGGCCTCGTGGTCTCCGCGCTCGCGAGCCTCGGCGCGGCGTCCGCATGAGACAATGGCGCATGTCCCGACGACGGCGCGGCGCGCTTCTCTGTGCCGGCATTCTGGCGTTCGCCCTGCCGGTCCTGCCCGGCTGCCGGAGGAAATCGACGCCCCCCTCCGCGGCCGAGCCGGCGAAGGCGACGCCCGTGCCGATGGTCCGCTTCACGCCGATGCCGCCGCCGCCGACTCCCACGCTGCGCCCCGGAGTTCCGACGCGGCTTCCCTCCCTGCCCGACTGACGAGCCGGGCGCCCGGCGTCCGGCATCCTTCCAGGCCCCGCGGACGCCGCTCAGCTCTCCTGATCGAGAGCGTGCTCGCGCAGCTTCCCCTCGAACCGGCGGGAGGTGAGGCCGAGCGATTCGGCCGCCGCGGTGCGGTCCCCGTTCGCGCGCTCCAGGGCCCGCGAGAGCCACGCCCTTTCGGCGGACCGGGCGCCGCGCTCGCGCACTTCGTCGAGGGTCTCTTCCCGCTCCGGCGCGGCCGCGGCCGCCGGGGCGTCCGGCGAGAGCCGGAGGTGCCGCTCCTCGATGACGCCGTTCTCCGCGAGGATCATCGCCCGCTCGAGGCAGTTGCGCAGCTCGCGCACGTTGCCCGGCCAGGCGTACGACCGGAGGCGCTCCCGCGCCGCCCCATCCAGGCGCAGCGGCTTCTTCTTCAACTCGCGAGGCAGGGCGGCGAGGAACCAGTCGACGAGAGGGTCGATGTCTTCGCGCCGGTCGCGCAGAGGCGGGATACGGATCGGAAAGACCCGGACGCGATAGTAGAGGTCCTCGCGAAACAGCCCCTGGGAGACCAGGCGGTCGAGCGGACGGTTGGACGCGGCGATGATTCGCACGTCGACCTGGATCGGGCTCGTCCCCCCCACCCGGTGAAAGGACCGCTCCTGCAGGACGCGAAGGAGCTTCGCCTGGGTCGGCGCCGTCAGCTCGCCGATCTCATCTAAGAACACCGTCCCGCCGTCCGCGAGCTCGAACTTTCCAAGGCGCCTCGCCGCCGCGCCCGTGAAGGATCCCTTTTCGTGGCCGAAGAGCTCGCTCTCCAGAAGCGTGTCCGGAATCGCGGCGCAGTTGATGGCCACGAAGGCGCGCCGCGCCCGCGAGGAGAGCGCATGGATCGCGCGCGCGAAGAGCTCCTTGCCCGTGCCGCTCTCCCCTTCGAGGAGCACCGTGGCGTCCGTCGCCGCCACGCGCTCCGTCTCCGCCTGCACGGCCCGCAGGCCCGCGGACCCCCCGACGATCGGCGGCATGAGCTTCGTGTGCCCTTCCGCGAACAGAAGCGACTCCCGGCGGCCGACCCGCCGCTCGATCGCCCGCGTCACGAGCAGCCGCAGAAGATCGGGATCGACCGGCTTCGTGATGAACTCCTCGGCTCCGCGCTTCATGGCGTCGACGGCGGTTTCGATGGACCCGAAGGCCGTCATCACGATGACCGAAAGGGTCGGGTCGGCCGTCCGGGCGGCGTCGAGCACCGCCGAACCGTCCGCCTCGGGGAGCCGCCAGTCCGTCAGGACGACGTCGAACTTCGCGCCGTTGCGGAGCTTTTCGACGGCCGCCTCGGCGCTCCCCACGCCGCACACCGCCCAGCCCTCCGCCTTCAGCATCTCCTCGAGCATGGCTCGCAGGGAGTTCTTGTCTTCGACGACGAGGACGGTCGGCATGGGAGGGTTCCCTACAGGGTACGGCGTCGGCGGGAGAACGCAAGGGCCGCCCTTTCGGACGGCCCTTCGGAACTCGAGCGGCGACGCGGCTTACTGGGGAGGCTTCGGCTGCAGGTCCGGGTTCGCCGCTCCCGGAATGTACCCGGACTTGCCGTCCGCGGGAGCGGTGGACGGGGCGGACCCGGCGGGCGCCGCGTAGAGGCTCCCCTGGCCGTACGGAGTCGGCCGAGGGGCCGGAGGGGAGCTCGCGGGCGCCGGAGCCGTGGCGGGAGCACCGGAGGCTCCGGCCGAAGCGGCGGCCGAGGCGGCGGCCGCCGCGGCGACGGCCGCGGGCGGAGCGGCTGCCGGCGGTGCGCTCCAGGTGGGCGTGAATCGGAAGTGGTTGATCGTCTTGTCGCCGACCGGGAGGGTGACGGTGAAATTGGCGGACTGGCCGCCTTCGATCGTGCCGCCGGCCATGATCGCGTTCGCGCTCGTGACGGCGTTTCCGGCTTCGTCGATCCCGCTCACCGTCATGCGGGTGCCGGTCACGGTCTCCGTGCCGGTATTCACGACATTGCCCGTGAGAAGAAGGTTCGTCCCCGCTTTCTGCTGCTTGTAGTCCCCGACCTCGACGCGCGCGGGACCCGCCTTCGCTCCGTTGGTCTTGTCGACCTCGTCGACCGGGATCATCGAGGAATGTCCGACGTCCGCGTCGGTCACGCGGACCCTGGCCCTGGGCTCCCGGCCGGAGCGCACGGCGTCGGCGGGCGTCGAAGGCGGAGCGACGACGGCCGGGCGGGCCGCCACCGGCCCGCTCGACCGCGCGGCCGCGGTCGCCCGGGTGTCGATCTCGGTCACCGGCACCGAGAGGAGCGTCCCGTCGGCCCGGGTCAGGATGGCGTTGCTCCCCTGCTGGACCCACGGCTGCTTCAAGTCGATGCGCGAGCCTCCCCGCAGGACGACGACGTCCGAAGCGAGCGCGAGGCCGGCGGCCAGGAAGAGACCGGTTCCGACGGATCGAATGTGGCTCATTGCTGCTGCTCTTTCCAGTTCTGACGGTTCTGCTTGCCGTCGAGATTATCCGTATTCTCGTCCAGCTTGCCGGTGGTGTGCGAGTACGTCGTGTGACTCTTCTGATCCGAACCGATCGTGTTCGCGGCGCTGACGACGCCCGTCCCCATGTCCGACCGGTAGTCGGCGTACGTCAGGGTCGGGGAGGTCGTCGGATCGTAGAGCGGCGCTCCGTTCCGGTAGAAGAACCGGTACTGGAAGGAGTTGCCGTCGGTCGCGCACGGATTGGACACCGGCGAGAACGTGAGGACGGAGAGGTATCCATTCACCGCGATGACCGAGGACGTGGCCTTCTCGTCCTGCGTCTCGAAGTCGAGGTAACCCCCGAGCGAGAAGTCCGGCGGATTGGCGACCGTCGGGTTGATCGAGGTCAGGTCGGTGTCGTGAAGGGTCGTGACCGCGCCGTCGTCGATCATGAAGAACAGCCGGTTGACCGAGGGATTCGGCGTCTTCAGGAGGTCGGAGCGGTCCCCCGTGCCCCAGGCGACGCCGAGAGTCGGCCGCGCGCCGCCGTTCAAGTAGATGAGCGTCGGCTCGAGGAAGATCGGCTGGTTCGGCTGCGTCGTTGACGTCGAGGCGTCGAACCGGAGGATCGGCTGCCAGTTGGTGATCATGTTCGAGACGATGAGCCCCTTCTTCGGCGTCGACGCGGCGTCGGCGGTCAGGTCGAGGCGCCACATGCGGCCGTTCACGTCGCCCATGTAGACCACATCGAGATACCCGTCGTCGTCGTAGTCGGCGACGGCCGGCGGCGCCGGCATCGGAGCGAAGTCCGACGCGCCCGTCCCGCTGTCGTCACCCGACGTCGCCTTGTAGATGATCTTGCCGGTCTCGATGTCGAGGACGTAGATCGCCCGGCCCTTGGTCGCGTTGACGCCGGACGTCACGATCGGGTCTCCCGGCTTGAACGAGGGATCGTTGCCGCCGCCGAAGATCGCGACGTAGCGGTCTTCGTAGGCCGCTCCGACGACCACCTTGATCCGGCCGATGACCGGAGTGGACCACGTCTCGCCCATCGCCGGCAGGCCCAGGCAGGTGCCGGGGCTGACCGCGCAGTCGTCCATGACCTCCCAGAGAACGTTGGGGTAGATGCTGGGGCAGGAACCGCCGCCGTTCAGGCAGTCGGGTACGGTGTGCTTGCCGGCCGTCTTCACGCCGTAGGTCGACGAAGCGACGACGGTGTCGACCCGGTCCGGCTGGGTCACGTCGAGCCCGAAGACGGCGTTGCCGCCCTGGCGCAGCGTACCGACCAGGACCGTCCGCCAGGCCCGGTTCCCGTTCACCGGGGCCCCCGAGTGGTTCGTGTCGATGAACACGTCGCCGAGCGAGACCGAGCCGTCCACGAGGTAGCGGGGCTGCGGCGGGAAATTCAGGAGCTTCGTCTCGGACTTCATGACCGCGCGGGGCTGGTACGCGAAGATCTCGCGCCCCGTGCCGAGGTCGAACGTGCCGGAGAAGACTCCGGGGTCGCGGCCCCACACGCCCGCGTCGAAGGCGTGGAGGAATCCGTCGTTCGAGCCCACGAAGACCACCTTGCGGCGCTTCTCGTGGAAGGTCGCGAACGTCGGGTAGGCGTTCAGGCTGCCCGAAAGATACGGGTATTTATGCGGAGGCTCGAGCACGAGCGGCTCGGAGTGGAAGATGTCGCCGAGCTTGTGCCCGTAGCCAGGGATCCCCGCGCCCGCCGAGGGAGGAGCCGGATCGGTCGGAATCTGCGGCGCGACGCCGGGGGCCGGAATGTTGTCGCGGTAGTAGTACGAGTAGAAGTTCTGCTGTCCGGCGGCCGGTCCGATGGCGGCGCCGATCGGCTTGACGCCCGGCAGATTCAGGATCTCGTCCCGGTTTCCGTTCGTCGACATGCCGCCCCGGAGGAACGCCACGAGGCGCTGCGCCTTGACGTCGTCCGTCCCCGGAGTCAGGCCCATGTTCGTCATGAGGGTGGTGAAGCAGCCGCCGGTGCAGGAGCCGGTGTTCGGCAGGAACTCCCTGCGCACGAGAGGCACCGTCGGCGCTGCGCCGTCGGACCAGATCATCTTCCGGCCCGGCCACACCTTCAGGGGGCCCGCGTTAGCGGCTGTGTACGGAGCGCTCGGAGCCGCTTCGTTCTCGGAGCCGTTGCCCGTCAGGGTCGCCACGGGGTCCGTGTAGCCGAGGACGCGAGCCGCGTTCCAGGCGGGGAACCTGAGATCCGGATTCGCGTTGTCCGGGTCGGTCTCGTCCGGGAACCCGCCGCGCACGGGGCCGGCCGGGGTGGGCGTCGGCGTGGGACCGCCCGCGGTCGGCACCGGCGCGATGCCGGCCACGAGCGGGATGAAGCCGATGGAGTCGAGCTTGTAAGCCTTGAGCGAGCCGCTCCAGATGGACCACTGCGACGCGACGTCGTTGCCGCTGGAGTCCTTGCTGTCGTGGCTGGGGATGACGGCTCCGAGGATGCCCGTTTCTCCGAAGCCCGTCGACACCGCGGGAACCGAAGGAGCCGCGATGACGTTCGAGGTGCGTCTGAAGTCGATGATCGTCTGAAGGGCCGCCAGGATGGCGGCGCGGTTGTCCGCCGGATAAACCAGGCCTCCGCTGTTGTCCGCGATGCACTTCAGGCGGGGATCCGCCGGGTTCGTGTTCATCGCGATGACGTTGACCGGCACGCCCTTGACCTTGATCGAGAGGTCCGCGGCGGCCGCGAGGGCGCGGGCTCCGGACGGGGATTCCGGAAGCAGAAGCTCCCCGAGGTCGCCGGCCGGGCCCTTGCCGGTCGGTCCGCCGACGCACGGGTTGGAGAAGCACTCGTCGAGGCCGTCCGTCAGGAAGACGACGATGTACTTGCGGCAGTTGATGCTCGGATCGTCCGTCTGCGGGAAGACGCTGTTGACGAGGTAGTTGTAGACGTCGTGCAGTGATCCCGCGAGGGGCGTGCCGGGAGCGGTCACGACGACGTTCCGGGCGTCCTCGGCGAGGGAGTACTCGTCCATGTGGGGCTTCGTCGAGTCGTAGTTCACGATCGACGTCGAGAAGCGCAGCAGGCGCTTGATCGCCTGGACGCTGTCGCCGTCGGTCGTCTTGAAGGCGCCCCAGTCGCGGGAGAACGGAACGACCGGCCAGTCCGCGGGACTGGGCGCCTCAGTGCCGGGCTGGTAGGGCAGGTAGGCCGGGTTGCCCGGCGCGGAGTCCGAGAAGTGCGCAATGCCGCCGCAGTCCCCCCCGTACGGGTCGCACGGGTTCGCGAGCGGCGGGAACGGACACGAGACGCCTCCGGACGCGTCGTTCGGGAACTGCTGGTCGCGCTGCGGCCGGTCCTTGTTGTAGATCGCCGAGTAGGCGCCCTGGTTGTGGCGGTTCGCGATCGCATCGGGCAGCGTGTCGGCGTCGCCGTCGGCCGCGACCGAACCCCACGGCGGGTTGCCGTTCGTCACGTCCTGCGCCGTCGCCTGGTAGACCGGGGGCAGGTCGTACAGGTCGGCGCGCCGGTAGCTGACGCGGACGACCCGCACGGGGGGACCGGTCAACGCCGCCGGATCGGCCTGGGGGTCGTCGAATCCGCGGTACGCGCGGGGAAGCGGATCGCCGTCGGGCTCGCCGTCGCCGTCGAAGTCCACGAACGAGCAGGACTTCAGCGGATCGTACTGGCACGGCCCGCACAGAAGCGGCGGGTTCGGGGGGCTGTTGAAGAGCGACTGCGGCACGCCCGGGCACGGAACGCCGGGGGAGCTCGAGGACGGGGGGGGCGGAGGCGGAGCCATCGCCAGGAGGCCGCGCATCGCGGCGGACACCCAGCGTCCCGCCGCCGGGATCAGGCTCGCCGCGGGCATCTGTCCGCTGGGGAGCGTGATGACGGGCGTCGGAGTCCGCGTGCTCGAGGGCGTCCGCGTCGGCGTGAACGTCGGCGGCAGCGGCGTCAGCGTGAACGTCGCCGTCCGCGTCGGCGTCGCCGTCAGCGTGTTCGTCTGCGTCGGCGTGTTGCTCGGCGTGAAGGTTTTTGTGATGGTCGGCGTGTTGCTCGGCGTGAACGTCTGCGTGAACGTCCGCGTGACGGTCGGGGTGCTCGTCGACGTGAAGGTCGGCGTGATCGTGCGCGTGTTGCTCGGCGTGAACGTCGGCGTGATCGTGGGCGTCAGCGTGATCGTCGGCGAGAGCGTGGGCGTCAGCGTCTGAGTCGCCGTCCGGGTCTGCGTCAGGGTGACGGACGGAGTCACCGTGGGACTCTGCGTTCCCGTGGCCGTCGCCGTGAACGTCGGCGTGATCGTCGGCGTGCTCGTCTTCGTGAACGTCGGCGTGATCGTCGGCGTGTTGGTCCTCGTCGACGTGCTGGTGAACGTCGGCGTGATCGTCGGCGTGCTCGTCGTCGTGAAGGTCGGCGTGATCGTCGGCGTCAGCGTGATCGTCGGCGTCTTCGTCGGCGTGCGCGTCTTCGTCGGCGTGCGCGTGTTCGTCCGTGTGCGTGTGTTCGTCGGGGTATTGGTCTCCGTTGCGGTGTTCGTGACGGTCGGCGTCGCCGTCGGCGAGGCCGTGGAGGTGTTGGTCGGAGTCGGGGTTATCGTGGGCGTGTTCGTGGAAGTCGGCGTCGGCGTGTTCGTGGCGGTGGCCGTCGGCGTCGGCGGAGGCGCCCACTCCTCGATCTCGACCACGAGGTTGGGATCCGAGTAGTTGCCCGAGACGACCTTCATCCGCAGCTCGTATCCGCGCCGCGTGGCGGACTGCGTGCGGTAGATCACCTCTCCCTGGTTCAGACCCTTGGGGCCGAACGCTCCGCGCCAGGTGCCCGGAGCGGGAGCGGGCGGGACGGGGACGCCGACGCCCGGCCCGTACGGCGGCCGGGTGTCCGCGACCTCGCCCGTGTCCTCGCGGTTGTAGCTGTGCATGACCTTGTGGCCGAACTGCAGGTACCGGCCCTGGGAGATGTCGGGGTAGTCCCAGACCCCCACGCCGCTGTTGGGGTTGAACACGGCGTCGACCGACCCGCCGGGGGAGACAGCCGACGTGACGTCGATCTTGTCTGCGAAGTAGAGGAACTCGACGCCGCCGTTGTTCAGCAGGTCGCCCTTGACCCTGGCGCCGTTGATCGGATCTCCGAACGCCGCCGTGTCCTCGGCGCCGAACGACTGGTTCGGGTTGCGGTAGTACGCGAAGGCCCAGTTGACGTTCTGGCTCGTCGAGAGCACCTCGCGGAGCACGCTCTTGGCGACACCGAGCTTCGACCCTTCCGTGGGCACACCCGTCGTGCCCTCCGGGTAGATGAAGTCGTCCATGTAAGCCGGCAGCTCGAAGGAGTCCGTGAACTCGCGGTTCATCGAGTGCGAAGAGTCCAGGATCACGATCACGTCCGCGTTGGCGCCGGGGTTCGTCTGAAGGAGCTGTCGATCCTCCGGGCGGGCCGGAGAGGCCATGACGAAGAGGAGGAGCATCGTCACGGCGGCGCGATGCCGCTGTGCGAAGGCTCTCAGACCGCTGCGATGCGATGACGGGTTGTTTTTCATGGCCTCAGCTCTCAAAAGGGCAGTTTCTCGGGATACGGACCGACCTCGATGTCGGCGACGAGCGCTTTGGAAGACTCCGGCACGAGGGGATTACCGGGCGTGTTGCCCCCCTCGGTCCGCACCTCGAAGCTCCACAGATACAGGGCGGTTTCCTTGTTGTTCTGGTTCATCGGACCGAGGGGCATGTACCGCCGCCCGACGAGGCTCGGCGTCTGCACGTGCACCTGCAGGCCCGTTTCGGACGCGTCACCCGTGAAAAACGAACCGGCCGCATGGACGTGGCTCGGCATCTGGAAGGTGAGGCGGCCGAAGGGCGTCGTGAACTCCGGGCGCTTCATCAACGGAATGGTCGGCGCGCGCATCTCCGCCGACGCCCAGCGGATGCCCGAGTCCGCGGCGTAGAAGGCGCGGTTCACGGACCACTCGTTGGCGGCGATGCGGGACTCCGTGCTCGTGACGAGCATCAGGGCGATGCCGATCACGGTCAGGATGGCGAGCACCAGGATCGCGATCACGAGCGCCGCGCCGCGCTCGCCGCGGCGGGCGCGGTACGCGGGTGACACTCTTCGGGGACGCGGCGATGTGGCGAAGGTCTTCATGGGTTTCCCGAGGTCAGTAGTTCCGGAGATTGATCTTGATCGTCTGGATCCGGCGGCGGAAGTGCGGTTCCGTCGACAGGGTCGGGTACTGCGCGACGTCCGGGATCCCCGCCGTCACGGGCGTGTTCATCACGACCATGCCGAGCGAGCCCTCCGCGCGATAGGTCGGGTCGGGGTCCTTCGACTTCGCGACGAGCGAGACCATGACGCCCTGGAGGCGCGGGCAGTGCGCGTTCGGGGTTCCGGGCACGAAGAAATCCGTCGCCACGTTCACGGTCTCCGTCGGCACGTTCGGGCGCCACTCGTCCTTGTTCGCCGCGGTCGAGAAGTTCTCGTCCGTATCCGTCGTGGCGTTGATCGACGCGGTGTCCCGGTCGATGCTGCCGTTGTCGTCGGCGTCCACGCCGTAGGCGATCTGCATGTCCTCGACGTCGTCGGCGAGGCGCACGACGTCGAAATGGTCCCCGCGCCGCGTGGCCTGGGCGAGCGCCGGATGGAGGTGGTCCGTGTCGTCGATGAAATAGATGATGTCGTCCAGGATACCGGCGCGCCGGACGTTCTTGAGGCCTGCGGCGACCACCCCGGCGGCTCCGGGATCCTCGCCGTTGAAGCTCTGGGCGAGCGCGGTGCCGTACTTGACCGCGGCACCGAAGGTCCCCGTGCCGACGAGCGTCGTGGGATTGTCGAGCTGACCGACGCTGTACGAGTTCTGCATGATCCCGCAGGCCGGGTGGAGGTCGTCGTTGAAGGAAACCACGACGAGAAACGGGTTCACGCCCGTCGCCGACTGCGTGTAGAGATCGATGGCCGAGAACTGGGCACGGCCGTTGGCGGGATCGTCGTTGACGTGCTGCTTCGTGAGCACTCCCGTGATCGGCGCCGTCCAGAGGAGCATCGCGCTTCCGACGCACGCGGCCGGAGACGCTCCGATCGCGCCCACACAGCCGTGCCCTTCGTCGAAGCCGACCAGGGGCGAATTGATCACCCCGCGGATCTCGATGATGTCGGTCCCGTCACGAACGGGAACGTCGACATCGGAAAGGTTCTTGATCTTGGTCGAGGAGACGTTGTCGTAGCTCGCCGAGCCCGAGTAGCCCGGCAGCCCGTTCGGCTGATGGTTCAGGACCGCCTGGGTGACGTAGACCCCGCCGGCGCCCGCGGCGCGGATCGTCCGGGTCATCTGGTAGATGCCGAAGCGCACGGAGCCCTGGGCGTCCGCGACGTCCTGCTCGCTCTTGTTGATGCGGGCGCTGGCGTCGAAGACCGCCAGGAGACCGAGCATCGCGATCGCGAGCAAGAACACGACGACCAGCATCTCGATCAGCGTGAAGCCGTGCTCCCGGGGGGAGAGGGTACGAACGGTCGTCATGGCGTGGGGGTCGCCGGCGGAGAGCAGGGAGGCGATCCGCACGGGTCGGATACGGAGACGTTCGTCGCGGGCGCCGGGTTATCGATGAACCCCGTGACCCGGGTCATCCGGGAGCCGATTCCGAGCGGTCCGCTGCTCACCTGGACAGTGACGTCAATGCGCTTGTACTGCACCGTCTGGTTCGCCGCCGTGACATGCACCGGGGTGAAGATCGTCGGATCCGGCGTCAGGGGCGCGGGAGTCGGCCCCCCGGGCGTCGGGACCGCGTCGGGGGCCGGGACGGCGTACTGAGACACGTAATACGTAATCGAATAGGGATTCTGAACGCCGGGCGTCGCCGCCCCGGGGGGGACGCCGGTCTTGGGATCCGGAAGCTTCGGCGGCTGGTCGTTGCCGTGCGCACCCACGCTCAGACGCGCGTCGGTATAGCTCAGGTTCGAGAGCTGCTCGAGCTTGTCCCTCGCGAGCACGTTGACACTCGTGTACTCATTGGCCGAGTAGTTCGACTTCATGCTCGAGATGAAGAGCGGCGCGATCCCGAGAAGAACGAACGAGAGGAGCGCGAGAGAGATCAGGAGCTCGACCAGCGTCAGGCCCTTTTCCCCCCGGCGGCGGACGAGCGTCTTCACTGCCACACCACCGGCGTGATGACTTCCACCTTTCCGGAGGCGGAAGTGCGGATCGTGATCTGGTTCTTGTCACCGGCCGCGACGGGGCCCTCGATCTTGATGTCTGTCGAGAGCGGCGGGGGCGGCACGATGACGCGGCCGTTGCCGTCGAAGGTGATCTTCCCGCCCGTCGGAAGCGTCAGGAACGCGAGCGACGCCTTGGGCAGGTTCAACTTGGTCTTCGGAAGCGGCGTCGGAGTTGGCGCCGGCGTATCCGCCTCGATCGTGTCGAGGAGATGGGTGCTCTGCGCCGCGGTCGCCGTCGTGACGTAGACGCTCGCGGGGAGGTTGCGCCGGACGGCGCGCATCCGGGCCGCGAGCAGCGTCGACTGGATCTCCGAGGCGGCGCTGCGGATCTGATTGCGGCGCGACATCTTCCCGAGATACGGGATCGCGATCGCGGTGAGGATTCCGACGAGGGTGAGCACGACGAGCATCTCCAGGAGGGTGAATCCTCGCTGGGACCGGTGGCGCAGATCGCCCGGGCGTTCGGTTTTCGAGCAAAGCATCGAGTGGTCCAAGAGCGATTCCCGTGCCCGGGTGGCCGCCGGGAGGCATCTCATTGAAAAACAATGGCTTAACTTCAGCCATGGCCGGGGGCCTGGCATCCTCAGTGCCGAATTTCGTTTCCAAAAGTGACGCTCGGGGGCGGTCCGAGCGCGATCGCGTCGGGTCCCCGGATCGCTCGGGGGGGTTACACTTTCGCATTCATGTGGTCAAAAAAGCGACGCTCGCCTCCCCCCGAGGCGCGGGCGCTCCTGACCCGTGTCCGAGGGCACATCTGGAAGTCGGACGGGGAGCGGGATGACCTGCTCCGCCGCATCTCCGCGGAGACCACGCTCGAAGCGGAAGACGTCGGCTGGATGGCGGCGAACGCCGACCCGTCGGTGCGCCAGTCCGGGATCGCGATCCTCCAGAAGTTTCCGTTCGAGGCCGCCTCCGCGGCCCTGTTCGAGTTTCTCGCGGGCCACGGCGACGCGGCCCGCCGGAACGTCTCCGCATCCCTGGAGCTCGTCGGCGGCGCCTCCTTCGGCTCGCACCTGCCGGCGCTTCTCGCGCACCCGGACCCCGGCGTCGGCTTGATCGCGCTCGACTGGCTCCGGCGCAACCCGTCCGAGGCCGCGCTCGACGGGATCGTGCCCGCCCTGGCGTCGACGTCGGCGTCGCTGCGCCGGAAGGCGTTCGCGATCGTCGAGGCGACGCCGGGCAGGAAGAGTCTCGCCCTCGCGCGTGCCGCTCTCGACCACGATGACGAGGAGATCCGGTTCCGGGCGGTCGGCCTGGTCGCAAAATACCCCGACGAGGCGAACGTTCCGCCGCTTCTCCGCCGGTGCCATGCCGACTCGGCCCGAGTCCAGGACGCCGCGACCGCCGCGCTCGCGCCGCTTCTCGGGGCGCTCGCCGCGGGCAACGACTCCGACGCCCGCTTCCACGAGCACATCCTTCCCCTCCTGACGGACGTGAACCCGCGCGTGCGGCAGCTCGCGATGAAGATCCTTGAGAGCCAGGATCCCGCCCGGGTCGCCGACTCCTTTTTGAAAGGATTCCGCGATACGTACGGCCCGGCCCGCGACCGCGCGATCGAAGGGCTCCACGAGCTCGGCCCCGCGTTCATCCAGGCCTTTCTGGATCGCGACGACGACCCGGACCGGGGGGTCGCCGCGCTCGCGTCCTCGATCGCCGTGACGCTGCGCGGCCCGGACGTCGTCCCTCACTGCATGCGCTTTCTCGAAGGGACCGACTGGTGGCTTCGCGATCGGGCCGCACAGGCGCTCGCGGAGATCCGCGACGAGCGTGCGCTGCCCGCGCTCCTCCACATGCTGAACGACCCCGATTCCGACATCTCGGCCGCCGCCGCCCTCGGCGTCTGGGGCAGCCCGCAGGCGCTCCCGGGGCTCCTCGAGGCGTTCAAGAAGGGGACCAAGGACCTGCGGCTCGAGATCCTCGAGGCCTTCGCGAGAATCCCCGATCCGCGGGTCGACCCCCTCCTGGAGCAGATCGCGCGGATGGTCGCCGACCCGCTGATCCACGGCAAGGCGACGCGGATGCTCGCCGCCCGCGCCGGCGCCCCGATCGAGGAGACGCCGGAGCCCACGTTCACGGAAATCGACTTCGCGGCCAAACCCTTTCCGTCGCTGCGCGACCTGCTCCACCACGCGCGCGCCGTCGGAGCCTCGGACCTCCACCTCTCGGCCGGAACGAAGCCGCACGTGCGCCGGCTCGGGCGCCTGGAGCCCCTCCCTCTCGCCGACACGACGGACGGGCAGATGCGCGAGTGGATGCCGCAGATCCTGGGAGAGCGCGCCGGCGAGCTCGAGGCGCTCCGTCAGGTCGACTTCTGCTACAAGGACCCGGACCTCGGGCGCTTCCGGACGAACGTCTTCTTCCAGCGCAAGGGCTTGAACGCCGTCTTCCGGCTCGTCCCGTTCGAGATCCCCACGCTCGCGGAGATCGGGATGCCGGAGAGCCTCTGGGAGATCAGCACGTTCAGCCAGGGGCTCGTCCTCGTCACCGGCGCCGCCGGCTGCGGGAAGACGACGACCCTCGCGGCGCTCGTCGACCGGATCAACGCGACGGAGCACTCCCACATCCTCACCATCGAAGACCCGATCGAGTACGTCCACGCCAACAAGGAGTCGCTGATCAACCAGCGGGAGATCCCCTCGCACTCGAAGTCCTTCGCCCGGGCGCTCCGGCAGTCCCTGCGGGAGGATCCCGACGTGATCCTCGTCGGCGAGATGCGCGACCTGGAGACGATCTCCCTCGCGATCACCGCGTCGGAGACGGGTCACCTCGTCCTGGGAACCCTCCATACGACGACGGCGTCCTCCACCGTCGACCGCATCATCAACGCGTTTCCCGCGGAACAGCAGAACCAGATCCGCATGATGATCTCCGACTCCCTGAAGGCCGTCGTTTCGCAGACGCTGCTCCCCCGGCGGGACGGCGCCGGGCGGGTGGCGGCCTATGAGGTCCTCCGCAACACGCCGAACGTGGCCGGGTTGATCCGCGACGGGAAGACGTTTCAGCTTCCGACCGCCATGCAGACCGGAAGCGCGTCCGGAATGGTCCTCATGGACACCGCTCTGATGGCGCTCGTGCAGGACGGCGTCATCGAGCCGCGGGCCGCGTACAACCGGGCGCAGCGCAAGGAAACCTTCGAGCCGATGCTCCAGGCCGACGAGGGAGCGACGGCGTGACGCCGGCGGCTGTGGCGGGCGGCACGGAGGTGCAGGCGTTCGGAGCGAACCGGGTGGACCGGTTCCTTTCGATCCTGCCGAAGCGCAACGGCTCGGACCTGCACCTCGCCGTCGGCGGTCCGCCGATGCTCCGGATCGACGGCCGGCTCGAGCGCATCCGCTTCCGAGCCCTGACCGAAGGGGATTTCTACAACCTGATCGGGCCGATCACCCCGGCGCGGCTCTGGGAGGCGTTCACGCGCGACGGGGACGCGGATTTCGCCTACCAGATGGGCGAGGAGGCCCGCTTCCGCGTGAATCTCCTCCGGCAGGAGCGCGGGTCGGCGGCGGTCTTTCGCCTGATCCCGTCGCGGGTTCCCACCGTCTCCGATCTGCGCCTCCCGGATGCGATCGCGAATCTCTCCGACGGAACGCGGGGGCTCGTGCTCGTGACGGGGCCGACCGGCAGCGGAAAGACGACCACGCTCGCAGCGATCCTGGACCGGATCAACCAGCGCCAGCCGTACCACGTCGTCACGATCGAGGACCCGATCGAGTTCGTCCACATCAACCAGCGGTCGGTCTTCACGCAGCGCGAGATCGGGACCGACGTGCCGGGCTTCGCCGAAGGGGTCAAGGCGGCGATCCGCGAGGATCCCGACGCGCTCTTGATCGGCGAGATGCGGGACCTGGAGACGATGCGCATGGCCCTGTCGGCGGCCGAGACGGGGCTCCTCGTGTTCGCGACGCTCCACACCAATTCCGCGGCGAAGGCCATCGATCGGATCATCGACGCGTTTCCCGCCGCGGAGCAGGAGCAGATCCGCACCGTCCTCGCCGAGTCGCTGCGCGCCGTCGTGGCCCAGCAGCTGCTCGCGCGCGTGGGGGGCGGCCGGGCCGCGGCGTTCGAGATCCTGATCGGCTCCACGGCCCTCTCGAACGCGATCCGCGAGGGAAAGACCTCGCTCATCAACAATCAGATCCAGACCGGCAAGGCGAAGGGGATGATCGCGATGGATCAGTCGCTCGGCGAGCTCATGCGCGCCGGCACGGTCTCCCCCGAGGACGCGCTCGAGCGCGCTCTCGATCGCGAGAGCTTCAAGAACGTGATTGCCGGCTGGATTCCCGATCCGAAGCCGGCGCCCCGCCCGGCGCCGTCGCGGCCGCCAGCCGCAAAGTGAAGACGGCGCCCCCGCCGGGGCGCGCATCCACCTCCACCGTCCCGCCGTGCATCTGGGCGATCCGCACGACGATCGCCAGCCCGAAACCGACTCCGTCCGGCTTGCTCGAGTAGAACGGCAGGAAGATCTTCTCGCGCGCTTCCGCGTCCACGCCCGGTCCGCGGTCGGCGACGGCGATCGACACCTCGCCGTCCGCACCCCCTCCCGAGACCGCCACGGCGTCGCTCTCCGTCCGGCGCCCGGGAGGCGTCGCTTCCGTCGCGTTGCGGAGGAGATTGGCGACGGCGCGCCGCAGGAGGAGCGTCGACCCGGCCACCTCCGGGAAGTTCCCCGCGCGGCGGACGCGCAAGCCGGGAAATGCCGCCTCGATCTCCGCGGACGCCGCTTCGACGACCGCGGCCAGGTCGACGGGCTCCGGCACGAATCCGTCGGGTCGGGCGAAGAGAAGGAAGTCGCTCGTCACCCGGCTCATCTCCTGCGCCTCGTTCCGGATGGCCTTCAAATGGTCCCCCGCGCGATCGGGGTTGCGCAGCGCGAGATCCGCGTATCCATCGATCGCGGCCGCCGCGTTACGGAACTCGTGCGCCGCCCCCGCGGAAACTTCTCCGAGGTCCGCGAGATGACGCGCCCGCGCGATGTTCGCCTCGAGCCGTCGCACCTCGGTCAGGTCCGAGAAGAGCGCCAGGACGCCCAGGAATCGTCCATCCGCGCCGGCCGCCGGGGTCGCAGTGACGCCGAGGACCCGTTCGGGATCGCCCCAGCGGACCTCGCGGCGGCCGACGGCTTCCCGTTCGTCCAGCACCGACCTCACGACGGCGCGCAGCTCCGGCACGTGCCGGAGCGTCTCCTCGAAGCCGGCACCCCGGACGTCCTGCGGGAGCCCGAGGATCTCCCGGCCCGCCTCGTTCAACTCCACCACCGCCCCCGAGCGGTCGACCGACAGGAGCCCCGTCGGAAGGTTCCGGGCGAGCGTCCGCGCGGCGATCTCCATGTCGTCGGCGCGCTCTTTCTCCGCGCGGGCGAGACGCTCGAGCTCGAGCTCCTTTTCGGAGAGCGCCGCGATGGTCGCCTCGAAGCGCGCGATGACGAAATCGCGTTCGTCGGCCGACGCCCGCGCGGGGTTGTTTCCCCGCGGCGCCGCGCCCGCCGTCGCGAGCAGCCGGTCGTACGGCGCGAGCAGCGAGCGCAGATAGAGCCACGCCAGAACCACCAGGATCGCGCCGGCGAGAGGGACGAGAACCGTCAGGTTGCGGGCGTACGAGCGCAGCGCCGAGCCGGGCGCCGGGTCGAGAGCGACGAGGTAGAAGCCGGGCGGCCCGGCAGCGGACGCGAGCAGCAGAGGCGGCGAGCTCTTCCAGTCGCTCAGCACGCGGCCGGCGGCCGGGTGGTCCGCGGGCAGTTTCTCCGGCGCCTGCACCTCGTGCGTCACGGCGCGGACTCTCCGGCCGCCGCGGTCGTAGACGGCGACGTAGACGACGTCCGGCCCCAGCGCCGCCCGGTCCAGCATGTCGGTGGGATCGGACGACGGAAGCGCCAGGCGCCTCAGGATCTCCGCGGCGCGGAGCTCCGCCTGGCGGCTCCCCCACTCCGTCGCGTTGCGCAGGAAGAGGAGCGTCACGAAGTTCAGGAAGAGGATCAGAAGCAGCGCGACCGACAGGAAGAGCCGCGAGTCCCGCCGAAACGAGCGCGGAACCTCGTCCGGGAGGCGCGCGCCGGTCACGATGCCGGCCACAGGGCGCGGTATCGCGCGACGAGCGGCTCCCCGAAGAAGAAGGCCGCCACCGCCCCGACGGCCAGGAAGACGCCGAACGGCAGGCGCAGCTTGCGGTCGCCGGCGCCGGTCACGATGAGAAGCACGCCCACGAGGCTCCCCGAGAGAGAGGCGAGCAGGATCGTGACGAGGACTCCCCAGGGACCGATGAAGGCGCCGATCATCCCCAGCATCTTCACGTCCCCGAGTCCCATGCCCTCGTGCCCGGCGATGCGCTCGTAGAGAAACGCGACGAGGAAGAGCGATCCCGCACCGGCGGCGGCCCCGAGCACCGCCGCGAGCGGGGAGCGCGACGGTGAGAGAAAGGCGACCCCGATCCCGAACGCGATGCCGGTCAGCGTGATCTTGTCGGGGAGGATCTGGAACTCCGCGTCGATCGCGAGGAGCGCGAGGCAGGCGGAGACCAGGAACACCCCCGAGAGGATCTCCCCCCAGTCGCGCCCGCGCATCGCGACGAGAACCCAGAGGATCCCGTTCGAAAGCTCCAGCGCGGGGTAGCGGATCGCGATCGGCGCCCGGCAGGTCGCGCACTTGCCGCGCAGCGCGAGCCAGGAGATGACCGGCACGTTCTGGAGCGGCCGAATCGGCTCGCCGCAGGAGGGACAGTGCGAGCCGGGCGAAACGAGGGACTCGCCACGCGGCAGGCGGTGGACGAGCACGTTCAAGAACGAGCCGACGAGAAGACCCGCGACGCCCGCGAGCGCGAGGAGAAGCGGACCCCAGTCCGACCAGGGCCCGACGGGCGTCACAGGACCGCCCCGGCGCGGGCGGGCTCTCCGCGGCGGACGAGGACGACGAGCAGGATCAAGCCCGCGGCGGAGAGTGCCGCGCCGGCCGCGAACGAGACCGGCCGGTAGAGAAACGCGACGCGATGAGGACCCGCGGCGAGCGCGACAGCCCGGAAGCACCCGTCGGCGAGGAGGATCTCGGCGCGCTTCCCGTCGACCTCCGCCCGCCAGCCGGGCCAGGCGAGGTCGGTCAACACGAGAAGCCCGGCCCCGTCGGCGTGGACCTCGGCGACGACGCGTTCGGGACGGTCCTCCGCGATGCGGGCGATCAGAAATCCCTTCCGCGCCGATCCCTCGACCGGTCGGGGAGACGGCTCCCGGTCGACGAACACCGTCCGCTCCCAGTCGGCATCCCCGCGCGCCATCCGGGCCCATGCCTTCGCGGGGTCCGGCTCGATCGAGAACGCGCGGACGAAGGAGAGCCTCGGACGGTAGGGATGGATCGGCGCCCGGAAGTAGTCGCCGACTCTTCTCGAGCCCATGTTCGGAGGGAGGTAGGGCGTCCAGAGGACGCGCCCGCTCGCCGCTCCGGCGGGCCGCTGCGGATCGCGTTCCGAATCGACGACGTCCGCCACGGCCCGCGCCGAGAGGGTCGCGAGCGGAGATGCGGTCCGGAGAGTTCGCACCCCCATCGTGAGATTCGTGTATCCGAGAAGCGCTTCCCGCTGCCGGCGCAGCGTGGCCGCGTCGAAGGCGTCGTCGCGGAGGACCGCGGGGACGAGCGTCGCCATCGGCGGCGTGAGCACGCGTCCGGGCAAAGCCGCGAGAACGGAGACCGCCGGCGGAATGCGCCGCAGCTCCGACTCGGGCGCGAAGCGGAAGAGACGCCCTCCGGAGAACGCGAGACCCGCGCAGAGGAACAGGGCCGCGGCCGTCTGCATCGCGCCCTGCCACGGGAGGCGCTCCGGCGAAACGAGCGCGACGGCCGCGAGCGCCGCGAGCCCGGCGGCCTCGGCCGCGCGCGCCACCGCCGGCTGCGCGGAGAAGGCGATGAGCAGCGCGCCGGCGGTCGCCGCGCCCGCGAGGAAGATGCGGTGCCGCGCCTCGCGAGAGAAGCGAAGGCTGTCGAGCCCGAGGCCGGCGAGAACCGCGAGCGCGAACGCCGCCGGCGCGAGAGCCTTCGCCGGGTAGCGGATCCGGTCCAAGGGCGGGAGGCTCCGCAGCCAGGCGCCGGGCGGACCGGCGGCCGCGAGGGCGACGCCGGCGAGGACGATTCCGGCGAGAACGAGGGTCAGGGGACGGCGCTCCCGCTCGCGGAGGGCGGCGGCGGCGAGGACGAGCGTCAGCGTTCCCGCCGCCAGCGATGGAAGGTAGGACGTGCCGCTTCCGCGCGAGAGCCCCGTCACCCCGGCGAGCCCCTGCCACCCGACGGCTCCTGCGTCGCGCTCGACGGCGGGCAGCGGGCCCCGGCGCTCGGACCGCAGCGTGAGCTCGCCGAAGGGAACGAGCGCCACCGCGGCGAGCACGAGCCCGAGCGCGGCGGAAGCGGCGAGCCGCCCGAGGCGGAGGCGCGGCGAAGGCTGGAATCCCCCCTCGCGAGCGGGCAGCGCCCGCCAGACGAAGAGCAGCGCGATCGCGGCGGTCGCCCCCGAGATCTCCGGGCTTCCGGACAGCGCCTGGACGGCGAAAAGGCCCGCGAAGGCGAGGCGCGACGCGCGCGTCGCGAGCCCGCCCCGCGCGAGCGCCGCGAGGATCGGAAGCCAGGCATACGCTCCGAAGTGATTCCAGTAGCCGCAGAGAGACGCGGCGAAGCCCGACGCCGCAAACGACGCCGCCCCCGCCAGTGACGCCGCTTCCGTGGCGCCCTCCTGCCGCAGGAAGGCGCGTGTTCCGGCGACGGCCGCCGCGAAATGGAGGACCAGGAACAGCCCGGCCGCGAGCGCGGCGGAAGGCAGCAGGAACAGGAGCCCCGGCGGGTAGAACGCGCCCGACTGGAGATTCGCCAGCCAGGGCTCGCCGCACCCCGACAGGGGATTCCACAGAGGCAGCTCGCCGGCCCGGAGACGATCCGCCGTGTAGAGCTTCAGCGGAAAGAAGAAGTCCGCCTGGTCGCGAAAGGTCGGCGCTGCGCGCCGGAAGAGGGCGGGGAAGAGCCAGTCGAGACAGGGAAAAACAGCCGCCGCGGCGAGAAGGCCGGCGGGGGCGCGGCGGAGGGTCACGCCGTCATTGTAAGGGCCGGCGCTTCAGTTCTGGGTCCCCTCGGGCCACTGGATGAACGTGCCGTTGCTGAAGAGGATGTCGTCGTTGAAGTCCGTCGTCGTTCCACACACGACGGAGGACGAGACCCCGTCGCGTCCGAGGCTGCGAACGTTGTACTTCGAGAAAGCGACGTCCATGTTGTAGACCATGTAGTGCGACCAGCCGTCCCGCAGCGGCGGAAGGGCGATGTAGGTCGGGGAGAGGTTGGTGAACGAGGTCGCCGCGAGAACCGTGCCGGCGTCGGTGTACGTTCCCCCGGCGCATGCCGCCGCCGGAAAGAAACTGTTGTCGACGTGGTACGCCTCGAGAGCGACGGCGAGCGTCCGCATGTCCGCGACGGTGCGCTTCTGCCTCGCTCGCTGGACGGCGTTCAAGAGATTCGGAATCGCGATCGCGGCCAGGATGCCGATGATCGCGATCACGATCAAGAGCTCGATCAGCGTAAAGCCTCGCTGGCGTTTCATTGGGCGCCTCCGCTCGGATGGATCGAGTCCTGCACCGGTCGGCCTACTGCTGGGTGCCTTCGGGCCACTGCAGGAAGGCGCCGTCCGCATACGCGATGTCGTCGTTGAAGTCCGTCGTCGTGCCGCAGACGAGCGTCGTGTTGATGGTCTTGTTGCGTCCGCCCGACTGGATCCGATAGTTGTTGCCCGGCGTGTCGCTCGAGTAGTTCATCGCCGCCGACCAGCCGTCGACCTTCGGGGGCTGCGCGATGTACGTCGGCGAGAGATTCGTGAACGACGCAGTGGCGAGCGCCACGTTCGAGCCGCCCGTGTACAAGCCCGCGGCGCAAGCGGCGGCCGGGTACTTGTTGTTGTCGACCGCGTAGGACTCGACCGCCGTCGCCAGCGCCCGCATGTCCGACATGGTCCGCTTCTGCTTGCCGCGCTGCACGGCGTTCAGAAGGTTGGGGATCGCAATCGCGGCCAGGATGCCGATGATCGCGATGACGATCAGAAGCTCGATCAGAGTGAAACCCGACTCCGCTTTTCTTGGGGACATTTGGTCATCCTTTGGTCACGAAGGCCTGGACCGGGAGCCGCTTCGGCGATAGGAGCGGGACAGATTCCCGGCCGGAGAGTTCAAAAAAAAACGGTCCCGACCGGGTCGGGACCGTTTCCCTGGGCAACGCCCGATTACTGCTGGGTCCCTTCGGGCCACTGCAGGAAGGCGCCGTCCGCATACGCGATGTCGTCGTTGAAGTCCGTCGTCGTGCCGCAGACGAGCGTCGTGTTGATGGTCTTGTTGCGTCCGCCCGACTGGATCCGATAGTTGTTGCCCGGCGTGTCGCTCGAGTAGTTCATCGCCGCCGACCAGCCGTCGACCTTCGGGGGCTGCGCGATGTACGTCGGCGAGAGATTCGTGAACGACGCAGTGGCGAGCGCCACGTTCGAGCCGCCCGTGTACAAGCCCGCGGCGCAAGCGGCGGCCGGGTACTTGTTGTTGTCGACCGCGTAGGACTCGACCGCCGTCGCCAGCGCCCGCATGTCCGACATGGTCCGCTTCTGCTTGCCGCGCTGCACGGCGTTCAGAAGGTTGGGGATCGCAATCGCGGCCAGGATGCCGATGATCGCGATGACGATCAGAAGCTCGATCAGAGTGAAACCGGATTCCCGTTTCTTCATCTTCCCTCCCTGTTTTCTATGCTGTTGAGTTCGCCCGGTATAGAGCAAGGGGGAAGCCAGAGAGCGTGGCATTCAAGTCTTTCAAAATCAACGATTTGCGATCCAGGCCCCGAAGGCCCATGACGCGTTTTGTCACTTTGCGGCCGGAGACGGTGACGAAATGCCGTCCGGGAAAAAGGCGAACTCCAGGAGCACCTGGTCCATCAGCTCGACGCCGCGGAGGTAGTCGCGCAGGAAAACGCGCTCGTCATTCCCGTGGCGGCGGACCTCGTCGGTGATGTTGTAGGGGATGGGCGAGAAACCGTAGGCAGGATAGCCGCGGGCGCGAAAGGAGCTGCTCGTGGTCGTCCCCCCGAAGGTCGGAAGAGGGCCAAAGGGCACGCCGGGATTCAGCGCCTGGGTGACCCGCTCCAGGAGATCCGTGAGCGCGGTCGGGTAGGGGCTCGCCCTGGTGGCTCCGGAGGAGAGGCGCTCCCGGATCGCGACCCCTTCCTCCTTCGCGGCGGCGGCGATCGTCTCCAGAAACGGGTCGGGCGCCTGGCCGGGCGGCACCGAGACCACGGCGTAACCGCGGTAGGTGGCCGTCTGCCCGGGAGGGTACGGGTAGGAGCCGGACCAGTGGATCCGCGGCTCGAGGAAGGCCCCGTACCGGTCGGGCAGGAGCGCCAGCTCCTTCGGATCGCGGCGCACCCGGTCCAGGTGGCGCAGCGGGTCGGTCAGCGGATGCTGGAGGTGGTTCGCGAGCATCCCGAAGGAGACGACGACCTGCGGATCGGGTTCCACCGGGGCCCCCTCGATGCGGGGAAACCGTTTCGCGAGCGCGTCGATCGGCTGCGCGCCGCGCGACTCGAGCTCGAGAAACCCGTAGCCCGCCTGCAGCGTCTCCAGGCCCCAGAAGCGGACGTCCCGGAGGACAACCTCGGCGGCCCCGCCCTCGTTCAAGACGGCGCCCACCCCTTCGAACCACTCCGGCCGGTGCTCGAGGAGCCATTTCGAGCCGAGACGCTGGCCGACCTCCTCGTCGGCCTCGGCCAGGAAGAGGATGTCCGTCTCGGGGACGATGCCGCGCTGTTTCAGGTTCCGCATCGCGATCGCCTGCGCGAGAGCGAGGGACTTCATGTCGTAGGACCCGCGCCCGTAGAGATAGCCGCGCTTGATCTCGGCGGCAAAGGGGGCGGCCTCCTTCCAGAGCGACGGGAAGACCGGCGCGACGTCGATGTGGTTCAAGAGAAGGAGAGCCCCCTTGCGGCGGCGGCCCGCCAGGCGCGCGAGAAGGTTGCAGCGGCCGGGCTCGGGACAGACGATCTCCGACGGGATGCCGGCGCAGTCGAAGATGCCCTGGAGGAAGAGGGCCCCCCCCCGCTCTCCCGCGCCCTCCGACGTCGTGTCGATGCGGACGTAGTCGCGCAGCAGCGCCACGGGCTCCTGCTTCAGCCACTCGGCGGCGGGCCGGACCTGGTCGAGCTCGATTCCAGAGGAGATCCTGGGCGGGCGCCGGCACGATCCGGCCGCGAGAACGAGCAGGACGGCGCACGCGATCTTCGCTTTCATCTCTTCTCCCGTTTGCCCCTGGCGACGACGAACAATCCGATCGCCCCGTACAGTCCCGGGCCGAGGCCGGACTCGGGCCAGCCGGGCAACCGCTCCTCCCACTCGACGCGGTGGACTCCCGCGGGCAGCGCGAGCGCCGAATAGGCGAGCTGCGCCGGGACCGGCCCGACCTCGCGGCCGTCGACCCGCACGCGGCGGTGGGTCCAGAAACCGCGCAGGACGAAGAGCCACCCGGGCCGGGGGCCGCCGGCGTCGAGGACGAGCTTCTCGGGCCGATCGGACAGGACCCGCAGGCTTCTCTCTCCGGCGGTTCCCCGGGCGTCGCGCCCCGACTCGACGACGACCTCGCCTCCCGCGAGCGCCGGCAGGGTGCGAAACGCCTCGACGGGACCCGGCGTCTCTCTCCACGACCCGGCGAGACGGATGGCGGGAAGCGCCCCCGGGAGCTCGTCCCAGTCCTGGAGCGCGTCGCCCCCCGTGCGGCGGTAGCCGGGCAGGGCTTCCTGGTCCCGGTACCGGACGCCGAAGCGCAACCCGAGGGATCCGAAGAGCCCCTCCCCCCAGGCCTCCTGCGAGGCGCCGCCCGCGATCCGCCGCAGGCTCACGAGCCGCGAGAGATCCCCTTCGTCGAAGTCGTACTGGAGAACCGTTCCTCGCCCCCAGAGCTGGTGGGTCTGCTGATACCAGCCGCGGCGCCCGTCGTCGACGCCCGCCTGGTCCGCCTCGTCGTTGGCTTTCCAGACCGGCGAGAGCGGACGGAAGAGCGATTCCCCGAGCACCCGGAACCGGCCCGCCGGATCAAGCCGGGCGACGTGCCGGGCGTACGCAGTGGGCGCGAGGACGTTCGCCTCGGGAAGGGAGAACGGAATCCGCAGCGTCGCCGCGATCGGAACCGCGGTGAAGAGCAGGAGCGCCGCCGCGGCCGGGGCGGGCCGGCGGGATCGGCGCGCGAGCAGATCGATCGCGATCCCCGTCGCGATCCACAGGAGCCCCGCCTCGGCGAGCGCGGCGGGAATGCGCCGCGCGGCGACGGCGGCGAGATCCGGCGGCGCGTCGGCGAGACGGGCGAGCGCCGGGTCCGTTCCGACCGCCGCCACCGCGAGGGCCCCCGCGGGCCGGCCGACGAGGGCGACGCCCACGGCGAGAGCCGCGCAGAGGGCGGCGGCGGCGAGAGGCCATCGAGGCCGGACCGCGATCCGCCGCAGGCCGTCCCACGCGAGACCGGCGAGGACGGCGAGGGCGAAGACCGTCAACACGGTGAACTTCTCCGGGTTGCGCAGCGGGATCGGCGACGCCGAGCCGCTCCACGCCTTCGGAAGCAGGCTGCCGGGGATTGCGAGCAGGAGCGAGAGCGCGAGCGTCCAGCGGGCGAACCTCACTGGTATCCCTCGATCGCGCCAGAGGAGCGGAAGCGCGACGACGGAGAGGGAGCCCGCGAAGAGCGTCGCGTGGAACCCGAGGGTCTTGTAGTGGAAGACGGGCCATCCCCACGTCTCCCACCGCGAGAGCGCCGCCGTGGCGCCGAACGGATACGGGATCGCCAGCTCCAGGAGGCGCCACGGCGACAGCGAGAAGAGCAGCGCGTCGCCGAGCGTCAGTCCGGTGATCCCGCGGGCGGTCTCCGGCGCCCAGAGGAGCGTTGCCGCGAGCTGCGGCGCCGCCAGGAGTCCGCCGAGGAGCAGACCGAGGAGGAGCGCGGCCACGCGCTGCTCCCCGCGTCCCGCGAGCACGAGGAAGACGCCGCAGGCGAAGAGAGCCATCCCCGCTCCGAAGGGGTCGCCCGCGAGCCCCGCCAGCCCGAAGAGTCCGCCGAGCCCGATCGCGCGCCTTCCGACGGAAAGCCCCGGCCGGGCGAAGACACCGACGATCCAGGGGATGAGCGCGGTTCCGGGATGCAGGTTGGGAAAGAAAACCATCCCTACCCCGACGCCCGAGAACACGTAGGCGACCGCCGCGATCCAGCCGGCCGCCGCGGAGGCGCCGAGGGCGGAGAGGAGGAGGAGCATCCCGATTCCGGCGCCGAGCCAGTGAATTACGGGAAAGAGGCGCATCGCCGCCGGGAACGGAAGCGGCGCGAGAAGGATCCGGACGGGATAGAGCGCTCCCGCGTTGGGGTTCGGCGCGAGCGGCCGTCCTCCCGAAATCCCCGGCGACCACACGGGGATCTTCCCGCGGGACCACGCGTCGTGGACGGCGCGCTCCATGGGGAGGTTGTAGACGGTGAGATCGCGCCCCGCGTAGATCCGCCGGAAGAAGATCGGGTCCGCGTGGCACGCGATCACGAGGAGCGCGAAGAGAGCCGCGAGCCCGATCCGGTTTCTCATCGGACGGCGGAGGCGTCGGCCGGAGGCGCCGAGTCCGGCCGGCGCCTCGCGCGGAAGAAGATGAGGGCGAACGCCAGCGCGAACAGGACCGGTCCCCACGCCGAGAGCGGGACGCCCGGCATCTCCTCGATCCATTCGACCTCGTGCCGGCCCGGCGGCACGGCGATGGCGCTGAAGGCGAGCTGGGCGGGAAAGACCTCCACGGCCCGGCCGTCCAGCCGGACGGTGCGGTAAGGCCAGAAACCGCGCAGGACGAAGAGCCACGCGGGATCCGGAGTCGCGACCCGGAGAGACATCCGCTCGGAGGTCTTCTCGAGGACGTCGATCCGGCCGGGGCGCGCCCGGCCGCGCGCCGGCGTCCCGCTCTCGATGACCACTTCGTCCGGAGCCAGGCCGCGGATGGCCGCGACGGCCTCCCGCGAGCCGGGCACCTCCGTCCACGCGGGCAGGAGGCGCACGTCCGGAAAGGCGCGCTCGTGCTCCTCCCAGTCCTCGAGGGCGTTGCCGCCGATGCGGCGATATCCGGGCGGGGGCTCCTGACCCCGGTACCGCACGGCGAATCGCAGCCCGAGCGCCCCGTAGAAGGGCCCCGAGTCCCGATAGCGCGCCGCGGCCTCGGAGAGGCGCCGCAGGCTGTAGGCCCGCGACAGATCTCCGGCGTCGTAGTCGTCGGTCAGAACCGTGCCGCGCCGCCAGAGGACGGACGCGTACTGGCCCCAGAAGCGCCGGACGAATTCCAGGTAGCCCGGATCCGTGCCCAGGTAACGCGCCGATTCGGCGGGATCGAGCGAGGTGCCGAGCGTCCGGTAGGCGCGGTCGGGGTCCCGGCGGTCGAGATACCGCGCGAACGCCGTCGGCGCGAAGATCTCCTCCTCGCGAAAGTCCGGCGCGACGCGGCGGTTGGCGGCGATCGGGATCGCGGCGAGAAGAAGGAGCGCGCCGACGCGGAAGACGCGCCGCCCGACCCAGTCGAGCGCGAGGATCGTGGCCATCCACAGAAGTCCCGCTTCCGCGAGCGCGCCCGGCAGCGCCGCCGACGCCAGCGGCGCGAGCTCGCGCCCCTCCCCCACCGCCGCCACGGCGGCGCGCCCCGCGGGGCCGGGAAAGAACGCCGCGGCGGCCGCACACGCGGCGAGCGCCGCGCCGACGGCGATCCCGGGCCGGGCGGCCAGAGGCTTCTCGCGGATCCGGTCGTAGGCGATCGCGACGAGGATCGCGAGCGCGAGCACGACCGCCACCATTACCTTCTCGGGATAGCGCAGGGGCACCGGCGAGACGCTCTCCCCCCAGCGGCGGAAGAGCGGGTAGGGGAGGATCGCGGCGGCGAGACCCAGCAGGAAGAGAGCGCGCGCGAACCGCGAGCCGGACGCGCGCGACCGCCAGGCCACCACGACGGCGATCACCGCGAAAGCCCCGGCGTAGAGAGTGGTGAAGAAGCCGATGGCCTTGCCCTGCAGCGTGGATCGGCCCCAGACCGAGAGGACGTCGATGTCCCAGGTCGGGCCGAAGAGATACGGCACCACGAGCTCCAGGAGCCGCCACGGCGAGACGGAAAAAGTCAGGACGTCCTTGACCTTCAGACCCTGGATCGCGCGCTCCGTCAACGGAATCCAGAGCGCGCTCGCGACGATCTGCGGCGCGGCGAGGAGCGCCCCGAGCGCGCCCGCGGCGGCGAGCTCCACGATCCGGGAGATCCGCGTCGGACGCTCCGTCTCGAACAGGATCCACACCGCGGCGGCCACGGCCGCGAGGCCGATCGTGAAAACGTCCCCGGCGTACATGTCGAGTCCGAAGAGGACGGACGCCGTGAACAGCCGCGACAGGCGGGTCGCGCCGGGCCGGGCGATCGCCCAGACGATCCACGGCAGGAGCGCCATCCCGGGCTGGATGTTCGTGTAGAACGCCTCGGACACGCCGACGCCGGAGAACACGTACGTCACGGACGCCAGCCAGGAGGCCTCCCTCGACGCGCCGGCCGCGCGCGCCAGGAACATCGCCCCGAGGCCGGCCGCGATCCAGTGGAGAACGGGAAAGAGCCGCGCCGCGAGGGGGAACGGGAAGACCGACAGGAGAGGACGCACGGGATAAAGAGCGCCCGTGTTGGGGTTGGCGAGCAGCGGTCGCCCGCCGGAGATCTCCGCAACCCAGACGGGGAGCCGGCCGCGCCCGTACGCGGCGTGGATCGCGCTCTCGACGGGCAGGTGGTACGAGAGCAGGTCGCGGCCGCCGAAGTTGCGCCGGACGAAGAGCGGGTTCGCGTAGACCGCGACGACGAGGACCGTGAAGAGAAGCGCCGGCGTCGCGCGCGCGTTCCAACGTGCCCCCCTGCGCGTCGCCATGTGTGAAGTGAAGCTAGGATACGGCATCGGATCCAAACCGCCAAACGCCGGTCTGCCGGCTCGAGAGCGCGCCGCCGCGATCGGAGTCGCGTTGCTCGCGGCGCTCTCCGTCGCAGGCCGTCTCTTCTTCCTTCTCCGGCGACCGGTGTGGCACGACGAGATCTACACCGTCTGGGTGTCGCGGCGGTCCGCGGCGTCCCTGGTCGCGGCGCTGCGGGCGGATTCCGGGCCGCCTCTCTACTACCTGCTCGCGCGGCCTTTCGTGGTGATCGCGGAAGCGCTCGCGCTCCCCGACTCCTTCGCCCGGCTTCTCTGTTTCGCCGCGATCATACTGACCGGATTACTGGGCGCATGGGCGCTCGGCCGCGGCCGGGGCCGCCTTCTCTTTCTCGCTCTCGCGGCGACAAGCCCGCTTCTCTTTCTCTACTCCGTGGAGGCTCGGGCGTATGCGGTCGTCGCGCTCCTTCATTTCGCGCTCTTCCTCCTCGTCCGGGGAGAGTCGCCCCGCGGGGGGAGGCTCGCCGCGATCGTCGTTCTCTCCGCGGCGGCGCTCTACACCCACTACCTCGCGGCGTTCTTCCTCGCGGCGCTCGCCGCCGGCGCGCTCGCGACCCGCCGCCGCGCCGCCGCGGCGGCGCTCGCCGCCGGAGGAATCCTCTTCATCCCCTGGATCCCGATCCTCCTCCGCCAGCCCACGGCGGCGACGGTCTGGATCCACGAAGGGATTCCGGCGTCCCTGGCCGGGTTCCTCGCCGCCCTCGGCGGCGGCGCGCGGATCCCCGCGCCGTTCGGACCGCCCGCGCCGGCGGCGCTCTCCGTCCTGTGCACCGCCGCGGGAGTCCTCCTGCTCGGGACGCTCGCGATCCCGGCGGCCCGGCGGGACCCGGACGTCGTCCTCGGAACGGCGGCGGTCCTCGGCACACTCGGATTGGTGCTCGCGGTCTCCTTCGCGCGCCCGATCGCGTTCGCGGGGCGCACGGAGGTCGCCGTGCTGCCCGTGTGGCTGTTCGTCGTGGCGCGTGCCGCGGGGTCCAGCCGGCCCGTGCGGATCCTGGCCCGCGTGTCCGCCGCGCTCGGCGCGGCGGTCGTCGCGGGCGTCCTTTCCGCGCCTCCGGGCATCCCGGCGAGCGCGACGGTCGTGCGGACCCTCGAACGCCTGTCGGCGCCCGGCGACGTCATCGTCGCGGGATCCTCTCTCTACCTGCCGGTGGAGCTCGCCCTCGAGCGAGGCTCCATTCGCGGAAGCGCCATCTCCTATCCCCGCGACATCGCCGGCCATCCGGGATGGTTCGTGCCGCGGCCGGCGCAGGAGGAGGACTTCCGGACCGTCGAGGAGGCTCTTTCTGCGCTGCCCTCGAGCGGGCGCGCCTGGTTCGCGCTCCATCCCGCCTGGCAGACCCCGAGGCTCCGCGCGATCCTGGAGGCGCACGGCTCGGCGCGCGAGGTGCTGCACGGCCCGGGAGCGGCGCTGACGCGGCTCGAGACCGCCCCGCCGGGACGCTAGCTAGGAGGAAGCCTTCCGCGCGATCGCGAGCAGAGACATCCCGAACGCGGGCGGCGACGTTTCCTCGCGCTTCAAAAGCGGGAGCAGGATGCGGAAGGCGGAGAGCTGGGCGCGCGGGAGCACCCGCCGCCGAAGCACGCGTCCGTTCAGCCACCACCCGAAGACTCCGGGCCGGTTCATGAAGCGACAGTCGTCGAGCGCGAAACCGGCCCGCGCGAGCTTCTGCTCGAGCTCGAGCTTCTCGTAGCGGCGGAAATGTCCGAGGTGCTCGTCGAGCGTTCCGTAGATCTTCTGCATCGCCGGGACGAGAAGCGCGAGGGTCCCGCCGGGCTGCAGGAGCTGGTGCATGTCGGCGAGCGTGGACTCGTCGCGCTCGATGTGCTCGAGGACGTTGCAGCAGACGATCGTGTCGATGCGCAGGTTCCGGATCTCTTCGCGGGCGGCCGGGTCGAGCGGAAAAGAATACGAGGCGACTCTGACGGCGCGGTCCTCGCGAAACGTTCCCTTCAGGTACTCGACGGCGACGGGATCGAGATCCGACGCCACGACGAGCTCTCGCGGCCCGGTCGCCGTCGGCTCGGCGAGGTACCGCGTCAGGTTGCCGAAGCCCGCGCCGATCTCGAGGATCCGCGATCCGAGCTTTCCCCGGAACCGCTCCACGAGCCAGCGGTTGTAAGGCTCGAGCCGCGCCATGCGCGCGAGGGTCACGTGGCCGACGTTCCTCGGGTCCTCCGTCTCGCGCATCCCGTGGCGCACGATGGTCCAGAGCGCCGAGAAGGCGTCCTTCCAGCCGATCTTCTTCCCCTCTTCGTAGGTGCGCCCGTAGTACGAGATCGGGACCTCGTAGATGCGATATCCGCGGCGCGCGACCTTCGCGGTGATCTCCGGCTCGATGCCGAACCGGCGCGATTCGATCGTGATCGACTGGATCACCTCGCGGCGGAACATCTTGTAGCAGGTCTCCATGTCGGTCAGGTTCAGGTTCGTGAACATGTTCGACGCGAGCGTCAGCATCCGATTCCCGATGGTGTGCCAGAAGTAGAGGACGCGCCGCTCTCCCCCGCCGAGGAAGCGCGAGCCGTAGACGACGTCCGCGTGGCCCTCCTCGATCGGCTTCAGGAGCTTCGGGTACTCCTTCGGGTCGTACTCGAGATCGGCGTCCTGGACCACGACCACGTCGCCCGTGGCCTGGCGGAATCCCGCGGCGACCGCGGCCCCCTTGCCCTGGTTGACCGGCTGGAGGAAGACGCGGACGCCGCCCTTTCCGTCGAGCTCGCGCAGGACGTCGCGGGTCCCGTCCGTCGAGCCGTCGTCGACGATGACGATCTCCTTGTCGACGTCCACCGCCTGCACCTGCCGGACGAGCTCGCGGATCGTCTTGGCCTCGTTGTAGACGGGGATCACGACCGAAAGCTTCATGGAGTCGTCGTTCCTTTCGGCGGAAGCTCGTAGAGGTGGATCGAGTATCCGACGCGTCCCACCGGGCGGCCTCTCGCGGCAATCTCCCGCCGGAGCCGTTCCAGGGCCCCCGACACCGCCGGCGCCCCATGATACGCGTAAAACTCCGGACCGATCGCTTCCGCGAACGCCGACATCGCCACGATCCGGCTTCTCACGACCGGATCCGCCGCGAACTCCGGGACGCCCACGCGAAACGGCACGTCGTCCCCGCCAAAGTAGACGACGGTCGGTTGAGAGACGCGGCGCCGCGCGAGCTCGTCGGCGAGGCGCTTGAGATCGAGCCCCCAATCGACGTTGGAATCGGACAGAACGCGCCGCCCGCCCTCGGGTCCCCCGGCGAGGGGATTGAAATACGAGAGCTCGTGGGGGTGGATGCGGAGGAGCTCGGCGCCGGCGAGGAGCGGCAGGACGATCATCGCCGCGGCGGCGGCGCGCGAGCCCGCGTCCCGCGCCCGGCCGAGGACTCCCGCGGCCGCGAGGGCGAGGAACGGGTACACGGGCAGCATGTGGCGGATGCCGATGTTGTACGCCGCTCCGAGAGACGCGAGGAAAAGCGCCGCGGGCGGGAGAAGGAGGAGGGCCGCCTCCCGGCGCGCTCGCGCGTCGCGCCACAGGCCGGCGATCACGATGGCCGTGGCGACCAGGAACGCGAGGGAGCTCTTCAACAGGAACGCCACGAAGAAGTACGCCGGGAACCCCTCGACGGAGGCCCGCCCGAAGAGGTAGTTCACGCCTCCGCCGACGGCATTCTGGCGCGCGACGGACGCGAGGCCTCCGAGGTAGTGGCCGACCGGCGGAGAGAACGCGGCGACCCGTTCGATCGCCCGGGAGAGACCCGGAGCGCCGCGGTCGGCCACCATCTCGTGAATCACCCGCCGCTGATCCGCGGAATCCATCCGGGACGTGACGACCGCGTAGACCGAGAAGAGAACGAGGAGGCCGACGCCGCCCGCCGCCGCGAGGCGGGATCCGAGGCGGACGATCTCGCGGCCGGGCTCCGGCGCCGTGCGGGCCGCCAGGAGCACCTGCAGAAGGAGGATCGGCGCGAGGTAGACCGCCGTGAACTTGGTCGCGAAGGCCAGGCCGAGGACGATCCCGGCGCCCGCGGTCGCGAGCGGCGTCCTCCGCCGCATCGCCGCGTCCCATGCGAGCACGGAGCCGAGGATCGCGAGCGACGCGCCGAGGTCCGTGTGAACGACTCCGGCGTGGGCGACGAAATTGGGGTCGAGCGCGACGAGCGCGACGGCGAACACCGCCGCGGCCGGGCCCCACCGCGCCCGCGCCGCGAAGAAGATCACGGCGAGGAGCCCCGCGAGGACGGCGAGAAAGGGGGCTCGAGCGGCGGCCGCGACCGCGTCGGGCGAGACGGGCCCTCCGAACAGGAACGCGTGGCCCCAGTCCGTGAAGCGGGTTCCCATCGGTACCCGGGCGGGAGGAGGTGGCAGGCCGATCGCGGCGAGCCCGAGGCCCGCGAGCTCCTTCATCAGCGGGGGGTGCTCGATGTTCACGATCGCCGTCCGGGCGTAAACCTGGTAGTAGCCCGCGAGGATGTGGACGGGCTCGTCGGCGGAGAACGAGTCCCCCCGCGTATGGTCGTGGACGAGGAAGAGCGACGCCGCGGCGAGCGCTCCCGCGGCGGCGAGCGCGGCGGCGCGGCGAGGCCCGCCGGGACTCAACGCGGCGGCCGGCGCTCGAACCGATGCCGGACGAGGGCCGTGAGCGCGACGGCGCCGTCCCGAAGCCGGATCTTCTTTCCCTCCGCGCGCGAGCGCGCGAAATACGAGACAGGGACCTCGAAGATCCGGAGGCCGGCACGCGCGACCTTCACGGTGATCTCCGCGTCGACCCCGAATCCCGGCTGCACGAGGTCGAGCACGGGCACGACCCGCCGGTGAAACGCCTTGTAGCAGGTCGCCATGTCGGTGACGTTCAGGTCGGTGAAGACGTTCGAGATCAGCGTCAGGATGCGGTTGCCCACCGTGTGCCAGAAGTTCTGAACCCGGTTCTCGGCGCTGCCGCGAAACCGGGATCCGAAGACGACGTCGGCGCGGCCCGACTCGATCGGCCGCAGGAGGCTCGGATACTCCGCCGGGTCGTATTCCAGGTCCGCGTCCTGGATCAGGAGGATCTCCCCCCGCGCCTCGGCGAGCGCCGTGCGAAGGGCCGCGCCCTTGCCCCGATTGCGGTCGTGGAACAGGACGCGCACGCCGGCCCGCCCGTTCCAGCCCGCGAGGATCTCGCGGGTCCCGTCGAGAGAGCCGTCGTCGACGACGAGGACCTCTTTGTCGATCGGGACCGCCGTCACGAGCCGCAGCACTTCGTCGATCGTGCGCGCCTCGTTGAACACGGGAATGAGAACGGACAGCTTCACGGGTGTGGAGGGATGATAAGGGATGAGAGACACTGGATGACGTTCTGAGCGACCTGAAACCCTCGCGGCTCGCCGCGGCCGCCGTCATCGCCGGAGCGGCGCTGCTCGGGTTCGAGTTGAGGCTCTCGACACGGGCGCAGCTCGCGGCGGGGCCGCGGGTCCGTGCTCTCGGCTCCGACGACAACTACCACCTGCGGCGCGCGCGCTTTGCGGTCGCGCACTTTCCGCGGACGATCGTCTTCGACCCGCTGATGAATTTTCCTTCGGGAGGCGTGCCGATCTGGCCGCCTCTCCACGATCTCCTCCTCGCCGCACCGTCGCGGCTTCTGCATGGACCCGCCGCGCCGGCAGCGGCGGTCGAGCGCGGGGCGGCCTGGGTGCCGCCCGTCCTCGCCGCCGCGACGATCGTCCTCGCGGGCGTCCTCGCCGGAACGATCGCCGGTCCCGCGGGTGGAGCGATCGCCGCCCTCTTCCTCGCGGTGTGCCCGGGACACATCCTGTGGACGCAGTACGGCCACACGGACCAGCACGTCTCGGAGTCCTTCTTCGGAACGCTCGCGTTCGTCCTCTGGATCCGCTCCCGGGGACGCCAGGAAGAGCCGCGCCGCGGCGCAGCCCGCGAAGCGCTCGCGGGGCTGGCACTCGCGGCCGCGGTCCTCGCCTGGCAGGGCGGGATCTACTGGGGCGCGATCTTCGCGCTCGGGCTCGTGCTCGAAGCCGCGCGCACGCGGGCCAGCGTCCTGCGGCCCGCGGTCCTGGGGCTCGGCCTCGCGGCGGCCGTCGTCTTTCTCGCGACCGCAGCGTGGCTCGGTCCCTTCCGGCCGCCCCTGACGTACGTGTCGTTCGGGTTCTTCCAGCCGCTCTTCCTCGCGGCGCTCGCGGGCGGAACCGTCGCGATCGACACGGCCCTGAGGGCGGCGCGCCGCCAGGTCCCGCGGCGGGAGGCGCTCCGCCGCCTGCTCCTTCTCGCCGCGGCTGCCGCCGTCGTCCTTCCCTTCGCGGCTCCCCTGGCGGGCGGCCTCGGCCGCGGCATCGGCTACGTCCTCGGGCAGACGAGCGAGGTGGCGGGAGGAACCGGATACGTCTCGTACCCGCGAGACTGGCTGAAGGGAATCTTCGAGGCTCGGCCGCTCTTCGCCGACGGGCCCGGGCTCGCGTGGAGGCAGCTCTCCGCGGCGTTCTTCCTCGCGCCCGCCGTGATCGGGCTCTGGATCGTCCGGGCGTGGCGCGGGGATCGTCCGGACGTTCACATCCCGCTCGCCGTCTGGGGCGCCGTGACGCTCGTCCTCGCCGCCGCGCAGCGCCTGAACGTCTACTACGCGGCGCTCCTCGCGGCCGTCTGCCTGGCCGAGGCGGCGCGCTTCGTTTCGGACGGGGTCGCGCGCGCCGTGCCGGGCTCCCGGCTGCGCCCGGCTCTCGCGGGCGGCGCGCTCGCGCTCGGCCTCGCCGCGCCGATGGCGGCGGGTCTGCGCGCCGAGCTCTCGGCCGTGCGGGTTCCCGGAGCCGACCTCTTCACGACGCTCGACTGGATGCGGCGCGAGATTCCCCACGACGTCGGCGCGTACGATGCGAGGCTTCTGGCCGGCGAGCCTTTCCCGGAGCTCTCCCGCGCGGGCGCCGTCCTCGCTCCGTGGTCCCTCGGTCACCTCGTCCTTTACAACGCGGAGCTTCCGGTCGTCGCGAACAACTTTGGCTACGGGTTCCTCGACTCCATCCGATTCTTCCTCGCGACGACGGAGGAAGAGGCGCTCGCGATCGCCCACGCTCGCCGCGCGCGCTGGGTCCTGGCAGCGGACCTCGTGCCGCGGATGAACGACTACGCCTCGTACCTCGGGCGCCCCCCTCTCATCCAGGGCGCGCCGGAGAGCCCGAGCCCGTCCGCCGCCTACTTCGGAACGCTCCAGTCCCGGCTCTACGATTTCGACGGAATGGGCGCGCGGATCGGAGGCGCGGACGTGCCCCCTCTCGCGTCGTTCCGGCTGCGCTACCGATCGCAGAGCGCGATCCGGCGGGGAGGTCGGTGGCTGGCTCGCTGGAAGGTGTTCGAGATCGTCCCGGATCAGCGTGGACCGTAGAAGCGCCAGGATTGCTCGGCCCGGCGGCGTTCGGCCGGGGTGCTCGCCGTGGCGAGGAGCGCCCTCAGCTTCTCGCGCGAAGGGTCTCGGCCGGACAGGCCCGAGTAGATCTCGGCCCGCCAGACGGCCATGAAGAAGTCCGGCCGCGGCGCGGCGAAAAGCAGAAGGGCGAGCGCCGCGAGACCCGTGGCCACGGCCAGACCCGTGCGCGCGTAGGGAAGCCCGGCCGCCGCGAGCGAAGGGACGAGCGCCGCGGCCGCGGCGACGGCCGAGATCGTCAGGGCGGCGATGGCCCATCCCGGCGGATCGCCGAGGATTCCAGGAGCCGCCCATCCGTGCGAGAGAAACCAGAGAGCCCCGTTCCCGGCCGGCCAGAAGAGCTCCGCGGGGTAATGCGTCCAGGTCGACGAGAGGATCGCGTGGGCCCCCGCGGAGAACACGGCCGCGGCGGCGAAGCCCCAGCGCGAGATGGGGGATCCGAGCGCATACGGCAGCGCGAATCCCACCGGGAAGAGAAGGGGCAGCAGGTACCGGTTTCCGAGGGACCAGCCTCCGTGCCAGTTCGGGTACGCCGTCATGGCGAAGAAGAACAGTGCGGCGGCCGCGAGGCAGAAGGCCCAGTCCGCCCGGCGCTCCCGCGCCCGCCGCCACCGCACGAACCCGGCCGCCGCCCACAGGAAGAAAGGCGAGTAGATCAGGACGCCGCGCGCCGGGTGGAGGAGGTAGGCGACGGCGACCTTGAGGCTCGGCGCCTGGAAGCCGAAGGCGCCCTGCCGGGCGAGCTCCGCGTAACGCGGCGAGGCCTCTCGCGCGGAGGAGAGAACGAAAGGCGAGCCGAAGCAGACGGTGTCGTACCAGAGCAGCAGGACGAGGGGTAGCGCCGCCCCGAGCGCGAAGAGTCCCGCCCGGCCCGCCCGGCCGAGCTTGCGGCGCGACGCGGACCGCGCGAGGAGCAGCGCACAGAGGATCGCGAGGGGATACTCCGAGATCGCCGCCCAGCCGGCGAGGAGCCCCGCTCCGAAGACCAGGAGCCCCACGCGCCGCCGCGACCCGTCTTCCTCCGCCTGCTGGATGAGATCGAGCGCGAGAAGGAGAAGCGCCGCCGTCCAGGCATGGCTGAAGAAGGAACGCGAGTAGAAGAGGTACGGCGTCCCGAACGCCAGCGCGCCCGTGACGAGCGCAGGGGCGCGCGCGCCCCGGGTCAAAAGCCGCGAATGAAACCGGGCGAGCGCGAGCACGCAGAGAGGCGTCACGACGAGGATGCGGAGCAGCACGAAGATCGCATCGAAAGGCGTCGTCGGGCGGGGAAAGAAGACGCGCAGGAGTCGATAGACCGGGATCGCCGCGAAGGTCAGTCCTGGCGCCTTGTTCGAATATAAGTGGCCGGCAGACAGAGACCGGTCCTCATGGCTTCCGAATCGCAGGACCGCATCGTCGATCCGGAACGTTCCGTCCTCGACGAACGCGTAGACGGCCTGGAGCCGCGACAACTCGTTCGGATTCGCAAACGGACGGTACTGTCCCGTGAAGACGATCGAGACGAGCGTGAAGGCCGCCAGGATCGCGACGCCCGCGCGGCGTTCGGAGACTTCGATCGCCGGCGATCGCATGATCGCCATTGTAGCGGCCGATTCGGGGCGCAACGCGCGCGAATCGAACGCGCGCGGAGGATGCGCGCCGACGCCGGCGCGCGCGCAGAAAGGTCGACGGTCCGGATACTTTCTTTCCCGGAGCAGCCCGACGGCCGTCTACACTGCCTCGATGTCTCCGAGGCAGCGGTCGATCGCCACGGCGCTCGGAGTCGCGCTGCTCTTCGCGCTGCCTCTTCTCCCGGAGATCCTCGGAAGCCGCGTCCTCGTCTTCCGCGACGCCCAGATCACGCACTGGCCGTGGCGCCGCGTCGCCATGCAGTCGCTCGACGCGGGCCGGACCCCGTTTCTGAATCCGTCCGCCTCGGGGACGCAGCCCCTGCTCGCCAACCCGAACGCCGTCCTCCTCTATCCGACCGTCCTCCTGGAAAAGCTCGTTCCAGCGGTCTCCGCCTTCAACCTCCACTACCTCCTTCACGTGCTCTGGGCGTTCCTCGGCGCGCGCCTCCTCGCGTCGAGGCTCGGCGTCTCGCCGGGCGCGGCGGCATTCTCGGGCGTCGCTTACGCCTTCTCCGGGATGATGCTGTCGTACGGCTCCGCGTTCATGAACTCGGCCGCCTCGGCTGCCTGGCTGCCGTGGTGCGCGGCCGCGGCGCTCGGGGTCTCGCGCGCGACGGATTTCCGGGGGGTGCTCCGGGCATCCGCCGCCACGGGTCTCGCCTTCGGGCTCCAGCTCCTCGGGGGCGAGCCGGCGCTCTGTCTCCTGACGGGCGCCTTCACGGCCTTCCTCGCGCTCTCGGAGGTCTTCGCGCAGCCGGACACCGGCCGGCCCCGGCGGCTCGCCTTCCTCGCGCTCGGCGGGACGGCGGCGATCCTCGTCGCCGCGGGCCTCGCCGCCGCGCTCCTCCTTCCGCTGCGCGCCGTTTTCCCCCTGACGTATCGCGGCCAGCACCTTTACTCCGAGACCGCGTTCGGCGCCGCGCCGTTTCTCCGCTGGCGCGTTGTCGAGTGGCTGTTTCCGCGCTTCGGCGGCGACCCGGCCGCGCTCGGGAGCGGCGCGAGCTGGCTGCAGTCCGTCCACGAGCAGGACCTGGTCTACATCTGGTGCGTCAGCTTCGGCGTCCTTCCCCTGCTCGCGCTCGCGCTCGGCGCGCTGCGCCGGGAGTTCTGGAACCGGAGGTCCATCGCGATCGCCGCCGCCGGCCTCACGGCCTGGATTTTCAGCTTCGGCTTCGGGCTGCCCCTCTACCGTCTCCTCTTCGCCGTGGGATTTTTGAGGCGCCTGCGCTACCCGATCAAGTTCTACCTCCTGACGACGATCTGCGTGGCGCTCCTCGCCGGTTTCGCCGCCGACGCCCTGCGCCGGTCGGGCCGGCGCCGCCGCGACGCCGTCGCCCTCGGGGCGGTCCTGCTCCTCTATGCGGCGGCGTTCTTCGCCGCCCGCCCGGGGGGCCTGGTCGACGCGCGCATGACGCCCCGGCTGATCCAGGGCAGCCTCCCCCACGCGGCGATGCTCGAGGCGATCCGCGGAGCGGTCCGCGGCGATGCCCTCCTGGGAGCCCTCGCGGCGCTGCTCCTCGGAGTCGTCGTCTTCTCCGAACGACCCGACCGGCCGGGCCGCATGCTGGCGTTTCTCGCGCTCGTGCTCGCCCTCCCGTGGGCGCTTCCCCTCTTCGTGTCCGCGAGCGTCCACGACCTGCTCCGGCCTCCCGCGCTCGTCTCCGCGCTCGCGGGCGAGGGCCGCGTCTACACGATGCCCGAAATGCCCGGACCCGACTTCGAGGTGCTCCAGCGGGGACGGCGGGGACTCCCGCGATTCGAGCGGGTGGCGCGCACGCTCGTCGAAGACCTGATCCCCGCCACCGCCCAGCCGTTTGGAGTGCGCTACCTGTTCGACCACGATCCCGACGGCTCGTACAGCTGGTACAACCGGGTGGCGAGCGAGGCGGCGATCGTGTCCTCACCGGTCGAACGGAGCCGCCTCCTCCGCGTCTACGGCGCGCGCTGGGCTCTCGCCGCGGAGGGCGAGCCCTTCCCGCTCTTCCATCCCGTCACCGGAGTCATCGTCGCGGGCCGGCATCTGGTGCTCCACGCCCTCGACTCCTCCCTTCCCGAGGTCCGCTGGGCCGGGCGGGACCACCGTCGCGCCTCCCTGTCCGGCGCGATCGAGCTCCTGCGTTCGGACCGTTTCGAGGCGGACCGCGACGTCGTCCTGCCGGGGCCCGACTCGCGGTCGGAACGCCGGGATCCTTCGTCGGCGTCGCTCTCGATCGACGCCGTCACGGCCGACGGCGCGTCGGGGACGGTGGACGCGGCCGGAGCCGGGCACGTCGTGTTTGCGCGCACGTGGTTTCCCGCGTGGCGGGCCCAGGTCGACGGGGCGCCCGCGCGCGTGCTCGTGGCGAACGCCCGGGACCTCGCCATCGCGGTCGCCCCGGGACGCCACCGTTTCGCCTTCGCCTGGGACCGCCGCCCGTTCCACCGCGGGGTGATGTGGCAGGCGGTCGCGCTTCTCGCCGCGCTCGCCGCGGGCGTCGCGACGGCCCCCCGCCGCTGATCCGGCGGATCGGGCGCGGGAGGGACGCGGGGTTCCTATTCGGGCGGCCAGCCCGTCGCGATCGTTCCGCCGCGGCCGGGCAGCGTCGCGCGGACGAGCTCGCGGACCGGCGGCGGCTCAGGCCGCGCGGCGGCCTCCCGCGCGAGGTCCGCGAGCGTGACGAACGCCACGCCGTCGGCGATCCAGCCGTCCAGGATCGCTTCGAACAGCGGGCGCTTGGATCGGCCCTCCACCTCCGTGTGGATCGTGTGGACTTCGGTCCCCTTCACCGCCGAGCGGAAGAAGTCGCGCTGCGCCGCGTCGCCCGCGAGCGAGTCCCACGCCAGGGTCTCGTCGAGCGTCGGCAGCGTCGCGGGGATCTCGAGCGTCGCGTACGCGCGCCCGCCGGCTCTCGGAAAGAACGGCGTTCCTCCGCGCGTATTGGACGTGTAGCGCAGGTCGAGCTCACTCTCGACATCGAGGGACCGGCCGTTGACCGTCCATCCGGGCGCGGCGCTCGACGCCGCGGAAACGCCCAGGATCCGGCGGTACTCCGCGTGGGCTCGGGCAACCTCCGAGCGGATCTTCGACTCCGACCACCGGTCGAGGCCGTCGTGCCAGCCGACGTGATCCCAGCCGTGGACGCCCATCTCGTGGCCCGCGGCCGCCACGGCGCGGATCTCGCTCTCGCAGCGGGCTCCGATGAACGGCGCCGGAAGGAGAGTCCCGTAGAGCACGGTCGGAAATCCGTAGAGCGACGCCGCGCCGCTCTTCCACATCTTGGAGAGGAAGCCCGAGCGCGTGAAGACGCGCCGGGCCGCGACGCCGGACCGGTCCGGGCCGAGCGTGAAGAAGAAGGTCGCGCGGATCCCCCGCGCGGCGAAGACCTCGAGGAGCGCCGGGAGGCCGTCGCGCGTGCCGACGAAGGTGTCGCAGTCGACCTTCAGCGCCACGCGCCTCGCGGCGCTCAAGGCTGCGTCGGCCGCTTGTCCAGGTAGAACGAGACCGTCTTCCGAATGGCCTCGTCCATGCCGACCCGCGGCTCCCAGCCGAGGATCTCCCGCGCGCGGCGGATCGACGGAACCCGCGTGAGGATGTCCTGGTACCCCTCGCCGTAATACTCCCCGGACGAGACCTCGATCAGGGCAGTGCGGAGCGCCCGCTCGCCGAAGTTCGGATGCGCGGCGACGGCGGCGACGAGGGCTTCGGCGAGCTGGCGCACGGAGACGTCGTTGGCGGGGTTGCCGATGTTGAAGATGCCGCCGTCGGCCACGCCCTTCTCGTTCTCGAGGATCTTCATCAGGGCGTCGATCCCGTCGGAGATGTAGGTGAACGAGCGGCGCTGCGTCCCGCCGTCGACGAGCTTGATCGGCTCGCCATAGAGGATGTTGTGGAGAAACTGCGTCAGGACCCGGCTCGAGCCCTCCTTCGGCGAGTCCACGTCGTCTAAGTGCGGCCCCATCCAGTTGAAGGGGCGGAAGAGCGTGAACTGGAGGCCCTCCGAGAACCCGTACGCCCAGATCACGCGGTCGAGCAACTGCTTCGAGCAGGAGTAGATCCAGCGCTGCTTGTGGATGGGCCCGTACACGAGCGTCGACTTCTCCTCGTCGAACTCGGGATCGGGGCACATGCCGTAGACCTCGGACGTCGACGGGAACACGACCCGCTTCCGGAAGCGGACCGCCTGCTTGACGATGCGCAGGTTCTCCTCGAAATCGAGCTCGAAGACGCCGATCGGGTTCTTGACGTACGCGGCGGGCGTCGCGATCGCGACGAGCGGAAGGACCACGTCGCACTTCTTGACCTGGTACTCGATCCACTCCTTGTTGATCGCGATGTCGCCCTCGAGATAGGTGAACCGCGAGTGGCCGAGGAACGGCGCGATCTTGTCGCTGCCGATGTCGAGCCCCGACACCGACCAGTCGGTCGTCGAAAGGATCCGCTCCGTCAGGGCGTTCCCGATGAAACCGTTGACCCCGAGGATCAGGACCTTCACGACCGAAGGCCCTGGGCAACGAAACGGCTGGCGTCCATCTCTTCCTCTCCCTCCCGCTGGAGCCTCAGCAACTCGACGTACCGGTCGTCGCCGCAAGCGACGAAGAGCGCGCCGTCCTCCATCCGGACCTGCCCCGGAAAGTTGTCGTGCGCCCCGAGGTGCGGGGCCCTCGATTTCCAGACGAAGGTCTTCCCGCCGAACAGATCGGTGAACGCTCCCGGATAGGGGTGCGTCACGGCGCGGACGAGATCGTGGACCTGCTTCGCGCTCCGCGTCCAGTCGATCCGGCCGTCGTCGGCCGACCGCCGTCCGAACTTCGTCGCGAGCGCTTCGTCCTGCTTCCGGCGCGGCGCCGTTCCCTCTTCGAGACGGCCGAGCTGGCGCGAGAGGACGCGCACGGCGGCGCCGGTCACGCGCGTCTGCACCTCGCCGGCCGTGTCGTCGGGACCGATCTCGACGGCCTCCTGGTCCACGATGTCTCCGGCGTCGGCGCGGCCGGTCATGGCGTGGAGGGTCGCGCCCGTGCGCGTCTCGCCGTTCATCACGGCCCAGTTCACCGGCGCGCGCCCGCGATACTTCGGAAGCAGCGATCCGTGCACGTTGTAGGACCCGCGGGTCGGAATCGCCAGGATCTCGCGCGGAAGGATCCCGCGGTAGTAGAAGGAGAAGAGGAGGTCGGGAGCCGCACGCCGCACGCGATCGATCACCGCGGGGTCCCGGGGATCCTCCACGATCGCGGGCTCGACGCCCCGCGAGCGTGCCAGCTCCGCGACGCTCGGGAACCACCGCGCCTCCTCCGGCCGGTCGGCGTGCGTCCCCACGAAGACCACTTCGCGGCCCGCGTCGAAGAGAGCCTTCAGACAGGCGTGGCCCGTATCGGAATAGCCGAAGACCGCGACGCGGCTCACGCGCGGCGCCCCGGCATGGGACGCGGCGCGGGGGTCGAAGAGGTCTCCGGAGCCCCGAGCCCGTAAACGCGCCGCACCGCGAAGCGCGGCCGGCCTCTGACCTGCTCGTAGATGCGGCCCACGTATTCCCCGACGATGCCGAGGCCGGCCATCGCGATGCCGAGGAGCGTGAAGAGGATGGCGAACAGCGTGAACACCCCCTCGACTTCCGCCCCGACGATCAGCCGGCGCACGAGAAGGAAGACGCCGAACGCGATGCCGCCGAGCGAGACGAACGCGCCGGTGATTCCGAAGATCTGCAGCGGCACGGTCGAGAAGCCGGTCATCAGGTCGAAATTGAGCCGGATCAGACGGTAGAGCGAATACGCGGACTCTCCGCCCGTGCGCGCGGCGTGAGCGACCTCGATCTCGGTCGGATTGCGCGCTAGGCTCTGTCCGAGCGCGGGAATGAAGGTTGCCGCCTCTTCGGACCGGTTGATCTCGTCGACGACGTCCCGCGAGTAGGCGCGCAGCATGCAGCCGAAGTCGGTCAGGCGCATGCGCGTGATGGCGACCGTGATGCGGTTCACGATCGCCGAGGCGGCCTTCCGCGCGAAGCTGTCCTGCCGCGAACGGCGGACGCCTCCCACGACGTCGTAGCCCTCGTCGACCTTGGCGAGGAGGTTGGGGATCTCCTCCGGAGGATTCTGAAGGTCCGCGTCGAGCGTCACGGCGACGTCGCCGGTCACGTCGCGGAAGCCCGCGAGGATCGCGGGATGCTGCCCGAAGTTGCGGGAGAGCTCGAGGACGCGGACGACGTCCGGCCGGCGCGAGGCCCAGGCCTTCAGGATGTCGATCGACCGGTCGCGGCTTCCGTCGTCCACCACGATGAGCTCGTAGGGCAGCGCGAGGCCGTCCATCACCGCGAGCGTGCGGCGGAAGAACTCGTCGAGGTTGGCCTGCTCGTTGTAGACGGGAACGACGAGGGAGACCTTCACGGACCCTCCCCTCGCGGGAGCCGTCCCGAGCCGGGATCGGGGGAGTCGGGCCGGGGCGGTCGTGGGCGGTTTCTCATCCGACGGGCTCGGATCTTAAGCCAGACCGCCCGTCCGCCTCCCCGGCCGGCGGCGTGCGGCGCACCTCGAGCAGGAGCCAGATCACCGCCGCCCACCACGGCCCGTACCACCCGGGCAGCCCGGGAATCGTCCCTTCCCCGAGGAAAGCCTCCCGGACGAAGAACCCGGTCGCGACCGCGGTGTACACGAGGAGTCCGGCGCCGGGCGCGAGGGATCCGAGCGCGATCGGCCAGACGCAGTACTGACGGCCGAACCCCGGGAGAAAGATCAGGACCACCAGAAAGAGCTTCAGGGACGCGCGCTCGAGATCTCCGCGGCCGAGAAACCAGGCCGCCGGAAGCACCACCGCCAGAAAGAGCGCCGTCGGAGCCCACGGCGGCATTCCCGGCACGAGGAGGAGGGCGTCGATGCCGTAGCGGGCGGTCTGCCCCCGGTGGCCGAACACGTTGCGGCCGATGTCGCGCCACGATCCCGCCCGCGGAAGAAACGAGAGGAGAAAGAGCGCGTACGGCAGCAGGAACCAGGCGGCCCGCTTCGGGGCGCCGGCGCGGCGCGCGAAGAGGAGGGGGTGATACCAGGTGACGTGCTTGGCAAGGAGCGACGCGGACAGGGCGAGCGCCGAGCGCGGGGCCGAGGACGCCGCGAGCAGGGCCGCGAGCAGGAAGAGGATGCCGATCCCGTCGAACTGCATATGGGCGCTCGAGACCAGGACGGAAACCGGATTGGCGAAGAAGAGGAGCGCGGCCCACGCGGCTCGAAGATGGCCGAGCCGCCGGCGGACGAGCCGGGCGATCATCCAGGCGGCGCCGGCGTCCACCGCGAGGAGGAAGAGCCCGGTCGCGCGCGTCAGCCCCAGGCCGGTCGCGCGCGAGATCCCGTCGAGCGCCTGTAGGATCCGCCCCCACACAGGGGAGTAGTTGTAGCGGTCCGTCTCCGTGTAAAGGTTGCCGCCCCGCGCCTCGATGCCCGCGACGATCTCCCACGATTGCGTGTCGTAGTTGCCCGGAAAGGAGAACACGAGCGCGACGCGCAGGGCGGCCGCCGCGAGAAAGCCGGCCGCGCAGAGAGCGGCGGAGGCGCCTTCGGTCGCCGGGCGGGCCATCACCGCCTCGCGCGGGAGAGCACTTCCCGGATCGCGTCGATCGCGTCGTCCTGATCGCGGTCGGTCAGGCCGGGAAAGAGCGGGAGCGACACGATCCGCTCCGACACGAAGTGCGCCTCCGGGAAGGACTCGGGCGTCCAGCCGAACCGCTTCGCGTAGTAGGAGAACTCGTGTGCGGCCGTGTAGTGGAGCCCGGTTCCGATGTTCAACTTCTTCAGCTCGCTCATGAAATCGTCGCGCCCGATCGAGAGCCGGTCGATGTCGACGAGCGGCGTGTAGAGATGCCACGCGTGCCGCACCGGGTACGGGACGCGCTTGGGGAGAACGAGGCCGGGCAGATCGACGAGCGCCTCGTCGTAGCGCCGGGCGAGCCGCTCGCGCTCGACGAGGAAACCCTCCAGGCGCTTCAACTGGTGGAGGCCGAGCGCGGCCTGGATGTCCATCATGTTGTACTTGAACCCCGGCACCGCGACGTCGTACCGCGGGCTGCCGGCCTTCGAGAACCGCTTCCACGACTCCCGGTCCATGCCGTGGAACTTCAGGAGCGAAGCCTTCTCGAAGACCTCCTCGTCGTCGGTGATCACCATCCCGCCTTCGCCCGTCGTCATGTTCTTGTTCGGGTGGAAGGAAAAGACGGACGTCGTCGCAAACGAGCCGATCTTTCGTCCCCGGTACTCCGAGCCGACGGCGTGGGCCGCGTCCTCGAGCACCGCGAGGCCCTTCGAGCGGGCGAGATCGAGGATCGGATCGAGATCCGCCGCCTGGCCGACGTAGTGCACCGGAATGATCGCCTTCGTCTTCGGCCCGACGCGCGCGGCGATCTCTTCGACGCGGATGTTCAGGGTGTCGGCGTCGATGTCGACCAGGACCGGGACGGCGCCGCAGTGCACGATCGTGTTCAGCGTCGCGACGAAGGTCAGAGGCGTCGTGATGACCTCGTCGCCCGGTCCGACGCCGAGAGCCAGGAGCGCGACGTGCAGTCCGGCGGTCGCGGACGACACCGGGACGGCGAAGCGCCCGCCGACGTACTGCGCGAACTCGTTCGTGAAGCGCTCGACCTTCGGACCCGTCGTGATCCAGCCGGAGCGCAGGGTGTCGACGAGCTCCGCGATCTCTTCGTCGCCGAGCGCGGGCCGGGCGAACGGGAGAAACTCGCTGCGCATCGGCGGCGATTCTAACGGGGCGGGTCGGCGGCGGGAGCGGGGACGGCGGAAGGCGGCCGCAGGGAACGCCGGGCGAAGTACTCCGTACCGGTCGCGCAGAGCACGACCCAGAAGAGCCCGAGGGCGCTGCCCGCGACGACGTCGGTGAGCCAGTGCGCGCCGAGGTAGACCCGGCTGAAGTCGACGCCCAGGATGAGGAAGAAGGCGGTCAGGACGACGGCGGTCCGGATCTCGCGGCGCCGCGTGACGCGGAACACCAGGGCGACCACGCCGCCGAAAAAGAGCGTGCACATCGTCGCGTGGCCGCTCGGAAAGCTGTAAGACTTCTCCGTCACGAGCGCCGGCCAGAGATCGGGGCGAGCGCGGCGGAAGGCGATCTTCATCAGCGACTCGAGCGCCCACCCGCCGAGCACCGCTCCCAGAAAGAGCATCGCGGAGGCGCGCCGGCCCTTCGCGGCCATGAGGCCCGACGCGATGAGCGTCGCCGGTACGAGGAAGCGGTAATCGCCCAGATTGGTGATCGCGCGCACGGCGCGGTCGCGCTCGGGCGTTTGGAAATCGCGGACGGACATCGTGACCTCCCGGTCGATCGCGTTCGGCCCCGGCCGCTCGAAGACCTCGCTCGCGACCCAGGCCGCGGAGAGGACCAGGGCGGCGGAGATGACGAATCCGATCGTCAGGTAGAGGCCCAGGGCGCCTTCGCGCGTGAAGCGCCTCCGCAGGAACTGCCGCAGGCCGGACCGCGATGGAGGAGGGGGAGTGGGGGGGGGCGTCACGGTCTCCAGTGGATGCCTCCGCCGAAGCTCCACCGGCGCTCGGGGCTCCACACGCCGTCGGAGGGCTTTTCGGACGTCATCTCGAATCGAAGGAGGTCGCGACGGTAGTCGTAGGGCGCTCCGTCTCGCGCGTGCACCGCCGCGTCGAGCGAATAGACGCCGGCCGCGAGCGCCAGCGACGGGATCTCCAGGCGGACCCGGCCCTCGCCGGAGAACTCGCCGGCGGCGAGACCCTCCAGGGCGGTGTTCGAGCCAAAGACGGTGCTCCCGGAGACCGTGTTCAGGGCAAAGCCGAAGACGAAGTCGGAGAGCGGTTCCGCGGAGCAGACGTCCATCTCGAAAGACGCCGCAGCGCCGGACTTCAGCCGGCCCGCGGGCTGGCCCTTCTCGTCCAGGATGCGCGCGGCGAGGATCGTCGCGCGGCCGGAGCCGATCTCGCGGGCGCCGCGCGGCGCCGGGGCGGCGTCGAGCCTCTTCTCGCCGTCGCGCCGGGCGACGTCCTCGCGGTAGCGCGCGACGGTCTCGCCGGCGTCGCCGTCCGAGACGAGGCGGCCGCCGTCCAGCCACAGCGCGCGGCGGCAGCGCGCGGCGACGAGGGAGAGGTCGTGGGAGACCAGGAGGATCGTCTTGCCCGCCCGCTCGAACTCCGCGAACTTCTCGAGGGACCGGTGGGCGAACGATTCGTCGCCGACGGCGAGGACCTCGTCGACCAGGAGCACGTCGGGATCGCTGTGCGCGGCGATCGAGAATCCGAGCCGGACCGCCATCCCGGATGAATACGTGCGCAGCGGCGCGTCGAGGAACTCCTCGAGCTCCGCGAAGCGGACGATCTCGTCGAAACGAGACGCCACCTCGCGCTTCGAGAGCCCGAGGAGCAGGCCCGCGATCTCGACGTTCTCGCGACCGGAGAGCTCCGGGTGAAATCCGGCGCCGAGCTCGAGCAGAGCCGCGAGGCGGCCGCGGACTTCCACGTCCCCCTCCGTCGGGCGGAGGATGCCCGCGAGGAGCTTCAGCAGAGTCGATTTGCCGGACCCGTTCGCGCCGATCACTCCGACGGTCTCCCCGGCGGCGACCTCGAAGGAGACGTCGCGCAGCGCCTGGACGGCGTCGGCGGAGACCACGCCCCGCGGAGACGCCCCGACGAGCGCCGTCTTGAACGTGCCGGCGAAGTGACGGCGGCCGCGCCGCCGGTAGCTCTTGGAGACCCGCCGGACCGAGACGGCGGAGGCGGTCACGCTTCCTCCGCGATCGCGTCGCGCAGTGCGTCGAAGATCGCCCCGCCGGCGAGGAGTGACACGGCGGCGGTCGCCGCCATGCCGATCCACATCCCGGCGGGGATCGGCCGGAAGAAGAACGCGCTCTCGTGCACCGCCGAGAGGAAGACCGCGAACGGGTTCAGCCACAGGAGCGGACGGAACCGCTCGGGCACGGACGCCACCGGGTAGAGAACGGGCGTCAGAAAGAAGGCGAGCGTCAGGACGTTGCCGACGAGGTCCCGGACGTCGCCGAACCGCACGGCGAGCGCGGAGATCGCGAGGGCGAGCCCGAAGACGGTGGCCGCGAGGAGAGCGAGGACGACGGGGAACTGCAGCACGGCGGCCGTCACCGAGACGTCGCCGCGGTACGCCGCGATGGCCACGGCGGCGGCGAGGACGGGCAGGGCGAGAACGAGGTGGGAGAGCCGCGCCCCGACGGCGACCGCGGGGAAGACCTCGGGTGCGACGGTCGTCTTGCGGAGGAGCGGCCCGTTGGCCCGGAAGGTCTCCGAGGCGTCGAGGAGCGCGGCCGAGACGAAGCCCCACACGAGGACGCCGCCGAAGAGAAAGAGCGCGTAGGGGCGCACGTCGGCGCGCGGCTGGAACACGAACCGGAACACCGTGGCGTAGACGAGCAGGAGGAGGAGCGGGTTGACGAGCGACCACATGAATCCGAGCGCGCCGTTGCGATACCGCGCGGCGAGCTCCCGCTTCGTGAGCACGGCGACCAGGGACCTCTGCCGCAGCGTGCGGAAGAGCGGCGAGAGGGGGCCCGTGCGGCTCGCGCGGTTCGGCTGTTCCGCCCGGCTCGCGCGGTTCGGCCGGTCCGCCGCCATCACGCGGAGACGGCCGGCGCCGCGCCGCGCGACGCGGCGACAGAGCGCCCCCGGGGCCAGATCCGTCCGCTGTTCACGAAGCCTCCGTGACGCCAGTGCATGGCGCGATTCGGCCGGAATCTATCCGATATCCTCGCCGGCGTGCCCGCTCCGGCTCCCCCGACTCCCGCCGCGCCTCCGGCTCTCGCCTGCCGCTCGCTCTCCAGGGTCTACGGAGGCGCGGAGCCGGTCGTGGCGCTCCGGGACGTCGACTTGGACGTCGCCTCGGGAGAGTTCCTGGGCGTGCTCGGACCGTCGGGCGGCGGCAAGTCGACCCTGCTGCATCTGCTGGGCGGCATCGACCGCGCGACGTCGGGGACGGTCGCGGTCGGGGGGACGGAGCTCGGGGGCCTGGGGGAAAAGGCGCTGACTCTCTACCGGCGCCGCGACGTCGGCATGGTCTTTCAGTTCTTCAATCTCCTCCCCCACCTGACCGTCGTGGAGAACGTCGAGCTGCCGCGCCTCCTCGACGGAAAGGACGACGCGGCGGAGCGGGCCCGAACGCTGCTGGAGCGCGTCGGCCTCGCGCACCGGGGCCGTGCCCACCCGTACGAGCTCTCGGGCGGCGAGATGCAGCGCGTCGCCATCGCCCGAGCCCTGGTGACGGGAGCCCGCCTCCTCCTCGCGGACGAGCCGACCGGCAACCTCGACAGCCGCAACGGCGAGCAGGTGCTCTCCCTTCTCGACGAGATCCGCCGCGAACGCGGCGTCACGCTGGTCCTGGCGACCCATTCCGAGGCCGCCGCCCGCCACGCCGACCGCCGCATCGAGATCCGCGACGGGAGCGTGAGCCGGTGACGCACCCAGCCGCCGCCCGGGGTCAGGCACGCACTTCGGACTTATCGGAGAAACGGCTGCGTCGCGTGCGCAAACTCTTCACCGGCACAAGGGCGCCCGGACGCGCGCCGGAGTCCAACGCGAAAGGCGAGGCCAATAATGGCGAAATGCGTGCCTGACCCCCGATGAAAGCGCTGCGACTCGTCTTTCGCGCGCTCGTGGCGGGGCCGGCGCGGCGGCATCCCCTCCGGCTCGTGCTGCCCGTCGTCGGGGTCGCGATCGGGGTGGCGGCGATTGCGGCGATCCATCACGCGAACCGGAGCGTCACCGAGTCGTTTCGCGAGGCGGCTGGCGCCGTTTCCGGGAGGAGCGACTTCACCGTGACCGGCGTGAACGGCGTGCCGCTCGAGGCGCTGAGGGCCTTCTCTTTCATCTGGGGAAGGGGGTCTTTCGCGCCCGCCGTCACCGGCGTCGTCGTGCTCGCGGACGGGACCGGCGAGGTCGCCGACCTGATCGGGGTCGACCTCGGCGGCGACCCGTCGGTCCGGCAGTGGGAGCTCGTCGAGCCGCGCGACCGCGGCGCGCTCGCCCGGCTTCCCGCCGGCGACGTCGTGTTCCTTCCCGTCCCGTTCGCCCGCCGGCATCGGGTGGCGACGGGCGCGCGGCTTCATGTCGTGGCGGGGGGCGTGCCGAGGGAGCTCACCGTGGGAGGCCTGATCGCGTTCTCCGGAGTGGCCGGCGCGGCGGCGCAGGAGCTGCTCCTGACCGATCTGCGCACCGCGCAGCGGATCCTCGGCCGGGGCGATGTCGCCGACCGCGTCGACGTCGCGCTCGACCGCGGCGCGGACCGGGAGGCCGCACGCCGGATGCTCGCCTCGCGCCTGCCTCCCGGACTGCGGATCGATCCCCCGAACCGCTCCGCCGCGGCGGCGGATCGCATGGTCCGCGCCTTCCGGTTCAACCTGAACGCGCTCGGCTCCCTCACCCTCCTGGTCGGTCTCTTCCTGATCGCCAACGCCGTTTCGATCTCCGTTCTGCGCCGGCGTCCCGAGATCGCGACGCTCAAGGCGATCGGCGCCTCGCGGACCCTGATCTTTTCCGCCTTTCTGGCCGAAGGAGTCGCGATCGGCGTCGCCGGCACCGCGCTCGGGGAGGCGGGCGGCGTCTTCCTCGCCCGCGCGGCGCTGAAGGCCGTCGCCGGCACGGTCTCGAACATCTATCTCCCCTCCGCGCACATCGGCGCCGCGGGCTACTCCGCCCCGGCGCTTCTGGCGGCGGCCGTCGGAATCTCCGCCGCCGTGGTCGCGACGCTGGTGCCGGCGTGGGAGGCGACGCGCGTCTCCCCCTCCCCCGCCATGAGGGCCGGATCGGTCGAGGCGGTCCGCGGCGCGCGCGTGGTCCCGCGCGCCGCCGCCGCCGTCGCGGCCCTCCTGATCGCCGCCGCCGCGGCGGCGCTGCCTCCCGTCGACGGATTCCCTCTCTTCGGCTTCGCCGCCGTGGCCCTCGTCGTCGCGGCCCTCGCGCTCGCGGCCCCGCTCCTGGTCCGCACCGGCTCGCGAGCGCTCGCGAGGCCCCTGCGCGCGCTGTTCGGCGCGCCCGGCCCCCTCGGCACGCGGCTCTTCGGCGGCGCGATGGCCCGAAACGGCATCGCCGTGACCGCCCTGGCTATGGCGCTCGGGATGACCCTCGCGATGATCGTCACGGTCGCGTCGATCCGGGAGACCGTCCGCGTCTGGGTCGACTCGACGCTCCGCGCCGACCTCTGGGTCAAGGCCGCAGCCGGCAACCGCTCCGGCCTGGTGGGCGACCTGCCGGAGGACGTCCTGCCCTGGGTGCGCTCGGTGCCGGGCGTCGCCGCCGTGGATCCCTTCCGCGCGCGCGACGCGGAGTATCGCGGGCGTCCGATCACGCTCGCGTCGGGCGACTTCCGCGTCGTCGCTCGCATCGGCGGGCTCCCCTTCCTGGGCGGGCAGGATCCGAGAGAGACGGCGGAACGCGCGCGCCGCGAAGGGGCGGTCCTCGTCTCGGAGCCCTTCGCCCGCCGCTTCTCGGTGGCCGCCGGCGACCGCGTCGCGCTCGCCACGCCCGGAGGCCCCCGGGCGTTCTCCGTCGCCGGCGTCTACCGCGACTATTCGAACGACAAGGGGACGGTCATCCTCGATCGCGAGCTCTACCTGTCCATCTTCGGCGACCGCCGCCTGACGAGCCTCGCCGTGCTCGCCGCGCCGGGCGTCGATCCCGGCTCACTGCGGCGCCGTCTTCTCTCCGGAGCGCAGGGCCGCTGGGCTCTGTCGGCGTCGACGAACCGGGACCTCCGGCGCGAAGTGCTGCAGATCTTCGACCGCACGTTCGCGGTCACGCGCGGCCTCGAGGCGATCGCCGTCGCCGTGGCGATCCTCGGGATCGCCAACGCTCTCCTCGCGTCCGCCGTCGAGAGGCGGCGGTCCTTCGGGCTCCTGCGCGCCGTCGGCGCGTCGCGCGGTCAGATCCGCGGGGCCGTGCTCGTCGAGGCGCTCCTGACGGGGATCGTCGCGACGATGGCGGCCGCCGCGGCCGGCGCCGCGTTCGCGTACCTCCTCCTCGCCGTCATCAACCCGCAGTCCTTCGGATGGACGGTGACGCTCGCCATCCCCGTCGCGACGCTGCTCGAAGCCGCCGCGGCGGTGCTCGCCGCTTCGATCCTCGCCGGGGTGCTTCCCGGACGGGTCGCGGCCGCGGTCGATCCGGCGGCGGCGCTGGCGGAGGAATGAGGAGCCTGGCCCCGATGCGCCTCGCCTTCCTCCTCGCCGCGGCCATCCTCGTCGCGACCATCCTCGTAGCGGCCGTGGCGCCAGGCCCCGTCCCCCTCGCGTTCCCCCGCGACCACGGCTCCCACCCCGCCGCGAGCGTGGAATGGTGGTACTACACGGGGCACCTCTCCGACCCGGCCGGAAACGCCTTCGGATTCCAGCTCACCTTCTTCCGCGTCGGCGAGCTCGCCCTCGCCCACTTCGGCTGGAGCGATGGCGCGCGGCGCGCGTTCACCCTGAACGAGAAGGCGCACCTCGCCCTCCCGGGGATCGCCGAGTTCGCGGAGGGCCGCCTCGCGGTCTCCAACGAGGACTGGTCGGCCGAGGAATCCGGCGGCGTGCATCGCCTCCGCATGGCGGGAGACGGCCGCGCGATCGAGCTCGCGCTCACCGCCTCCAGGCCGCCGGTGCTCCAGGGCGACAGGGGGTTCTCGAGAAAAGGACCGGGCGAGAAGGAGTACTCGCAGTACGTCTCGATCCCGCGGCTCGCCGCAAAGGGCACGCTCACCGCCGGCGGCCGCCGAGTCCCCCTGACCGGCACCGCGTGGTTCGACCATGAGTGGGGGCCGGGCGTCCTTCCCGAGGCAGCGGCGGGATGGGACTGGTTCGCGCTGCAGCTCGACGACGGATCGGAGCTGATGCTCTACCGGCTGCGCACGAAGGAGGGCCAGGCCACCCCCTTCTCCTCGGGGACGTTCGTGCCCGCGTCGGGCGCGTCGGAGCGCGTCCGCTGGGAGGAGGTGCGGTTCCGCGCGACGGGGCAATGGCGCTCCCCGAGAAGCGGCGCCCGCTACCCCTCCGGCTGGGAGATCTCCGTACCGCGCCTCCAACTCGAAGCGAAGGTGACGCCCCTCTTCCCCGACCAGGAGCTCGTGACCGATCGCTCGACGGGAGTCACCTACTGGGAGGGAGCCTGCCGCGTCGACGCCCGCCGCGACGGGCGACCCGTCGCGGGCCGGGCTTACGCCGAGCTCACCGGATACGCCCGGCGCGACGTGCCCGGCTTCGCGTCTCCGTCCTCCGCTTCCAGCCCCCGGTGACGGAGGCGGAAAGCGGAAAACGGAAGTCCGCCTCCTAGGAGACCGGCGTCGGCCTCGGCTTCCACTTCCTCGACTTCCCCGCTCCTTTCGGCAGCGTCTCGAGAGTGAGCAGGAAGGACCGCGCGTTCTTCAGGTTGCGATAGACGTAGGCAAACCGCGCCGTGAACTCGCTGCGGTCGCCCTTGTTGAGCTCTCCCACCTTGTTGCCCCCGTCTCCGGCGGCGATCAGGTTCCCGTCGCCGTCGAAAACGGCGATCGCGATGCCGACCTCCTGGTCGATCTGAGAGTTGTTGTCGACGCGGACGATCGCTTTGGCACTCGAGACACGAACCGGGGCGATCGTGTCCCCGAGGTCGAAGCGGACCTCGGAGATCGCCATGTCGTTCGACTGCATGTCGACCCTCTGGATGCCGTTGACCGGCGCCCAGTCGAACTTCTTGGTCAGGATCTCGGCGGAGAGCGGGCTCGCCAGCGCGAGGACCACCGCGGCGGAAAGAATCGCAGGAAACCGTCTGGACATGTTCGACACCTCCGATTCGGAGGGTAGCAGGGAGCGCGCGAATGGGGAACAACGGAATCGCGCGGCCGCGGAGCCGCCGGACGGGCTACTTGCCGCGCTCCTCCGGATGCGTCCGAAGCCGGCTGTGCTTGTAGCCGTAGAGGAAGTACACGAACATCCCGACGAGCAGCCAGATCCCGAAGCGCCACCACGACTCGCGCGGGAGGTAACGCGCGAGAAAGACGCACGAGCACGCGCCGAGCACCGGCACGAGCCACGTCCCGCCGGGCACGCGGAATCCGCGGTCGCGGTTGGGCTCGCGGATCCGGAGGATGACGATCCCGACGCAGACGAGGAGGAACGCGAAGAGGGTCCCGATGTTCGTCAGGTTGACCATCTCGTCCAGGGACGAGAAGAGCGAAGCGATACCGACGAAGACTCCCGTGATGATCGTCGCCACGTGCGGCGTCTTGAACTTCGGATGGACGCGCGCGAAGAACGGCGGCAGGAGGCCGTCGCGGGACATCGCGAAGAAGATCCGGGGCTGGCCCATCTGGAAGACGAGCAGGACGGCCGTGTGGGCGACGACGGATCCGAACGCCACGACGCCGACCATCCAGTTCGGCATGGAGACGTACTTCATCGCGAGCGTCAGCGGCTCGGCCTGCTCGGTCGAAAGGGTCTTGACCAGCGCCGAGTAGGGGATCAGGCCCGTGAAGACCGCGGCGATGACGGCGTAGATGAGAGTGCAGATAATCAGGGAGCCGATGATGCCGATCGGCATGTCGCGCTTGGGATTGCGGCACTCCTCGGCGACCGTCGACACCGCGTCGAATCCGATGTAGGCGAAGAACACGATCGCGGCGCCCGAGGCGATGCCGTGGAACCCGTTCGGCGCGAAGGGGTGCCAGTTCGCCGGCCGGACGTACTTGAAGCAGACGAGCACGAAGAAGCCGAGCACCACGAGCTTCGTCGCGACCATCCAGAAGTTGAAGTTCGCGGACTCCCGGATGCCCCAGACGAGCACGATCGTGACGAGCGTGACGATCACGACGGCCAGGACGTTGAAAATGATCGGGATACCGAAGACGTGGGGCGCCGACGCCACGACGTTCGGCATCTTCGAAAGCGCGGTCTGGTAGTCGACGGCGAGCCAGGCCGGGAGCTTGATCCCGAAGCCCTCGAGGAGCGTGTTCATGTAGTTGGCCCAGGAGATCGCGACCGCAACGTTCCCGATGGCGTACTCGATCATCAGGTCCCACCCGATGATCCAGGCGATGAGCTCCCCGAGCGTGCCGTACGAGTAGGTGTACGCCGATCCCGCGACGGGGACCATCGACGCGAACTCCGCGTAGCAGAGCGCGGTGAACCCGCACACGACGGCCGTCAGGATGAAGGAGATCATCAGCGCGGGGCCCGCGCCGGGCCGGGACGCATCGCCCGCCGCCGCCGTGCCGATCGTCGCGAAGATGCCGGCCCCGATGATGGCTCCGACGCCGAGCGCGACGACGTTCCAGGGACCGAGCGCGCGCTTGAGCGTGTGGCCCGGCTCGGAGGTCTCCGCCACCAGAGCGTCGAGGGACTTTCGCTGGACGAGCTTCTCGAAGACGCTCAAGTTGCGCGGAGGATAACAGGGGCCCGCCGCCGGTGTCACCGGGAATCCGGCGCCGCGAAGTTTCTTACCGGCCGCTCTTCTTTCTCAGCCCCGGGTCGTCTCGCGCTCGGGATCACCGGGCTTCGGCGGGTCCGACACCGGCGGCGGCGTCGAGGGCTCTCTCTCCGGCGGCCGCTCGGGCGACGGATCCTGCATGGGGGGGCGGGAGGGATCGGGCCCGTCGGGCTGGCCGATCGGAACGGCGCGGCCGGGAACTTCCTGAGTCATGCCCGGCGCGTTGCAAGACCCGCACCGGTCCCCGATTCAGATCCTTCCGGGAATCTCCGCGAGCGTCGCGATCCGCTCGCTCTCCGGAAGCTGGCCGTGCCGCGATTCGCGATCGAGCAGCAGCGCGGCGAGCCCCGCCGCGCGCGCACCTTCGTAGTCCTCGCGCAGCGAGTCGCCCACGTGGAGGCACTCCGCGGCGGGCAGTCCGAGCCGGGCGCAGGTCCGGCGAAAGATCTCGGCGTCCGGCTTGCCCGTCTCCTCGATCGCGGACACGGCGATCGTCGCGAAGCGCCGCGAGAGGCCGAGCCCGTCCAGGAGCCCCGGAAGATGGGAGTCCCAGTTGGAGACGATGGCGAGGGCGATCCCGCGCGCCTCGAGCGCCGCGAGCGTTCCCTCGACGTCGGGAAAGAGCGCCCACGACGCCGCATCGCGAAAGTGGACGGCGAGCCGTTCGAACGCCTCGGCGGAGACCTCGCCGCCGTCGATCGTCCCGCGCACGCGGTTCAAGAAGGCGCGCCAGAACGCGGCTTCGCCGCGGACTCCTCCGTAGCGGTCCGGCCTTCCTTCGGCGTGGACCTCCTCCCACGCCCGGGCGAGGGCGCGATCGAGCTCCTCGCGGGAAAAGCGGGCCCCGTCCGCGGAAAGCTCGCGCGCGTAGACCTCCTCCACCGGCGGGCTCGGATGGACGAGCGTCGCCCCGGCGTCGAAGAGGACCGCGCGGATGCCCGGGAGAAGCGGCGCGCTACGCGGCGAGCCGGTTCTCCCGCATCACGCCGTCGAGCGCCGCGTTCAGCGCGTCGAGGCAGGTTTCCGCGGCGGCGAGGGCCCGCGAGAGCTCCTCGGAGGACGCTCCTTCGAGGATCCGGCCGAGCGTCTCGCGCTCCACCTGTCGGTGCCACACGTCGGCGGCCTCGTGGACCGTGAAGAAGCGGACCGCCTCGGGATCGGTGACGCCGTAGAAGGCGGCCAGCCCTTCGCGCTTGGTCTTCGCGATCTCCGGGATCTGGGACTCGTAGGCGTAGAGGGCGGCGAGACCCTCGGCGACCGAGCCTGTCCGGGTCGTCTCGAGGAAGCGGGCGACGAGCGCCTCGACTTCGGGCGTCCTCGGCTCCGGCGCGAGGGACCCGGGTTCGGCGCCGAGCGCCTGCGCGAAACGGCGCCACAGGGCCGGATGGTTGGCGTCTCCGCGCTCCTCCTCGATCAGGTTCTCCAGGAGATCCTGGCGCACCGCGGCGTCGGCGCAGCCCGAGTGGACCGCCGACACGTAGCGCGGGAACGCGGCGACGTGCGGGTAGTAGGAGATGGCGTACTCCCGCACGTTGTCGCGCGTGAGCCGGCCCTGGTTCCACAGGACGTAGAACGGGTGCTTCAGAAGATGCTTTTCGGCGACCAGGGCATCCAGGGCTTCGAGAAAGCGCTCCGAGTTCATCGTGTTCTCCTCCCCCATCGACGACTTGTCCGTTCGCGGTTCGCGGTTTTTTCGGGCGTCCGCCGGGCGACGAGTCTATTACCGGCGGGGATTCAAGGCATCACCTGGCCGCCGTCCAGGACGAGCGCCTGGCCGGTGAGGGACCGGGCTTCGTCGGACGCGACGTACGCCGCGATCCCGGCGATCTCCGGGGGCTGGATCACCCGCCCGAGGGGAGCCATCCGCGCGGCGACCTCGCGTCCGTCGCTCCCGCTCCGGGCGAGGCCCTGCCAGCCGCTGCGGCCCATGTCGGTCTCGACCCAGCCCGGGCAGAGGGCGTTGACGGTGATCTGCCGGGGCGCGAGCTCCAGCGCGAGCGACCGCGTCAGGCCGATGACGCCGTGCTTCGAAGCGGAGTAAGCGGAGAGGCCCGAGACTCCGAAGCGGCCGACGACGGAAGACATGTTGATGACCCGGCCGCCTTGCGGAATGAAGGGAGCGGCCTCGCGAGTGACGCGAAAGACCGCCGTGAGATTGGTCGCGATGATCGCGTTCCAACGCGCGTCGTCGGCGTCGTCGAGAGGCGTCGGCCCGCCCAGGCCGGCGTTGTTGACGAGGATGTCGATGTGCCCCCAGCGGGCGACGGTCTCCGCGATCGCGGACGATACGGAGGCGGCGAGCGTCACGTCGCAGCCGACCGCGGCCGCCTCGCCGCCACCGGCCGCGATCTCGGCGGCGATACGCTCGCACGAAATGACGTCGCGGGCGGCGAGCGCCACGCGGGCGCCCTCGGCCGCGAACCGGCGGGCGATCGCCTCTCCGATGCCGCGCGACGCTCCCGTGACGAACGCCACTTTCCCCTCGAGACGGTGGGCCACCGGCGCCGCCTCCTCGCGGGTCGCCGTACGCAGGACCGGGGCGCTCTCGAGATCGGGCACGCGGCTCTCGGCTAAGCGGGAACGGGGTTCTGTTTGTCTCGCCGCATCGCCTCGATTTCCGGCGGCAGCGGAAAGAAGACGTCTTCGGGAACGACCAGGACTTCGCGGACTTCCGTGGCGCCGAGCTCCCGCAGGTAGCGGATGATGCCCTCGACGAGGACCTCGGGAGCGGAGGCGCCCGACGTGACCCCCACGGAGGCGACGCCATCGAGCCACGCCGGATCCACTTCCGAGACGTCGTCGACCAGATGGGCACGGGCGCCGACGAGCTCGGCCTCTTCGACGAGGCGGTTCGAGTTCGAAGAATTGCGAGAGCCGACCACGAGGATGACGGACGCTTCGCGGGCGATCGCCCGGACGGCGAGCTGGCGGTTCTGCGTGGCGTAACAGATGTCCGCTTTGGCCGGTCCCTGGATGCCGGGGAATCTCCGGCGGAGAGCGTCGACGATCGGGCGGGTGTCCTCGACCGAGAGCGTGGTCTGCGTGAGGAAGGCGACTTTCTCGCCGGGGAGGACGTCGACGCGCGCGACGTCCTCGACCGTCGACACGAGCGACATCCGGTCCGCCGCTTCGCCGAGCGTTCCCTCGACCTCTTCGTGGTTCGGGTGACCCACGAGGATGATGCGGAAGCCCTGGCGCGCGAACCGGATCGCCTCGAGGTGCACCTTCGTCACGAGCGGGCACGTCGCGTCGATGACGCGGAGACCGCGGCGCGACGCCGACTTGCGGACCTCGGGCGAGACCCCGTGAGCCGAAAAGACGACCGTCGCGCCGTCCGGAACCTCGGAGAGCTCGTCGACGAAGCGCACGCCGCGCTCCTCGAACCGGCGGACGACGTGGCGGTTGTGGACGATCTCCTTGCGGACGTAGAGCGTTCCGCCGACCGCCTCGAGCGCCAGCTCGACGATGTCGATCGCCCGCACCACGCCGGCGCAGAAACCGCGCGGCGAGGCGAGGATGATCCGGGCCGGATAGGAGGGATTCGGAGCGCTCATAAGCCTCGGAATTCTACTCTCCGGGGTGCGGTGCCGGGGAGCGCGGTCGCGGGTCGGGCGCGCTCCTCGCGGCGGAAGAGGGAATGCTCGATCCCGCAGGCTTCGCAGAGGGTTTCTCCCGACTCCGGCGAGCGAGGGCAGGGCGCGTTCGCGCAGACCCGCGCCGCGCGGTCCGGGGAGTCCCGGGATGTCATCGCGCGGCCTCCTTCGTTCTCCGGGCGGGCGGCTCGCGGCGGCTCGGCACGGGCGCCGCGGCGGGCGCCAGGAGGTAGTGGAGCAGCTCGCGCTCGCAGCGGTCGCGGTAGGCCTCGAAGCAGGCCTCCGGATTCTCCTCGGCCAGCCACTGGAGCATCAGGCCGTCGAAGACCGCCCGAAGCGTCGACGCGGTTTCGCCCGCGTCGCGCAGCAGGAAGACGCCCCGGCGGATCCCCTCCTCGACGATGCCCCGATCGATCTCCCGGCAGCCCGCGTAGAAGCGCTCGCCGATCCGCCGGAACGACTCGTGCCGGGACGCGAGCCCGCAGAAGTCGACGTAGGCGCGGAAGAACGCGCGGTTCTTCGAGGGCGACGGAAAGATGAGGGCGACGAGCGCCCGGATCTTCGCGACGGGGTCGGAGGCTCCGGCGACGGCCTCGCGCATCCGCGCGTGGATCGAGTCGATCAGCCAGGAAAAGAGCTCGCGAAAGAGCTCGTCCTTGGAGTCGAAGTAATAGAGCGTGACGCCCTTCGAGACCCCGGCTCGGACGGCGATGTCCTCGAGAGTGACGCTCGAGAAGCCTCGCTCCGCGACTTCGCGAAACGCGGCCTTCAACAGGACGAGGCGGCGCTCCCCCTCGCGGGCGGTGCTGGACACGGGCGCCATTCTATCTGACCGGTCGGTCAGGAGGCAACGGGCCGGCGTCCGGGGCCTTAAGATCGCGCCATGACGATCCGGCTCCTCTTCTTCGCCTCCTTCCGCGACGTCGCCGGCCGCGACGGCGAGGAGCGGGACATCCCCGCCGGGACCCTCGTCTCCGCCCTCTGGCGCGAGCTCGTCGGCGAGATGCCCGCGCTCGCTCGAACCGGCGCGATGCCGCCGGCGGCGGTCAACTGCGAGTACACGAGCCCCGACACGGTCCTCGCGGACGGCGACGAGGTCGCGTTTCTCCCCCCCGTCGCGGGCGGTTGAGCCTCGCCGGGACCTCGCCGATGCACCTGACGAGGGAACCGATCGACCTCGCTCCTTTGCTCGCCGCGGTCCGGCCCTCCGACGGGGGCGTCTGCGTCTTTCTCGGCGTGGTGCGCGACAACAGCGGCGGGCGGGGAACGGTCTCGATCGAATATGAGGCCTACGGCGAGATGGCCGAATCCGAGATGGAGCGCATCGCCGGCGGCCTCGCCCGCGAATGGCCCGACGCGCGGGTCGCGATCCGGCATCGGGTCGGCGTCCTCCGGGTCGGCGAGGCGTCGGTCGCCGTGGTCGCGTCCGCCCCCCATCGCGGCGACGCGTTCGCCGCGTGCCGCGCCGCGATCGACCGGATCAAGACGTCCGTCCCGATCTGGAAGAAGGAGCTCCACCCGGACGGCAGCTCCGACTGGGTGGACCCGAGCCGGGAAAGGAGAGAGGGGTGAGGAGTGAGAGGTGACAGGTGACCGGTGACAGGTGACAGCAGAGAGGAGAGAGGTCAGCGGTGAGAGGAAGAGGTGGTGCTGATGGCCGGCCCGCTGACATAGTCAGATAGAGGGTCGCGAAGCGTTTCCTCGATTTTCAAGGAGAAAAGCGCCGGCGATCCCGTTGACGAAGTCTTGAGCGCTCCGCGCGCTGAGCGGGCAGAGTCAGTGTCCGAGCAACAGACTGCCGTCACCTGTCACCCGGGCACGCGGTCACCGGATCCCCGGGTCTGCCGTCACCTGTCACCTGTCACCCGTCACCTCTCCCCTCTCCCCTCCACCTCCCTTAAGATCATCAGAATGTCCGTCGCCAAGCTCATCGGGCCCGACATCGAGGAGCTCATCCGCGAGAGCCCCCGGGAGCTCGCCGCGGCGGTCGCCGATCTCCATCCCGCCGACCTGGCGGAGCTCCTCGAGGATCTTCCGCGCGAGGACCGCCTCGTCCTCTTCGAGGCTCTTCCCCCGGACCAGGGCTCCGCCGTCCTGTCGGAGCTGAAGGGCGAGAGCCTCCGCCTGATCCTCCATCAGGCCTCGCCCGAGAAGCTGGGCCCGGAGCTCGACCGCCTGCCCGCCGACGAGGTCACCTTCCTTCTCGAGCACCTGACCCAGCGCCAGCGCGAGGCGCTGCTCGCGCGCATGTCGCCGCGCGACGCGGCGGAGGCCGAGCGGCTGCTCCGCTACGCCCCCCGTACGGCGGGCCGGCTCATGTCCGAGAAGTTTCCGCGGATCCGCGGCGAGTGGACCGCCGCCGAGACTCTCGAGCACCTGAAGAAAATCGACCCCGAGGTGGAAACGCTCCAGAGCCTCTACGTCGTCGACGAGCACGATCACCTGATCGGATACGTCTCCCTGCGGAAGCTCTTCTCCGTCGCCCCCGCCCGGAAGATCGCCGACGTCATGGAGAAGTCCGTCAAGGCCGTGCAGACGGACACCCCCCAGGAGGAGGTCGCGCGGCTCGTCTCCAAGTACGACGTGCACGCGATCCCCGTCGTCGACGAGTCGAACCGGCCGCTCGGCATCGTCACCGTCGACGACGTCATCGACGTGCTCATCGAGGAGCAGACGGAGGACATGCTCCACCTCGCCGGCGCGCCCACGGACGCCGCGACCGACAGTTATTTCGCGAGCAAGCCCTGGCGCAACGTGCGCGCCCGGTTCAACTGGCTCCTTCTTCTCTTCGTCACGGAGACCCTGACAGGGACCGTGCTGCGCCATTTCGAGAGCGAGCTCGCGCGGGTCGTGGCGCTCTCCTTCTTCATCCCGCTGCTCATCGGGACCGGCGGAAACTCGGGATCCCAGACCGTGACCACCATCGTCCGCGGCCTCGCCATCGGCGAGATCAAGCTGCGGGACTTCTGGCGGGTCGTCGCGCGGGAGGCCGGAAGCGGCTTCGCGCTCGGTGTTCTCCTCGGGATCGTCGGATTCGGCCGCGCGATGCTCTGGAACTCGAGCAATCTGCCCCTGGCGATCACGGTCGGCGTGAGCATTCTGGTCATCATCACCTGGGCAAACGCCGTCGGGGCGACCATCCCGATGCTCGCAACGGCGCTGAAGATCGACCCCACGATCATGTCCGCCCCGCTCATCGCGACCCTCGTCGACGCCACGGGCCTGTTCATCTACTTCGCGATCGCCCGCTCGATCCTGAAACTCTGAGAAGCCGGCCCCTTTGATAGGATTCCCGATTCGCCGCGGCTCCGGCTGCGGCGTCCATGAGGAGGAACCATGAGCACCCCCGCCAAAACCCGCGACTGGACGAGCGCCGAGCTCGAAAAACCGGTCGTCAACTACCGCGCCGAGAACGGGATCGCCGTCGTCGAGATGGACGACCCGCCGGCCAACACCTACACGTACGCGATGATGCGCCAGCTGGACGAGGCCATCCTCAAGGCACGCTTCGACGACGACGTCCACGTCATCCTCCTGCGCGGCAAGGGCGACCGCTTCTTCTCCGCCGGCGCGAACATCGGGATGCTGAACGCCGTTACGCCCGGCTTCAAGTATTTCTTCTGCCTCCACGCGAACGAGACGCTCCTGCGGCTCGAGCACACGCCGAAGCTCGTGATCGCCGCGCTGAACGGCCACACGGTCGGCGGCGGCCTCGAGATCGCCATGGCGGCGGACCTGCGCATCGCGCGCAAGGACGCGGGCAAGATCGGCCTGCCAGAGGTCACCCTCGGCGTCCTCCCGGGGACGGGCGGGACCGCGCGGCTCGCGAAAATGGTGGGCAAGTCGAAGGCGATCGAGCTGATGGTCGTCGGGAACACGTTCTCGTTCGAGGAGGCGCTCGACCTCGGCATCATCAACCAGCTGATCGACGCGTCTCCCGAGGAGTGGTGGGAGCAGATCATGGACTACGCGCGGCAATTCGTTCCGCCGAACAAGGCATCGAAGGCGGTCGGCCGCATCAAGCGCTCGGTCCAGAGCGGATGGGATCTTCCCCTGGAGTCCGCGCTCGCCGTCGAGCGAGAGCTGCAGCAGCTTCTCTTCCAGAGTGAGGACGCGAAGGAAGGCATCGCCGCGAACCAGGAGAAGCGGGTCCCCAAGTTCAAGGCCCGGTAACGCCGATCCGCGGTTCCGCCCCAGCGCGGGGAGGGGGGGCCGTGGGGCCGCGGCGCCGGTCCAACTCCGGGACCGGCACCGGAACCGCCGGCGTCTTCGACGACACGAACCGAAAAAGACGGGAACCTCATGACTGAAACCGCGACCACCGATTTCCGCAGCGAGCTCTTCATCGACGGGGCGTTCGCCCCCTCCGTTTCGGGCAAGACGTTCGAGACGAGCAACCCGGCCACCGGCGAGCCGCTGGCGCAGGTCGCCGAAGCGGGCCGCGAGGACCTCGACCGCGCGGTCGCGGCGGCCCGGAAGGCGTTCGAGAGCGGGCCGTGGGCGGCGATGAAGCCGCGCCAGCGCGGCCGGATCCTGCTCCGGGCGGCCGATCTCCTCGCGTCGCGCGCCGACGCCTTCGGGCGCGTCGAGACGCTCGACAACGGAAAGCCCATCTTCGAGTCCGCGAAGATCGACATGCCGGCCGCCGCCGAGTGCCTCGCTTACTTCGGAGAATCCGCCGACAAGCTCTACGGGGACACCCATCCCTCGCGCACCGACGCGTTGCTCATGACGCTGCGCGAGCCGATCGGAGTCGTCGGGGCGATCACCCCCTGGAACTTCCCGCTCCTGCAGGCCATGTGGAAGATCGCACCGGCGCTCGCGCTCGGCAACACCGTCGTGCTGAAGCCCGCCTCGGTCACCCCGCTCACGGCCCTTCTCTTCGCGGAGCTGCTCACGGAGGCCGGTCTGCCTCCCGGCGCATTCAACGTCATCACGGGCCCGGGAGCGACGGTCGGGGCAGCGATGGCCGAGCATCCCGACATCGACAAGATCTCCTTCACGGGAGAGACCGAGACCGGCAAGTCCATCCTGCGAGCCGCCGCGGGGACTCTGAAGCGCGTCTCGATGGAGCTCGGCGGCAAGTCGCCGAACGTCGTCTTCGCGGACGCGGACC
>JBDTOO010000005.1:0-89205 GCA_039933215.1 Acidobacteriota bacterium
GTTCGCCGCCGCGATCCTCTTCTCCTACGTCGCGAACTTCATCTACGACGGCGACTCGCCCCTGGCCGAGCGCCGCGCGCAGGCGCTCTCGGTCGATCAGGCGCAGCTGAAGGAGCTCCTCGGCGAAGCCGAGCTGCGCGAGCTTCTCGACGCCGAGGCGATCGAGAGCCTCGAGCGGTCGCTGCAGCGGGTCGACGGCGCTCGTCCGGCGAGGCACGCGGACGGCCTGCACGACCTGCTCCTCGGCCTCGGGGACCTGACCGTCGAGGAGATCCGGCGCCGCGCCGACCCCCCGGAGGCGGCGGCCGAGTGGATCGAAACGCTTTCGCGGGATCGCCGGGCGATCCGGCTCACGATCGCCGGCGACCATCGGTGGGCCGCCGCGGAGGACGCGGCGCGATTTCGCGACGCGCTCGGGATCGTCCTGCCGCGGGGCCTTCCCGAGGCGTTCCTCGAGCCGGTGGCGGATCCGCTCGGGGACCTGGTCTCCCGCTGGGCGCGGACCCACGGCCCCTTTCGCGCCGAGAGCGTGTCGTCGCGATTCGACCTTCCGCTCGGGTTCGTTCGCACCGCACTCGAAGCGCTCGCCGTTTCGGGACGCGTCGTCGAAGGCGATTTCCTCCCGGGCGGACGGACGCGCGAGTGGTGCGACGCCGAAGTGCTGCGCTCGCTCAAGCGGCGGTCGCTCGCGAAGCTCCGCAGCGAGGTCGAGCCCGTCGAGCCCCCGGCCCTCGCGCGATTCTTCGCGGAGTGGCAGGGCGTTCTCTCGCCGCGCGCGGGCCTCGACGCCCTCCTGTCGGCGGTCGAGCAGCTCCAGGGATGTCCGATCCCGGCGTCCGTTCTCGAGAGCGAAGTGCTTCCCGCCCGCGTCGCCGGCTACAAGCCCGCCGACCTCGACGTCCTGTGCGCCGCCGGAGAGGTGATCTGGCGGGGGCTCGAGCCGCTCGGTCCCTCAGACGGCCGGCTGGCCCTCTACCTGCCCGACCGCTACGACCTGCTCGCGTCTCCGGCCGGCGCGGCGGAAGGCGACCTGGCGGCGCAGATCCGCGGGATCCTGCGGGCGCGCGGAGCGCTCTTCTTCTCCGACCTCGTCCGCGAGACCGGCGCGTTCGCGGGAGATCTCGTCCGCACGCTCTGGGACATGGTCTGGACCGGCGAGCTCACGAACGACACGCTGGCGCCGCTGCGCTCGTTTCTCGCGGGAGGAAGCGCGGACGCGCGAAGGACGCTTCGCGGGCGCTCATTCCGCACGCGGCGCACCGGGCCTCGCGGGAGCGAAGGGCGATGGTCGCTTCTTGCGGCCGCGGACGAGGCGCGGCGGCCGTCGGAAACGGAGCGCCGCACCGCGCTCGCCGGATCGCTTCTCGAACGGTACGGCGTCGTGACGCGCGAGGCCGTTCACGCCGAGGGGATCGCCGGCGGATTCTCCGCCGTCTACGAGATCTACAAGGCCATGGAGGAATCGGGCCGCGTGCGCCGCGGCTACTTCGTGGCGGGTCTCGGCGCGACCCAGTTCGCTCTGCCCGGTGCCGACGACCGCCTGCGCGCCACGCGCGAGTCGTCGCCGCCACCCGGGCGGGTCTGGTCGCTCGCGGCGACCGACCCCGCGAATCCCTGGGGTGCCGCGATTCCGTGGCCGGAACGGCCCGACGGCGCGCGTCCGCAACGGGCCGCGGGAGCGCGCGTCATTCTTCTCGAGGGCGCGCTCCTTGCGGCGACCGGGCGGGGAGATCGCAGCCTCACGACTTTCCTTCCCGCCGACGAGCCCGCGCGCTCCGACGCGGCGCGGGTGCTCGCCGCGACGCTTGCGGCGCCCGTCGACGAAGGCCGTCGGCGCGCGGTGCTGATCGCCCGGATCGACGGCGAGGACCCCGGCGCGTCGGCGCTGGCGCCGTTTCTCGCGGCGGCCGGATTCCTGCGGGGCAGCCGCGGCTGGCTGAAGCGGGCGACGCCCGGCCGTGCCGCGCCTCGCGAGTTCGCCGGACCCGGCCGCCCTTCGCCCGATGCCTGAGGGCGACACGATCTTTCGCGCGGCGCGGACGCTGGCGCGCGCGCTCGACGGAAAGACGGTGCTCCGGTTTCGCGCCGACTTCCCCGCGGCCGGAATTCCCGGCCGGACCGTCTCGCGCGTCGAGGCGCGGGGGAAGCATCTCCTGATGCACTTCGATGACGGCCGCGCCCTCCATTCCCACATGGGGATGACGGGGTCCTGGCACATCTACCGGCCGGGGGAGCGCTGGAGAAAGTCAGAGCGCTCGGCGCGGGCGGTCCTGGAGACGGAAGATTTCGTCGCGGTCTGTTTCAGCGCGCCACTGGTCGAGCTCTTGAGCCGCGACGCGCTCGCGCGGCACCCATCCCTCTCCCGGCTCGGACCCGACCTCCTGCGTCCGGAGTTCGAGGTCGGAGCCGCGGCGTCGCGCCTCCGCGAAAGAGGAGACGCGGCGATCGGGGAGGCGCTCCTCCATCAGGGCTCCGTCGCGGGGATCGGGAACATCTTCAAGTCGGAAGCCCTCTTCGTCTGCCGCCTGAATCCGTTCGTGCCGGTCGGGAAGATGGCTCCGGAGGACGTCGACCGCGTGGTGGCCGAGGCGCGCCGCCTGATGTCGGCGAGCGTCGAGGGTCAGTCCCGGCGGACGCGCGAGTCCCCGGCGGGCCCCCGCTACTGGGTGTACCGCCGCTCGGGTCAGCCGTGCCTCGCCTGCGGCGCGGCGATCCGGATGCGGAGGCAGGGAGACGCGGGCCGCTCGACGTACTGGTGTCCGCGGTGCCAGGCCGAGAAGTCAGAGGTGAGAGGTCAGAGGTGAGAGGTCAGGTGAGAGGTGAGAGGTCAGGTGGGAGGTGAGAGGTCAGAGGTCAGAGGTCAGAGGGAAGAAGTCCTCCCTCCCTCCTCTCACCTCTTTCCTTTCACCTTCCGTCAGGATCAGTGGATCGCGACGACGCGCGCCGGCTCGGAGCTCGCCGCGGAGCTCTCGGCGGGCTTTCGGACCCCGGCTTCGCGCGTGCGCCGGGCATTGGCGAGCCACCATCTGCGGGCGCGCTCGTCCGTCCAGGGCTTCTCGAGCGGCACGGCGGAGAGAAGCCGCGCGAGATCCTGCATGGTCTGAGGACGATTGGCCGGATCCTTCTGAAGGCACGACAGGATGGCCTGGTCGAGCGCGGGAGGGATCCGGTTCTCCGTCCGCTGAGACGGCGGGACCGGCGCCTTCTGGATGTGATCCATGATGATCTGCATCGGCGGCCTCTTCGGGTCGAAGACGGTCTGGCCGGTCAGCAGCCAGTACCCGACGGCGCCGAGGGCGTAAATGTCCGCCCGCCAGTCGAGGTCGGGCGATCCGAGGCCCATCTCCGGCGCCATGTAACCCGGAGTGCCGGCGATGACGCCCGCCATGGTGAGCTGGCGGTCCTGGCCCGCGGACGTCGTGTTCTTCACGAGGCCGAAGTCGAGCAGCTTCACGAAGTCCCAGTCGAGGCCGTAGCGGCAGACGTAGATGTTCGCCGGTTTCACGTCGCGGTGGATGAGTCCCCCCTGGTGCGCCTCCGCGAGGGAGGCGCAGGCCTGGACGAGGATGTAGACCGCGCGCTCAGCGGGAAGCGGCCCGAACTGCTCGACGAGGGTCTCGAGGTCGAACCCCTCCAGGAGCTCCATGACGTAATAGAAGGTGCCGTCCTCGGTCGTGCCGAAGTCGTAGATGTCGACGGTGTGCGGCGACTGCAGTCCCGCCGCCGCCTGCACCTCGCGCTCGAATCGCTTGATCGACTCGCGGCCGTCGCTGCCGGAAGAGTCCGGACGGATGAGCTTGATTGCCGCGGATCGGGCGAGCAGGCGGTGGCTCGCCTTCCACACCTCGCCCATGCCGCCGCTGCCGAGCAGCTCCTCGAGATGGTAGCTGCCCATCTCGTGGCCCTTCTCGGCCTCGACGTTCATCTTGTACACGATGCCGGAGACGATGATCGCCACGGTCGCGGAGACCGCCGTCGGAAGGAACATCAGCCAAGCCACGCCGTGAGGCGGGGGAAGGCCGGCCGCGACCTGGATCATGAGCCCGGCCGGGTCCGTCAGCGCGGTCGCGATCGTCGCGAGGATCACCTTTCCGCGCGTGGCGGGAACGATCAGCGGGAACGCGAGGACCCAGACGGCGACCGCCGACCAGCCTCTCGGCGAGACCCCCTCCCGAAGGGGCACCGAGTGGAAGTCGATGGACAGGAAGAGTCCCATCAGGACTTCGTAGACGAGCGCCGCGTCCAGGAGCGCGCTCGGGCCGAGCATGCTGCGTCCGGAGATCCAGGCCATCGCGAGAGAGACCGCGATCGCCCCGCCGACGCCGATCAGCCAGAGGGCGGAGGCGGCGGGGCCGGGGGCGATCGAGCCGAAGCTCCGGTCGATGAAGGCGAAGACGGAGAGGGTCGCGGCGGCAATGAGGGCCATGCGGGTGATCCGCCCGCCCGACGCGGCGACGAGTTCCGCCGGGAGAACGCCGGAGGCCGGCGCGCCGCGTGAAACGTCCCGCTGGGGCGGGCTCGCGTTGCCCTCGCCTTTTTTCCAGATCCGAAAGCTCATGTTGAACCCACGATTTTATCTCTCAGCAGAGATACGCCCGCGGGGCGGAAGCGATTCGGCGGCGGGCGACCGCGAACGATGCGGAGGGCGCGGCGCGCGGCCGGACTCAGGGGCTCCGGGGCTCTTCCTCTTCTTCGGTCTCGTCGTCGGAGGGGGGGCCGATCGTGACGGCGACCTCGCGGCCGAAGAGGTCCTCCACGTTCGAGAAGGAACCGGGGGTCACGAGGCGCCGGCCGTCCGGGCAACGCGCGAGCAGAATCCACGCGCCGCCCTCCGGGAGCGCCACGCGGGCCATGCCCGACCCGTCGATCGAGGCGTCGACCATCGTCGGAAGGCTGGTAACGCCCATGGGGCCTGCGAACGCGAGAGTCCCGCCCGCGCAGCCGGCGCCCCCGACCCGCGCGAAAAACTCTCCCGCGCCTTTCAGGACGAGATCGCCGAGGTCGGTCTTCGCGGGGGAGAGCTCCGTGACCGCGACGTCGCGGCGCGCCGTCCCGAGGAGGGAAGAACGGGCCTCGAGAAGGAAATTTCCGGGTGCGGGCGGCGAGATCTCGAAGCGGCCGGAGGCGTCGGATTCGGCGTCCGCCTCAGGAGGAACGACGAGGAGCCGGTCGGCGGCGCCGGCGAAGTGATCGAGCGTCGGAAGAAAACGCAGGTGCGCGTCGGGCTGCGGCACGCCCGACTGGGACACCACGCGGCCGGTGAACCGCCACTTCGGCCGGACGACGAGCTCCATGGCGGCTCCGGACGGCGGGATCGGCTCCTCGGCGCATCCGGCCCGGGAGTGACAGGCCCGCACGATCCGCGCGCGGGGGTCGAGATCTGCCAGAGCCCACTCACCCTGCTCGTCCGCGATCGCCTGCTCGAGGAGAATCGGCCCCGGCGGGGCGCTTCCGGTTCCCTTTTCGGGGCGCGGTTCGAGGGCCAGGATGGTTGCGCGAGGCAACGGCCGCCCCGCTCCATCCACGACCCGGCCCCGAACCGTCCGCGCTTCCGTCGTCGCGAGGCGGATCTCCTCGCCGCAGGCAGAGGCGGCCGCGTCGTCCAGGAGGATCGACCCGGCGCGCCGGCCCTGGCGGACGGCGATCCGAGCGCCGGGGAAGATCTCGCCGTGAAGAAACCAGGAAGAGGCGCCAAGGCGGATCGGAACGAGCGGCGTGCGCTCGAAACTCTGGCCGTCCGACTCCGGGACCTCGAGAGTGAGCGAGGCGTCCCGCGATGGCGCGCCGACCGGCCCGGCGGCGGACGCTTCGTCCACGGACATCCAGGCGCTCCATCCCGTGCCGTCGAGCCGGACGTTCCCGGAGTCCGCGCGCCGGACCGCCGCGAAGCGGCGGGGCCCGGAGCCGCAGACCAGAATGACGCCTTCGAACGGCTCCGGGACGCCCGGGCACTGCCAGCGCTCGGGCCCGGCCTCGCAGAGAGACTCCGTGCCGGGAGAGGGCAGGAAGCGGAGGGAGTCGGCGGCCGGGCCGGCCGCCCGGGAGGCGCCGGCGAGCGTCTTCACGGCGCGCGGAGAAACCTCGCGGATGCCCTCGACTTCCGGCCATGAGAACGGGTCCACGATCCGATGGCCGCCGCCCGCCGTTCTCCACACGAGGAGAGTCGGAACTCCGGGACGCGATCGGAGGACGACGGACGGCCCGGCGCCGGGCGCACTGCCGACCCACTGCCAGCCCGGGTAGCGATCGCGGCGCCGCTGCAGGACGTCGAGGCGCTGCTCGCCGGGCAGCGGCTTCCAGCGGACTTCGATCGGCACGCCGGTTCCCGCCGGGGCCCCGGGCAGGGGGCCGCGCGCGAACGCCGCCTCGTCGGCGGGCGCGACGAAGATCTCGAATGGAAAGCGCTCCGCCCGCGGAGATGCCGGGGCGGCGGGAAGAGCCGTCCCTCGCAGACCGGCGGTGAAAAGCGCGAACCCGAAGGCGCAGCGCCGGAGAGCGGAAGCCGTCATGGCGAAGGTTCTTCCCGCAGGCGATCGAACGCGCGCACGAGATCCTCTCCGCCGACCTGTGCGCCCAGCTGGCCGGCGTCCGCCACCCGGACGCGTCCGGCCGCCAGGAAGGCGTAGCGATGACACACGGAAGCGAGGTCGTGGAGCCGGTGCGATGAAACGAGAATGGCGGCGCCGTCCGCCGCGCGCTCCTGGAGTCGTGCGTTCAGCCAGCGGGCGCCGTCCGGGTCGAGGCCCTCCCAGGGCTCGTCGAGCACGACCGTGAGCGACCGGGGCCGGGCGAGCCACGCCTCGAGTCCCAGCTTCTGACGGGTGCCGCGGGACAGGTCCCGGATCCGGCGCGACTCGCCGACGCCCGTCTTCTCTCCGGACACGAGCCGGGACCATCCCCGCGCGGACGCCCCCGGCGGCAGGGTGCTTCCGCCGCCGAAATGCACCAGCCCCGATCGAGGGGCAAACGCGGATACGGGCTGACCGTGGTCGAGCACCTCCCCCTGGTCCGCGCGGATGAAGCCGCAGAGGATGCGCAGAAGGGTCGTCTTCCCGGCGCCGTTCTCGCCGATGAGCCCCACGACCGCTCCTTCCTCCAGGGTGAGGTCTGCACCCCGCAGGACTTCGCGCTCCCCGTACGCCTTGAAGAGGCCGCGCGCCGCGAGCCGCTCCGCGGTCACGAGTCCGACTCCCGGAGCGGAAAGCTCGCGCGGCCCAGGTAGCCGGCCGCCGTGGCGGCCGCGCCGGCAGCGGTCAATCCGAAGAGGAGGAGCTCGACCGGCCGCCACGGCGCGCTCGGCAGGAAAAACGGGAGCAGTATCCCGGCGGCCGTGCGGACGAGGACCGTTCCCTGGGGCTCCGCGCCCTGGAAGAGCGGGATGAGCCGGAATCCTCTGCCCGTCAGAAACAGGGCTCCCCAGAGGATGAGCCATGCAACGCCGCCCGTGAACGGACCAAACCGGACGCTCACGGCCCAGGGCAGTGTCGAGACGAGCGCGAGCGCGAGGAGGCTCGCGGGCCGGAAGGCCAGGGCAAGCGCGCCTCCGCCGGCCACGGTCTCGACGATCCCGATTGCGATCCACGCCGCAACCCCCGGCAGGGCGGACGCGACGAAGTGCGCGGCGGCCGCTCGCCGGCGGGAGCACAAAGCGAGCGGCGGATCGTAGTAGCCACGGGACGCATGCGACTCGAAACCGGTCGAGACGGCGAGCGCCTGGACTAGGAGGAGACAGATGACCGCAGTCTCCGACGCCCCCCGCGTCTGGAGCTCCGCCCAGACGGCCATGATGGGAAGAAGAAAGAGGACGACGCGCAGGTAAACGCGGACCGGCGTGACTCTCCAGAAGAAGAGGATGGCGTCGCGAATGCTCATGGACCGCCTTCGGCGCATGTCGCCGCGCCGCCGTCGCGAAACAGGAGGAGAGCGGATTTCGCGTCCGCCCGCAGGATTCCCTGCGCCGGACGCGGGAGGGCGTGGGTTTCGAATTTCCCGGTCGCCTCTTCGAGCCGCATCAGACGAAGTGGGGGGCCCGCGCGACGCCCGGGACGCGTGGGCGGATCGTTCAGCACGAGCCAGAGAATTCCTCCCTCTGCCGCCGCGGCATCCCGGATCGGATACGAGCTGGCGGCCCTCGCGGCCTCGGGGAGCCGGATGGGTGTCGCCTTTCCGGCTCGAGACACCCTCCTCAGATCGGAACCGTCCAGGAACCAGCAGGGGATCCGGTCGGACGACGCGAGTCCGCAGATGAACAGGTTGGCCACGAGAGCATCCTCGAGAGTCGGTCCTCCGCGGGAGCGGACGAATTCGGCGGCGGCGAAGGTCCCGTCACCCTTTTCGAGGAAGACCAATGGTCGATCGGCGTGCGGTTCGTAGGCCACCCAGGCGAGCGTCCCGAACATGCTCAGAAGAACCTGGGCCCGCGACGGGAGAGTGCGAACGGAGGCGTCCTTTGCGGTAGCGTCGAAGCATTGAAGGCTCTTATCGCTCGCGGACAGCGCACAGAGACGTCCGTCGGCCGCGCGTGCGAGGCCCGTGTTTGGAACGTCGAGAGGTTCTTCGAGGCGAACGGGCCGTCTCGCCGGACTCGTTCCGGGACCCGTGATCGAGAGGAGCGCGGGATGATCCGCCGAGGCGTCCAACATCCAGAGCGTTTCCCCGACGACCATGCGGCCTCCGTAGGTCGCGACCGTTCCGGGAGGGAACCCCACGGCGTCGCGGCAGGAGAAAAAGGGCCCCCCTTCCGGGCGGTGCGCGCCCAGAAGGGTGGCGAAGGCGACGAAGAGCGAGAACATTCCGCTCAGACGCCCAGGATCTCTTTCCGAACGCAGCCGGCATAGGCGAACGCGCAGTCGAGACCCGCGGCCGAACGCCCGATACCAGTTTGCTGCTGGGCGGCGCGATCGAGACACAACACAAACTGGACGGTGCAGTTTCGCTGCGCGAAGGCGGGGCGGGCCGAGAACGCGATGGCGGAGAAGGCGAGAGCGGTAGCGATGCGGGCGAGGCGCCGACGTTCGATCATCACGATACCTCCTGGCGTCTGATTGTCGCGACGGCCCTTACCCGAGAATTAATCGACATGTCGCGCTTCCGGGATCTCTACTTGTCCCGGTTGCGTCTCGCGGCGCGTCCAATCGGCTGACACTTCTCGCACGCGAACATCTTTCTGCCCGAGAGCGGGAACATCCGAATCCTCGCGCCGCAGCGCCGGCAGATCTCGCGGCGATACACGTAGAACGCGTCGCGCGGGCCGCGGCCCGACGACCGATGCGGCGTCTCTCCGGGCTCGACGGTCGCGATGCGGCCCTGCCTGAGGCCGCGGCGCATGAGGCGCAGGATCGTCTCCCACAGAAGAAGCCACTCGCGCCGATTGATCGTGTTCGACGGCCGGAGCGGATGGATGGCCGTCAGGAAGAGCGCTTCGTTGCGGTAGATGTTCCCGACACCGGCGATGACGCGTTGATCGAGGAGCGCATCGCCGATCGGGCGATCGCGCGCGCGCAGCGCGGACCAGATCCGCTCGGGATCGGCGTCGCCGCGCAGCGGGTCGGGGCCGAGCCTCGCGAGCAGGCTCCGGCGCCGCTCCGTGGTCATGAGCTCGCACGCCGGCGCGCCGGCGAGATCGATCGTGACGGCGGGCCGCGCGGCGCGCTTCCCGGCGGCGAGCCGCATGCGCACCGTGGGCCGCGGCTCGGGCGCCTCGCCGTCGAAGCGCGTGAAACGTCCGAACATGCCCAGGTGGACGTGGACCACGAGACGTCCCTGCCAGAAGTGAAAGAGGTGCTTACCCCAGGCCTCGGCGCGCAGGAACCTCCGACCGTCGAGCTCGGCCGCTTCCTGCGAGAAACGGCCCTGGGGCGAAGTAACGGAAATGCGACGGCCGCGGAGGGCCTCGTCGTGCTCGAGCGCGTAGCGGTGGACGGTGTTGCCTTCGGGCATCGGAGACCTTCGGATTATGGCGTGTGCGCTCCCGCAGGACGGTGGAGCGCACGCTTCCGTTGTACGTGACAGGGCAGAGGCAGGACGGTGCGAGGTGGTACAGTAAATTTCCGACCCCCTCCGACGGATGACCGCGCTCTCACCGTGCGCTCCCGTCGCCGGCTTTCGGCGCAAGGGAGCACGCGATGGAAAACGGCGATCGAATCGACATGGGCGGCAGCTTTCGAGGACTCCGTCCCGCGGCGTCGCGCGCCACGACGGGCCGGCCCGCTTGAAGCCCCCCGTGGAATCGTCGCGCCGCCGGTCGGAGCTCGTTTCGTTTCGGCGCGGCATGCCGCCGGTGGCCATGACGGTCGTCCGGGCCCCGGATCGCGTCGTCCTCCCGCCTTTTGCGATCTCGTTGACGCGCCTGCCTCAGGTCGACGGCGCCGCCGGCCTGATCCAGCTTTCGGTGGGACCCCCGGACCAGCGGACGGTCCCGCCCGTCGGAGCGTTGACGGACGCCGCGCTCCGGGGTCGTCTCGGGCACTTCGGCGCCCATGACGCCAACGAGATCGCCGCGATCCGCAAAGCGCTGTCCGTCGAGGGCGGCGAGATCACGATCCACGAGAGCTGGGCGGGCCTGTCGGCCTGCCTCCAGTTCTGGTCCGGCTTCGTCGGGCTGCAGATCCGCCGTATCGCCTGGAACTGCGGGCACTGCGGAGGTGCCGCCCACGAGAACATCGGCGGCAGCGTCGGCGAGACCCTTCCACGCCTCTGCAAGTGCGGGGTCGTGACGCGCATCACGCTCCCCAAGTACGCGCCGGACTCTACGGGCTCGTCCCGATAGAGCGTTGGTGCTTGCGCCCCATTTGCGCCACCAATTCACGAAAATCGAGAATACGGCTTCCCTCCAGCCTCCAAGCGGGGAGAGAATTCAGGCATCGATCTGAGTTTCGTTTTTTTTAAGTTTGGCGGTGGGCCCCCCAGGGGGCGAAAGGAGTTTCCATCATGAGTTCCACGTCCACGCAGTCCCTCCCGGTTTCGGTGCCTGAGGTCGAAAAGAATGAGGCAGTTCGTCCGGCTCCGCAGCCCGAGCGTAGCGATGCGCCCTTTGCCATCAAGCTGATCAGCGGCATCCCTGGATAAACTGCCCGGCTTTCGCGGAAGAATCTGAGAGGAAACGGGACGCCCGGGAGTGGCGTACCGAAGAGATTTCCTCTACACTCTGCCATCCAATCCATGTTGAACCGGGAAGAGCAGCTTCGGTCGGTTTACCAGGAGACGTTCGATCTTCTGCGGCCGCAGCTGTTTCAACTCCGGCTCTCGGAGGCCGAGCTCGAGTCGTTCGGCGAGTACGTCTACTCGTGGTTCGAACGCTTCTCGCGCCGTCCCGGAAATGAGTGGCTGTCGGTCTCGCGGCTGCGGGTGTCGCTCGTCTCGGGCGCCTGCACCCTCGCGCGGAACCTGGCCGAGTCGAAGGGCGTCTCGACGTCTTCCTTCGCCGGCGATCCCATGCACCTCGCCGCTCAGCTCGGCATCATCTCGAACGAAAAGGGATCGGACGCTTGAACGGCGCCGTTCGTAATTTTCGCCGCCGGCGCCTGAATGCCGACGAGGGTCTTCCCCGGGCCCAGGGCGTCCTCGAGACCCCGATTGAGGAGCGCGCCGCGAAAGCGGCCGAGCTCCACCTCGACGACCCGGAGATGCTCCTTTCTCTCCTCGGTCTGCTCCCTAAGATGTGGGACGCCGCCCCCAGGAAGGTCTTCGACGAGGCGGCGTTTCTCTACGGCTACCTGGAGTCGCTCCAGGTCCGTTACCCGACCGATCCCATCCTGATCGACGAGCGGGAGTACTTCCTCGGGGAATCGGCGCGCATCGCGGGCACCGCGGCGCGCTTTCTCTCCCGCCGGGAAGACGCGCGTTCATGGTTCGATCTGTCGGAAGCCTGGTTCCTCGCCACGGAAAACGCGCCGGCGAACCTCGCGCGGCTCGGCTACCAGCGTCTCGCTCTCCGCCTCGAGGAGCGCGATTTCGAGGGCGTGCTGAAGCTCGCGCCTCATCTCGTCGCGAATTTCGAGCGGATGTCGATGGTCGAGGACGGCGTTCGCGCGCGCTTCCTGCTCGCCGTCGTGTTGAAGGAAAAGGGACGGCTCGACGAGGCCGTCGCCGTTTTCGAGCAGATCGCCGAGCGTTGCCGCGCGATCTCGAATGAGAACCTCCTCGGCTGGGCCGTGATGAACCTCGCGCAGACCTACGGCGTTCTGGGCGACGCGGAGAAGGCCGTCGCGTCCGCCGCCGAAGCGGCGCCCCTCCTGCGGAAGCAGGAAAACCACGTCGCGCTCGGCAAGCTGCAGGCCGGTCTCGGTCTCCTCCTGCGGGCGAAGGGTCAGATCGCCGGGGCGATGGAAGCCTTTCGGACGGCGCAGCGCGAGTTCTCGGAGATCGCGCTCCACGCCGACGCGGCATCGATGCACTTGATCCTCGCCGACCTCCTGCTCGACGCGGAACAACCCGCGCAGGCCGAATGGGAGATCCGCGCCGCGCTGCCGATCATCGACGAGTACAAGCTCGTCCCCGAAGGGATCGCGGCTCTCTCGCTGCTTCGCGACTCCGTGCGGCGGCGCCAGATCGACCGCCAGGCGCTCCGCGGCCTCCACGGCTATTTCCGCGAATCGGAAGCCTGAGCCCCTCTTTCCGGTGAAACCGCGGGCGCGATCGGCGCCGCGGACCCTCTGACGGCGGCGAATCAGGCGGCGGGGCGGCCGACCACCCGGGTTACGCGGCTCCGCGGCGGTTTCTCGACTTCCACCCGATAGGCGGTTCCGTCGACGTACGTCTGCGCCTTCTGCCACGCGAAAGCCCCGACGGCGCGGCCGACGGCGCGGCCCGCCAGATCGCCGGAGGGGAAGTGGATCCCTCCGTATCGCCGGGACATGCCCGCGTCGTTCGCGGCATCCGAGAACGTCGCCCACGACAGGACGACGTCGGCCGCGGGGACGGCGCCGGGCTCGGCGACCGAGCTGCCCGCCGGGAGCGTCACCGAGTAGCCGAAGGCGTCGCTCCCGGTTGCTGTCGCCAGGATCTGGGCGCCCGTCGCGCTGAAGACGCTGTGCCCGGAGAAAAACTCCGGAAAGGGCGGGGTGACGACGTTCGGCAGCTGGTACGGCCGCCACTGCTCGCCGAGGATCGTGACCGTCCCGGCGCCCGGTCCGCCCCACGCCTGGATCGTCTGCCCGCGGTAGAGAAAGCGGATGGCCGTCATCGGCCTGACGTAGTCGTAGAACCTCTTGGCGTCCCAGGCGGAGATGCTCGCGTCCAGAAGGCCGTTTCCGAGAGCGAAGAAGATGGGAACGTCCTGGTCGAGCGTGTGGCCGTCCCGGCGGGAGACGAACTGCGCGAAGAGCGCCCAGTGCCCCGGGGGAAACTCCGAATTGGGGCCGTCGGCGAAATACTCCGCGAGCATCTTCTGCCGGTCCGTCAGCGCCGCCGACAGGGCGAGGATCGAGTCGGCTTCCTCCTTGTAGCGCGGGTCGGGCCAGAGCGGCGGTCCGGCCGGACGAAGCGCCGAGCCGCTCGTGAGCGCGAAGGGCGTCACGAGACTCCACTGAGGCGTCGTGAACGACTGCGTGACCACCGTGCCGTTCACGACGATCGCGAGAGGCTGCCAGCGATTCGGGTCGTCGACCGTGAAGGACGTGTTGACCGGAACGTAGCCCGTGTAGTCCGCGTACGCACCCGGCGCCAGATCGCCGAGCTGGTTGGAGCCGTCATGGTGACGGATCGCCAGGACCGCGGCGGCCGCGGAGTTCCCGACTCCCCGCGCCGTCGCGAGATCCGTCGTGTGATCGCCGGGCGCATAGCCCTGCTGCTGGAACGTGGCGTCGTACCAGGCGACCTCGCTCGGGAAGAGGTCCGAGACCGCGCGATATCCCGCGTAGCTCACCGCTTCCGCCTTGTTCGAGGCATTGCGCTCGGCCGGCGGCCGCCTCCAGTCGGTCCGGGGGACCGTCGGGACGGCGACGTCGTCGTAAGCGGTCCACGCGTCGAACATCGCCGTGTGGACCACGGCGAGGGCCCGCGCCACGATCGTGGGCCCCGGCTTCGTCGCGCGGATTCCATGCAGGACCGCTTCGTCCCAGACGAGGGCGGCATTGTCGGAGGCGGCCGCCGCCGCCTCCTGCGGCTCCCGGCCCGGCGCGGCGGAGAGGCCCACGGCCGCGGCGAAGAAAGAAACCGCCGTGAGGGCAAGAAGCCAATTCCCGCGAGAGGGTTTGTTCATCCATCGAGTTTATGCAAGCGCGGGGCCGCGAGACGGGGGAAGGAGGCGCGGCATCGAAGAGGAGTCCGGGTGGCGGCCGTTTCCTCTTCCCTCTTCCCTCTTCCCTCTCTCCTCTAACCTCTCCTACGGCCGGCTCGCGGCGCGCTCGAGCCACTCGTTCATGCGCGCGCTCGGAGCGACCCCCGCCTCCTGGCGGACGACGGCGCCGCGGTTCAGGACCACGAAGTTCGGGATTCCCTGGACCTTGAACTGCGCCGCGAGCTGCGGATGCGCTTCCGTGTCGACTTTGAGGACGATGGCGCGTCCCGCCATTTCCGCAGCCGTGCGCGCGACCTCCGGAGCGGCCGTGCGGCACGGGCCGCACCAGGCGGCCCAGAAGTCGACGAGCACCGGAACTTTCGCGCCCGCGGTGATCTCGCGAAGCGTCTCCGCGTCCGCTTCGATCGGCCTGGCTACGGGGGAGATGGGCGTCTTGCAGGCGCCGCAGCGTCCCGTCTCGGCGAGGCGGCCGGCAGGGGAGCGGTTCTTTTTTCCGCAGGACGGGCACTTCAGGATCATGGCCGGTCTCCTGCGACAAATATGCCGCCGCGGCGGTCACGGAGAAGCGAGAGAACCGTCGTCTATGCCCGCGCGGGCGGTCCCTCGGGCGTCCGCGTCGACGCGGGGAGAACGGCCGTGTCGCCCATCTCCTTGCGCCACCCGTCGAGGCCGCCTTCGAGCGCCACCGCGTCGAATCCCATCTGCCGGAGCTGCCGCGCCGCCCGGGCGCTGGTCGCTTCGTCCGGTCACGTGCAGTAGGCGACGATCGACTGGTCCTTCTTCCGGTCGGCGGCCCAGTCGGCGACCTGGTCGGGAAGCACGCGGACCGATCCGGGGATCCCCACGGGGTCCTTCTCGTATCCCGAGCGCGATCGGACGTCGAGGACGAGAGGCGGGCGCGGTCCGGCGAGGCGGAGAGCGAGCTCCCGAGGGCCGATCCGTGTCGAGTCCGCGGGCTCGGCTCGACGGACACGAAGCAGATCGCTCGCCGTGCTGACGCGCTCCTCCGCGAGTGTGCCCGCCTCGATCCGCCGGACGTACCAGGTGGTGAGCGGCATCGCGGTCACGCCGTGCAGGAGGACGGAGACCGTGACGACGACTCCGGCGATCGCCAGGATCATCTCGGCGCCGGCGACGTTGGCGCGAACGGCGAGGAGCGCCAGGAGGAGCGAAGCGAGGCCGCGCGGACCGAACCAGCCGATGAAGACCCGCGCGCTCGGAGAGACGGCGGCGCGGCGAAGGACGAGCGCGATCGCCGCCGGCCGCGCGACGAAGATCGTGAACAGCGCGAGGGCGATCGCCGGCACTGCCGGCACGGCCGCGAAGAGGCCCCACAGGGCCGCGCCGAACAGGATGAAGGCGAAGAGCATGATCATCTCCGCGGTCGCGTCCCCGTACTCGAGGAAGCAGTCGCAGAGATCGAGATCGAGCGCGGCGATCGCCGCTCCGGCCGCGAACGCGGCGAGAAAGCCGTCCCCTCCGACGGCGACGCCGGCGACGTACGACGCGAACACCAGGCCCAGGCCGAAAAGCGCCTGATACTCGCGGCGGATCCCCCAGCGCCGGTCCGCGCGCGTCATCAACCACGCCCCCGACGCGCCGATGAAGAATCCGGCGGCGGGTCCGACCACGAGGAGGCGCCCGAGAAGCCAGGCCCATTCGCCGGGCGTCGAAGCGGTCGACTTCACCACCGCGATCGCACCGAGCACGATCGGCAGGGCCACCAGGTCGTTGGTCCCGGCCTCGACCCGCAGCGCCTGGCGCACCGCCGTCGGAATCCGCTTGTCGCGCAGCATGTCGCGGAGGACGACCGGGTCCGTCGACGAGAGGATCGCGCCGAGCAGGATCGAAGCGACGAGCCCCATTCCCAGGAGAAAGTGCGCCGCGAGACCGATGAGGCCGAGACAAACCAGCGTGCCCGGCCCGAGGATCAGGCTCGGAACGAGCCATTCCCGGCTCGATTTGTCGAACCGCATGCGCACGGCGTCGAGAAACAACACGAGCGACAGACTCACGATGGCGACGGCTTCGAGCGTCGGGGAGTGGGGCGGAATCGCGATCGTGCCACGGGCGGCGAGTACGAATCCGATGCCCAGGAAGATCATCGGAAACGAGATGGGCGCGCGCGAGACGAAGCCCTCCGTCAGCCCCGCGAGGACGAGGACGAACGCGACCAGAGCGAGGATCGTCATGAGGCCGGGCATTCGAGGATCTTAACGTTCGCTGCGATGGGACGACCGCGGGGAGTCCAAAGAGGTGATTGCCTGGGGACGGTCGGCGGAAAATCCGCCCGGGTCCGGTCGCGCTCCCTGCGGAGACACGGCGCGACTGGCGAGGCAGAAGTCGGGACCTTCCGTCGCGCCTCCGCGAAATCGGCGCAGGGACCGAGCGGCCTGGACACGCGTGTGGTGTGCGCCGATTTCGAGGGTCTCCTCCGGGAGCGCGCCCGGATCCGGGCTCCGATTGGTCTGAGAAGTCCTCAGGAGTTACCTCCCCGAGCCGCCCCTCGGCCATTCGAGCGCGTCTGGTCGGGTTGGAATGCACGGCGAAGGGCAATTGCGCCCGGCTCCCGTTCCTGGGCACGCGCGGAAAGCGCTCGGAGCGTGAATCGGATCTTCCGCAGGCTCCCGGCCCCTCGAGCCCAGAGCTGAACGGCCACGTGAAAACGGGCCCCTCGCATCCGCCGGGGAGTTCCCGGCTGCCAGGCGAGGGTCTCTCCGCCTCCGCTCTTCAGGAGGGGTGGGAAGAGGGTGTTCGTACTCGCCGTGGCGGCCGAGTTCTTCGGCTGTTCCAGGGTCTTCGAGCCCGGGAGAGAACGGCTACGTGAAACCAGGCTCCTCGGAGCCACCCCTACTTCCAGGCGGGGGTTTCTCCTCCGGAGCGGTCCCGACGCCAGGGGACCCAGGCGAGACCGACCAGCCTCACCGAGACGTCGGATTTTCTCGGACGGACGGCGACCGTTTCGAGCTTCTCCGTCAGGGGGTCCGAGGCCGCGGCCGTCTGGTCGAGCTCATCCTTCAGCTGGCTCTCGAGCTCCGCGATCTGTTGCTGAAAGGCCGCCACGTTCGCCTTCGCGCGGCCGACGTCGCCGGCCTGTTTCATCGTGCGTCCCGCTCCGCGCGCCGCCGTCGTCGCGCGGCCGATGTTCGTCGCGCTGATCGCCTTCCGGCCGAGGAGGGCTCCCAGGACGGTCGCGCCGATCGAGATCGCCGTCTGGATCCCCTGGTGCGTCGCCTCCTCCTTCTCCCGGTCGACGGACTGCTCGGCGCGCCGTTCACGATCCTGGATGACCTCTATGCGCGCGGCGTACTTCCGGCGCAGGAGCTCCGCCGCCGCGTCGCGCGCCTCGCGGGTCTTCTGCTGGAGCCTCGCGCGGAAGTCCCGCTCGGTCTCGCCGGGCGTCGAGACCTCGGCTCCCGACGCGCTCTGCAGGAGGTCCAGGCGCTGGGTCCGGAAGACCCACGCCGCGAAGTCCTTCGTCCACCCTTCCCAGCTCTTCGGGGCGGCGGCGGCGGCCGGTGGATCCTCGAAGCGCGCTCCCGCGACGGGCTCGCGGTCGAGATCGGCCGCGGGGAACGCCGCCCGTTCCGCGCGATCCCATTGCACCGGGTCCGGCGCGTCCGCCACGGGGGCGAGCACGACGACGTCGTCCGAGGAGTCCGTGTGCGTGCGCGCCTCCACGAAGTGCACCTGCGCGGACCCGACGAGCATCGCGCGGTAGACGATGTCCCCAGCCTCTCCGTCCCCTCGGACCGGCACGAAATACTGCGAAATCGAAGGAGGCATCACGGGACGGTCGCTCCGGGAAGAGGACGGCGCGGCCGCTGCCTTCCCCGCGGGTCGAGCCTCGGCGCCCGCCTTGCCTTTCCCGCCCGCGGCCTCGGGGCGCTTCGGATCCATCAGCGTCTTGATCTGCGAGCGCGTCAGAGGACCCCGCAGGTAGGACATGGCCCAGCGCGACTCGAGCACGACGGGCCGGTCTTCGTGGACGTCGTTCATGAGGAACACGCGCGACGCGAGCCCCGCGAGGGTGCGCTCCATCGCCGCCCGGTCGAATTTCGGTCCGCCTCCCGACGAGACGCCCTCGAGCCCTTCGAGGACGCGGGCCTTGTCGCGCTCGGTCTGGAGGCGTCCGAGAAACCAGGTGCCGGCGTTCGAGAGGCCCTTGTAGTCCAGGTCCACAGGATTCTGGCTCGCGAGCACCACGCCCAGCCCGAACGCGCGGCCCTGCTTCAGGAGCGTGAGCAGGGGCGCCTTCGCGGGCGGAGTGGCGACGGGCGGGAAATACCCCGCGATCTCGTCCATGTAGAGGATCGCCCGGAGGCTCGTCGTTCCGGACTGTCCGCGCATCCAGCCCACCGTCTCGTTCAAGAGCATCGTCACGAAGAACATGCGCTCGGCATCCGACAGGTGCGCGATCGAGAAGATGGAGATGCGGGGCTTTCCCTCCGGGGTGCGGAGCATCGCGCCGACGTCGAGGGGATCTCCTTCGAGCCACGCCGCGAATCCCGGCGCCGCGAGGAGGTTGTTCAGCTTCATCGCGAGCGCGAAGCGGTCCTTAGCCGGGAAGAAGGATTCGAGGTCGAGCACGCCGACGCGGGCGACGCCCGGCTTCTCGATCCGTCCGATCAACGCCGCGAGGTCGAGGTCTTCGCCCGCGGACCACGCGCGATCGAGAATGGTCGAGACCAGGATGTGCTCGCGGCTCTGGATCGGGTCCGCATCGACGCCGATCAGAGCGAGCAGGCCGGTCGCCGTCGTCGCGATGCGCTCGCCGAGAAGCTCCGCGTCGCCGCGCGTCTGGGAGCTCGGGGCGGCAAACGATCGGAGAATCGAGACGGGCAGCCCGGCGGTCGAGCCCGGCGTGTAGATCGAAAAGTCGGCGGCCGCGCGCAGCTTCGCGATCCGGGCTCCGTCCTGGCCCCACTCCGCGAGTCCCTTCTTCCAGAGCTCCGCCTGCTGCTTCGCGTACTCGTCGGGAGAGACATCGTGGCGCGCCGCGTCGTCTTCGTTGATCCACGGCCGGAAATCCTCGGGGGCGAGATTCGGGAACGTCAGGAGCAGATTTCCGAGATCCCCCTTGGGGTCGATCAGGATCGCCGGAATCCCGTCGATCGCCGCCTCCTCGATCAGGGAGATGCACAGCCCGGTCTTCCCGCTGCCGGTCATCCCGACGCAGACGGCGTGGGTGACGAGGTCGCGCGAGTCGTAGAGGACGAGATCCCCGCGGCCCTTCTTGTCCGTCTTTTCCGCGTCGCGGGTGCGGCCGAGGTAGAACGCGCCGAGCTTTTCGAAGTCTTCCATGGCCCGCATCTTAAGCGGCGGACGGGCTCAGGCCCGCCGCGAGAGGCGCATGATCGGTCCCCCCTCGGGGCGCAGCGTGATCGAGGGGAAGGGGACGGGGTCCGGACCGGCCATCTCCAGCCGGAACTTCCGCAGCAGCGTGACGAGGACGAGGATCCCCTCCATCATCGCGAACCGCTCGCCGACGCAGATCCTGGGGCCGCCTCCGAAGGGGATGTAGACGTACTTCGGCAGCCGCGCCGCGCTGCCGTCGAGCCACCGGTCCGGTCGGAAGGCTTCCGGGTCGTCGAACCAGCGCGGATCCCTGTGGAGCACCCACGGGCTCATGTAGACGGTCGCGCGCGCGGGGATCTCGTAGCCTCCGACGACGCAGTCCTCCCGCGCTTCACGCCCGATGACATAAGCCGGCGGGTAGAGGCGGAGCGATTCCTTCACCACCGCTTCCGCGAACCGGAGGCGGGGCAGATCCGCGGCCGTCGGAAGCCGCGAACCGGCGACTTCGCGGATCTCCGCCGCGAGCCGTTCTTCGGCCTCGGGATTCCGGGCGAGGAGAAAGAGCGTCCAGGAGAGCGAGATCGCGGTCGTCTCGTGGCCCGCGAGGAAGATCGTGACCAGCTCGTCGCGCAGCTGCCGGTCCGACATGGGCTGCCCCTCGTCGTCCCGCGCCTCCCGCAGCATCGAGAGAAGATCCCCCCGGTCGCCGGGGCGGTCGCGGCGCTCGGCGAGGACGCGCGCGATCAAACGGTCGAGCCGGGCGACGCCGCGGTTGTAGCGCACGTTTCCCGGAATGGGGATCGCGTCGGGGATCCGGATCGGGCGCCGGAACCGTTTTGCGATCTCGCGGATGATGACGTCGAAGGAGCGTCCGATCTCGTCGACCTCTTCCTCGACCTCGACGTCGAAGAGCGTCTTCGAGACGATCTGCATCGTCACCCGCATCATGTCGCGGTGGATGTCGCGCACCTCGCCGTCCCGCCAGCCTCCGGCCAGCCGATCGGCGAAGGCCGCCATGACGTCGCCGTATCCGGCGATCCGGTCCGGGTGAAACGCCGGCGCCGCGAGCCGGCGCTGCTTCAGCCAGAAATCCCCTTCGCTCGTCAGCAGGCCGTTTCCGAAGATCGCCGTGACGTGCTTCCAGAAGAAGCTGTGCTTGACGAAGTTCGCCCGCTGCGTGAGCAGAACGGCTTCGATGTCGCGCGGGTCGTGGACGAGGAAGACCTCGTTGCCGGGCAGCCGGAATCGCACGAAGTCCCCGTGCTCGCGGGCGCAGGAGGTCAGGAATCCGAGGACGTCGCGCGCGAAGTCGGGGAGGCTGCCCACGAGGAACCGGCCCGGGGGCCCGGGCGGACGGGCTCCCGCCGCCGGAGGGCGGGTTTCGGCGTGCTCGGGGGCGAGCCCGGGGCGGTTCACGGCGCGGCCGATGTTATCCGCCGCCCCGGCGGCCCCGGGGGCGAATTTCTGTCAGAACTCGCGTCCGAGGGCTGGCAGGAATGGTCTTCTTTTCGGGCGGAACAGCTGCAAGTCATTGAAAACACGAGACGGAGGGATCTGGCAGGGAGCTTGGAGAGGGCAGTCTCGAAGCAACACGTCTGTCTGCAGTTCGAAGGAGGTCGAGTGGCGGGATTTCGACTCGGATTCCCGGGGATGAAGGTCGTGCGGGACCTCGACGCGGACGCGCCCGGCGGACGCGAACCGAGGGTCGCCGGCCCCGCGTCCGCCGACGGGGAGCCCCCGGGAAACCTGCTTCGCGATCACACACCCGCGCTCGAGTTCCTCAAGGATGAAGAGGGCCGCCTCGTCTATTACAACAAGGCCTTCGGGAACGTTTTCGCTCCCGACGGGCGGTCTATCCTCGGCAAGGGCGACTCCGAGTGGCTGCCGGCGGCTAGCGCGGAGCTCGTCCGTCTGCACGATCAGACCGTGCTCGCGACCGGCGCCGTCCTCGAGGTCGAGGAGACGCTGCCGACGCCGGGCGGCACCCGTCACTGGCTGGTCCTGAAATTTCCTCTCCAGAGCGAGGCCGGCCGGCCACTCGTCGGCGCCGTCGCCGTGGACATCAGCGAACGGCGTCGACGCGAAGCGACGCTCGTCCGCATGGCGGCAATCATGGAGTCGTCCCACGACGCCGTCATCTCGACCGACGCGCGCGGCGTCGTCTCCAGCTGGAACTCGGGCGCCACGAGCATGTACGGCTACACGGCGGAGGAGATCGAAGGCCGGCCCGTCTCGATCCTGGAGCCTCCGGATCGGCGCGGCGAGATCGACGCGTTTCTGGATCGCATCCGAAAAGGGGAGCGGGTCGTCCGCTACGAGACGGTGCGGGTGCGCAAGGACGGAACACGGGTGGAAGTCGCCGTCGCCGCCTCGCCGATCCGCGACGGCCTGGGCGAGCTCACCGGGGTTGCCTCGATCGCCCGCGACATCAGCGATCGGAAGCGCGCGCAGGAGCTCATCGTCTTCCAGTCGTTCCACGACCACCTGACGGGGCTTCCCAACCGGGCGCTGCTCATGGAGCGGCTGAACGTCTGCGTGGGCAAGGCTCGCCGCGCGGGCCGCCTCCTCGCGGTCCTCTTCCTCGACCTCGATCTCTTCAAGACGATCAACGACGGGTTCGGGCACAGCGCCGGCGACGCCGTCTTTCAGGAGGTCGCCCGGCGGCTCGCGCTCTGCGTTCGCGACGACGACACCGTGGCGCGGATCGGAGGGGACGAGTTCGTCGTGCTGCTTCCCGAGATCGCCCGGGCGGAGGACGCCACGGTGGTCGCGCGCAAGCTCCTCGAAGCCGTCGCTCAGCCCTTCACGACGGAGGGCCGCCGCGTCGATCTGACCACGAGCATCGGCATCTCGGTCTATCCCGACGACGGGCAGGACGCGGAGAGCCTCCTCCGCAGCGCCGACACCGCGATGTCACGCGCGAAGAGCCGCGGCCGGAACAACTTCCAGCTGAGCATTCCCGAGCTGACGGAAGAGGCCGCGCAGCGGCTCACGCTCCAGGCCGGCCTGCGGCAGGCGATCGAGCGCCAGGAGCTCGTCCTCCACTACCAGCCCGTCCTGAGCCTCTCGACCGGCCGCATCGTCGAGATGGAGGCGCTGGTGCGCTGGCAGCATCCGGAGAAGGGCCTCATCATGCCGGCCGCCTTCATCGACGTCGCGGAGAAGGCCGGGATGATGGTGCCGCTCGGCGACTGGGTTCTGGGGAAGGCCGCGCGCCAGACGCGCCGCTGGCAGACGATGGGATTCCCCGACCTTCGAATCGCGGTCAACCTTTCGCCGAGCCAGTTCCACGAGCGCAATCTCGTGACCGGGGTGCAGAAGGCTCTGTCCGATTCGGGCCTCCAGCCGGAGACGCTCGAGCTCGAGATCACGGAAGGCGTCGCCATGGAAGACGCCGACGTCACCGTCGCTAACCTCCTGGCCCTGCGCGATCTGAAAGTCGGCGTCTCGATCGACGACTTCGGGACGGGTTACTCCTCCCTCTCCTACCTGAAGCGCTTCCCGGTCACCACGCTCAAGATCGACCGGTCGTTCGTGACCGACGTCGTCACGAACTCCGCCGACGCGGGCATCGTGCGCGCGGTCGTCGCGATGGCTCACGGTCTCAAGTTGAACGTCATCGCGGAGGGCGTCGAGACCAAGGAGCAGTTCGCGTACCTGCGCGAGAGCGGCTGCGACGCCCTGCAGGGCTACTGGTTCTCGCGGCCTCTCCCCGTGGACGCCGTCGACCTCCTCTTAAACGAGGAGCTCGAGCGCTGGAGCGTGCACGCCTGATCCGCCGGGAAGTCCGGGATCAAAAAGAAAGCCCCCGTTTCCGGGGGCTTCGTCGTTTCGGGGCGGCCGAGGCTTACGGGCAGGTCGAGAACGAAGACGTGTCCTGGATGGGCAGGAACGCCTGGTTCTGCGGATTGGAGTAGGTGCGAACCGCTCCCGTCTGGGTGTCGGTGACGGTCAGGTTGACGAGCACGTTGGTGAGCCCGCCGGCGAACGTCCAGTAGCGGGAGTTCAATCCGCAGCCGTTCAAGACCTTGACGACGATCTCGACGTTCGACGAGGAGAAGAACCAGAAGTAGCCCGTGTCCGACGTGAGCTGGATAGGGGTCCCCGCGCCGGAGGCCGTCGTCGTCTGCCAGTTCGCCGACACGCGGAAGCGGCTGTTCAGGCACATCGAGGTGGCGTTCGGCACGCACGCCGTGACAGCGCCGCACGACAGGGAGAGGAAGTAAGGCCCCCGATCCGCGATGTAGACCGCGTTGGCGACAATCGTCCAAACACCTGTTGTCGGCAACGTGTAGATGATTTGCGCGTTCGTCCCGTCCGGGCCGCCGCCGCTATCGTCGTCGAGAGCGACGGCCGTACCGGCGGGATTTCGCAGGATCAGATACGCGTCCAGAGCCGACGACGACATCGCGATCGTTACGGTCTGCCCTGCCGTTCCTTGAAACGTGTAGTTGTCGGCGCGAGTCTCGTCGCCGAGTTGGCAATCCTGGGAGTCCAGCGTGCCGTTGACCGATCCGCCGCACGTGATTCCCGACGTGGAGCAGGCGGTAGCGGAAAGCGGATGGACATTCTTGCTTCCGGCCTTGATCACTTTGCTGAGGGCGATCCCGGGCGACGCCTCCTGAGCGAACGCCGCCGCAGCTAATGCCAGCGCGAAGACCCCCGCGAGAGGGAGAACCCGGGGGAAAGGACGGATCATGTGCTCCTCCTGTCGGCTTTTCGAGGCGTGGACCGAGTGGATCTGGACGGAACCGGCGCGAAGTCTACCCGCCGTCGGCGGCGGGCGCCACGGAAGAAAACGGGGGACTCGGAGGCGCTCGCGAGTCGCCCCTTCGAGCCGCCCCGGGGCGGGCTCTAGAGGAGCTCGCCCCGCGCGATGGTGACCGCCTGCCCGCCGAGGGATACCCGGTCCCCGCCGACGCGGACGAACACCGTGCCGCCGCGGCGGGAGGCCTGATAGCCGGTCAGTTCCGTCCGGCCGAGGCGGCCGGCCCAGTGGGGGCCCAGGCAGCAGTGGGCGGAGCCGGTGACGGGATCCTCGTCGATGCCGTACGCCGGCGCGAAATAGCGGGAGACGAAGTCGTACCCGCGCCCGGAGGCCGGAGCGGTGACGATGACGCCGCGCGCCGGCCCCGCGGTCTCGACGATCCGGCGGAAATCCGGGGTGAGCGCGCGGACGTCGCTTTCGGAGGGAAGCTCGAAGAAGAAGTCGAACCGGTTGCGGCCGGCAAAGCGCGGCGAAGCGATCCCCAGCGCCTCGAGAAGACCGTCCGGCGGCTCGCAGGGGGAGGCGGGCTCGGCCGGGAAATCGAGCTGGATCTCGTGAGCGGCCGCCGCGTCGCGGCGACGGGCTGTCAGCCGCCCGCTCTTCGTCTCGAAAACGATCGGAGCGTCGGGCTTCTCGTAGCCCGCCTGCCACAGCACGTGGGCGGAGGCGAGCGTGGCGTGTCCGCACAGATCGACTTCGAGCGCGGGCGTGAACCATCGCAGAGGCCACACGTCGCCGGTGCGGCGGAGAAACGCCGTCTCCGAGAGGTTCATCTCGCCGGCGACGCTCTGCATCCACGCGTCGGGTCTCTCGTCCGGCAGCACGCAGACCGCCGCGGGATTGCCTCCGAAGGGGCGCTCGGTGAAGGCGTCGACGTGGAAGAGCGGCACGCTCATGACGACTCCTTTGTACCGGAGCGGCGCGGGCGTTCCTAGAGCCACATCGGGTCGAGGTGGATTGGGGCTTTTCGTCGCGCTCGCGCTCCTCCTGCTACCCTCGTCGGCCGTGTCCGCCATGTCCGCCGAGCCGCCGCCTCGATTCGATCCGAAGCGCCGCCGCGCGGTGACGGTGGCCTTGATTCTCGTCAGCGCGCTCGCGTCGTTCGAGTCGACCGTCGTCTCGACCGCGATGCCGACGATCATCGGCGACCTCGGAGGCCTGCCGCTGTACGCCTGGGTCTTCTCCGTCTACCTGCTGACGTCCACGGTGGGGATGCCCGTGTACGGCCGCCTCGCCGACATCCACGGGCGCCGCCGCCTGCTGCTCGTCGGGATCGGCGTCTTCGTGACGGGCGCGATCGCCTGCGCCTTCGCGCGCACGATGCCGCAGCTGATCGGCGCCCGGGCGATCCAGGGGCTCGGCGCGGCCGGCATGTTGCCCGTGACGCTCGCCGTCGCCGCCGACATCTACTCGATCGAGCAGCGCACGAAGGTGCAGGGGCTCTTCTCGGCGGTCTGGGGGTTCTCGAGCCTGATCGGACCGCTCCTGGGAGCGTTTCTCACGGTGCACTTCGGATGGCGGTCCATCTTCTGGATCAACATCCCGCTCGGCCTCTTCGCCTTCACGCTGGTGTGGATCCGCATGGTCGAGTCGCGCGCCCGGCGCTCCGACCCCGTCGACGTCGCCGGCAGCGCCGCGCTCGCGGTCGGCGTCTCCCTCGTTCTCCTGGGCGTGCTCCACACCCCGGCAGGCAGCCCGGGAGGGACGACCGCCGCGACGCGGCTGGCGCTTCTCGGAGGCGGCGTCGCCGCGCTCATCTTCTTCGGGTGGCTGCAGACCCGCCGCGAGCACCCGCTCATTCCGCCCGAGCTCTTCGCCCGGTGGGAAACCGCAGCCCCCTACCTCGCCGGCATCGTCATGGGGACCGCGATCTACGGCGTCGACACGTTCGTTCCGCTCTTCGTCCAGGGCGCCCGCGGCGGCACGGCGGGAGCGGCCGGGGCCGTCGTGACGCCGCTCATCTTCATGTGGGCCTTCTCTTCCGCCGTGGCGGCGAAGATCATCCTGCGCTACGGATTCCGGAAAACGGCGCGGCTCGGCGCGATCCTCGTCCTGATCGGTCTCGCGGGCCTCTGCGCCGGCGCGTGGTCGAACGCGGGCGTTGGGTGGATTTCCGCCGCGTGCGCGCTGATCGGCGGCGGCCTCGGCCCGTGCGCGATCGCCCAGGTCCTCGCGATCCAGCACGTCGCGCCGGAGCCCCAGCGGGGTGTCGCCACGAGTCTCATCCCGTTCTTCCGGACCGTCGGCGGCTCGATCGGCGTCGGCGCTCTCGGGGGCGTGTTCGCCGCGGGCCTGTCGCTGCGTCTCGGCAGCGGGATGGATACGGCGAGCCGGCTCCTCGCCGGCGGGCCTCCGGGCGGAGGCGCGCCCGGCGCTCCGACGGTCGCCCCCGCCCTCTTCCGGCAGGCGATCGAGCGCTCGCTCCTGCCCGTGTTTCTGGTGCTTCTGGCGCTCGCCGCCGTCAACCTCTTTCTCGCCTCCGGCTTTCCCGAGGTAGGCGCCTCCGGGGAGCCGGCCCCGAAAGCGGCGGAGGGACTCGTCTGATCCGTCCGCGTTTCCGGTGGCACGTCGCCTGCTCGATTTGCGCCATGGCCCCCGGGCCACCTCGGGCCGCTCTGGACAGATTTTGGAGTGCGCGGCGAGAGGCGTATGGTGGGTCCGTTTCGGAAGATCGAGCTCTCCGCCTCGCCGCCCCCGGGATGAGAGGAGGCTTCGTTGACCAGACGCTCTGACGACGACGACGACGACGACCGGCCGGCTGCCGCGTCGCGTCCCGCCTCGAATCCGGAGCCGCGCGCGCCCGAATCCTCGGGGACTGCCGGGTGGGACCGGCGCACGTTCCTCGGCGTTTCGCTCGGCGCCATCCCCGTCGTGGGGTGGGCCGCGGCCGGAGCGCGAACCGTCCGCTCGCCGGCCGGAGTGGGAGGCCTGGAGCCGATTCCGATCGTGCTCCGGGTCAACGGCGCGGAGCACCGGATCTCGGTCGACGCGCGCGTGACGCTTCTCGAGGCGCTGCGCGAAGACCTCGGGCTGACGGGAACCAAGGAAGGCTGCGACCACGGACAGTGCGGCGCCTGTACCGTTCTCATCGACGGCAAACGGGTGCTCTCGTGCCTGACCCTCGCGGTCGCGGCGGGGGGGCGGGCGGTGACGACCGTGGAGGGCCTCTCGAAAGGGGAGGAGCTGCACCCCGTCCAGGCGGCGTTCCTGAAGCACGACGCCTTCCAGTGCGGCTATTGCACGCCCGGGCAGATCATGTCGGCGGTCGGGCTGCTCTCCGAGGGATGCCCGTCCGACCCGGCGGCGATCCGGGAATGCATGAGCGGCAACATCTGCCGCTGCGGGGCCTATCCGAACATCGTCGCCGCCGTCGCCGAGGCCCGCGGGGCGGGCAACGGGGGCCGGTCATGATCCCGTTCCGCTACGCCCGAGCGACGGCGGTCCAGGAAGCCGTGGCCGCCGTTTCGCGCGAGCCGCGGGCGGCCTATCTGGGGGGCGGCACGACGATCGTCGATCTCATGCAGCTCGAGGTCGTGAACCCCGCCACACTCGTCGACGTCAACGCGCTCCCGCTGTCGCGCATCGAGACGCTGCCCGGCGGAGGCGTGAGGATCGGCGCGCTCGTCCGCAACAGCGAACTCGCCAACGACGCGAACATCCGGCGCCGGTATCCCGTTCTCTCGGAAGCGATTCTGTCGGGCGCCTCCGCCCAGATCCGCAACATGGCGACCACGGCGGGTAACCTGCTCCAGCGGACGCGGTGCCAGTACTTCCGGGACGTCTTCTCCGCGTGCAACAAGCGGGAGCCCGGCTCCGGGTGCGCCGCGATCGGCGGATACAACCGCATCCACGCGGTCCTGGGAACGAGCGATCGGTGCATCGCGACGTTCCCGGGCGACATGCCCGTGGCGCTGGCGGCCCTGGAAGCCGTCGTCCGGACCCGACGCCCCGACGGCGCCGAGAGGCAGATCCCCATATCCGACTTCTACGTGTCGTACGGGGACGACCCGGCAAAGGAGACCGTGCTCGCGCACGGTGAGCTCATCACCGCCGTGGACCTGCCGGCGTCCGGGTGGCTCGCGCGCTCGCACTACCTGAAGATGCGGGACCGGGCGAGCTACGAGTTCGCGCTGTCGTCGGCCGCCGTGGCGCTCGACGTCGAAGGCGGGAAGGTCCGCCAGGCGCGCGTCGCCCTGGGAGGCGTCGCGACGAAGCCGTGGAGATCGGCGGAGGCGGAAAAGGCGCTCACGGGAGCGGCCGCCGGGGAAGCGGCGTGGACCGCGGCGGCCTCGGCCGCGCTCGCCGGAGCGAAGCCTCAAAAGCACAACGCCTTCAAGGTCGAGCTCGCCCGGCGCACGCTGGCGCGGGCCCTCGCCACGGCCGCCGGCCGGGAGATCGCGTCATGAGCGCTCACGTCGGAAAGCCCCTCGACCGCGTCGACGGCCGTTTGAAGATCACGGGCGGCGCGAAGTACGCCGCCGAGTTCCGCCCGAGGGGCCTCGTTCACGCCGTCGCCGTGCAGAGCACGATCGCGCGCGGCGCCATCGCTTCCATCGACACGGCGGCCGCATCGAAGGCGCCCGGCGTCCTCGCGGTGCTCACGCACGCCAACGCCCCGCAGCTGAAGTCGCTCAAGGAAGGCGATCCGTCGGGCGGCCACGCGGGCGAAGACCTTCCGCCGCTGTCGACCGACGAGATCCATTTCGCGGGGCAGACGATCGCGCTCGTGATCGCCGAGAAGCTCGAGCAGGCGCGGCGGGGCGCGGCTCTGGTGAAGATCGCGTACCGCGAGGAGAAGCCCGTGCTCGAGATCGCGGAGGCCGAGGGCTCGGCGACGAAGCCCGCCAGGCACATGGGGCGGGACGTCCAGCACCAGCGCGGCGACGCCGCGGCGGGCTTCGCCGCAGGCCCCGTGAAGATCGAGGCGACCTATACGACTCCCGTCGAAACGCACAACCCGATGGAGCTTTCGGCGACGATCGCGGAATGGCAGGGCGACCGCCTCATGGTGTGGGACGCCACGCAGGCGGTCATCGGCACGCGCGGGAACCTCGCGAAGGCATTCGGGGTGCCGAAGTCGAACGTCCGCGTCCTGTGCCCCTACGTCGGCGGCGGATTCGGCTGCAAGGGATCCCAGTGGACCCACACGTTCGCGGCCGCGATGGCGGCGCGGTTCGTTAAGCGGCCCGTCCGTCTCGTCGTGACCCGCGCGCAGATGTTCACGTCGGCCGGCCACCGGCCGCCCACGGTCCAGAAGCTCGCTCTCGCGGCCGCCCGCGACGGCAAGCTCACCGCCATCCGCCACGAGTCCACGACGCCGACCTCCCCCGTGACCGACTACATCGAGCCGTGCGGGAAGACGACGAGCGCGATGCTCTACGCGTGCGAGAACGCGGACATCCCGCACCGCCTCGTGCGCGTCAACGTGGCGGCGCCGACCTTCATGCGCGCGCCGGGGGAGTGTCCGGGCACCTTCGCGATCGAGTCGGCGATGGACGAGCTGGCCGTGGCGCTCGAAATGGACCCGGTCGAGCTGCGGTTGAAGAACCACGCCGATGCGAATCCCTCGGACGGCAGGCCGTTCTCGTCGAAGTGGCTGAAAGACTGCTACGCGGTCGGCGCCGAGCGCTTCGGGTGGAAGAATCGCACGCCGCAGCCGGGCTCGATGAAGGACGGCAACCTGCTCGTCGGCTGGGGCATGGCGACCGCCGTCTATCCGGGCAACCGCTGGCCGGCTTCCGCGATCGTGAAGCTGACGCCGGACGGACGCGCGCGCGTGCGCGCCGCCACGCAGGATCTCGGGACCGGCGCGTACACGATCTTCACGCAGGTCTCCGCGGACTCACTGGGTCTTCCTGTCGAGCGGATCACGTTCGAGCTCGGCGACAGCGACTTTCCGGAGGCGCCCGTCTCCGGCGGGTCGAACAGCTCGGCGAGCGTCTCCGAGGCGATCATCCAGGCCGCCGCGGCCGTGAAAGCGAAGCTCGCGGGGATCGCCGCCGCCGATCCGGGCTCGCCGCTCGCGGGATTGAAGCCGGAGGAGCTCGCGCTCGCGGACGGGCGTCTCGTCTCCGCGGCCACGCCCTCCCGAGGCGTTCCCATCCAGGATCTCGTCCGGAAGAGCGGCGAATCGGGGGTCGAGGCCTCCGCGTCCGTCAAGCTCGAGGACGAGAAGACGAAGAAGTACTCGATCCACTCGTTCGGGGCCCATTTCTGCGAGGTGAAGATCGACGCGTTCCTTCCGCGCGTGCAGGTGACTCGGTGGGTGTCCGCGATGGACATCGGCCGGGTCCTGAACCCGAAGACGAGCCGCAGCCAGGTCCTGGGCGGCGTGACGATGGGCGTCGGCATGGCGCTCATGGAGCACACGGCCTACGACCCGCGGACCGGCCGGCCCGTGACGGACAACCTCGCGGACTACGCGGTCCCGGTGAATGCCGACATCGGATCGATCGAGGTCCACTTCATGGACAAGCCCGACCCGGTGATCAACTCCCTGGGCTGCCGCGGGGTCGGAGAGATCGGCATCACGGGCGCCGCGGCGGCCGTCGCCAACGCCGTCTACCACGCCACGGGCAAGCGCATCCGCGATCTCCCGATCACGCCGGACAAGCTCCTTTGAAGCGGAAGCTTCGCGGGGAACGAAGCGTGCCCGGCCGATGAGCGAGTGGGGAACGCTCGCGCGGCGGCTCCGGGCCGCGCAGGATCGGGGCGAGCCTGTCGTCGTGGCCATGGTCGTCGCGACGGACGGCTCGGCGTACCGGCGGGCCGGCGCGTGGATGACCGTGGCGCCGGACGGCGGGCGGCACGGGCTGCTCTCCGGCGGGTGCCTCGAGGCCGATGTCGCCGAGCGCGCCGCCGAAGTCCTGGCGTCCGGCGTTCCGACGACCGTCACGTACGACACCCGACGCCCCGGCGACGTCCTCTGGGGTTTCGGGATGGGATGCCAGGGCGTCGTGCGCATCCTGCTCGAGCCCCTCTCGGGGGCGAGCCTCGGGCGTGCCGCCGAGCTCTACGGCCGTCTCCAGAACCTCGAGGCGAACGCCGTGCTCGCGGTGGACATCGCGTCCGGTTCGCGCGTCCTCGTCGCGGGGTCGGCTCCCGGGGACGGGGAACCCGGCGCGCCGCCCGAAGCCGCCGGCCGCGCCCGGGAGATCCTGGCGACGGGCGCCGCCGTCCCCTCCATCGAGGAGATCGGCGAACGCGAGTTCGCGTTCCTGCCTGTCGCACCGCGTCCCCGTCTCGTGATCTGCGGTGCCGGCGAAGACGCGGTGCCGCTCGCGCGTCTGGCGTGTGATCTCGACTGGTCGGTTCTCGTCGTCGACCACCGCGCCGCGCTCGCCCGGCCGGAGCGCTTCCCGGGCGCGGACGTCGCGCTGGTCGCCCGGGGGACGGATCTTCCGGCGCGGATCGGGGCGCGCGCTCGCACGGGCGCCGTCGTGATGTCCCACAACCTCGAGCGGGACGTGGAGTGGACCGCGGCGCTCCTTCCGCTCGATCTCGCGTACCTGGGCCTGCTCGGCCCGAAGCGGCGCGGCGAGCAGGTTCTCCGGACGGCCGCGCCTCTCGCTTCCGGTCCCGCCCGCGCGCGGCGCATCCTCGCTCCGGTCGGGCTCGACATCGCTTCCGAAACCCCCGGAGAGATCGCGCTCTCGATCGTCGCGGAAATCTCGGCGGTGCTCGCCGGCCGGAGCGGAGGACATCTCGCTGCGACCGAGGCTCCGATCCATCGCGAGAGCTCTGCGCCCGCGGACCCGCGGCCGAAGGCGGTCGACACCCCCTCCTCGTGACGGGCGAGGCGGGCGCAGGGGTCGCGGTCGTCATCCTCGCGGCCGGAGGCTCCTCGCGCATGGGGCGGCCGAAACAGCTCCTTTCATGGCGCGGGAAGACGCTGCTCCGGGGGATCGCGGAGTCCGCCCTCGCCTCCCGTGCCTCGCGCGTGGTCGTCGTCGTCGGAAGCCGGTCGGAGCGGATCGGAAGAGAGCTCGACGGCCTGCCCGTCTCGACGATCGAAAACCCCACCTGGGAGGAGGGACTCGGGACGTCGCTCGCGGCGGGCGTGCGTTCGCTCGCGGGCGGATCGACGCCGCCGGGCGCGATCGTCGTGCTCCTCGCCGATCAGCCGCTGGTGACGTCCGCGTCGATCGACCGTCTGATCGAGACGCACGACGCGACGGGGAGCCCGCTCGTCGCGTCGCTCCACGGGAGCGATCCCGGCGTCCCCGCCCTCTTCGCGGCGTCGTTCTTCGAGGCGCTTCTCGCGCTGCGCGGCGACCACGGCGCGAGAGAGATCCTGCGGGAGAACGCGGCCGCGGCGGTCCTGCTCGATCTGCCGGAAGCCCGGATCGACGTCGACACCGCGGCCGACTGGGAGAGGCTGTCGGGCGTCGGCGGGACGCCCGAAGACCCCGGGCCGGAGGGGCAGGCGCGGCGATGAGCCGCCCCCCGCTTTTTTCCCCCATTCCCCGGCCGCCCTCCTCCGGCCCTAAAACCTTCCCCGGGCGGCGCCGTACCTCCTCTCCATCGCACCTGTCGTTTAACTGGAGGACCGCATGAAGAGCCGTGTTCGTCCGCTTCTCGGGGCGCTCGTCCTGACTTCCGCCCTGGCCCGGCCCGGGCTGGCCGCCCAGGGGCTCACCTTTCCGCCGAACGGCGACAACCCGCAGGCCTCCGTGACCCAGGCGATCGGTCCGGTGCGCGTGACGATCGACTATTCGAGCCCCCGCGTTGTGCGCGGATCGAACGACCGGCGCGGAAAGATCTGGGGCGAGCTCGTCCCGTGGGGACTGACCGACCTCGGCTTGAACGGCTGCGCGAGCTGCCCCTGGCGCGCCGGAGCCAACGAGAACACCACCTTCGCCGTCACGCATGACGTCCAGGTTCAGGGCCGGCCGCTTCCGGCGGGGACCTACGGCCTCCACATGATTCCCGGCAAGGATGAATGGACGGTCGTCTTTTCGAAGGACGCGAAATCGTGGGGCAGCTACTGGTACGACGCGAAGCAGGACGCTCTGCGGGTCACGGTGAAGCCGGGCAAGAGCGAATACCACGAGTGGCTCACGTACGAGTTCACGGAGCGGGAACCCGCGAAGGCCACCGTCGCGTTGAAGTGGGAGGAGCTCCAGATCCCGATCTCGGTGTCCGTCGAAAACGTGAACCAGCTCTGGGTCGACAACCTGCGCACCGATCTCCGGCAGTGGTCGGGGTTCTTCTGGCAGAACTGGCAGCAGGCGGCGGCGTTCTGCGCGCAGAACAAGATCAACCTTCCGGAGGCGATGAAGTGGGCGGAGCGTGCCGTCTCGGATCCCTATTCCGGCGGCCAGGAGAATTTCACGACGCTGTCGACGCTTTCGCGGCTGCAGGGGTTGAACGGCCGCGAGCAGGAGGCGGCGCGAACATTCGACAAGGCGATCAACCATCCGACGGCGCAGCCGCTCGAGATCCACGTCGCGGGACGGCAGCTCCTGACGGACGGCAGGAAAGCCGAGGCTTTGAAGGTGTTCCAGCTGAACGCGAAACGCTTCCCGAATCAATGGCCCGTCCACGTGGGACTGATGCGCGGCTACGCGGCGACGGGAGACCGGAAGCGGGCGATCGAAGAGGGCCGGCTCGCGCTCGCGCAGGCTCCCGACGCGTCTCAGCGCAAGAACCTGGAAACCGTCCTGAAGCAGCTCGAAGCGGGCCAGGAAATCAACTAGGCTCCCGCGGAAAAAGTCAGGGCGTCCGGGGCGGGCGGGCCTTCAGGCCGAGCCGCGCGAGGAACGCGGCCTGGCCTTCCCCGTGCAGCTTCCAGTACTCCAGGCGGTCGCTCCCGAGAAGAGTCGCCTTCTCGCCGTCGCTCGTCTCCCATTCGACGATCCGATGGGGAGCGGCGGATTCCACGGCGAGTTTCCATACGGGCCCGCCCGCGATCTCGACGGTCCGGCGCTCCACGTCGAACGTGCCCGCGGGCACGACGAGCCGGGTGACCTCGCCGCCCCGGACGAGCGTCGCCCGGAGCATCTCGACGGGACGGTGGCCGAGCCGGGCGGCCTCGATCGAGCGCACGAAGGGCACCTCCCGCCGCTCGCCGGGGGCCAGCCGGGGTGCCGCGAGTCCGCGAGCCCAGAGGAGGATCGCGTCTCCCGACAAGGCGTCATCCGGAACGGCGATCGCGCGGGCCTGATCCGCCTCCCCGTCGAAATAGCTGTGCGACGCGAGCCGCGCCAATCCCCGGTCGAACAGGAGCTGGCTGTACACGTGGCCGCACCACTCCTGAGAGGAAAAGGAGACCTTCGTCGCGGCGCCCGCCGGGCGTCCGTTGACGGGAGCGAGCGAGACCCACGCGCTCGTGAGCAGGTTGTAGTCGTAGATGCCGGTGGAGAAGTCCTCGACGAGGTTCAGCTTCATCACGGGGAATTCGTCGGACTTCGGCCTCGGGGTCTCCGACTTGACGCGGAGTGAGTTCGAAAAGGTCTCCGTGACGAAGATCGCGATCGCGACGCCCTTCCTCTGCTCCCCATATCGCGGAAACGCGAGGTCGTAGCCGGCGAGCTCCGCCTTCCCGTCCCCCCAGTGCTTCCAGAACGCGTCTCCGAACTCGAGCGCCGCGCCCGCGGCCACGGATGCCGGCGGCCCGGAAGCCCGCGAGGGCTCCCCGCGCCGGGCGGCACCGGCGGCGAGGACGACGGCGAGGGCGCTCGCGGCGGCGGCGGCGATGATCGTGCGGCGAACGTGTCGATTCATGGTGCTCCCCCGGCTGTAGCGGACGCGGATCAGCGGACCCGCTCCAGACGATCATCTCCGATCCCGCCCGCCCGCCGGCGTCCCCCCTCGATGGGCGGGAGAATCCCCGCGGCGGGAGCGGGGCCGGTTTCCGATAGCATCCCCGCGTGCCGGCCATCGCATGCGTCCTCCTCCTTCTCGTATCCCCCATGACGGCTCCCGGGCCGCCCATTCCCGTGCCCGCCCCCATACCCGTGCCGGTGGCGGCGCCGACCGCCGCTCCGACGCCGTCACCGACCCCGGCCGGCCCGCGCACCGTCGCCCGAATCGTCGAGGAATACATCGAGCGCGACTTCGAGATGTTTCCGAGCCGCTCGACGGAGGCGGGACGCCACGAGCGCGACGAAGACCTCGAAGATCTGTCGAAGGAGAAGCGGGACCGGTGGGTCGCCTGGAACCGGAGCCTCGCCGGAGACCTGCGACGGGCCCTCCTCCGGCCGGGTGTCTCGCGCGACGACCGGCTCGACGCGGAGCTCGTGGGACGGGAAGCCGAGCGGCAGATCCAGGAGCTCGCGGTTCTCCGCCGTCCCGAACGGGATCCTCTCTACTGGACGAACATCGCCGCGAACGCGGCCGTGTTCCTCCTGGTCCGCGAGGACCTCCCGCTCCGACAACGCCTGGAAGCGGTCCGCAAGCGCGTCCGGCGGATCCAGCGGCTGGCGCGCCAGGCGGAGGAGACCCTCGGCGCAACGCCGCCGTCCGACATTCCGCCCGAGCTCTGCACGATCGCGGCGTCGCAGGCCCGAGCGTCGGCGGCCTTTTACCGCGACGGTTTTCCGAAACTGTATCCCGCCTACGACGCCGAAGCGCGCGCCGCGGCGATCATCGCGGAACGCTCTCTCGACCGGCTGGCCGCGTTCCTGGAGCAGCTGGCCGGCCGCGCGACGGCGTCGCCTCGCCTGCGGGAACGCTACGCGGAGACCCTGCGGATCGCGACGGGGGAGAAAAGCCCGGCCGCGCTCCAGCGCCGCGCCGAGGCGGATCTCGCCGCGAAGAGGCGGGAGGCGGCCGCGTACGGCCGCTCGGTCTGGGGGGATGTGATGCCGGGAGAGGCGGCGCCCGAGGAAGACTCCCGGCTCCTGGCCCGGCTCTTCGCCCGCGTCGCGCAAGACGGAGCCGCGACGACCGAAGAGTTCGTGGACGACTATCGGAAGATCGTCGCGGACCTCGACAAGTTCCTTCACGAGCGGGACATCGTGACGCTGCCGGAGCCCCTGACGCTCCGGACGGATCGGTCGCCGGCTTATTTCGTCGGCCAGAGCGTGGGCGGGGTGTATCCCGCCGGCCCCTACGCCCCGGGGATGGACACGCTCTGGTATCTGCCCACGCCTCCCGACTCGGCGACCGACGAGGCGCGGAAGGGTTTCTTCCGCGACTTCAACCACCACTTCAACGTGATGATCACGTCGCACGAGATTCTTCCCGGCCACTATCTCCAGCTGAAGCGCGCGGCGCTTTTGCCGCGGAAGGTCCGCGCGCTCTTCCCCGACGGCGTCTACGTCGAGGGCTGGGGCACCTTTTGCGAGAGGCTGATGCTCGATCTCGGCTGGGGCGGGCCTCTCGACCGGCTCGCGCACCTGAAGAAGCAGATGGAGAACATCGCGCGCGCCATCGTCGACGTCCGTGTTCACACCGGCGAGATGAGCCGCGCGGACGTGATCCGGTTCGTGAAGGAGGACGCGCTGCAGGACGACCAGTTCGCGTCCAACATGTGGACACGCGCGATCACGAGCCCGACGCAGATCACGACGTATTACATCGGGTACGCCCAGGTGCGCGGGCTGTTCGAGGACGTCCGGAAGCAGCAGGGCGCGTCTTTTTCTCTCAAGGAATTCATGGACGGGATGATGGCGGACGGCCCGGTTCCCGTACGGCACTACCGGGAGCGGATGCGCGGCGCCGGTCGAGCCGGGGCCTCGAAGAAAGCCCGTCTCGGGCCCCTCCCTGGAATTCCGGCGCCCGCCCCCGGTTAGCGTTCCGGCAGGAGGCCCCGATGCGGCGATTAATTTTTTTGTGCGTGGTGCTTCTGGTTCCGGGCTCGTTTCTTGGAGCGGCGGAGGTCTTCGGGACCATCAGCGAGAACGGAAAGCCCGTTCCCCGCGGCGTCGCCGTGAAGCTCGATTGCGCGGGAGTGGCGGCTTCCGGCGCGACGGATGAGTTCGGCTCCTACAGCGTGAAAACGGCGTCGACGGGAGACTGCCGTCTGACCGTCGAGTACAAGAAGTCGACACCCTCTCTCAAGGTGGCGCTCTACGAGAAGCCGGCCCGCTACGATCTCGTCGTGAAGGACGCCGCGGGCAAGGTCACCGTCGCGAGGAAGTGATGGCCGAGGCGCCCGGCCCGCGTCACCGCGACGCGTGGGAGAAGTCCGACATCATCTTGAAGCCGGTCGGCGGCCTTCTCACCGCCGTCGCCGTTGCGGTGCTGGGTCTCTGGACTTCGAGCTATCTGCGGGAGCGAGAAGGCCGCGACGCGGCCCTGCGCGAGCGCATGCAGACGAGCGACACGAACGCGCGCCTCTATTCGGAGCTCACGAGCCGCCGCGAAGAGTCCGAGAGCGCGCTGCGCAAGGACATGTTCACGTCGATCATCAATTCGTTTCTGCGCGAGGGTCCCGCGACGGCCGAGCAGAAGATGCTGAACCTCGAGCTGCTGGTCTATAACTTTCACGAGTCGCTGAACCTGAAGCCGCTCTTTCTTCACATTCAGAGAGAAGTGCGGGGCACCCCCCGGCAGGCCGAGTACCTCGAGAGGCTGCACCAGGTGGCGGAGCAGGTCATCCACAAGCAGATGCTCGTGATCGGCGACGGAGGCGAGACGTTCGACGCGACCATCGACACGAAGAATCTCGCGTTCCCGGACTCCGACTCTGAGACCGCCGCGTCCGCCATCGCGAGAGACCTGTCCGTCGACGGCATCCGGCGCAACGTGAAGCTCGAGATCGTCTCGGCCGACCCCGCGAACGAGGCGATCCAGCTCCGCATGACGATCCGCACCGCCGAGGCCGGCCGCGTCGAGACGAGCGCGACGGACTTCTGGCTCGGACACTTCGACTTTCCGATGATCGACAACACGCGCCTGCCGCACGACCAGCGCCTCGCCGTCGTCCTGAACAATTTCGACGCGAAGCGGGGCGTCGCCGACGTCACGGCCGCGCTCTTCCCGGGCAAGTATGCCGCCCTGCGGGAAAAGCCGTACTACGACGAGATCCTGGCCAAGCTCCTCGCGGCGAACAGAACCGTAACGACCGAGCCAACGCCCGTCCCGACGCGGCAGCCGTAGATCCGTCGCCCTTTGGGTCGCTGCGCGACCGTCGGGCTCCCGCATCGCGAACCTCCTCCCCGCGGAATCGCGCGGAGACTATTCGCGATGCGACCGGGGCACTCTCGAGGGTGTGCCGATCGTCGAGCTCGTCTGGAGCTCGAGCCGCGGCTCGGCTTAGCCTCGACCGCTCACGGCGGTACGACAACGCGGCGCTGGGCCATTGAGGTGCCAGGCACGCATTTCGGTCCGCCGGCCTTAGATCCGGGGGCGGAACCGATGGCGGGTCCGCCGGCGTATTGAGAGATATGAACATTGGAGTGCTGGGAACCGGGTCGGTCGGAGCGACGCTCGCCGGCAAGCTCGTGGCTCTCGGACATGCGGTCCGGATGGGAGCCCGGGAACACGGCAACGAGAAGGCCCGCGCGTGGGCGGATTCGGCCGGCGAAAACGCATCCTCCGGCGCGTTTGCGGACGCCGCCCGCTTCGGCGACGTCGTCTTCAACGCGACCGCGGGCGCCGGATCGGTCGAGGCCGTCCGGGCCGCCGGGAAGGAGAATCTGAAGGGGAAGGTCGTCATCGACGTCTCGAATCCCCTCGACTTCACCCAGGGCATGCCGCCCCGCCTCTTCACGGCGGCGGCCGGCGATTCGCTCGCGGAGCGGATCCAGGCGGAGCTTCCCGAGTCGCGGATCGTCAAGACCCTGAACACGATCAACGCCAGCGTGATGGTCGACCCGTCGCGCGTCGGGGCAGAGAGCGACATCTTTCTCTGCGGCAACGACCCCGCCGCCAAAGAGGAAGTCGCCTCGCTCCTGAAGGAGTTTGGCTGGGAGAGCGTCGTCGACCTGGGTCCCCTGACCGCCGCGCGCGGGATGGAGGCCTACGTCCTCTTCTGGCTCCAGCTCTGGGGAGCCCTGAAAACCCCGGACTTCAACATCCGCATAGCCCGCAAATAACCCCGCCGCAGAGTCGCTGAGTCGCTGGGGTGCCAGGCACGCATTTCACCATTTCCGAGGCGCGAGTGGTGCCAGGCACGCATTTCGCCATTTCCGCAGACGGGAAGCAGCGTTTTGCCCTACTCACCCATCCGCTCGCAGCGTGAGGAGTCTCCCGACGAAGGAGGGAGGAGCCTCACGTTGCGGGAGCCGGAGCGTCAGCGGAGGCGACGTGCGAGGAGCCTCACGCTGCGGAAGCCGGAGCTGAGCGAGGGGTCAGGCGTCCGGTCGAGCGCGCATCCGCGCGAGCCGGACGCCGGTGCCGCGCAGCGGCAGACCTCTCGCTCGGCGCAGGCGACGGTTATGCTGTTCCCTTGCAACAGCCGCCCGTCGGATCTCTCGGGGCCGGCGATCCGCCTCGGGTGGCGGTCGCGGTGCCCCCGCCTCCCGTCTTCTCCGTCACCCGGCTGACGCTCCACGTTCTCGGGCTCGTCCTCGCCCTCGCCGCCCTGCTCTGGATGCTTCGACGGCTCGAAGGGGTCCTTCTGCTCCTGATCGTGTCCATCTTCTTCGCGTACCTGATCGCTCCTCTCGTCTCGCTCATGCGGCGCCCGCTCGTCCTGCGCGGCCGGCCGCACGCCCTGCCGCTCCCCGCCGCGATCGCAGCGGTCTACGTCGTGATCTTCGGCGCGCTGGCGATCGCGGCCTGGCTTCTCCTGCCGGTCGTTACGGCCGAGTTCGAGCAGCTCGCCGCCGAGGCGCCGGCGCACCTCGCGAGCGCGCAGGCCCGCCTCCAGTCTCTGCAGCACTACGAGCGAACGCATCTCCCGAAAGGAATGCGCGACGCCGTGAACGCCGCGGTCGATCGCTCCATCCAGGGCGCGGCCGGCGCCGTTCAGGGCGCCGTCCTCCCGTTTCTCGGCACGGTCCTGGGCTATTTGCCGTGGCTCGTGCTCGTTCCGATCCTCGCGCTCTTCATGCTCAAGGACGCGGATCTCTTCCGCCAGGCGGCTCTCCGAGTCATTCCCCGCGGCCGCCTGCGCTGGCGCGGCGACGACTTCTTTCAGGACGTCAACGCCACGCTCGCCGCCTACGTGCGCGCGCAGCTCATCGCGTCGCTCTTCATCGGCGCCGCCTGCACCATCGGATTCGCCCTGATCGGCGTTCCCTACGCGGTGGTGCTCGGTATCGTCGCCGGCGTGCTCGAGTTCATTCCGCTGGCGGGCCCGTTGACCGTCGCGGCCCTCGCCATCCTCTTCGCGAGCTTCCATTCGCCGGGGCAGGCCGTCGCGGCCCTCGTTTTCCTAGGAGTGCTTCGGATCATCGAGGACTACGTCGTGTATCCGAGAATCATCGGCCGCGGGATCCACCTGCATCCGCTGGCGATCATCCTGGCGATCCTCTGCGGCGTGGAGCTCGGCGGGCTCGCGGGGATCTTCCTCTCGATCCCCGTCGTGGCGATCGTGTCCGTGGCGTTCCGCCACTGGCGAGAGCACCGAGCCGAGGACGCCGGCCTCGCCATCGCGAACTCCTAACGCTTCACGGCTCCCGCAGCTGCCGGGAGATATTTCTTCCGGATCTTCGCGACGACACCGACGTTACGGTCCGCGACTTCGGAGATCTGGTACTCGATCGTGGCCCCGAGGAGAATCGCCGTCTCGGACGCCGTCAGACCGTAGTCCTGCTGAAGCCAGCCCGCGAGGTCCGACCCGGCGTCGCGGAAAGCCTGGTCGAGGGAGCCGGCGAGCCCCATCGCCATCAAGTGTTCCGCGTTCTCGACGCGGGGTCCCGGAATGCGCTTTTCGCGGAGCAGGTCGACGGAGAGCTCGACGTCCAGGGAGGTCTCGAGCGCGTTGCCGTTCAATTCTCCGTCGCCCTGGAGCGCGTGCCCGTCGCCGACGTAGATGAGCGCCCCCGGCTGACCGACCTGCAGATACACCGTGGCTCCCTCGCGGACCTCGCTGAAGTCCATGTTGCCGCCGATACGGCCGGAGTCGCCCGTTCGAATTGGCGCCCCGCCGAAACCGGGAGCGACGGCGACGCAGCCGAGCATCGGCCGGACGGGGACGGCGAGCCCTTTCAGGCGTTCCGTCGGTTTCGCCGGCGACGCGGTGCCTTTGTCGAGGTCGAGACTCCAGACGACGCTCTTGAAATCATTTTCGGGATGCTCGCTCGCGTAGTCGGTCGTGAGCGCGCGGTCGACGATCCCGTCGTCGCTGATCGCGGTGGCGCGGTTCAGCCGTAGCTTTCGAATGTGGATCGCGACGACGTCTCCCGGCATGGCCCCCTCCACGTAGAAGGGTCCGGTCTGGGGGTTGCCTCCGAGCACTCGCGTTCTCATCTTCTCGTCGACGCCGCCCGCGTCGACCGTCTTCGTTCGCACCACGTCGCCCGGCCAGATGCGGAGCACCGGCGGTATCGAGGCGGAAAAGACGCGGTGGAACTCGGACGGGTCGAAGTCGATCGTCCGCGGGCCCGAGGGACGCGCGGCGTCCGGCGGAATGCGCCGGGCGCGCCAGGGCGCGGGAGGCTCCTCGCCCCAGACTTCGGGGCCCGAGACCACGACGGTCCCGGAGATCGCCTCTCCTTCGACGCGGCCCGTATAAAGGGCCTTCTCTCCGCCCTCATTCACCTCGAAGCGGACGGCGCCTTTGTCCGAAGTGCCGGCGATCGGCAGCCGCTTGCCCCGCCGCGAGATCCAGCCGGTGATCCGCCCCTTGTCGATCTCGAGAGCCATCCGTTCGTGGCCCTCGTTTCCGAAGATGATCGTGGCGAGGTCCCACTCTCGGGCGGGAGCCGCCGGCGTGGCCGGGGGTGAAGCCTCCGGGGAGGCCGCCGCGGATGCGAAGGAAGCGAAGAGGGTCAGAGCGAGAGAAGGCGGGAGGGCTCGAACGAGCCTCGGGAGAAGTCGGCGAGAGTTGGGCATTTGGGTCCTCCGGTGTGCGGGGACTCTACTCCGTCGCCTCCGCGCTCGCTGCGCGACCGCTGCGGCTCCCGCAGCGTGAGGCTCCTCCGTCCGTCGCCTCCGCGGTCGCTTTGCGACCGCTCCGGCTCCCGCAGCGTGAGGCTCCTCCCTACCGTCGCCTCCGCGCTCGCTGCGCGAGCACTCCGGCTCCCGCCGCGTGAGGCTCCTCCCTCCCTTCGGTCGGGAGACTCCTCACGCGGCGAGCGGTCATCGAGGTCGCGGTCGTTCGATGCCTTCGGGCGTCTCGAGTGGGGGGTTTCCCCTTGGAGGGCCCTCACCGGCTTATTGCGCGCCCATGCCCCGATGGTCTGATTTTCCGATGGCCCCCTCGCCCGTCGTACATATCGGCGTGACCTTCCCTGGGGACCGGCGTCTCCACTTTCCAGGAGGGATCGCCATGGCTCATCCGGCACCGCTTTTCCTCGGCTCCGTCTCGATGGCGGTCCTTCTGGGAGGCCTGGTCGCGGGCTCCGCCGAGGGAGCCGCTCCCCGCCGTCCCGCCGGCTCGCACCACCCCGTCCGCGAGCGGATGAATGCGTACGTGCTCTCGCAGGGGGACCACACGATGAGCTCCGACGCCTCCGTCGAGGAGATCGAGTCGCTGCGCGACGAATGGTCCGGCGACTTCCTCTGGGTCCGCCGCGGCGATCGGAAGTTTCTGATCCGCGACCTGCCCACCGTGAAAGAGGCCCGGACCTTCTTCGCTCCCATGCAGGCGCTCGATCCGGAGAGGCACGCCCTCGAGCGGCGCCAGCAGGCGATTCAGGAGGAAGAGAGGGACCTCGATCGGGAAGAGGAAGCGATCGAGGAGGAGATTCAGGACATGGACGATCGGGAAGACGACGATCGATCTCTTCCCGCGGCGGACCGCGATGATCTCGAGCGGCGGCTGCGCGACGTGAGAGCGAAGATGCGGGGCGTCGAGGACCGCGAACGGGCGCTCGACGCGGACGAAACCGCGCTCGACCGGCGTTCGGACGCGCTCGAGGCGAAGGCGGAGGCCGCGCTCAGGGCTCTCATCGACCGGGCACTCGAGAAGGGTCTGGCCCGGCCGATCGGCGACTAGCGCGCGGGCCGCGGGCGCGCCTCGACCCGCCGGGCGAGTCCTGCGGCGGTCGAGCTCTCGAAAAATTCGCGCACCGGGATCTCGATCCCGAACGCGTCCCGGATGCGGGAGATCGCCCGGATGACCAGCAGGGAATCCCCGCCTCGGTCGAAGAAGTCGTCGTCGGCGGCCATTTGCGCCACGCCCAGGATCCCGGCGAGCAGGGACGCGATCCGCCGCTCGACGGCGTCGTCCGGAAGCGGGCCTGCGAGCCCTGCCGCCTCCGCCGCGGGGACGCTGCCGGGGGCCGGGGCCGCCCCGCCCGACAGAAGATCGGTGAGCAGGCATTCCGGATCGGTGGCCACGCGCTCCGCGAGCGCTCGGAGTTCCTCCCCGAGGCGGACGACGTCGTCCGTTTCGAAGAGATCGGTCGCGTAGACGAAGCGCGCGCCGATCTCCCCGGCACCGGCGACGAGGTCCATCTCGAGATCCACCATCGCGACGCGGCTTTCCGCCGGCTCCACCCCGACGGTGAGAGGCCCGGATCCCGGGGGCCGGCGCGGGACGTTTCTGAAGTTCATCATCATCTGGAAGAGCGGCGGATGGTTCGCGCTCCGCTTCGGCTGGACCTCCTGGACGACGCGCTCGAAAGGGACGTCCTGATTCTCGTAGGCCTTGAGGGCCGCCGTCCGGACGCGGCGCAGGAGCCCTGAGAACGAAACGTCTCCGGACAGATCCGCGCGCAGGACGACGGTGTTGATGAAGCAGCCGATGAGGTTTTCCGTATCGACCTGCCCGCGTCCCGCCACCGGTACGCCGAGCAGAAAATCCCGGCGGCCGCTCCGGCGCGCCAGGAGCACCTGGAACAGCGCGAGCGCCGCCATGAAGATCGTCACGCCCTGGCTCCGCGCGAGAGCCTTCAGCCGGGCACTCAGCTCGACGCCGAACGAGACGTCTTCGAAGCCCGCCCCGAACGACTCCCGCGCCGGGCGCGGGCGCGCGGAGGGCAGGTCGAGGAGGACGGGAGCGCCGGCGAGCTTTCGTTTCCACCAGGCGAGCTGCCGCGCCGCCTCGGGCCGCCGCATCCGTTCCCTCTGCCGTCGGGCGTACTCGCGGTAGGGGAGGGACGGCTCGGGCAGCGCGGACGGGCGTCCCGCGGCGAAGGCCTCGGAAAGCGCCTCGATCTCCGCGACGAGGACCGTCATCGACCAGGCGTCGAAGACGGCGTGATGGACGTTCCAGAGGAGCCGGTGATCGTCTTCTTCCCATCGGACGAGCCGCGCTCGCCAGAGCGGTCCGCGGGCGAGATCGAACGGCCGGGCATCCTCCTCCTCCCGCTCGCGGAGCCGGCGCTCGCGCTCGGGCTCTGGCAGGCCGGAGAGATCCTCGAAGGGGAGCGCCACGTCCGCCGGCGCCGGGAGGACGATCTGCTCGAGCGAAGCGTCATTCCAGCGGATCACCGTCCGGAGCGGCTCGTGGCGGCGCACGATCTCCCGGAGGACGCCCGCGAGCGTCTCGAGCCGCAGCGGCCCGCGCAGGCGAAGACGGGAAGGGCGCTGGAAGACGCGGCTTCCCGGCTCCATCTGCTCGAAGAACCAGATCCGCTGCTGGGAAAACGACACGGGTCCGGTGTGGCTTCCGGAGGGAGACCCGGCGCGGGGGCCGGAGGCCGTCATCCCGGAGCGGCCGCGGCGCCGGGTCCGGGCGGGGACTTCGCCTCGACGAGCCGCGCGAGCTTCTCGATCGTCCCGGCCTCGAAGAGCTCGAGGAGAGACACTTCGACTCCGAGCCGCTCGTGGATCCGCGCGGCGATCTGGGCGGCGAGGATCGAGTCACCGCCCGCCGCCACGAAGTCTTCCGCCGCATCCAACGGGTCCACCCGCAGGATCTCGGTCCACGTCCGCGCAATCTCCTGCTCGACCGCGCCTCGAGGCGGCCGCGGCTCCGAGGCGGAACCGGCAGCAGGAGAGGCGGATGTCACGCCGAGCTTCTCCGCGAGCCCGATGCGCTGGAGTTTGCCGGTCGGGCCCCTGGGGATCTCGGTCACGACGACGATGCGGCGGGGCACCTTGAAATCCGCCAGGTGCTTCGACGCGAATTCGCGGAGCTCCGACGGCGTCGCCCGGGCGCCCTCCTGGAGGACCACCGCCGCTCCCACCTCTTCGCCGAGACGCGGATCTGGGATCGCGAAGGCCACCGCCTGGGCGACCGCGGGATGCTCGAGCAGCACTTCGTCGATCTCGCGCGGCGAGATCTTCTCTCCGCCGCGGTTGATGATCTCCTTCAGACGCCCCGTCAGGGTCAGGTAGCCCTCGGCGTCGAGATGCCCCTGATCGCCCGTGCGAAACCACCCCCGAAGGTACGCGCTCGCATTCGCCGCGGGATTTCCGACGTAGCCCGCCGTGACGTTCGGCCCGCGGATGACGACCTCGCCCCGCACGCCCGGGCCCGCGAGCTCTCCCTTCTCGTCGAGAACCGCGATCTCCGGTCCCGCGGCGCGCCCGACCGTGCCGGGCTTGCGGGTCTCCGGGGGGAGAGGGTTGCTCGCCATCTGGTGCGAGGCCTCCGTCATACCGTAGGCCTCGACCACCGGAACGGCAAACGTGCTCTCGAGCTCGGACAGCACGGCCGGCGGCAGCGATGCGGAGGAGGACCGGACGAAGCGCAGGCGCCCCTTCACCGGTTCGCCCTTCGTCCCTCTCGCGCGCGCGAGGATCGCCTGGTGCATCGTCGGCACTGCCGTGTACCAGGTCGGCTCAAACTCGCGCATCCAGTCGAAGAACTTCGGGGACTGGAATCCCGGCGCGCACACGACGCTTCCCCCGGCGCGAAGCGACGCGAGCAGAGCGGCCACGAGGCCGTGGATGTGAAAGAGAGGCATGACATTCAGGCAGCGGTCGGAGCTCGTGAGGGCGAGCGTCCGGACGATGTGGCCCGCCGAGGCTCGCAGGTTCGCGCCCGTCAGGGCGACGAGCTTGGGGCGGGACGTCGTGCCGGACGTGTGGAGGAAGAGGGCGGGGTCGCCCGGTTCGGAGGGGGATGTTGCCGCCGCGCCGGCTGGCGCCCCGGCGGCGGCGATCAGCCGGAACGCTCCCGCCTGCTCCCCGTCGGGCTCGAGCTCCAGGACCCGCACGCCGAGCCGACCCGCCGCACGCCGGGCCGGGGAGTCCCCGCCGGCCGGAAGCACGATCGCACGCGCGGCGAGGTCGGACAGATAGAAGACGAATTCCTCTTCACGATACGCGGGGTTCAAGGGAGCGCTCCCCGCGACGGAAGAGATCGCCAGAAACGCGACCGCCATGTCGGGCCCGTCCGGAAGGCAGATCGCGATGCGATCGCCGCGGCCGATTCCCGAGGCGGAGAGGTCGGCGGCGACGCGGTCGATCCTCTCTCGGAGGCCGCCGCGCGTGAGGACCGCACGACCGGGCGCGAGGAGCGCGGGTTCGTCCGCGTCCCGAGGTGAGGGGTCCGGCAGGTAACGGTCCGAGGCGCGAACCTTCTTCACGGTGCGCAGAATACGATGCGCGATCCGTGCCCGCCGGAGAGACCTCGCCGTCTCAGCTCGCGGTGCGCGCCGGGGCAGGCGCGTTCTCCCGCGCGGCGCCGTCGATGCCGAGCTGCCGGAGGAGAAAGGCCTGGTCGAAGGCGCGCTCCCGGAGCTTGTCGTACCGGCCCGACGAGCCGCCGTGTCCGCCCGCCATGTTGATCTTGAAGAGGAGCGGATTCCGGTCGGTCTTCATCGCCCGAAGCTTCGCGACGTACTTCGCCGGCTCCCAGTACATGACCTGGCTGTCGTCCCACGACGTCTTGACGAGGATCGTCGGGTAGTCCTTCCCCGCGATGTTGTCGTACGGGCTGTATGACCGCATGTAGACGTACTGCTCCCGGATCTTGGGGTTGCCCCACTCCTCGAACTCGGGAACCGTCAGGGGAACCGACTCGTCGAGCATCGTGTTGATCACGTCCACGAACGGGACGTGGGAGAGCACGACCTTGAACAGGTCGGGTCTCATGTTCGTCACGGCTCCCATCAGAAGGCCGCCCGCGCTTCCGCCTTCGATCGCCAGCCGATCCCGCGACGTGTAACGGTCCGCGATGAGCTGCTCGGCGGACGCGATGAAATCCGTAAAGGTGTTCTTCTTCGACAGCATCCGTCCCTGGTCGTGCCACTTCTTGCCGAGATCGCCGCCGCCGCGGATGTGCGCGAGCGCGAGGACGAACCCGCGGTCCAGGAGGCTGATCTCGTTCGAGTCGAACTCGACGTCGGAGGGCGCGCCGTAGGAGCCGTAGGCGCCGAGGAGGAGCGGCGCCTTGCCGTCCGCGACGAAGCCCTTGCGGTAGACGATCGAGATCGGGATCTTCGTGCCGTCGGAGGCCGTGGCGTACCTCCGCTCCGAGGTGTAGCGGGAGGGATCGTAGCCGCCGAGGACTTCACGCCGCTTGAGGAGCGTCTTCTCGCCGGTGACGACGTCGTAGTCGTAGACCGACGGCGGCGTGGTGAACGACTCGTAGGCGATGCGCAGCCTGTTCGTGTCGAACTCGCGATTGTTCTCGGCTCCGGCCGAATAGATCGCCTCGGGGAACTCGAGGCGGCGCGTGGCGCCGGTCTTGAAATCGAGGATCGAGATCCGCGGAAGCGCGTCCTGGCGCTCGTACACGGCTCCCCATCCCGCGAAGAGGTCGAAGTCTTCGAGCATGACGTCGTCGCGGTGCGCGATGAGCTCCTTCCAGTTCTCGGGTCGCGGATCCGACGCGGGCGCGACGACGAGACGCTTGTTCCGGCCCCTGTCGTTGGTGAGGACGTAGAACATGTCTCCGCGGTGGTCGACGAGGTACTCTCGGTCGTGGACCCGGGGCGCGACCATCCGGAGCGGCGCGGTGGGGGCTTCGGCCTTCAGGTATCGCACCTCGGATGTCGTCAGACTGCCCGATTCGAAGAAAAGGTACTCGCCGCTGCGGGAGCGGTGCACGCCGACGCCGAACATCTCGTCCTTCTCCTCGTGGAGGAGGGTGTCCCCTTTCGTGTCGGTACCCACGGAGTGCCGCCACAGCCGGTTGGGCCGCTTCGCGAGGTCCGTGGTCGCGTAGAAGATCGTCTTGTTGTCGGCCGCCCAGGCCACGGACCGCACGCGCTCGGCCGTGTCCGGCAGGACCCGGCCCGTCTTCAGGTCCTTGACGTGGAGGTCGTAGTCGCGAAAGCCTGTCTTGTCGGTCGTGTACGCGAGCGAGTTCCCGTCGTCGCTCACGCGCCAGGCCCCGACCGACATGAACTTCTCGCCTCGGGCGAGCTCGTTCACGTCGAGGACGATCTCCTCCGGCGCGTCGAGCGTCTTCTTGCGGCAGTAGATGGGATAGGCCTTCCCCTGCTCCGTCCGCGAGTAATAGAAATAGCCGCGGTCGCGGAACGGAACGGAGAGGTCGGTCTCCTTGATGCGCCCGAGCATCTCGGCGTAGAGCGTCTTCTGAAGCGGCTCGGTCGGCTTCATGACCGCGTCCGTGTAGGCGTTCTCCGCTTCGAGATACGCGCGTACCTGGGGATCCTTCTTCTCGCGCATCCAGAAGTAGTCGTCCTGCAGGGTGTCGCCGTGGATCGTGATCGACCGCGCGATCTTTTTCGCGACCGGCGGTTTCGGCGGAGCGACGGACTCTTCGGCGTCAAGCACGGGCACGAGGACACTCATTGCGAGTGCCGTCACCAGAGCGGTTCGGCGGGACATGGGGGCCTCCTGAAAACAGAGCCGCGATCATAGCAAGCGCTCCGGCGGGACATTCGCGGCTCCGGCGCGTCGCGGCCGGGAGGGGGCCTACCCCTGGAACGCGTACGAGAACTTCAGGAAGAGCTGCCGCCCGACGGGGACGAGGTCGTATCGGCCGGGCGGAGCTCCGGATCCCGGAGCGGGCGCGAGCGCACGCGTGTCCCCGTACCCGAGAAAGAAAACGGTCTGCCAGTTGAGCTTGTAGGCAAAGAGGGCGGAGCCGTCGAAGTCGCCCGTCTTCCGCCCGACCGGGCTCGTGGAGAGGGTCGGGTCCCGCGTCGTCGCGACGTACTGGGCGATCGCGCGGAAAAACGCACGCGCGGTGAAGGTGTACGTCGCCTTCAGGCGCGCGACGTCGGCGGTGAAGAGGCGTCCGCCCTCGACGTTCAGCCACCGGCGGTCGCCGATGAAAGAGAGCTCGAGATGGTCCGTCGGCCGCGTCGTGACGGAGACGGACAGGTCTCCGCCGTGCCCGGTCCGGCCGTCCTCGAAATCGATCTCGCTTCCGAGGTTTCCGTTGAAGATGATGCGGGTCAGCCGGCGGGACGGGTCGACCGAGATGGACCAGACGGCCTGCGTGCGCTCGAGGACCCTGTCCCCGGTGCGCACCGCGTCGACGTCGACGCCGAGAAACCCGGCGAGGTTGAAGGCCCCGTTGAAATCGACGGCCGGGGAGAAGCGGCGGGACACGAGCCGGCCCGCACGGTCGGCCACGTAGTCCGCTCCGAGCCGCGCGAAGAGCCTCCGGAAGACGCCCTCGGGATAGAAGGTATAGCCGGCCTGCCCCGTCACCTGACGGATCCCGACCTGCGGGACGTAGCCGTCGTCCGCGCGGAACCCGTCGGCGAAGTCGCGGTACCGGACCTGCCACGCGAGCGTTCGCGTCTGATGGCTCCAGGCGGCGTCGAGCGCCCCGCCCGACAACGAGCGCCCGTCCCACTCGGCCGCGAGCTGCGGTCGGTCGGGGGTCTGCGTCTGGCTGTAGAGAAACTGCGCCGTCAACTGGTCGCGGTCGCTCGGGCGCCACTGCAAGTCCGGACCGAGGACGCGGTTGTGGCCCCCGCCGGAGACCTCGCGGTCGGTGGCGAGGAGCCCGGCGAAAGAGGGTCCGAAGTCGTGCCGCACGCGGGCGATCGCGGCAATCGAGCGGAAGTCCTGCGGAGCGGCGCCGGACGACTCCGCGCCCGGGAGGATGACGAGGCCTCCGCCCCGGTCTTCGCTCACGAGGAAGGTGTATGCGGAATCGCCATCCTTTCCCGTGAGGCGCCCGCCCCAGCGCGGCGACGTGATGGTACGGGTATACACGGCCTGGATGGGGGACTGCAGCAGGTCGACGCCTTCGAGAAAAAAGGGCCGCTTCTCCGGGTAGAAGAGCGCGAAGCGCTGGTTGACGGAGATCTGCGCGACGTCCGACTCGATCTGCGAGAAGTCGGGGTTGATCGTCGCGTCGATGACCTTGTCCGGGTCCGGAGTCCATTTGACGTCTCCGCCCGCGTTGCCCCGCGGAGCCGGATAGGAGAAGTCCGAGCGGGGATCGGACCTGTCCTCCGGGCGTCCGTCGGCCTTTCCCGTCACGTAGGGCGCGGCGACGAAGTGGCCCGCGGAGGGAAGGCCCGAGAGGCCGGTGATCGTCCGCATGTGACAGATCAGGCAATTGGATCCCCGGGGAATCGGGCTCGAGTGGAACGCATAGCGAAACTCGCGGGGGTAGTTGCGCCAGAAGAGGATCCCCCAGGACTGCGGGTCCTGCCTTCCGTAGCGCAGCGACGAGAACGGAATGCGGATCTCCGCCGTCCACCCTTGCGGCGTGACGCTGGCGGCCGAGTCGTAGAAGAAGTCCGGCGAGAAATCCTCCGTCTGGTTCGCTTCGTTCCAAACGGCGTCGCCCTGAATCCCCCGGGGGTTCACGCGGAACTCCACGGCCGACCGGCGGTCGTTGCGCGGATCGAGGAAGACCGCCACGTTGTCGTCGGTCCCGAGGACCTGGTCCCGGTCGACGTACGGCGCCCGGATCTGAGGGGGCCGCGGGTCGTCGCATCGGATCCCGATGTACAGGGACTTCTCGTCGTATGCGAGGAGGACCGAAGTGCGGAACCGGGCGGGGAGGTTGTCGCCCGGCTGCGTCTCCCAGAAATCCTCCATGCTGGCGGCGCCCTGCCAGCCGGGATCGGACAGGCTGCCGTCGACGTGGATCGGTCCGGCAGTTCGGGAGATCGCGAGCGGCGGCGGGATCTCGGGAGTCTGAGACAGGAGCGGTGCGGAAGAGGCAAAGACGGCGAGCACGATCCCGACGCGGCGCATCGTCTCTTGTACGCGGTTCCGGCCTTCAAGGTTCGCCGGAGTGGCAGGATTCGTGAACACTCCGCGAGCGGGGGCGACGCATGCCGGTATCCACCGAGGAAAAGCGAAAGCAGAAGTGGCCGGATTTCCTCTGGATCCTCCGGCACGCCGAGAGCGCCGGCAATCTGGCGCGCGACCGGGCGGAGAGCGCGGGGGAGCCGCGGATCGTGACGGGCTCGCGCGACGTGGACGTCCCGCTCTCTCCGCTCGGGGAGCGGCAGGCCGGCGCGGTCGGCCGGTGGTTCGGAGCTCTGCCTGCGGACGAGAGGCCGACCGCGATTCTCTCCTCTCCCTACGTCCGGGCTCTCGAGACGTCGAGGCGGCTGATCGAATCGTCGGGATGGACGGACCTGGTCGCGGTTCCCGACGAGCGTCTCCGCGAACGGGAGTTCGGGATCCTGGACGGGTTCACCCGCGCCGGGATCGAGGCGAGCTTTCCGGAGGAGGCGCTGCGGCGCGGTCCGCTCGGCAAGTTCTACTACCGGCCGCCGGGCGGGGAGAGCTGGTGCGACGTGATCCTCCGGCTTCGGAGCGTGATCGGCACGCTGACCCGGGAGTACCGGGGCGAGCGCGTCATGATCGTCTGTCACACGGTCGTCGTGCTGTGCCTCCGGTATCTCCTGGAGCGGCTCACGGAGGAGCGGCTTCTGGAGATCGACCGGACGCAGGAAGTGGCCAACGCCTCGATCACCTCCTATGCGTTCGATCCCGCGGCCGGGGACAAAGGGCGCCTCGTCCTGAAGCTCTTCAACTTCGTCGCTCCGATCGAGGGCGAGGGCGCGGCGGTCACCGCCGAGCCCCACGCGTCGCTCGAAGCCGCGCAGAAGTAGCGCCGAGGGAGCGAACGCGTCCGACCGTAAACGAATCGCCGGGCCGGGCGTCTCTCTTTCAGGAGGTAGCCATGCGATTCGAAAAACAGATGGGTGTCATGGTAGCGGCCGGCGCGGTGTCTGCGTTCCTCTTCCTGAGCTCACCGGCGGAAGCGGCCGGGCGGATCCGGAAGAGGGCCGAGAACCAGCAGGACCGCATCGCGCAGGGCGTGAAGTCCGGGGAGCTGACGGCACGCGAGACGTCGAGGATCGAGAGACGGGAGGCCCGCTTGAACCGTGAAGTGCGGCACATGCGGAAGGATGGAGAACTCTCTCCGCGGGAGCGCCGGAGGATCGAGCGCCAGCAGGACGCCCTGTCGCGGGGCATCTACCGGCAGAAGCACGACCGCCAGGATCAGTAGACCGTCGCCTGCACTTCGCTCCGGCTCCCGCAGCGTGAGGCTCCTCCCTCCCTCCCTTCGGTCGGGAGACTCCTCACGCTGCGAGCCGTCATCGAGGGTCTCGCGAATCGATGTTCTCAGGGTTCACGAGCGACGGGATCCCCCTCACCCTGACCCTCTCCCCCGGTGCGCGGGGGAGAGGGAATGGCTTTCAAAACGGGCTCTGAGCGGTCGAGGCTAAGCCGAGCCGCGGCTCCTGGCTGAGACGGCCTCGACAAGCGGCACAACCCCAGAAGTGCCCTGGTCGCATCGCGAATAGTCTCCGCGCGATTCCGCGCGGAGGAGGTTCGCGATGCGGTCGGCCGACGGTCGCGCCAGCGACCCAAAGGCCGACGGTATTAGCGCCCCTTCCTCCCGCAGGCGGACTTGAACCCGAGCTCGCACGCCTTGCGGTAGAGCTCGGCCGCCCTCTTGCGGTCCCGTGCGACGCCTTTGCCTTTTTCGGAGGCGACACCCAGGTCGAAACAGCCCTCGCCGTCGCCGGCCTGGCACGCCTTCTCGAGAAAGGCCGCCGCCCTGGAAGGGTCGGCCGGCACGCCCGATCCCGCCGAGTAGACCGCCGCGGCGTTGAAGCAGCCGAATGCGTCGCCCTGCTCGCAGCCGGTCTCCGAGAGCTCCCGGCCTTTCGCGTAGTCCGTCTCGACGCCGTCGCCGGCGAGGTAGAGCCCTCCGAGCAGCGAGCAGCCGCGCGAACGGTTCTCGGCGGAGCCGGGATCGTCGGGGTCCGGCTTCCGGTCGCAGGCTTCGCGGAAGACTTCCGCCGCCTTCGCGGCGTCCTTCTCGACGCCGATTCCGTCGCGCCGGGCGCGGCCCGCGTTCAGACAACCGCCGAGGTTCGATGCCTGGCAGCTCGTCGCGCGGCATCCGCGCTCGTAGAGGGCGAAGGCGCGGGAGGCATTCTTCTCGACGCCGTTTCCGTGCTCGTAGTGGAAACCGAGGTTCGTGCAGGCCGTCGAGCTGCCGAGCTCGCACGCCTCGCGATACCGGGCGACGGCACGGGCGGTATCGCGAGGAACGCCCCGCCCGTCGTCCGACATCAGGCCCGCGTTGTAGCAACCGTGCGCATCGCCGAGGTCGCAGGCGCGGACATAGAGGGGCGTCGCGCGATGGTCGTCGCGGCGGACGATCTTTCCGGTGGCGTAGAGGAACGCGAGACTCGTGCAACCGCTCCCGCTTCCGAGGTCGCACGACTTCTGCAGCACGGGAACGGCGTCGCTCGCGAGGTCGGGTCGGTCCAGCAGATTGCGCCCCTCGTGAGAGCAGGCCCCCGCGGACCCGGCCCGGCAGGCGGCCTGGTAGATGTCGGCGGCTCTCTCCCGGTCGCCGCCGCGGTTGCGGGCCCAGAGAGTGAACGCGTGCCGGAAGCAGGCGGTCGGGCTTCCGTCGCGGCAGCCCTTTTCGTGGAACGTCTCCGCCTCGACGGGCACGACGACGGCGCTGACCGACGCGCCGCCCCGCCGGACGACGACGGTCACCGGCTCGCAGGTGCGCACGTGGGCCGCCTGATCGAAGTCGCAGTCGCTCCTGATGGCCGCCGGGCCGATCTCGGAGACGACGTCGCCAAGCCGGATTCCCGCGGCGGCGGCTGGCCCGCCCGGCAGGACCTCGACGACGACGGCACCGGCGGCATCGTCCGGCAGCGCGAGCTTCTTCCGGACGGAGCGGGAGAGCGGCGCCGCTTCGAGCCCGAGCGTTCCCGACTCGCAGGAGGGCCGCTCGGGAGCGGCTTTCGGAGCCGTCCCGGACGAGGCGCAGCCGGCGGCGGCCGCCGCGCCAATGCAGGCCAGCGTTCGAAGCCCGACGAAGAGGCGTCTCATGGGGAGTCCGGATTATCGCAGGGACCGCTCCGGGACGCGTCCCCTTCCTCCGCCCGTTGGCGATAATCTGTCAGACAACCTGCGGCGCCTCGGGCCGGGCGGCCGCATCAGCCGAAAGGAACGCCTCCATGTCGAATGTTCGAGGTCTCGCCGCGGTCGCCTGTCTCGTCCTGTCGGTCGCCCCCGCTTGCAAGGCGAAGCCCGCCGCCAGCGGTGGGAACGGGACGACCGGAACGCAACCCGCCTCGCCGCCGGCCGCGTCCGCCCCCTCTTCCGCCGCGGCGACAGCGGCGCCCGCCGTCCCTTACACGTACGCGGCACCCGTGAAAGGCCATTTCAAGGACGTCAACGTCGGAGACTTCGACCTCGTCGACGGCGTGGCGTATCCCGCGAGCGACGGATCGGGGACCGTGGTCTACGTCGTGAACAAGCCGATCGCCTCGCCGGTCGTTTCCGCGGCCGCATGCCCGATGACGCACGCGCGGTCGCTCACCGTGCTCCGGGACGCGGGGTGGCTCGAGCTCACCCTCGACAAGGCGGGCCGTTCGAAGTACTTCGGGAAAGGGACGCCGTTCTCGGGCTCCGGCCGGGAGGACGAGACGGGCGGTAACCGGTACTGGTCGAGCTCCCTCAAGTCGGCGGGCGGCCGCGCGGCGGGCCAGGTGAAGCACAGGGACCACGGCGGCTTCGAGTTCGACCTCGTGCTCTCCGCGCCGAAGATCGCGGAGGTGAGCGAGGGTGACCGCTCGAAGGGAACGCAGGGCGACGCAAAGGCTTCCGTCCCCTCGGAGGCCGACGTCGTCGCCGCGTATCAGAAGGTCCGCGAAGCCGCGCTGCGCAAGGACCTCGCGGGAGTCCTCGCGGCCCAGGGATTCGACGAGAAGGAGATCACCGCGATCCGCGGCCTCGCGGGCATCGACGCCGATCTCGCGGTCTTCGCAGACCGATTTCTCCAGCCGGGAACGACGGGGGAGTTCCAGAACGGTCCCGGCATCGGCGGCGTGACGGGGGTCGGCGCCAACTCCAAGGGCGCGAAGTTCCTGAACTACTACTCGTTCGCCCCCTGCGGCGACCGGCTCGTGCTCATCAGCATCGGCGAGAACCCGCAGTAAGAACGTCGCCTGCGCTTCGCTCCGGCTCCCGCGACGTGAGGCTCCTCCCTTCGCGACGCTCGGGAGACTCCTCACGTCGCGAGCGGATGGGAGTGATCGGCGGGAATGCTTCCTCGCCGCTCGGGGGAGAGGGTCGAAGTGAGGGGCTCTGTCGGATGCGACCCGCCGTTCCTCGCGCGCCGCATTCCCAGATGGCCCGATGGCCCGATGGCCCGATGACCCGATCGCCGCCGATGGCCCGATTCCCCAGATCCTTCCCCCGGTGCGAGAAATGGTCACCTCCAGCCTTCATGGACGGACGGAATTCGCCACAGTGCCGCTCTCCTTCGCCTCCAACACGAGCATCCGCAATGGGATCGGCGTCCGCGTGTTCTGGCGCTCCGATTGCGTAGGAAGGATTTCAAATACAAAGGAAGCCAACCCGGTCATACGGTCATGGTCTCTCCCATCTCGCTCCCGCTGCTTCGCCGATCCGGCAGCCTCTCGCTGACACTGATCGCCCTGTTCGCTCTGCGGTGCGCGTCCGCCCCCGCTCCCGAGGTTGAGAGCGCCGCCGTCCGATTCGTCGAGCAACGCGACCCGGTTCCCGCGGACGCGGAGAAGTCGGGCCCCGTCGAGTTCCGCAAGCTCCTCCTGAAGATGCCGCGGGACCACGTCGTGGGCTCCGTCCAGAAGGGCCACGCCTGCATCGGCCGGTCACCGCTCACCTGGAAGAGCGGCCCCGACTCCACCCCCGACGAGGATCTGGGGGACCTCCTCCTCGAGCAACTCTCGTCGGCGGGCTATCCCGTCGTACGGGATCGCAACACTCTCTTCGACGATCCGCACGCGCGGCGCGCCGAATACGTCATCGCGGGCGTGATCCGCGAGGTCAAGGCCAACGTCTGCTACCCCGATCCGAAGAGCGCCGCAACCGCGGCGGCCTCGCTGACGGTCGACTGGCAGATCTACTCGCACCGGACCAAGAGCGTGGAGCTCAAGGCGACGACGGAAGGCTCGATCGTTCTGAAGGCTCGGGAGGAGGCGGGGGCCCAGGCGATCACGGGCGCCTTCGTCTCGGCCGCCCGGAACCTCCTCGCCGAGGGAACCTTCCACGAGCTGGTCTCCGGAGGCGGACATGACCGGCTCGCCCGGCCGGAGCGCGAGCCCATCCCGGTCGCATACGAGACGCTGCCCGCGCGGACGCTCGGCAACGTCGAGTCGATCGTGTCCGACTCACGCATGGGCGTCGTCACGGTGTTCGCCGGCGACTCCATGGGCTCGGGCTTCGTGATCTCCCGGGACGGCTTCGTTCTGACGAACCAGCACGTCATCGGGCAGTCGCGCGTCGTGCGGGTCCGCTTCGTCACCGGACGGGAGGCCAACGGTGAGGTCGTGCGCTCCGACCGGCTGCGCGACGTCGCCCTGATCAAGCTCGAGAGCGACATCTATCCATTCCTGCCTCTCGGAGAGTCGGACCGGATTCGTCCCGGCGCGGAAGTCTTCGCGATCGGCACGCCCCTCGCCGAGAACCTCGGCCAGACGGTGACGAAGGGAATCCTGAGCGGCTACGGCGAGGAGGACGGGCTCCGGATCCTCCGCAGCGACGTCGCCGTCCACCGCGGCAACAGCGGCGGCCCTCTTCTCGACCACGCCGGGATCGTCGTCGGACTCACCGTCAGCGGCTTCCTGATCATGCCCGAGGGCGTGGGCGTCGGACTCAACTCCTTCATCCCTATCGAGGAAGCCCTGCACGCGCTCGTCATCCAGCGGCGCGAGGGGCGCTAACACCCTCCCCCGTCCGAGGCGCACAATAGGTCGTGCGCTCGCCGCCCCAGGTCCTGGCCGGGTGGTTCGTCCGGTACATCAGCTGCCCGCGCGAGGAGTATCGCCGCTGGTTCTTCAACGACCCCGTCCGGCTGAAGAGCCGGATCCGTCCGGGAGACGTGGTTCTGGTCGACGGCGACCAGCGCGTGTCGCAGGCGATCAAGTACCTGACCATGTCGTCCTGGTCTCATAGCGGCATCTACATCGGGAGCGCGCTCTTGAAGGACCCCGTCCAGCGCGCCGAGGTCCGCCGCCGCTTCGGATCCGAATCGCGGTACCTGATCGTCGAAGCCCTTGTCGACGGCGGCGTGGTCGTTTCTCCGCTCGTCAAGTACATCGACTTCAACATCCGCGTCTGCCGTCCCGTCAAGCTCACCCGCGAGCAGATCGAGCCCGTGCTCGAGTACGCGATCTCCAGGGTCGGATACACGTACGACCGGCGCAACGTCCGCGATCTCTTCCGCTACCTCCTTCCGTTCCAGCTCATCCCCACGCGCCTGCGCGAGGAAGCGCTCCAGTTCGGCAGCGGGGTAGATACGGAGACGATCTGCTCGTCGATGCTCGCGGAAGCGTTCGCGCGCGTCGGCTTCTCGATCATGCCCGTCGGCATCCGGCGCCCTGCGGCGGAGCCCGGCCGGCTGCTGCGGTGGATCTTCCGACGGAAGAGCCGGCTTGCGCGAAGCGATCCCATGTCGACCCGGCACGCGACCCTTTGCGTCCCGAGGGACTTCGACCTCTCTCCCTTCTTCGACATCGTGAAATTCAACGAGCGGGAGCCGATCCGCTTCGACCACGTCCGGGAGGATGGAGGGTTTCCGCGCGGAGGCTCGCATGAAGAGGGGACCGATTCTTTCGGCCGCGGCGCTGCTCGCGGCTCTCGCGGCGATGTCCTGCGCTCCGGCTCCCGCGCCGAAGGTCTCTGGAGCGCAGGCGCCGCCGGACCGGGAGAGTGGGGCGGCGCGCGTCCGACAGGAGTTCCTCCATGCGTGGCGAGCCGACGAGAGCCGCGCCTGGGGCCACGACGAATGGAAGCCCTCGAGCGGCACGGTCCACGACCGAGGAAAGGGGAAAGAGGAAAGAGGAAAGAGGAAAGAGGGCAGGTTAGAGGTGCTCAGGCCGGCGCCCTCTCACATCTCTCCTCTCTCCCATCACTTCCCGACGAGCGGGAGCTCGATGAAGCTCGCGTGCGCGGGCGAGTGGTACACGCGCTGCACCGCCTTCCGGTAGTCGCCCGGCTTCGCCCAGAAGATGTTGGGCACGAACGTCTGCGGGTTGCGGTCGTAGAGCGGAAACCAGCTCGACTGGACCTGGACCAACATCCGGTGGCCCGGCAGGAAGACGTGGTTCGCCGTCGGGAGCTGGAACCGGTAGAGCAGGGGCTCACCCGCGGCGAGCGGCTTCGCCGTTTCGAGGCTCTCGCGGTACCGCCCGCGGAAAATGTCCGCCGACACCATCAGCTGGTAGCCGCCCATCGCGGGCTCGTCCGCGACCTCGTCCGGATAGAGGTCGATGACCTTGACGACCCAGTCCGAGTCGGTCCCGCTGGTCGACGCCACGAGGTTCGCGACCGGCTGGCCGCTGATCTTCACGGGCGATGTGAGGACGTCCGACACGAAGACGAGGACGTCCGGCCGTCCGGAGGCCTCGCGCTGGTCGTCGACGAGCCATCGCGCCCAGGCGTCGCCCGACGCGTCCACCGGACGCGCCCGGTAGGGGACGGGCTTGGCGGGATCGGACACGTATTCGTCGAACTCGGGGGCGCCCGGGTCGGCGGCGGCCGTGAACGAGAGCTTCGAGCCCGCGGCGAGAAAGAGAGGCGTCGGGCGGACGGCGCAGTCCGCGGCCGCCGCGCATCCCGACGGCCACGACGAGAGGCGCCGCCACGCGTTCGTGCCCGTCTCGAAGGCGGTGACCGGCGCCACGTCCATCTTCGGTGCGCCGTCCTTGAGGAAGTGATCGAGAAACGGCCGCAGGACCTCGCGCCGGAAAGTCAGCGCCGTGTCGCTGCGAAAGCGGATCGCGCCGAGGCTGCTCCCGTCGTGGATCTCCTGGCCATGGTGCCACGGGCCGAGGACCAAAAAGACTCTGTCGTTGCCGGTGTCCTTCGGCTCGATCGCCTTGTAGACGGCGATGGCTCCGTAGATGTCCTCCTGGTCCCACAGGCTGTGGACGAGCAGCACCGGAACCGTCAGCGGAAGCGCCGCCAGCACCCTGTCGACCGCCTGCTCGCGCCAGAAGGCGTCGTAGCTCGGATGCGCGAGGATCTTCCGCCAGAAGCCCACCTGCTCGAGCCCGTGCCGCCGGCCGAGATCTCCGGCGGAGCCCGCCTGGAGGAACCCGTCGTAGTCGTCGTAGTGGGTGCGCCACCATTTCTCGTCGTTCTTGCGGGTCGCCTCCTGCTCCCAGATGTAGCTCATGCCCTGCGCGCGGAAGGCGCCGTTGTGGAACCAGTCGTCGCCCATCCAGCCGTCCACCATCGGGTTCATCGGGACGCTGACCTTCAGAGCGGGATGCGGATGGACGAGCGCCATCAGAGGGAGAAACCCGTCGTAGGAGATCCCGAGGATGCCCACCCGGCCGTTGCTCTCCGGCACGTTCTTCACCAGCCAGTCGATCGTGTCCCACGTGTCGGTCGCGTGGTCGACGGGCGTCGGGTTCTGCGGTCCGCGCAGCGGGCGGTTCATCACGTAGTCGCCCTCGGAGCCGTGCTTGCCGCGGATGTCCTGCACGACGCGGATGTAGCCGCCCTCGACGATCACGTCGGTGGCGTTGTCGTAGCCGTTCAAGTTCGGGCCCAGGTGAGAGCTGTGCGCGCGGCTCGTCATGTCCGACGCGTCGTAGGGCGTCCGGGTCAAGAGGATCGGCGCGCCCTTCGCGCCCGCGGGCACGAGGATGACGGTGTGCAGCTTGACGCCGTCGCGCATCGGGATCATCACGTCGCGCCGGACGTAGTCGAAGCCCGGAGTCGGTGTCTCGAGCTTTACCGGCGTCTCGCTCGGAAGGGCGGGGTAGGAGGCCGGCGGTTTCGCCGTCTTCTGCGCGGCGGCGGGAGCGGCGAGGGTCAGGGCGGCCGTGAAGGCGGCGAGTGCGGCCCGCCGCGAGTAAAGGGTCTCTCTCATGGATGCCTCCTCGAAGTGGAAAGGAGAATCTCCGGCGGAATCGGGTGCGGGAAGCATAGCAAGCGGCCGCGCTTCCCCCGCGAAGCCGGCGCTCCCGCGTCGGGGCTCCCCCGCGATAGGCTCTCGCGCGATGCCCGATCAGATCGTCGTCCGAGGGCTGCGCAAGCAGTTTCCGAAAGTCCTGGCGGTCGCGGGCGTCGATCTGAACGTCGCCGCGGGCGAGGTCTTCGGGCTCCTCGGACCGAACGGCGCGGGCAAGACGACCACCCTCGAGATGATCGAGGGGCTGACGCCGCCGGACGCGGGAGAGATCACGATCTGCGGCCTGCACTGGCGGGAAAGCCCCCAGGAGATCCGCGCGCGCATCGGCGTGCAGCTCCAGGCCACGAGCCTCTACAACAAGATCACGCCGCGGGAGGCCCTGGAGCTCTTCGGCGGCTACTACCCGAAGCGGCGGGGAACCGACGAGCTCTTAGAGCTCGTCCAGCTGAAGGACAAGGCGGACGCGTACCACGTCACGCTCTCGGGTGGTCAGGCCCAGAGGCTCGCGCTGGCTCTCGCGCTCGTCAATGATCCCGAGGTGGTCTTCTTGGACGAGCCCACGGCGGGCCTGGACCCGCAGGGCCGCCGCTCTCTCTGGGAAGTCGTGCGCGCCATGAAGGCCGAGGGACGCACGACGATGCTGACCACGCACTACATGGACGAGGCCGAAGCCCTCTGCGATCGCCTGGCGATCCTCGACCACGGGCAGATCCTGCGCTCCGGCACGCCGGCCGAGCTCATCGCGGGCCTCGGCATCCCGAGCGTCGTGGAGCTGACGTTCGAGGGCACGGCGCCCGATCCGTCCGCGTTCGCGGCGCGCCTCGACCGCGCGGTCGAAGCCCGCGGGGACATCTGGGAGATTCCCACGCCGGATCCCAAGGCCCTCCTGCCGCGCCTCTTCGCGACGATCGAGAGCGAGCGCCTCGAGTACAACCAGGTGCACGTGCGGCGGGCGACCCTCGAAGACGTCTTCCTGCAGCTGACCGGCCGGAGGCTGCGCGAATGAGCGAGAACCATCCGATGGATCACCCGAATCCTTTTTGGCTGCTCTGGCGGCAGTTCCGCAGCGAGTGGCGCCTCTACGCGCGCGACCGCGGCGCGATGTTCTGGACGTTCCTCTTTCCGCTCCTGATGCTCTTCGGCTTCGGCGTGATCTTCCGGTCCGGCGGCCAGCCCTCGCTGACGCTCGTGCGCGTCGCCCCCGCGCAGGAGTCCCCGCGCGACAAGGCACTGCTCCGCGCGCTCGAGGAATCGCACCTGAAGGTCCTGACGCTCCCCGCAAAAGACGCGGAGGCGCGCTGGGCACGCGGCGAGACGACCGCGCAGCTCGAAAGCGACGGCGCCGGATACCGGCTGCGGCTGAACAGCTACCTGATCGCCCAGGGCCAGCTCGCCGCGCAGGCAGCGAGCCAGGCGTTTCTCACGGCGCAGGCGCGGCTGAACGGGTCCCCGGAGCCAGAGCGCATCCCCGTCACGGTCGAGAGCCCCGGTCACGCGCACTCCGACAGCTACGCGGCGTTTCTCGTTCCGGGTTTGATCGGCCTGAATCTCCTGAGCATGGGGCTCTTCGCCGTCGGGATGGTGACCGTCGCCTACCGCGAGAAGGGCAAGTTCCGGAGGCTCGCGGTGACGCCGCTTCCGAAGTGGGTGTTTCTGCTCGCGCAGATCCTCCAGCGGGTGACGGTCGTCATGCTGCAGACGGCTCTACTGCTCGTCGCCGCCTGGCTCGGATTCCACATCGTCAACCAGGGTTCGTATCTCCTCTTCACGGCGATGATCGTCCTCGGAACTGCGACATTCCTCGCCATGGGCTTTGCTTTGTCGAGCTTCGCTTCCACGGTGGAAACCTACGGCGCGATCTCGAACCTGGTGTTCTTTCCGATGATGCTCCTCTCGGGCGTCTACTTCCGCCTGGACAACGCGCCCGTGTGGATGCAGAAGGCCGTTTCGATCCTGCCGCTCTCGCCGTACCTGCGCGTCCTCCGCGGCATCTTCAACGACGGCTCGACGCTCGCGGGCCACACCGTGGGCCTGACCATCCTGGGAGTGTGGGCGGTCCTCTCCTTCATCCTCGCGGTCAAACGGTTTCGCTGGGTCTAGGCGTCCGCCCCTCGATATCCCGTTCTCTCGGACGAGCCGCGCGGGGCCGGGCGCGCTCCCTGCGGAGACACGGCGCGACGGGCGGGGCGGGAGACGGGAGGTGGCAGTCGCGCCTCCGCGAAATCGGCGCTGGAGCAGCGTGGCTTTTCGCCGGGTTGGTGTGCGCCGATTTCGAGGGTCTCCTCCGGGAGCGCACCCGACCCCGGGCTCCTATTCGGGCTTGAGTCTCCCGTCGCCGTCGCCGTTGGCTGCGGCACCCTCCGACTGCTTCTCCCGAGCGATATGCGCGTCCAGCCGCCGGGACCTGACCTGCGCCGAGCCCAAACATCTGGCCTTTCAGTCGGTCGCGGTAGCCAGCGGTGGTTCGCGCCCCGGGGGATGCCCCGGCTCGTCAGAGGAACCGCCGGCGCAGCGAGTTCCGACCAGGAGTGATCGCCCTTCCGAACAAGGGATCGACGGAGTAAATGACGGGTTGGTATACGGACGATCCCGTAGTCAATGGACCGGATTCCCAGCGAACCTCTTGGGGCGCTGGAGTGGGTGGGGTGAGGAATCAAAAGGCGTTAGTGTGGCCTAGCGGGGTCAGGCAGAAATCCTAATTTCCAACTCTTACTTCTGCGGTGACAGAGCGCTCCACACGCACCCAAGCCCTCTCCCAGCCCGGAGATTGGTTGATTCCGGCGAACTCATCCAGCCGTAGCGGTCGGGGCGCGACCGCGCATGCGACGTTAAAAACCTGGCGGCCGTTTTGCGGCGACGCCGAACGCGCGCTCCAGCGCGAGGCCGGCGCGGCCGATCGTTCCCTCGTCGAAGAGGCGCCCGACGAGCGTGACCCCGTGCGGCACGCGGCGCCCGGGATTCAAGACCGGCATCGGGTGCGCCGGGTCGGGGGCCCAGTCGCTGCGGGCCTGGCCGACCTCGACGAACCCCGCGGGCAGCGTCAACGACGGATGGCCGGTGAAGTTCGTGATCGTCAGGATCTCGTCACGCAGCGACGGGACGAGGAGCATGTCTACGCTCCGGAAGACGCGCACCATCTCGAGGGCGACTTTCCGGCGAAGACGGTCGGCCTGCACGTAGTCGACCGCGGAGAGGAAGCGCGCCTGACGGAACGTGTTCGGCCACGCGTCCGGCACCTGCATGCGGAGCGCGTCGAGTCCGTGGGACAGCGTCAGGTCCTCGAACGCGGCGGCGGCTTCGGCTAAGAGGATCAGGTTCAGCGACCCGTAGGGCCAGTCGGGGAGCGAGACCTCGACGGGAACCATCCCGAGGCGCCGGACGGTCTCGAGCGCGGCGCGGTCGACCTCGGTCGCCGGGCTCTCCGCCATCCAGGCGGGGAAGTAGCCGACACGCAGCCCCTTCACGCCGGCGCCCGCGTCGAAGTCGAGGCGGGACGGAACGCTCGAAACGTCCCCGGGGTCGGGACCGGAAATGGCCGCGAGAACGAGGAACGTGTCTTCGACGCCGCGAGCCATCGGACCCAGCTTGTCCATCGACCAGCAGAGCGTCATGGCGCCGGTTCGCGGGACCCGGCCGAACGTCGGGCGCAGGCCCGTGACGCCGCACCGCATCGAAGGATCGATGATGCTGCCCTCGGTCTCGCTTCCGATCGCGAAGCCCACGAGCGCCGCCGCCGTCGCCGCGCCCGGTCCCGCGCTGCTGCCTCCCGACCCTTCCTCGAGAAGCCACGGGTTCATCGTCTGGCCCCCGAACCACACGTCGTTCAACGCGAGCGCGCCGAGCGAGAGCTTCGCGACGAGTACCGCCCCGGCGCGATGCAGCCGGTCCACCACGGCCGCGTCGGCGGTGGGCACGCGATCGCGATACGGCTCCGCTCCCCAGGTCGTCCGGATCCCCTTCGTGTCGAGCAGGTCCTTCGTCCCCCAGGGGATGCCATGGAGAGGGCCCCGGTACTTTCCCGCGGCGATCTCGGCGTCCGCGCGGCGCGCCTGCTCGAGCGCGAGCTCGCGGGTCGGCGTGATGACGCAATGGAGCTTCGGATCGAAGCGGGCCATGCGGTCGAAATAGATCGACGTCAGCCGCTCCGACGTGAGCGCCCGTGTCTCGATCCAGCGCGAGAGAGCGGTGACCGGCGCGAACGCGATGTCCTCGTCCCGCCGCGGTAGAGGCAGAGGCGGCGCGGCCGCCGCGCTCCGGACGAATCGGTTGCCGGCGGGCGCGCTCTCCGTGCCCGGGATCATCGGGTCCCATCGAGACGCCGGAGCCACGGAGTCTTCGATCGCGACGCGTCGCGGTCCGGCTCGCCGCTCCATGACGCCGGCCATGGAGCGGCTCCAGTTGCCCGCGGCCAGGGATCGGTCCGCCGGCGTCATCTCGATCCGCATGAGCTTGCCGGCCTCGACGAACGTGGCGGTGGTGACCTCGGGCCCGACGGGTGGCGCCGTCCCGAAGGCGGGAGGCGTCCCCGCGGCGGGCGCCGGCGTGGGATGGGGCGGCGCGGTCTGCCCCTGTAACGCCGCGCGCCCCGCGGCGGCTCCGACGACCCCTGCGGCGGTGCGGGCCAGAAACTTTCGGCGGGATTCGGTCATGGCGGTCCTCCGTGCTGCCGGGAATCCTAAGCCGGGCGGCCGAGGCGTTCGCTTCGCGAACGGCGGCCGCGAGAGCGCTCCGCTTGGAAAGTGAGGGCACGAAGACGTTATCCGGCCCCTTTCGCTCGGGAATAGCGATTTTCTAGGTGGGAGGACCGCGGCAATGGTAGTTTCTGGCGCAAATCGGAGGTCCATGGTGCGATTACCACGTCGTCCTCCCCTCGTCGTTTCCTCTTTTCTGCTCGCGGCCGGCTTCGGGGCGGCGGCGCTTGCCCAGGACGTCAAGGTCGCCGCCGGCACCGTCGAAGACCAGCGGGCCTCGGATGCCCGGATGGGCGGCGTCACGGTCGAGCTCGCGCTCTCCGGCAGCTCGCTTCCGGAGGTCAAGGCGCTGCGCGTCCGGTTGAAGTCCGCCAAGGACGACCTCGGAGCGTCGCTCCTGCCGCCGGTGTCGGAGGGCAAGGTCGCCGAGTTCGAGGAGTTCTCGACGGACCGCCATCCGGGTCCGCACTTCTCGCTCGGGAGCCCCGCTCGCGACGCGACGAAGATCACGGTCTCCGGAGATCTCGAGCTCTTCATGCCGTCGCGCGACCCGGCCACGAAGCAGAAGTTCGAGAAGATCCTCTCGCGCCTGGACAAGCCGCTCGCGAGCCCGGTGCTCAAGGCGGCGAAGGTCGAGATCACGCCCCTTTCGCCCGCGGCCTACAACGCGCGCGAGAAGGCGAGCCGCCCGACCAGGGAACAGATGATGGCCGAGGGGAAGAAGCACGGGGCGAGCGAAGAGGAGATCCAGGCCGCGATCAAGATGATGGACGCCATCTCCGCCATCCAGGGCGACGCACCCGACGAGAAGACGGTCCTCGTGGCGACGAAGGACCCCGACGGCAAGATCATCTCGGTCGATCTCGTCGCCGCCGACGGCAGCGAGCTGCACGCCCCGAGCCGTGGAACGACCGGAGGAAACGAGGACAAGCTCATCCGCATCGACTTTTCCGAGAAGCCCCCCGCGGACGCCACGCTTCTCGTGACGCTGCGCACCGCGAAGTCGATCCTGACGATCCCGATCAACATGAAGGAGGTCGCGCTCCCGTGAAAAACAGATCCTTCCGGGCGCTCTCTCTTCTGCTGTCCCTGTCCCTCGCCGCGTCCGCTTTCGCCGACCCGGCCGCGCCGAAGTCCGCGCCGAAGTCCGCCGCGGCCGCCGCCGGCCCCCGGTTGGAGGTCGGCGTGGAGTCTCTTCTCGACCGCCGGTCTACGGGCACGTTCCCGTCGCCGAGCCTCACGGTGAGCCTGACGCTGCAGGGCGCCGACGCGGCGTCCGTCATCTCCGTCCGTCCGAAAGTCACGAAGGCGGCGGACGACACGGGGAAGAATCTGATCCTGCCCGAAGGCACCGGGATGCAGCGAGGCGCGGACGGCTGGCAGTCGTCCCTCGGCGGCCACGGCGCACCCACGCCCCAGCTCGACCTCGCGAACCCCGCGCGCCAGGCGAAGACCGTCACGGCGATCGAAGGGGTCCTCGAGGCGTACATGCCCGCCCGCGATCCCGGAGCGACCGTGAAGATCGACCGGATTCTCGGAAGGAAGGACAAGCCGGCGGCGGCGATCCCGGGGCTGGCGAGCCAGCGCATCCAGCTCCGCGTTCTCTCGAAAGCCGGGCTCGAGAAGGAGAAGAAGGCCGCCGAGGCGAAGAAGGCGGCGGCCGAGAAGAAAAAGGGGAAGAAGGAAGGGCTCGAGGGAATGGCCGACGCCCTGACCGAGTCGCTCGTGAGCGCGCTCGGAATGCTCTTCATGACCGCGGGCGAGAACGACCTCATCCTGCGGGTCGACGACCCGGGCAAGAAGGTCTTTTCCCTCGACCTCGCGTCGCCCGACGGCAAGCCGATCTCCTCCTATGGCTCCACCGACATGGAGGGGTACCGGATCATGCGGCTGCTCGAGCCCCTGCCGGCCAACGCGACGCTCCAGGTTCGGCTGAAGACGGCGAAGTCCTTCGCCCAGGTTCCCTTCGCGCTCGCGAACGTGAAGCTTCCGTAGATCCGGGCTTCTTTCCCGGGCCGGACGCCGGCCCGGCCCGGGTGGCCCCGGAGCTCGCGAATACCGGCGCGTCCGCCCGGGTTGGGGCTCCCGGACGTGAGATGTCGACCCCGGAACCCCCGCCCTCTCCCCGGATTGCCTCTGCGGCGATCGGCGGCCGGCCGGTGAGAGATCGTCCGATTCTTCAGGCGGTGCTGATCGCGGCCGCCGCCGGCGTCTGCGCGATCGTTTCGAACGCGGCCGCCGGGCCGCAGCGGCGCGTCGCGTGGCGCGGGGCCATTTCGCCCCCGGCCGTCCCGAGCCCGGCGCCGGCGTCCGTTTCCGGCGCCTCCGCCGTCCCGGCCGCGCCCGCGGCCTCGCCGGCGTCGTCCGCATTCGCGCCGCACGCCGACACGGCGTGGGTCGAGATCTCCGGCGCGGACGCGTCGGCGCTCCATGCCCGCGGGGGAGTCCCCTTCCTCGACGCGCGCCGGACGGCGGTGTATCGCGACGGGCACATCCCCGGAGCGCGACCGTTCTCCGTCTGGGAGGCGGACGCCGACGAAAAGGTCCGCGCGTTCTTCGCCGAGGGGCACGAGCCGTCCGCGCCGATCGTCGTCTACTGCAGCGGCGGCGACTGCGAGGACTCGCACATGCTCGCCCAGAAGCTCTACCTCGCGGGCTTCGACGCCGTCTTCGTCTACAAGGACGGATTTCCGGACTGGCGGAAACGCGGCCTCGGAACGGCGAAGGGCGCGAACCCGTGAGGGGCGGATCCTCGAAGATCCTCGCGCATCCGTGGCTCTCGATCGCGGTCCGCGTCGCGCTCGGCGGGATCTTCGTCGCCGCCGCGATTCCGAAGATCGCCGACCCTCCTTCGTTCGCGCACATGATCTACAACTACCGGCTGCTTCCCGGCGGCCTCGTCGGCGCGGCGGCTCTCTGGATGCCCTGGGTGGAGCTCCTCGCGGGACTCGCTCTCGTCGCGGGCGTGTGGCGGCGCGGAGGAGCGCTCTTAGCCGGCGGGCTCCTCGTGCTCTTCGTCGCGGCGGTCGGAATCAACCTCGCGCGGGGCCACGCGATCGACTGCGGCTGCTTCGACGTCCGGGACGCCGGCAAGACGGAAGCCGCGCGGTTCGCGGACATGCGTTGGGTTCTCGTGCGCGACGCCGGGATGCTGCTTCTCGCCGCCCAGGCGTTCTTCCTCGCTCGGCGCGAGCGCAGCCGCCAGAGAATCTAGAGCGCCGCCGGGGGTCGCGGGCGACCCTGGCGCGCTCCGTGTCATGATCGGCGGCATCGTGACGCTCCTTCTTCGCTCCATGTCATCTCCCGGCCGGCGCCCGCTCGCGCTTCTCCTGGGCGTCCTCGCCGCGGGAGCTCTTTCGTGCGCAACGGGCGGCGGCTCGAAGCCCGCCGGCGGGAGCACCGACAACCCACCCGCTGAGGCCGCCGGAAAGGAGCGCACGGTCGCGCAGCTTGCAGCCTCCCTGAAGGACCCGGACTTGAACGTGCGGCTCGCCGCGGTCGAGGAGCTCGGCCATCGCGCCGCGACCTCCGACGACGCCGTGGCCGCGGTCGTCGGAGCGTTCTCCGACGAGGCTCCGCTCGTGCGCCGGTTCGCGGCGGGAGGGCTCGCGGGCATTCCGGCTCCCTCGACCAGGACCGTCCTGGCTCTCGCGCGGCTCCTGAAGGATCCCGAGAACGAGCCCCGCGAGAGCGCGGCGCGGACTCTCGCGGCTCTCGCCCCGCATTCCCCGGCCGATGCCGTGGCGGAGCTCGCCGCGGCGCTCGCCGCCGCCGGCGCGGATTCTCAGGAGACCGTCCGGTCCTACGCCCTGGCGGCGCTCGGCGGCCTCGGTGCCCGCGGCGCGGGCTTCCCCGCCGTCAAGGCCGCGCTCGAGCGGGGCCTCGCCGATCCGAACGAGGAGGTTCGCGGCGCGGCCGCGGCGGCCGCGGGCGAAATCGGGTTGGCGGCCCCGTGGACCATCGGACTGCTGACCAGGGCGCTGGCGGATCCGGTCCACGACGTCCGCAAGCAGGCGGTCATCGCGCTCGAGAAGATCGGCCCTCCCGCGGCGCCGGCGACGAAAGCCATCGCGCGTCTCCTGCGCGGCGAACAGATCTACCTGAGAGTCTACGCCGCCGACGCCCTGACCTCCATCGGCCCGGGGGCCCGCGCCGCGCTGCCGGACCTCAAGGCGATGGTGAAGCGGGGCTGGAAGAGCCTTGAAGACTCGAAGGAAATGGAAGCGAAGGACCTCCCCGAGGCCGTCGCGCGCGCCATCCGGTCGATCGAGGCGAAAGGCCCCGCGAAGGACAACAAGAAATCCTGACGCGCCTCCCCGGCGCTCGGTTCAGAAGCTCAGCAGTTCTCGTACTTCCAGTTCCGCCTCTTCCCTTCCGCCAGCCATTCGAGCGCCGTTTCGAGGCGCTTCTGCCGGGTCTCCGGCCGCCTGGCCTCCGTGATCCACTCGACGTACTCGTTGCGGTGGCTCGGAGCAAACGCCTGGAAGGTCTTCGCGGCCGGCTTGTTCTTCTTCAGCCCCGCCGCGAGGTCCGGCGGGACCGGGGCCGGCGTGGCGGGCTGTCGCGCCCTGGGCGGGCGCGCGGGAACGTCCGACTCGGTCAACGCGGTCGCCTTTCGGATGTAGCCGGACATTTTCGCGTCCGACGGCAGGTCGCCGAGGCCGGTCAGGCGCCCGAAGCTGCCCATCGCGGATTCGGCTTCCTCACCGCCGGCGCGGAGCACTTCGACCATGCCGCCGTGCCAGAAGCCGAACGTGCAGTGCTCCTTGAAGGCGGCCATCCCGCAGAGGATCTTGCCGCGATGGATGAAGGACGGCATGCCCCACTTCAACGTCTCTTCGACTTCGGGAGAAGCCTTGTGCACGAGCTCGCGCAGGCGGCGCAGGATCGGTTTCGCGAAGGGCGCCGATTTCGCGATGTATGCGTCGACCCGGGGATCGGTGTTCTTCATGCGTCCTCCTCCGTGTGCACTCATTTCCCGGCCGGCAGGCTGCTAGAGTGACACCTCATATGCCAGCCGAAATCGGCGCGGGAAGCAACCCGTCCCGGGTGGTCATCCTCGGCATCGAGCACCCGCGCGGCGTGGCGGCGATCCAGTCCCTGGGGCGAGCGGGTCTCCGGGTCGTCGGCGTGGATCACGACCCGACCGCGCTCGGCTTTCACTCGCGGTACCTGAAGGCGAAGTATCGGGTCGAGAAGGACCCGCAAGAGACGCTGAGTTTCCTCGATGAGCTCGGCCGCGACGGCGGCGGGATGCTCATGGCGACCAACGACGACTATCTGATGCTGGTGGCGAAAAACCACGAGCGCCTCTCCCGGAGCTTCGTCCTGACCACGCCGCCCTGGGAGACGCTCGAGCCGCTCATGGACGTCAGCCGGTGCTATCGGATGGCGCAGGAGATCGGTATCCGCACCCCGAACTTCTACAAAGCGCAAACGGAAGCGGAGCTGCGGACCATCGTCCAGAACCTTGACCTCGAGCGGCACGAGTTCATCCTGAAGACCACGGCGGGCACCGCTCCGGCCGACGCCCGGACCGGCCGGTACACGCGCGTCGCCCCGGAAGACCGGGAGGGGATCGAGAAGGTCTGCCTGGAGATCTTCGCGCGGGCGGGGGAGTTCCCCACGATCATGCAGGTGGTCCCCGGCACCGCGGACCGCTGCGTGGGGGTCTGCATGGCGGTCGGCCCCGATCACGAGTCCCGCGCCGTCTATTCGGTCCGGCGGTTGAAGCTCCACACGTATTCGAAGGGCGGGAAGTTCGTCCATCCCTACGAGATGGGCGCCAACGTCTTCTGCGAGAGCCGCCACGACGAAGAAGCGATCGACGCGGCGACGCGGTTTGTCCGTCACGCCGGGTATTACGGGCCGATGGCGCTCGAGTTCCGGCGCGACCCGACCGACGAGAGCCTCGTGCTCATCAAGGCGGACGTGCGCTTCGTCCGCGCGACGAACCTCTCGACGGCGATCGGACGGGATCTGCCGACGGCGGTGCACGACGCGTTTTCCGGGCGTCCCGCTCCGCCGCCGCGCCCCTACCCGGACGGGGTCGCCTGGGTCTGGCTCTCCGCGTACATCGAGACGCTCTGGAACAAGCGGTCCGATCGCAGCCTCCGGCGCGAGCTCTTCGCGCTGTGGAAGAACCTGCGCCTCATCCGGGCCGCGGCGTTTCTCGACCGCCGCGACCTGCGCCCGTTTCTCGTGAGTCTCCGCCGATGCGGCCGCGACTGGTTTCGCTGGCGCGTGTCCGGCCTGAAACAGCGTTTCGGCGCCGGCAAGCCGTCCGTCGGTCCGGGCGAAGGGGAGCGAGCCCCCGGATGAGAGCTCGTCTTCGGGGGACTCCGCCATCGCGCTGCGGGAGCCCGAGCGGAGGGGAGGCGGCGTGAGATTCGAGACCATCGCGGTCCATGCGGGCGGCGAGCCCGATCCCGACACCGGCGCCATCGCCCCTCCGATCCACCTGTCGACGACCTTCGAGCACGGTCCGGCCGGGCAGACGCCGCACGGCTACATGTACATCCGCGAGAGCAACCCGACGCAGACCCGTCTGGAAGACGCGCTCGCCGCCATCGAGGGGGGCGAGGCCGCGCTCGTGTTCGCGTCCGGGCTCGCCGCCGGTGCGGCGTACCTGCAGGCGTTCCCCGAGGGGACGCACGTCGTTCTGCACCAGGACATCTATTACGACTTCCGGACGATCGCGAAGGAGTACTTCCCCCGCTGGGGGATGGAGGCGACGATCGTCGACATGACGGACCTCGACAAGGTGCGCGGCGCCATTCGGCCGGAGACGCGGCTCATCTGGACGGAGACGCCGACGAACCCCCTGATCGGCCTCGTCGACATTCCCGCCGTGGCCGCGATCGCCAGGGACGCCGGCGCCCGCCTCATCGTGGACGGGACGTTCGCGTCGCCCGTCCTCCAGCGGCCGCTCGATCTGGGCGCGGACGCCGTCGTGCACTCGACGACGAAGTACCTCGGCGGGCACAGCGACGTGCAGGGCGGCGCCCTCGTCTTCCGCCGCCGCGACGATCTCGTCGCCCGGGTCCTGCACACCCGCCACGTGCTCGGCGCCGTGGCCTCCCCGTTCAACTCGTGGCTGGTGCTCCGCGGCCTGCGCTCCCTCGCCTGCCGCGTCGAGCGCCACTCTTCGAACGCGCTCGCCGTGGCGCGCGCCCTCGAGGCCCACCCGGGTGTCGAGGCGGTCCATTACCCGGGGCTGTCGTCCCATCCCGGCCACGAGATCGCGCGGCGCCAGATGAAGGCCTTCGGCGGCATGCTCTCGCTCCGGATCGCGGGCGGCCGCGAGCGAGCGATCGAGGTGGCGTCCCGCGTGAATCTGTTCTTGAACGCCACCAGCCTCGGCGGCACGGAGAGCACGATCGAGCATCGCGCTTCCTCCGAGGGGCCGGCTTCGACCGTTCCGCAGAACCTGCTCCGGGTGTCCGTGGGTCTCGAGCACCCGGACGACCTGATCGAGGACCTCGTGCAGGCGCTCGGCTAGAGGGTCTCCCCGGTGCTGTATCCTGCCGCCGGCGTCAGGAGGGCACCATGCACTTTTCCCTTCCGGGTCTCCTCGTGCTCCTGGTCGTGGCGGCGATCTGCGGCGCCATCGGGCGGGCGATCGGCGGCGGGACGTCGGGCGGATTCATCGTCTCGATCGTCATCGGGTTCGTCGGCGCGCTTCTCGGAAGCTGGCTTGCGACGAAGATGCACCTGCCCGAGCCGTTCGTGATCACGATCGACCGCCATCCGTTTCCGATCCTCTGGTCGATCATCGGCGCCGCGCTCTTCGTCGCCATCGTGCACCTGATATCCGGGAGAGACTAGACGTCGCCTCCCGGGTCGCGCTGCGGCGCGACCCGGGAGGCTCCCGCATCGCGAACCTCCTCCGCGCGGAATCGCGCGGAGACTATTCGCGATGCGAGCGGATGTTACGGATCGGCGGAAGTTGAGAGGTCGCCTCTCCTCTCTCCTCTTTCCTCTTCTCTCAACGGCGAGGCGCTGCCTCCTGGACCGTCGGCATCGCCGTCACGAACGGCGCGATGCCGAGCTCCCGGTCGAGGGCGGCGGGCGACACGACCTTGCCCTGCGTGATCACCAGGGCCACCTTCCGGATGTCCCCGATCGTCGTCGTCGGGTCGCCGTCGAAGAGCACGAGGTCGGCGAGCTTGCCCGATGTGATCGAGCCGCGGTCGGCGAGCGTCCGGGTGTATTTCGCGCCGTTCCACGTCGCCACCTGAAGAGCCTGCGCGGGCGTCAGCCCGGCCTGGACGTACAGCTCGAGCTCCCGCTGCAGGGTGAACCCCGGCAGCTCGTCGGTCCCCGCGACGATCGGGATCCCCGCCCGGTACAACCGGCCGACGAACTCGATCAGCTTCGCGTACGACTTCTCGTAGCGCGCGGCCGTCGCCGCGTCCGGGATCTTCATCTGGCCGACGCGGCGGGAGCGCTGCACGTCGATCGGCAGGTGGTCGAACACGGCGGCGTAGGCCTGCGGTATCTCTCCGTCGCGCTGGCGCAGGAAGTCGAAGGTCGTGAGGGTCGGGTCGATGACCGTCGGCTCCTTTTTCAGGAGCGCGATGAAGTCCTGGACCGGCTTCGAGTCGAAGTCGAGGCCCGCGGTCTTCTCCGCAACCAGGTAGAAGCGCTCGAGCGTGCGCGTGTCGGTCGTCGGAGTGACGAAGAAGTTCAGCATCACCTGGTTGATGTGCTGGATCTCGTCAAATCCCTGCTCGACCACCTCGCTCGCGCGCATGAACGCCGGCACGTGCCCGCTGACCCGCATGCCTCGGCTGTGCGCGTAGGCGACCGTGTCGCGCACGAGCTCCTTTGGAAACGAGTTGTAGATCTTCATCTGCGGGTAGCCGCGCTCGGCGTACCAGTCGACGGCGTCCTTCGCGCCCTGCAGGTCCTTGACGACGAAGCCACCGCGGGAGGCGAAGGGACTCTCGCCCTCGAGGTACCCCGCCGGGACGATGTGCGGGAAGAGCAGCTTCCCCGAGGCCCGGTCGTCGATCATCTGCTGCAGCGTCGGATTGTCGCTGCCCATGTCGCGGATCGTGGTTACGCCGGCGGCGAGGTCGAGGCCGCCCGACCAGCGGTCGACGTGCGAATGCATGTCGAAGAGGCCGGGAAGCATCACGCGTCCCCCGGCGTCGATCTCGTTGTCCGCTCCGCGGACCGGGGATCCGGCCGGGAGGATCGCCGTAATGCGGCCGCGCAGCACGTAGACGTCGGAGGGGGCGCCCAGCCGCGCGTTCTCGCTGTCGAAGACTCGGGCGTTGCGGATCACCGTCAGGCCGGGAAGCGGCTTCATGAGCCGCGAAGCCATGTCCGCGAGGAGCGCGGCCTCGGCCTGTTTCTGCCGCGTCTCGAGCGTGCCGCGAGTGTCCTCCCATCCTTCCTCGATGCCGGCGGCGAAGCCGGGCGCGATGGATGCGAAGAGCCTCGGCTTCTCGCCCGTCGTCGCCCAGTAGAACGACGGCGTCAGCCCCTGGCCGGATTGCGCGACGAGCTGCACGCGCTGGCTCCTGCCGCCCTGCGAGACCTCGACTTCGTCCAGCCTGCGCTGCGTGAGGGTGCCGGACGGGAGGAGGGGCAGCTTGCCGTCCGGCCGCGCCGCGATCGCGGCGATCGAGACCGAGGCGACGTCGCCCGAGCCGTTCAGCGGCACGTACATGGCCGGCCCGGAGACGCGACGCTCGCCCTTCTCCGAGGAGGAGCTCCAGACGGCCCGATCGCCCGTTTTCGCGAAGTGTTCGTCCACCGGGTTGCCGTACGTGGACGTGCCCTTCACGCGGTATTCGGCGTAGGTGCCGTCGGGCGCGAGGCGGTATTCCTCGTCGAGCTCCGGCCCGCGGCCGTTGTCCTTGAAGATGAAATGGACGCGGACGCGGCCGCCCGATTCGTAGGTCGTGACCTGTTCGCCGGCCTTCGACCCGTCGGCCGTGTAGATGACGTATCGGATCCGTTCCGCCGCCTGCGCGGAGGCCGCGGCGGCGAGCGCGCCAAGAAGCGCCAGGGCCCGTGCGATTCGCATCGTTTCCCCCTATCCTCGTATGAGGAAGATGATACGTGCGGCGCGCGCGCGGGTTTAGAGAGGCGCGGCCGCGGCGGAGGGAACGAGCGATGCTCCACGTGACGCCGGCGATCGTCGTTCGCGAGGACGAGCTCGACGAACGGTTCGTCCGCGCATCGGGGCCCGGAGGTCAAAACGTCAACAAGGTCGCGACGGCGGTCGAGCTTCGCTTCGACGTGGCCGCTTCTTCGCTGCCCGCCGACGTCCAAGCCCGGCTCGCCGCGCTCGCCGGCAAGCGAATGACGGCCGAGGGCCTCCTCGTCATCGACAGCCGCGAGCACCGGACGCAGGCGCGAAACCGGGCGGAAGCCCGGGCGCGGCTGGTCGATCTCCTGCGCCGCGCCGCCGTGAAGCCCCGGACGCGGCGGAAGACGAAGCCCTCGAAAGCGGCCCGGGAGCGCCGTCTGACGGCCAAAGTCCAGAGGGGGCACGTCAAATCGGGCCGCGGACGGGTGCGAACCGAGGACTGAGGCTTCGCCGCCGGAGCGGATTTGCGGCTCCGCACGCCGCCGCCCGGCATATGGTGGCGCAAACAGGAGGCTCGACTTCTATGCCGACACCGATTTTCTTCCGGAGGTCCGTCCGCGCGGCCGCGCTCTTCGTGGCGCTCGCCGTCCCCGGCCGACTGCCCGCCGAGCTGCCGCCCGTGATCTCCCGCGACGTCCTCTTCGGCAACCCCGAGAAGGCGCAGCCCCGGCTCTCGCCGGACGGCCAGCGCCTGGCGTGGGTCGCGCCCGACAAGAAGAACGTCCTGCAGGTCTGGGTCAAGACCGTGGGCAAGGACGACGACAAGATGATCACGGCCGACAAGAAGCGCGGCATCCGGCAGTACTTCTGGGCGCAGGACAACAAGACTCTCCTCTACATCCAGGACAACGACGGCGACGAGAACTTCCACGTCTTCGGCGTCGACCTCGCGTCGAACAACGTTCGCGACTACACGCCCTACCAGGGCGTGCGGGCGGGCGTCGCGGACATCAGCCAGGACTTCCCGAACGAAGTCCTGCTCCAGATGAACCTGCGCAACCGGCAGCTGATGGACGTGCACCGCTTGAACCTCGCGACCGGCGCGCTGACGCTCGACACCGAGAATCCGGGCGACGTGGCCGGCTGGGGCGCCGACTCCCGGTTCCAGGTTCGCGCGGCCGAGGTGAACACGCCGGACGGCGGCACGGAGATCCGCGTCCGCGACGACGCGAAGTCCCCGTGGAAATCCCTGCTCAAGGTCGGCCCGGACGAGATCGTCGGGTTCGAGGACTTCGCCCAGGACGGCAAGTCGGCGTACCTCATGTCGTCCGTCGGCACCGACACGGCCCGTCTCGTCCAGCGGGACCTGGCGACCGGCTCCGAGAAGGTCCTGGCGGCCTCGCCCGAGGTGGACGCCGGCGCGGTCCTGATCCAGCCGAAGTCCCACGTGGTCCAGGCCGTTTCCTTCGAGCCCGGCCGCTCCACGTGGAAGGTCCTCGACCCTTCCGTGCAGGGAGACTTCGATGGGATCCGCAAGTTGAACACGGGCGACTTCAGCGTCGTCAACCGCACGGCAGCCGACGACGCCTGGCTCGTCGCCTTCACGTCGGACCGGGGGCCCGTCTCCTGGTACAAGTGGGATCGCACGGCGAAGAAGGGCACGCTCCTCTTCACCGCGCAGCCGAAGCTCGAAGGCCTTCCCCTCGCCGAGATGAAGCCGGTCGTGATCCCGGCGCGCGACGGGTTGAAATTGAATTCCTACCTGACGCTTCCGGTCGGCGTCGCGCCGAAGGCGCTTCCTCTCATCCTGTTCGTCCACGGCGGTCCCTGGGGCCGGGACACGTGGGGATACAACGGCACGACGCAGTGGCTGGCGAATCGCGGCTACGCGGTCCTTCAGGTGAACTTTCGCTCGTCCACCGGCTACGGCAAGAAGTTCCTGAACGCCGGAAACCGCCAGTGGGGGCTCAAGATGCAGGACGACGTCGTCGACGCGGCGAAGTGGGCGGTCCACCAGGGGGTCGCGGACCCGAAGAGGATCGCTGTGTACGGCGGCTCCTACGGCGGCTACGTCGCGCTCGAAGCGGCGACGCGCAACACGGACGTCTTCGCCTGCAACGTCGACATCGTCGGGCCCTCGAACATCAAGACGCTGATCGCGTCGATTCCTCCCTACTGGAAGCCGATCCGCGCGAAGTTCGATTCGCGCATGGGCAACGTCGACGATCCCAAGGACGCCGATCTCATCAAAAACGCCTCGCCGCTCTTCCAGGCGGACAAGATCACCCGGCCGCTGCTGATCGGCCAGGGAGCCAACGACCCGCGCGTCAACGTGAAGGAGTCCGAGCAGATCGTCGACGCCATCGAGAAGAACAAGGGCAACGTGACCTACGTGCTGTACTCGGACGAGGGCCACGGGTTCGCGCGCCCCGAGAACCGGATCGACTTCAACGCCCGCGCGGAAAAGTTCCTCGGAAGCTGTCTCGGCGGCCGCTTCGAGCCGATGGAGGGGGAGAAGATCCCCGGCTCGACCGCGGTGGTGAAGGTCGTCGGCAAGTAGGCCGTCCCGCTTACACGTTCGCCCTCTCTCCGCCGGGGGAGAGGGCGATTTTCTTTTCGCGGGATCCTTCCGACCTCTCGAGCGCGGCCGACACCTCCGCCTTCTGAGCGGCGCCGACCACGTCCGGTTGCTCTCAACGGGCAGACTCCGAAGGAGGTGTCCTGGATCGGCTGGAACGCGTCCCCGTGTATTGGTGTGTGTCCTCCTGCGGACAACACGGACGCGTTCACGGGAGAGTCGCGAGGCCGGCGGCCGGGCAACTCGAGAACGCGCCCGTGTCCTGGATGGGTTGGAACGGCGTGCCGAGCGGGTTCTCGTAGGTCTTGATGGCACCGGTGTCGCGGTCGACGACCGTCAGCTCGATCCTGCCGATCTTCGGGGCGGCGATTTCATTGAACCAGAGCGCGCCGTCCGGCCCGACCGTGATCCCGCCCGGGCGACTCCCTTGCGTGGGAAGGTTGAAATACGTCAGCGTCTGGGCCGGTAGGAGCGTGGCGACGCCCGCCCCGACGAGAGCAAGAAAAACGATCACGATTCCAGAATTCGCCCGCGCTCCCGACCCGTGATGCATGGGATCCTTCCTTTCAATCGGACCAAGGGCGATCTAGGGGCAACTCGAAAAGGCCTCGGTGTCCAGGACGGGTTGGAACGGCGTGCCGTTCGGGTTCTCGAAGGCCTTGACCGCCCCCGTTTCCCTGTCGACGACCGTGACGACGACGCCGACGTTCGTGAGCCCCGTCACGAACACCCACGTGCGGTTGTTGACGGCACAACCGTTCAGGACCTTCGCCACGACTTCGACGTTCTGCGAGTCGAAGAATGTGAAGTAGCCGGCGTCTTCCGTGAGAGCGGCAGCCTGTCCCGGTCCGCTCGCCGACGCGGTCGTCCACCGGGCGGTGACCGCAAAACGATTTCCGCTCAGGCAGAGGGTCGTGACATCCGGGGTGCAGAGTCCAAGGCCGGTGGTGTATTCGAAGACTCCCTCGGATGTCGCGGCAAAGAGCCTCGCCGGGTTCAGGGGGTCGATGACGAGGGTATTGACGCTCTTCCCGGGTAAGCCTTCCATGCTCATTGCCGTCCAGCTATTGCCGCCGTCTCTGGTTCTATAGAGGCCTACGACTGTGGTGGCGTAGAGGTTCGCCGGGTTTCGAGGATCGATCGCGAGCGCTCCGATCGCACCCGTTCCGGGCAGACCTGCGTTGACCGCAGTCCAGTTCTGTCCGGCGTCCCTGCTTCTGAACACCCCCATGCTCGTGCCCGCGTAGAGCGTCGCGGGTGCCAGCGGATCGATGACGAGATCAAAGACGGCCAGGCCGTTCAGCCCGACGCTCGACCAGGTGTGACCGGAGTCGATGGTCCTGTAGAGACCCTGGTTCCAGAACGTCCCGGCGTAGAGAGTGGCCGACCTCGTCGGATCGACGGTGAGCACTGCGATGTCGGGAGGATTTTGAGCCATCCCGCTGGATCGCCAGCTCAGCCCGTTGTCCGTGCTCCTGAAGACGCACGGTCCGTCGCACCCGTATTCGTTAGTGCCCACATAGATGGTGGACGGGTTACCGGGGCTGATAACGAGTGCCGTGACGTCGAAATTGGGAAGTCCCCTGCTGGCCCAGGTCCAGCTGACACCGTCGTTGACGCTTCGAAAAACCGCTCTGTTCGTAGCGGCATAGAGGTTCCCCGGCCTGGCCGGATCGACAGCGAGTGCCCGTACGGACGCCTCAGGAGTTGCGTCGGAATGGATGAAATTCCATGTGCTGCCGCTGTCGGTGCTCTTGAACAGCCCCTGGTTGCTGAACGCGTAGAGAATGGACGGGGTCGTCGGATCGATGGCCAAAGCCCCGATGGAATCCCCTGCCGGTCCGTGCGTGGTCCAGGTGTTGATGCCCGCGGTGGCTTTCCCTCCGGTGAGGAAAAGCAGAACCAAGACCCTCGAGAGAATGGAGAGGAGCGAGGTTCCAGTCTTTCGGTTCATGAGAGACCTCCAATGAATTGCGGAAGAGGCGTTGTCCCGGCGAGCTCGACGCTCTAGGGACAGCTCGCGAAGGCGCCCGTGTCCAGGATCGGCGGGAACGGTGTGCCGGGCGAATTGGAGTAGCTGCGGGCCGCGCCGGTCTCCACGTCGACGACAGTCAGGACCACGTAGACGTTCGTGAGCCCCGCCGCGAACACCCAGGTGTGCGAATTGATGCTGCAGCCGTTCAACACCTTCACGACGATCTCGACGTTGTTCGGGCCGAAGAAGGTGAAGTAGCCGGCATCCGGCGTGATGGCGACCGCCTGCCCGGAACCGATCGTCCCGTTGGCGATCCACTGGGTCGTGACCGCGAACCGTCCGCCGCGCAAGCAGAGTGTCGTCGCGTCCGGCACGCAGGCATTCGTCCCCTCCGACGTGATCCGCACGAGCTGGTTCCCCGCAGCGAGCCAGACATGGCGGTCCGGTCCCAGGACGAGGGGGCCGCTGGGCGCGCCGATCCCCCCGGAGATCGGGATCTCCGTGACGACGCCATCGGGTGAAATCCGGCCGATCCTTTCCGTCTGGTCCTCCGTGAACCAGAGGTTGCCGTCCGGGCCCGCGACGATATGGGAACCGGCGGCGCCGGACGGTACGGGGAATTCGGTGATGGCGCCGGCCGGGGTGATTCGACCGATCGTGGGCGCCGCTTCCGTGAACCAGAGGTTGCCGTCCGCGCCCAGCGAGAGGTCCTTGGCCCAATTCTCGTCTCGGATGGAAAATATTCTTGTATGGCCCGCGGCGTCGATCCGTCCGATGGCGGCCCCGTAGTATTCGCTGAACCAGACGTGACCATCGGAACCGGCGGCGATCCTAGAAGGGTCGGCGTGGGTCACGGTGAATTCGGTGATGACTCCGGCCGGCGTGATCCGGCCGATCCTCGAGCTCGACCTCTCGGTGAACCAGACATTGCCGTCGGGGCCCGCCGCGATCGCCAACGGAAATCCGTCCGTCGTCGGGATCGAAAACTCGGTGACGACCCCGGCTGTGGAGATCCGTCCGATGGCCCCGCGGACCTCGGTGAACCAGAGATTTCCGTCCGGGCCGGCGGCGATGCCGCCGAGCTCGGTAACTCGATCGGGTGTGGAGAATTCCGTCACATCACCCGCCATGGTCATGCGCCCAATGCGGCCTCGGTTTCCGACGTACCAGAGGTTGCCGTCCGGGCCGGCCGCGAGGCCGATCACGGAGCCGGGAATCGGGAATGCCGTGAAAGTCTCCGCAGAAGCGGCGGCGGCGAAGCCGGCAGCCAGAGCGGCAAAGGCGGAGACCAGGACTCGGAAGCGGCGGTTGCCGCCGCGCTTTGCCACCCGGGTTTCATCCGCTCCGCTTTTCGTGGCGCAATTCATTTTCAGTTCCTTTCGATTTCGGAAAGACGGTCCATGTGTGGGGCGGGCTAGTTCACCGTCACGGAAAAATTGCCGCAGCCCTTCCCGGAGGGGGTTCGAACGCACGGCGTATACGGCCCCGGCGGGACATTCCCCGGAACCACGATTCCCACGCGCGTGCCGTTGAAGACGGATTCCTGGACGCTCATTTCGAATACCGAAGCTCCCGCCTCGAAGGTGGCGACCGGGTCCGGAAACAAGTTTTTTCCACGGATGATCCAACCGGCGCGCGGGTAATAGTTCCTCGTCGGCTCCGCGGACGTGACCATCGGCACGCCGGAAGCGGGTGGTGGAAGACCCGGAATTGATGTGACCTCGCTATGCGGCTGGGTCGGAGCATACGGGTCGTCTTTGCAGGCAGAAACCAGAATTGCCGACGCGGCCAGGATCACCAGCGCCGCTCTGGCCAGGACGGCTCTCCCCTTTGGGACGGTTGCCATTTCGGGCACGGAACGCATTCGAGACTCCTTTCGGACGATCGCTTTTCGGCGTCCGATCGTGAATCGGCGGCCTCGGGGATGTCCTTGTAGAATCCTCAGAAAGTCCTCAAATGCGATTCGATCTGGGAACCGTCACGCTCGACACGGATCGCCACCAGGTGTTTCGCGGCGCCCAGCCCCTGCACCTCTCCACGAGGGCTTTTCAGCTGCTGTCGATGCTCGTGGAGAACCGCCCGCGCGCTCTTTCGAAGGACGAGCTGCAGCGAGCGCTCTGGCCGGAGACGTTCGTGTCCGACACGAGCCTCACGACTCTCATCAACGAGATCCGCTCGCTGCTCTCCGAGACCGCGAAGGACGCCCGACTCATCCGCACCGTGCACGGCTACGGCTACGCCTTCGAGGGCGCGACCTCTCCGGCGCCGCCTCCCGGGTGCCGCCTGATCTGGGGCGAGCGAGAGGTACCGCTCGCAGAAGGCGAGAACATCCTCGGACGCGACCCGGGCGCCCGCGGCTCCATCCCCGACGCTTCCATTTCTCGCCGCCATGCCCGGATCACGGTCCACGGCGACACGGCGACGCTCGTGGACCTGATGAGCAAGAACGGCACATGGGTCGGAGACCACCGTGTGACGGAGCCGATCGCGTTATCCGACGGCGACGCCGTGCGGTTGGGTCTCGTCCGTCTGGTCTTCCGCGCGGCGTCGGAAACCTCTTCTTCCACGACCAAGACCGTCCGCTGAGAAAGGCAGTCAGTCACGCGACGGCTGCAGGCCGTGGTGAGAATCGCACCCGATTGACAGGCTACTTTCCCGGAAACAGAATGACGTTACCGTCTCCGGAGACCCCATGAGGTTCGAGCGGGCGTCCGCGGTGGTGCTGTTCAGCGTGTGGGTTATGGCGGCTCGCGCGGCAGCTCAGGCCCCGTCGCCGACCGGGAATCTCTACGGCACCGCTCTTGACGCTCAAGGCCATTCGGTGATCGGCGTCACCGTGGCGCTCACAGGATCGGGCGCGGTGCAAACCGCGCAGACCGGTGCGAACGGCGATTTCCACTTCTTGAACCTTTCGCCGGGCGCATACGCCGTGCGACTCGATCGGACGGGATTCGAAACGGTGCGCCGAGACGTGACCGTCGTTCTCGGTAAGAGCTCGGTGATCTCGATCACGATGCCCGTCGCGGGCGCGGTGGAGGACGTCACGGTCCATGGGGACGCGCCCGCTCTGGACAACCGCAAGATCCAGACGGGCGCGACTTTCGGCCAAAAGGAGCTCGAGAGTATCCCCACGACACGGGATCCGTGGGCCATCCTCCGTCAGGTACCCGGCGTCCTGATCGAAACTGTGAACGTGGGAGGCAACCCGCATGCGAGACAGCCCCTCTTCGTCGGTAAGGGCGCTCACCCGGATCAGAACAGCTACAACCTCGACGGTGTCGCGATCAGCCTTGGAGGGATCTCTCCGCTCTTCTTCGACTTCGATTCTTTGAGCGACATCGAGGTCGCGACCGGCGGCTCCGACCCGTCGCTCGCCACCCCTGGCGTGACAATCAACCTCGTTACCAAGCGCGGCACCAACCGGCTCAAGGGCTCGGCTCGCGTTCTGTACACCGGTGGCGCCGGGTGGGATTTCGGAATCGAGGCCGGTGGCTCGCCCTGGAAAGACCATTTGTGGGTCTGGGGCGCCGCCGCGCGGAACTCTTACCTGGGCCACACATTCTTCTCGAACACGGGCGAGGCCGTCCGGAGCCAGGAGACGCTCGAGCACTGGAACGCGAAGTTGAACGCGCAGCTCCTGCCGGACAACGCGCTCGCTCTCACCTACACCGATTTCAAGAGGCTCAATCTGGGCCTCGCCAGCCCGGACTTTTCCAGAGCCTCGACCGGAGACAATGTTCGCCCGGGGAAGTCTTACAGAGTGGAGGACTCACAGGTCCTGTCCGCGCGGCTTTTCGCCTCCCTCTATGTCTCGTATGTAACGGCCGTTTCGACGGCGAAGCCCGAGGGAGGAATCGACGAGCAGGCGGAGCAGGACATCGATCTCATCTGGCAGCGGAGCTATTGGTCCCGCCGGTTCCGGGATTCGCAGCAATCGACCGGAACCAGTGCGTCGGCCTTCTTCGACACGGGCGGCCTGCGTCACGAGCTGAAGTTCGGATTCGGATTCAGGCATACCCGATCCGACGAGGCGTTGAGCTGGCCCGGGGACGGGCTCGTTGGCTACGCGTTTTACCGCCAGGTCGGGATCACGCGCCGGCAGGATCAAAAATCCGAGGTGAATCACTACTTCGCGTTCTTCGGTGACACGGTCCAGGCGGGCAACCTCACGCTGAATTTCGGCGCCCGGTTCGACTACCAGCAGGGGAGGAATCTGGCGGCGTCGGTTCCGGCCAATCCGGTCTTTCCAGAGCTACTACCGGCCGTCCAATACGACGGCGATTCGAATTACCCGATCACGCGGCGGCAAATTCAGCCCAGGGTCGGGGCGACGTACGCCCTTGGCCGACACCGCACGCTGCTCCGCGCCTCCTATTCCCGATTCGCCGACCAGCTGAGCAGCACCCCGGTCCGGTTCATCAGTGCATTCCCGGACATCGCGGCCCTCTACTACAGCTGGAACGACGCAAACGGAAACGACCGCGTCGAACGGGACGAGGTGAACCTCTCCGACCCCCAGGGCTTCGTCGGTGTCGACCCGAACGATCCAGGATCCTCCGCCTCCGTCAATCGGATCGCGAGCGGCTTCGAGCCCCCTGTCACGGACGAGTACATCCTCCAGGTCGAACGGCAGATCGCATCCGACTTGTCGGGCTCTGTTTCGTACACCTACCGCAAATCCCGCAACCCTCTATTTTTCGACCTGATCGGAACGAGCGCCGACAGCTATCGATATCTCGGCAATGCGACGGGTACGTTCACCGATGGCGCCGGATTCGTCGTCAACTTCAGCGAGCCTTATTACGGACTGACGGACCCACCTCCCGTGGGAACCGAGCTCCGGAATCGTCCGGATGCCAACGAGACGTACGAGGGGGTGGAGCTCCAGCTGCTCAAGTCGTTCTCCCACGGCTGGATGGCTCGATTGAGCGCCTCCTTCAACGACTGGCGACAACACGTCGGCCCGCGCGCGATCTTCAATCCGAACAACGAGACCCCGGGCACCAATGCCAACGGTCCGACGGGCGAGGGAGTCATCAACTCGAAGTGGCAATTCAATGTGAGCGGTATGGTCGCGCTTCCGCTCGGAATCGAAGCCGGCCTGAATCTGTTCGGCCGCCAGGGCTTTTCGATTCCCTACTGGGTGGAAGTGGTGACCGGGGATTCGAACTTCAACAGGCCCGGCATTCAGATCGGACAGGCGACGCGCTATAGAGCGCCCGATCTCTACGATCTCGATCTCCAGATTGCGAAGGTGTTTCGGATCGGATCGTTAACCGTGACTCCGCAAATCGCGTGCTTCAATTTGCTGGACAGCCGCACCGTACTGCAACGCGATGGGTTCGTCGGGACATACGATCCCCAGGAGACCCCGGACTTCCGGAAGAATGAGAGTTTCAACGCGCCGATCGAGGCTTTGAGCAAGCGCGTCTTCCGCGGCGGCGTGCGGATCGAGTTCTAACGCCCTCGGCGTCATCGCCGCCGGGAATACATCCTTCGGACTAGAATCCCCCGACGGCTATTCGATGACATTGCCCTCCGGGACGCGGCTTGGCCCCTACGAAATCCTCGCCCCGCTCGGTGCGGGTGGCATGGGCGAGGTCTACCGGGCACACGACACGCGCCTCGTGCGAGAGGTCGCCATCAAGGTCCTGCCGGACGAGTTCGTCCCCGACGCGTCTCGCCTCAAGCGTTTCGAGATCGAGGCGCGCGCGGCTTCCGCCCTGAATCACCCGAACATCGTCACGGTCTACGACATCGGCACTTCGAATTCGATCTCCTACATCGCGATGGAGCGCGTCGAGGGCGAGACCCTGAGAAAGCTCATCGAGGGCGGTCTTCGACTGCGGAGGATGCTTTCCATCGCGGCACAGATCGGCGACGGTCTGGCGAAGGCTCATGAGGTCGGGATCGTTCACCGGGACCTGAAGCCCGAGAACGTGATGGTGACGAAAGAGGGGCTCGTCAAGATCCTGGATTTCGGCCTCGCGAAGCTGACCCGAGCGGGTGTCGGAAGCGACGAGGGAGCGTATCTGCTCACGGAGAGCCTCACGGGCCCGGGTGTGTTGATGGGAACGATCGGCTACATGTCTCCCGAGCATGCGAGCGGCGGGGTGCTGGACTTTCGGTCCGACCAGTTTGCGTTCGGCTCGATCCTCTACGAGATGGTGAGCGGCAAGCGGGCGTTTCAGAAGAAGACGGGCGTCGAAACCCTGGCGTCGATCCTCAACGAAGACCCTCCGCCCCTTTCCGCCGCAGCTCCGAATGCGCCCGCACCCTTGAGATGGATCGTCGAGCGCTGTCTCGCCAAGAGCCCCGGTGAACGTTACGCGGCGACTCGGGATCTGGCGCGAGACCTCGCCACGCTCAAGGACCACGTGGCGGACATCAGCTCCGACGGGCTCCGGCCGGTGAGCCCTGCCAGTCGGGCTCCCGCCCGCCGCGGCCGGCGCGGCGCTCTTCTCGGCGCTCTGGGTATCGTGGCTGTGGGAGCGGGAGTCCTGCTGGCGCCCTGGCTCAAGCGGAGCGGAAGAGAGGAGCTGCCGACCTGGAGCCAGGTCGGGTTCCGGCGCGGCGTGGTCTGGTCCGGGCGTTTTGCGCCCGACGGCCAGACAATCGTCTACAGCGCGTCCTGGGATAGCGACCCGATGCGCCTGTTCTCGACGCGCCCGGGATCCAGCGAGACCCGCACCCTCGACCTGCCGCCGGCCAAGCTCCTCGCCATCTCGCCGTCGAGCGAAATCGCCTTTCTCCGCGATCCCCGTTTCTTCACCTTCTCCTACCAGCCCGGCACTCTCGTGAGGGCCGGGCTGGAAGGGGGGACGGGAAGGGACGTCCTCGAAAACGTCGTGACCGCGGACTGGTCTCCTGACGGCACGCAACTGGCCGTCGCCCGCGATGTCGGCGGAAAGACCCGGCTGGAATACCCCCTCGGCAAGAAGATCTACGAGACCGACCAGAGGATCAGCAACCTGAGGATTTCCCGGGACGGTAACTGGATCGCCTTCATGCAGCAGGGGATATCCGTCGTGGCCGTCCGGGCGTTGGATGGTCTGAAACGAGTTCTGTGGGAGGGGGAGTTTTCCGGCGCATCGGGACTCGCGTGGTCAGCGGACGGACGGGAGATCTGGTTTACACCACAGAAACAGGTTCGCGACAGCAGTCCTCCTCTCATGGCGGTCACGCTTTCCGGCAAGCATCGAGAGATCGTTCGGGGGCCGGGTCAGCTGCGTCTCTACGACATCGCGCCCGATGGCCGTTTGCTGCTCGCGCGGTGGGATCTGCGAGTCGGTGTTCGAGGCTCTTCGCCCTCCCTGGTTCGCGAGCGCGAGCTTTCCGCAACCGATGACAGCGTCCTTTCCGATCTGTCGAGTGATGGCCGCACGGTGCTCTTCTACGACCGCAATGCGCTTTTTCTCCGCGCGACCGACGGCTCGCCTCCGGTGCGCCTCAGCGAGACGGTACGCGACGCCCACCTGTCTCCGGACGGGAAGTCGGTGGTCGCCATTTCGAGCGAAGGAGGAGGCGAATACCCGGTTCTCGTCCCCGTGGGAGCCGGAGAAGTCCGCCGGATCGGGAGAGCGGAATGCGACGGCGTGGGTTGGTTCTCCGACGGAAAGCGAATTCTCTGCAAGACTCCGGACCCCAAAGGGGGGCTTCGGCTGGTCGTCCTCGAGATTTCGTCCGGAAAACTCACCGTCATCCCGATTCCCGAAGCCGCCGCGGACCTCAACGTTTACGACGTCGTATTGGTATCCCCGGACGGAATGTTCCTGGCCGGGACCGGCCGCGGCGGGGACTTCCTGATCGTCCCGATCGCGGGCGGGGCGGCGCGTCGCATTTCGGTCGCGCCCGCAGGTCTCGACGGGGAAACCCGGCTCGTCGGATGGACTTCGGACGGCCAGCATCTCTTCGTCAATCCGGTCTTCGACGTGCCGAACAAGGTCCAGAGGCTCGACCTCGCGTCGGGAACGCTCGAGCCCTGGAGGGAGCTCACGCTCGAAGACCTGTCCGGCGTCGTCCGGATTCGGCCGATCCAGGTCGCCCCCGACGGACGCTCGTGGGCGTACACCTACATCCGCGTGCTCTCCAACCTCTATGTCGTCGAAGGGCTGAAGTGATCCTGTGAGCCACTCACGCGACGTCCGCGTCTACACGAACCCGAACGGGCGCCTCTCGAGCGTGGCCAACACCTCCGCCTTCTGATCCGCGGGTTCGATCAGGCGGCGCGATATCGTTGACCGCGCCGAATCCTCAAAGACGGCGACAACCCGGAGGCCGGACATGACTTTGTCTGCAATTGGATGGATGGCTGCGGGTCTTCTCTCCGCGGCGGGTCTGTCGGGCGCCCCCGGGCCTCCCGCGGCTCCCGCCGGGGGCGCCCGCTACGACGATCTGGTGGCCTTCTTCGGCGAGTGGCGGACGTTCCAGCAGCCGAAGCTCGCCGGCGGCGTGCCGGACTATTCCGCCCGCGCGATGGCCGCGCAGCAGAGCGAGCTCGCGGCGTGGCAGCGGCGGCTCGCCGCCATCGACCCGAAGGGCTGGCCCATCCCGCAGCAGGTGGATTACCGGATCGTCCAGGCGGAGCTGAACGGCCTCGATTTCGACCATCGCGTCCTGAGGCCGTGGGCCAACAACCCGGCCTTTTATGTGACCGTCTTCACGGAGGAGAGCGACCAGCCGGCGCGCGAGGGCCCCTTCGCCCGGGGTGGCGTGGAGCTCTGGACGTACCGGTTTCCCCTGACGCCCGACCGCGCCCGGGAGATGGACGCGGGGATCCGCGCGATCCCCGGCCTCCTCGCCCAGGCGAAGGCGAACCTCACCGGCACCGGGAAGGATCTCTGGACCTTCGGCGCGAAGAGCCTTCGGCAGCAGAGCGACGACCTCGCGGGGCTCGCGAAGCAGGTCGGGTCCGCTCCCGGCGACCTGAAGAAAGACGTCGACCGCGCGAAGCAGGCGACGGACGACTTCGCCGCGTGGGTCGAGGCGCAGACGGTCTCGAAGACCGGACCCTCCGGCGTCGGGATCGAGAACTACGACTGGTATCTGAAGAACGTCCAGCTTGTGCCGTCCACATGGCGCGAAGAAGTGACGATCATGGAGCGCGAGCTCGCGAGAGCCGACGCGCTCCTCGCGATGGAGGAGCAGCGCAACGCGAAGCTGCCGCCGCAGGCGCCGATCGCGAGCGCCGACGAGCACACGCGCCGGTTTGCTGAAGGCGTCACGCAGTACATGGCCTTCCTCCGCGACCACGACATCCTGACGGTGAAGGACTGGATGGACCCCGCACTCCGGGCGCGGGTCGGCGCCTTCACTCCCGGTCCGCTCGAGTTCTTCAGCGAGGTGGACTACCGGGACCCGGAGATCATGCGCACCC